>CAZLHI010000015.1:8768-60326 GCA_964559435.1 uncultured bacterium | reverse complement strand
GTGGGATCCCGACACTTGCTGGATTGGGTCTTTTACAGAGGGCGGCTGGTACTGCATGGACCGCTCACATGGGCGCGGCGCGAACTGGTACTTGCTGCGCTGCGAAGACGTGCATAGGTGTGACAATCCCCTTCCCGGCGCTCGGCAGTGCACGCGAGTGTTCGAGGTAGGAGAGCAGGGAATGATACTCGAGCTGCCAGGCTATTGCAAACGTATAGGGCCGCCCCCATGTAGCTGGCAACTCCGACATGCGCACGAGATCGTTCAGGTGGGCGCGCAGGGCTACGGGAAGTGCGAATGTGTATACGTCTGCGTCGATTCGGGCGGCAGGGTGTGGCGATCGATAGAGGTCCGGAGGCCGTCTCCGGAGGGTGCAGGCTGCATCGGCGTGTGCGCCTTGTACATGCCTGGACCAAGGCACCCCACGACGCCAATCAACACGTATCCTGGTATCTACTAGTAGCGAGGGCCACTATGCGACCATCTGGTATGGCAAGCGCTTTTCTCGTGCTGATCGCTGGTGTTGTGCTAGCTTCGACAGGCTGCCGCAGGGCGGCGCCGACACATGGCAGCGGCCTGCTTGGTCCTCTTCTGGCGTTCGTGTCGCGAGAGCGTGACGGCCGTCGCCAACTAGGCGTGATGTCTGAGGATGGCAGCATCAGGCGGATGCTCCCAGGTACCGAAGAGGCGACTGGCTTCGACTGGCTCACGCCGACCGATCTGATCTACGTAAGGGGGGATCGGCTGTGGACCTGCAGCATCGAGGCCGATGGGGCTGAGCGTCTGGATACGGGGGGACGCGTGCCGGTGCGGATACGGGGCTTCGGGGATGACCCGCATGTGATGTTCAGCTGGTTTCGGCCGTTTCCTGACCACGGGAATGAGCCGCACGCGGGCCTGGCAATCCTGGATGTACAGACTGGCGAGCTGCACGAGGTCCCAGGCGCACACGCGTCTGTGACCGCATTTGCGCCCAGTCCAGGCGGTTCCAGGGTCGCTGTCGGCGACGACCTGGATGGGCTGAAGGTCCTGTCGCTCTTGGGCTCCTCCGATGGAGTCCCTCTTGCCTCGGCAGGCGACCACCGCCGCATCGCATACACGTCCTGGTCCCCGGACGGTCGGTTCATCGCATTTGTCCGTCTCGGAATCCTGCCCAAGCTCCCTCCCAGCGAGCTGTGCATCTACGACAGCGCTGACAGTACGGTGCAGGTCCTGGCGACGTGGACCAAGGAGACATTCTTCGCGGGGTGGGCATGGCACCCGAAGGAACCGTGGCTTGCATTTGTCTTGGCGATTGAGCAGACCGGGCAGAGCTGCCTGAGAATCGCGCGCTGGGACGAGAGTCAGTGGGCTGTTTCCGAGGTACTGACCGCGGGGGGAGCGATCACACTTGGGGGATGGGACCCCCTCCAGCTCTCCTTTGCCTACACGCTTGCAGTGGGTGGCCGGAGCCACGTCTACATCTGTGAGGATGAGATCCAGGCGGGCGAACGCATCTCGCCGGAGCAGGCCAGTGACTTCGTGCCGCGATGGCGCCCGGCGGCGCGCCGTGCGGATGAGCGCCAGTGAGCTACGCGCGAGGGTGTCTGCCAAGGCCGCCTTCGTGCTCTTGACCATCGCGAGCCTAGGCCTAGCGGGCGTGGCCGTCGCCGTCCTCGTCTACACCGCGTGGACGCAGTGGTACTACGATAGGGGCCTGGAGTTGTTGACGCTGGGCAGGCATGAGGAGGCGCTAGCGGCATTCGATCAGGCGACCCGGTTGGGACCCGGCGACCCGCTCGCACTGGCGCTGTGCTTCTCCGGTATGCTGCCAGGAGCCTGTGGGGCGAAGACACATGCCTGGGTGCATGAATGCGACGGCCGTATTGCAGCGGTGGAGGTGTTCGGAGGCGAGCAGAAGGATCAGGCCTACGTGTGGGAGACGATTGCCGACGATGAGGGCTCTGGATCGCGGGTGCAGCGCGTTCTCCGTCTCGACTTAGCACGCGGCGAGGTATCGCTTGTGAACGAAACGTCCTCCCAGGTGTCAAATGAGCTGTTATACGATTTCATAGCGGTGTCTGAGGACGGAGGCAGAGTCGCATGGACACAGCGAGAGAGCGCGCAGCCCTACGGCGGGCCATGGTGCGTGCTCGTAGGCAATGAGTGGTCAGAGGCGACGCAGGTATCGCGGTTCGATGAGCATCTTCCCGCGTTCTTGGAATGGAACGCTGATGGTACCAGTCTCGCGTACCTCTCACTGGGGCCTGATCTTGCAGGCAGGCTGGGCAGGGCATTGGTGAGTGTGGTGCCGCGCGATGGCGGGGCGGTTGAGACGACCATGCTGACAGGGCCCGATAGCCAATCCATGGGAGTGGCTTGGGCGCCGGGGGGTGAACGGCTGTATCATCTTGTGTATGAGGCGGATGGTGATCGCTGCGTAGAGAGTGTGAAGTGGCCGTCCGTAGAGAGGGAGAAGCTCATGGTATCCCCGAATCGTCTCGGCCCCCTGAGCGTGGCCACAGCGACCGGGCAGGTAGTGGTTCTCGAGCCACTCCGGGGTGAGTCGGGCTCGGCTGTGTGGCGGGTGCACCCCGGCAGCGGGCGCGAACGGACGGCAGCGCGTCTGGATGAAGGGGCATTCAGAGCAGTTGTCTCACCTGACGGGGAGTGGCTTGCGGTCATCCCGCCAGGGGACGATCCTGGGCCGCACGTGTCGCACGGATCTGGAGTGGTCGTGTACTCGTTGGAAGATGGTACTTCCTACATTGTGAAGTCTGTTGAAGGAGAGTCTGTAGCCTCTGTTAACTGGGTGCTCGCGGGGCGAGCGCTGCTCGTAGCGGAGGACGCGAGGAGGATCTGGCTTGTGCCCGTGGATGCTCCACAGTGAGCGGGGCCATCTGCCGCGGTCAAGCGTGACCGAAACCAGGGTTTCCTTCTGCAAAGTGCTCCTCGTGCCTGTACGCTAGGCGGCGAATCTGGAGAGTGGGCCCGGCAACTCGCCGGTGGTGAGAGTGGATCCGAGTGGGATGGGAGCGAAGGAGGAGATTGGCTACATCCTGGCGCGATGTCCTGGACTGCAGGGGGAAGAGTGGGGGTGTATGGCGCGCATCCCGGAGGGATGGACGCATTCGCATTTCGGTACTACGTCCGAAGGGACCCCGTACAGGGTTGACCATACAGTAGAGGCTAAGAACGTCAGCTGCAACTGCACATCCGAACCGCACAGCTGTACCATGACGGTAGTCCATACGCGTACAGTGGTGATACTGCCTCTCTTCGAGCACCATTCGGAGAGGGTCACTCCCCCGGAGTTTGAGATTCTCAGGAAGCACTCTTCGTGTCTCCCAGTGGTGCCTCGACAAGGGCACCACAAGCCGGGAGGAGGGGGAGGCCCCGGACCGGAGCCTCCGGTCCCTCCACCAGGGGCAGGTCGGGGTTTCCCAGGAGTAATCACGCATGCCGACCCGGAGGCCGACCCTTGTGCGCGGTGGCACGACCCTACTATTTCGAAAGGGGACAAAGAGCTGAGTTGCGTCGGATGCTGCAATGAGAAGGCACGGGAGTGCCACCAAAGGGCGGGAGCGGAAAAGACGAGGCATAACCGCTGCCAGAATCTTCACAGAAACTGCCTGGCGGGGTGCCCCGACAGAAATCCGGAGTCAGCGTGGTGAGGAACTGCGCCGAGAATAGCGAGAGGAGATAGTACATGCGTCTCGAGAGAAGCGTAGCGGGACGGGTACTACTCAGCGCCCTGGCGGCTGTCGGATTTCTCGCTTGCCTCGGATGTGGCAGCACAGAGGTTGGCGGAGGCGCTCCCACTGGCAAACGTGGGGAAGGGGCGCAGCTGCTCTGGACGTCGGGCGCGCTGCCGGGCTCCGGAGTGCTTGAAGGCTCCCTTTCGCATGACGGCATGAAGCTGGTAGTATCGCTCTGCGAACGGACCTGGCAAGATGGTGACATGGAGCGTCAGACACTGTGGCTGGTTGCACCCGACTCGGTGCACCGGATCACGGGAGGCCCAATGGACCGTCACCCGGACTGGCTTCGAGGCCGATCGAAGGTCGCCTTCACGCGTACACGTGCTGGCCCCGCGGGATCATTGACCTCTGCTGTCTACATAGTGAACCTTGAGTCTCTGGACGAGCGAGCATTCGATTTACCGATAGGCATCTACGGCCCCCCCAGATGGTCGCTGGAGGGGCAGCGCCTCGCGAGCTGTGCGGGGTTCCTCGACGACGCATCTCCAGCCGTCATGGTGTTGGAGCTAGCCAATGAGACGGTCACATGGGCTCCCGTCGGCGAACTGGTGTGCGGCGCGGCTCCCCCGGCATGGTCGGAGCACGGAGATAGGATACTGATCCCGGGCAGTTATCGGGGAATAGAAAACCAAATCTGGCTCGCCCGCCCCGATACAGGGACCGCTCGCGAGGTTTGCTCGACCCCGGGCGAAATGTTATTAACGGGGGTTGCATTCGGCCCGGACACGGGGGACGTGTCGTTTTCGGTAGCTTTCCCGCTTTGGAGCAATGCGGGGGCAACGCAAGAGACCGCGGCACCGTACCGGCTGCCGCTTGATCGGCACAAATTAACGAGAGTGGCGACCCTGACGGCTGAGGCTGGCTGGCTGATTGGAGTACCTCTGATTTCTGCTGATGGCAAAGGAATAGCCACTGCATCGAACAAGGAGCGCCAGCCCCAGGAGCCTTGCCGAGCCGCTATCTTGTGGAGCTATGCAGGGGTTCAGGGCCGCATCCCGATTCGAGAGGGGTATGGTGCAGGCGTGGTGGCATGGTCTAGGAGCAGTGAGCTTCTGGCCGTATCCTACGAAGGCGAAGACGAAGCGCGGGTCGCAATCTACCGACTGCCTATCAGAACGCACGCGGAGTAGGTAAGTTCGCAGCGAAGGACTGCCTCACGGGCGACGACGAGCCAAATCCTGTCTCGCCGCATACCAGATTCTTGGCGAGTGGGATGACCTCTATACTCATCCCGAAGACCTGACCGCCAACCGGTTACGATGCGGCGGGCCGGATCACCGCGGTGCGGAATCTGAAGTCGGACATCTCGGTGCTGTCGATCTTCACCTACACCTACGACGCGGCCGGCAACCGCACGGGGGTGGAGGAGGCCGACGGGGATCTGGTTACCTGGAGCTACGACGGTGCGCGGCAGCTCACCCGGGAGCAGCGTTCCGGTGATGACAGCTACGATATCACCTATACCTACGACGGGGCCGGCAACCGAAAGACGGAGGTAGAGGGCGGGACGACGGTGACCTATGTCTACGATGCGGCGAATCAGCTCCTGGTGGGGGAGAGGCCGACCGCGAGGGTGACCTATAGTTGGGATGCGAACGGGAATCTCGCCCTTATCAACAACATGGGCACTCGCACCACCTACACGTGGGACGCGGAGAACCGGGTGACGCAGGTGGAGGTGAAGCTGGGAGCTGTCATCGACATCAACACGATGGTCTACGATGGGGATGGAAAGCGGCGGTCGTATGACGACAGCGCGATGGTGCGGACGTTCCTGTGGGACGGGGAGAACATCGCCCGCCAGACCGGGCGTGACTACACGTACAACCCGCAGGTGTATGGGGAGATCGTGTCGATGCAGGCGGGTGAGGGAGAGCAGAAGGCCAGCTACTTCTACCACTTCGATGCGCTGGGGTCAACGGATCGGATCACCGACGCGAATGGGGATGTCAAGAACCAGTATCTCTACCGCGCCTTTGGCGAACAGACCGATGTCATAGCAGAGGGGATCAGCAATCGCTTCACGTGGGTTGGGAAGCTTGGGTACTATCGGGAGCCGGACCTGGACACCTACTGGCTGCGGGCGCGGGTGTACGATCCCCAGCGCGGCCGCTTCATCTCAAGGGATCCGGTGACGGAGGAGGCGAATCTGTATCGCTGGCCCGGCAACTCGCCGGTGGTGGAGGTGGATCCGAGTGGAATGCAGGGCTGTCGGGGGCCGGAGTGCCGCGAGCGAGGGAGGTCCGAAGCCGGGCGAGCACCCATGTCAAGCCGCGCGCAAGCTGCGGGCAGCCTAGCTACGGGCGCAGGAGAAGGCACGGGGAAGGGGAAAGGTGCGATATGGGGCGGCGGAATGGGACCGCCGGACGCGTTCTCGCCGGGAGGGTCTCCAGATCCGTACAATCAATTTCGTTCGCACTTTGAGGGCGACCCGTTCGTAATTATAGGTAGGGACCCGTGCGGGTTGAGACTGCAGTATCGAGAACGGAACCCTGTCGGCGGCCCGGTGATCAACCTGAAGGACTACCCTCCGCCCGACGTAGGAGGCCCCCCTTACCCGCCACTCATCTGCATGTTGTCGATGCGGGGGGCGTCTATCCCGCGGGAGCAGCTGCCTCCAGTTTGCTGTCCCTGGCTTGAATTGTATACATTCATCACGGCAGCGGAGGCAAAATGTCGGGAGTGTCAGGGGATATGCGAGCGGGAGCTGGCCTCTCATCAGTTCCCCGTGACGCGGGGCGAGCCTGCCTTCCTGGGCAGCATGATGCACTGTGTCTTTCTCTGCATGGTGGAGCCCCCGTGGTACAGGACCATAGACGGCTATGTTCCTGTTTTGCAGCCGGGGCCTGTGTACCGACAGGCCGTCGCGGACTGCAGGAAGGGGCGAAGGAAGCAAGGGAGCTGAGGCGTTGACTGTCGCCGCCGTCAACAACGCGGGGAGGGCCCTTTGGCAGGGCTCGCACATGGTCCGCTCATCTTGGTGTGTTTTGGTAGGCGTTGTGCTCGGCTTGCTTGCAGGCTGCACGCCAACAGGTATTGTGTCGGGTCAGGAAGGGCAGTCCGCCCACCTCGTGTATGACCCGACAGGCACAATTATGGCGGTGAGAGTCGTCGGTGGTCAGGAGGTGCAGAAGCTCTTCGTCTGGGAATGGACCGGTGAGACCGCAACACATCGAGGCGTCCTTCGTGGGTCAACAGACGCGCCCGTGCTTCGGCTTACAGCCCTGGACCTCGCCACCCGCGAGCCAGCGACGCTGTGGGAGATGCCCTGCCCGTCGCGTCCGTTCATGGGCGCTGACGTGGCGGTCTCTGAGGACGGTAGAGTAGCGCTGGGTGAGTGGCGTCTTGAATCCTGTGAATTCAGGGTGGTTGTCGGAAATGTTTCCGGGCCGTGGACGCCAATCATGGACTGGGATGGGCGTCACCGGGTGGTTCTCCGGTGGAGCCCTGACGGAAGCGCTCTGGCCGAGCTTTTCGTGACTTACGGAGGCAAATATGGGCGCAGCCCCATCACCGCCGGCGTGATGTCTGTCGGACATCCCCCCCAGCCGGTCGAGGAAACCGTCTTGACCCCTCCGAACCACGCGAGTCAGGATTTCGCGTGGGCATCTGACGGCGGGTGTATCTACCACGTTGTGACCTCGACCGACGGCACGGACAGCTTGGAGGCCGTGGACTGGCCGTCGCTGACGAGACGGCACATTGTGACGGCTGCTCGCCTTGGCCACCCGAGCGTGGCGGCGAACACTGGCGACGTCGTGTTCTTGCTTAGCAATGACGCGGAGTCACCGGGAGACACCGCTCCTGAGGTCGAGGTCTGGCGGTTGACCGACGACGACCTGGAGAAGACCCAGGTCAGGCTGAAGGGAATGCCCATGTTTGCGGTGGTTTCTCCAGACGGAGCCCATCTCGCCGTCTCTCCACAGGGCTCGGGCCTGGCTTGGGGCTCGGGGATCACGGTCTACACGCTCGCCGACGGGACTCTGGAAGCTGTGGCCGCCGCCGAAGGAAAGCCCGTGGACTCCATCAACTGGGTGAGCGGGGGCCAGGCGTTACTGTTCGCAGAATACGTGGATAAGATCTGGCTGGTCGAAATGAATAGCTCGGGATAATGTCCTGCCTATGTCCGGTGCGCGGTGTAGTCTGCAATACCTCATGGGGGCATGAACAGACCCCTCGCACTCGGTGGATTCGGAAGAGGAGTCCGGTCTCCTGTTCTCCAGCTCACACGATTCTCGCACAGCCGCGTGAGCTCTGTCTGTGAGTTGTGGCGTAGGCGCTCGAGCGCAGGCCCGGCAACTGGGCAGCTCACTTGAGCTGGAACAGTCAGGTCGGTTGGCCGACCGCGGGCTCAGGCGGCGGTGCGGAAGTACTCGTGGTGGAGGCCCCCGAGGATCGGGCGGCAACGCCTACGACATCACCTATACCTACGACGGTGTGGGCAACCGGCTCACGAAGGTGGACAGCGACGCGACCACCGCCTATGCCTACGATGCCGCGAATCAGCTCAACACCGAAGAGGATAGCTCGGGCACCATCACCTACACCTACGATGCCGACGGCAACCTGGAGGTGAAGGATGACGCCGGCTCCCTGACCACCTACTCCTGGGATGTCGAGAATCGCATGGTGAAGGTGGAGCTGTCGGGGGGCGCGGTCAACACGATGACCTATGCGGGCGACGGCAAGCGGCGGCGGATGGAGGACTCAGAGGGCACGCATGACCTGGTGTGGGATGGGGAGAACATCGCGCTCGACCTGGACGCCTCCAGCACCAGGGCCGCCTACACCCACGCGCCGATGGGCTTTGGGGAGCTGATATCACAGCGGAGATCGGGGGCGAGCGCGTTTCATCACTACGATGGGCTGGGCTCGACCGATCGGCTGACGGACTCCGCGGAGAACACGAGCATCTCGTATCTGTATAAGGCTTTCGGGGAACAGAGCGTGCTGTCGGGGTCCCACAACAACCCCTTCACCTGGGTGGGGCGGCTTGGCTACTGGCGGCAGAAGGACCCCAGCGACTACTGGCTGCGGGCCCGCATCTACGACCAGCTCACAGGCCGGTTCCTCAGCCGGGATCCGGTCCTCCAGACGGCCGGCGGACAAGTGCCAAACGGCAACCTCTACATCTGGCCCGGCAACTCGCCGGTGGTGCTGGTGGACCCGAGCGGGATGCAGGGCTGTCGGGGGCGCGAGTGCCGCGAGCGAAGACGGTCCGAACCCAGGCGAGCCGGCCCGCCCGGGCGCTTCCAGCGGCCGAGCCGGCCCAGCGCGCCGAGCGCGGTAGCGGCCGCAGCAGGCGGCGGTGGCGGAGGAGGTGGCTTCACCGGCGGCGGTGGAGGCGGCGGTGGCGAAGGAGGTGGGGAAGCCGATGGAGGCGACGGCAGCGGCGGAGACGGAACGAACGGGGAGAAGCCACGCTATTGGTATGACTTCCCGCCGCCCCGGTTCTTCTGCAAGTGCCCCAAGAGCCTGTTCTACTGCCGCATGCCTACTGGGTACGGTCCGCGGATGAGTGGCTACACGCGCTCGCGCAACCGCTACGTCAAGGAGGTCTCGCTCAGCAGCTGCTGGTGCGACTGCACGCTCTCCGAGGGAGAGAGCCGGAAGGACTGGACGCCGACCTGTGGGGGTCATACCCACATGTCGCGGCTGGAGTGGCGAGACGACACGGACGAGTTGCTGTGGCAGCACGAGATGGAGAGAGACGTCAGGGGCCGGTGTGTGCTGCGGACGCAGGAGGATGGTGGCCGAGGAGGCCGCGGGGATGGTGACGGCCGGCGCGGGGATGGTGACGGCCGACGCGGGGATGGTGACGGCCGCGGCGACGACGGGGACGGGGATGAGTGTCAGCCGTACATTACGCGAGCAGACACTCGCGTCAGTTGTGTTAGGGCTTGTGCCTTAAAGGATACCGAAAGAGTGGAACTACGCTTTCTGGCTTTGGATGGCGGATTCCATCACCAAATGGTCCGATTGCACAAAGAGCACGCGGACAGGGTAGCGAGCGCCTTCGATGCCGCTATGGTGAACTACCTCTTCGGTAGGACCAGGACGTACCGGCCCATAAACCCAGCATGGCCGATATGGCACTGGTCCTGGAAATTTGCTGACGGCGGCGAGGCCCCACCAAGACTCAGCGAGACGGAATGCCATCGGCTCTCTTGGCACGCGCATGGTCTTGCCATAGATGTCAATGCTCCTGCGAACGGGCGGGTGAGGCCTAACCCGAATTGGCAGCATCCGCAGTGGTGCCCATATGCTCTCCGTGACACGGACGGGCTCGTACGTGCACTCGAATCAATTGGATGGGACTGGGGAGGCTACTTCAGCCGCGCCGACTATATGCACTTCGGTGCAGGAGAGGGCGGTGAAACACCATCGGGTTTCACAGGAGCCGTATGTGATTGACGTGCCCGGAGGGAGACGGGTCTTGCTCAAGGCCCTCGTATTGCTCGCTTTCCTGCTGCTTGGAGCGGAGGCCCCGAGGGCACAGGCCAACGGCAACGGGCATCCATGTCCAGAAGTTGTCATTGCTTGGTCTGCCCACGGACTGGTTGGACCATCCCTTAAGGAAGAGGAGATATCTGTCATTGGCACTTGGAGTCGGGAGGCCGGCTGGCGAAGGATACGCGACGACGGTTTCGGTCTTCTGCGCACCGTGACGCCGGTGTGGACTCTGTATGGCAAAGGGATGATTGTGCCGCGAGTCAGGAGCACCTCTCTACGCGTTGTCGATGATGAGCACGGCACAAGGCTCGCAGCCCGCCTGTCCGCCGATGCCGCACACCCACTGTCTCCAGGAGTATGGATTGGTGTCGCCGGCCCCGTGCCTGCTGATCACCGGTCCTCAGACTTCGTGTCACCCGCGGAGGACAGTGCCATTCCGGCGATCAAGGAAGACCTGCTCAGGCAAGGCTTGATGACGAGACCCGGTGCATTCATTGAGTACGCTGTCCGTGTGGACCTGAACAATGACGGCATCGATGACCGCGTGCTCCAGGTTTATAACGGGATGCCGGTGAGCGGGGAATATCCGGAAGGAAGCCCGTTCGATATTGTCGTCGTTGCGCTGGGCGGCGACGGCTCGGGCTTCCGCTGCGTGCCGTTGACGATGCAGTCATGGAAGCGAGTGCAGCGATTCGGGTTCTTCCTCAAAACAGATGTTGTGGCAGTCGCAGACCTGAATGGCGACGGGGCCGCGGAAGTCGTTGTGAGACTGCTAAGTAACGACTACTCAGGAGTGGAGATCTACGAACTGCAGGATGCTGCCTTTCGGCTCGTCCTTCACCATGACCACGCGTGTGAGGGCGGGAAAGCAGGCGGGGCTGACGCGCCCTCATCATGACCTTTGACCGCCAACTCGCCGGTGGTGCTGGTGGACCCGAGCGGAATGCAAGGCTGCCGGGGTCGCGAGTGCCGCCGACAGCGAAGACGCTCGACGCCGCGGCGCAGAGGAGCGCCCGGGCGCTTCCAGCGGCCGAGCCGGCCCAGCGCGCCGACCGCGGCAGCAACCGCAGGCCCGGAGGGCGCGGGCGACCACCGGTGGAGGGGGTTATCTCAGCATCGCGTCGGGTGATGTCCCCATGCCCTCGGAGGGGAACGCAAGCCTTGAGCGTCGCACTGGTCTGCGACACGACCCTCCGCCCCCGATCTGATCAGACGGAGAACCTTACTGGAGAGCTCAGAAACTTGGATGGCACGTAGACTTGGTAGGTGTGCGGCCCCGGAGGCGGTTGCGCATCTGTCCAGGTGAAGCGGATGGGGGAGCCAGCGATCGCATAGGGCTCCCAGTGGACGACGTTCCCATCTCGGAAGACGATGACGCTTCTCGGCCTCGGGACGGAGTAGGACTGAGGCAGATCGAGGGAAAGCCGAACTGGTGGCTGGTACACCTGCGCGAAGCTTGGCGAAGGTTCGAGGTCGGCGAACTCGACGGCGCCGCGAGTGACGCACGTCCGGCCGTCGCGGAGCGCGTCCAGTACGTTGTCCTCTGTGCAGGGCTTCTCCCCCAGGTAGACATAGGTGGCGTGTGAGAGTTGTTCCGCCGCGAAGCAGGGGAAGACCGCCACTTCGGCCGCACCCCTGAGCCTGAGAAACGACTTGGCGCCCATCCGAAACAGCCATCGGTAGGGAGTACGCGTCAGACGGAAGCGGTCGATCACATTCGCGATCGGCGGCCAGGTCGTCTCGGGGCCGACATGAAAGTCGCAGCTCGCGTAGACGCCCTTCAGTGTGTCGGCGTTGGAGGCTGCGTATTCGTCGAAGAGCGTGATGTCCTCCGTCTCGTGTATCAGCTCAACGGCGCCCGAATAGAAGAAGTCGAAGTAGCGGCTGCTCGCCAGCCGCTCCTGGTCGTACCGGTAGTCCGAGTGCTCTCCCCTCTTGGTGCTGATGGGGCTATGCTGAAACTGATGGCTGGCGAGGGGAGGAAGGTTGTGCTGGCGGAGTTTCTCCTGCACGGCCAGGATCGTTCCCCGGCCGCCGGATGAATCAACCCAGTGGGCGAAGGGATCGGTGCCGGGGGTCGTCCAGTCGAACTCGTCAGCCGCCACGAGGGGGCGAATCGAGAGCGCCAGTGTGTGTCCTTGGGAGAAGTCGGAGGTCGCGGCGCTGTTCCAATCGACCTCCAGCTCCCCGCCGGGGATGACCGGAATACCCAGCTTCCTGGTGGCCTCGTCACACGCGGCGATGTATTCGGGGAGGGTCCTTCGGGTGAACAGCTTCAGGTTACGGATATGATCGCTGACCATCAGGAAGTCGAAGTCCCGACGAAGGGCGATCTCTCCCGCGCGCAGTATGCTGGCCCACCCATCGGAGAACTTGGTGTGGAAGTGGATCAGGCCGCGCGCCCAGCCACTCCGCTTCTCCGGGTTGTAGGCTTTGGCGTCTGTCATGGAGCTTCCTCCGGGTCCTCGTGGCTGGCAGTACTGCCCATCTACGAAAGCGCCTGCCAAGGGCCGTCATTGCCCCGCGCTCTCCTGGTGTAAGTCACCCCGCGGCTAGAGGGCGTTGTCGAGCGACCCTGAGACCCGTCTGAGTCACTCGCCGAGCCACCGCACGCGTCCTGGTCCCACTTCCTCCGCGCCCCTACATTCATTACGCCGCTCACAGATGAAGGGAGTCGCCCGGGAGGGCCCGGATGGACTTTGTGCGGAGCACAGGGGCAGGAGAGCATCCGCGAGCCATAGTGTGTCGCCTCCGCTCTGGTCTGTGGGCACCCCAGAGCCCCCCTCGGCACATAGCACGATGACTCGGCGTGTTGCCGGGAGGACGCTACCACAGAGCTGCGAGAAAAGCAATAGGCTTATTGTATGGCTAGCAGACAAGAGGCCGCCCCGGTCGAAGCTGCGCGGAGGCCGCTTAGCTTCGCCTTCTTTCGTTCAGCTTGCCTTCGGCTGCGCTCGGAGCAAGCGAGACAGGTGCCAACGCAAGGCCGGCCATGCGTACCCCAGCGCCTGTCCACAAGCAAGGGGGCAGGAGCACAGCCCTGGGCCTCGAAGCGCGGATTGCGTATGATTCCTGCGGAGCACCTCAGACGGGGTGGAGAGCCGCGGAATCGGTTCCAGTTGTCAGTGCTGATCTTTTGTGGTAACATACGAATGGAAATTCAGATGGGGACCCGCTAGTGGGAGAATCGGTCTACATCAACGGGAACTTCGTCCCCCAGTCTGAGGCGACGATCTCCGTTTTCGACCGCGGCTACCTCTATGGGGATGGGGTTTTCGAAGGCATACGAGGCTACAACGGCCGCATATTCCGGCTCGATCAGCACCTCGAAAGGCTGTATCGAGGCGCGAAGGCCATTGCTCTCGACATTCCGCTCACGCCCGAGGAGCTCAAGGACGTCATAATCGAAACGGTTCGGCGGAACGAGCTACGGAACTGCTATGTCAGGGTCGTAGTGAGCCGGGGCGAGGGCGATCTCGGCCTGAACCCGATGGATTGTCACAGCGGTCCCACAATCGTGGTGATCGCCTCAAGTATTTCGCTGTATCCTAAGGAAGTATACGGGCAGGGGCTGGAATTGGTGACCTGCACGACCCGCAGAAACCTGGCAACGGCCCTGAATCCAGAGATCAAGTCTCTGAACTACCTGAACAACATCCTGGCGAGGATAGAGGTGGTGCGGGCCGGCGCGCACGAGGGTCTCATGCTTAACCACCTTGGGTACGTGGCGGAGGCAACGGGGGACAATATATTCATCGTGCGGGAGGGGCTGTTGAAGACTCCGCCCGCGCATACGGGAATACTGGAGGGGATAACGCGCCAGGTGGTGCTCGAACTCGCGCAGGATATGGAGTTGCCTGCGCGGGAAGAGCAGATGACCGTCTACGAGGTCTATACTGCTGACGAATGTTTCCTGACCGGAACCGCAGCGGAGATCGTGCCTGTTGCGCGCTGCGACGGGCGGGTCATCGGAGACGGCAAGCCCGGACCGATCACGAAGCGTTTGATGGACCGCTTCAAGGAGGTGACAGTCACCGAAGGCGTGCCGGTGGGCTGATTGAGCCCCGGCGCCGGATCTTCGGGGAAGGCTGTTCGCTGTATCGGGGCCTGTAAGCAGTTGGGTGCCGAGAGGAGGAAGAGATGGCGGACGGCGAGCTACTTCAGCGGTTTACACCGCCTGCCATCCGCGTCGTTCAGTACGCGAAGGAAGAGGCGCGCCGGTTTCGCGGTAATACCGTCGGCACAGAGCATGTGCTGCTGGGTCTGATCCGAGAACAGGACGGTGTCGCGGCGCGGGTGTTGGAGCGACTCGGGGTCAGCCTGGGTCGTGCTCAGAACGAGATTCGGCGACAAATGGAGATGATGGACACCCGTGCCCCTGGGCAGGGGTCGCGTAGTTGGAGCCCGGGAGCGCGGCGCGTCCTCGAGCTGGCGCTCGACGAGGCCCGGGAATTGAACCCGAAGCTCGGGCTTCCCAACTTCGTGGATACCGAGCACTTGCTGCTCGGACTGGTGAGGGAGACCGACAGCACGGCCGTTCGCGTCCTGCGCGCCCTCGGCGTCGATCTTGAGCAAGTGCGGCGGGAGGTCATCAAGCTGCTCGGCGGTGCCGCTACCGTCGCGCCGAGCGGACGCAGCAGATCGAGCACTCCTGTGCTCGACGCGTTCGGCCGCGATCTGACCAAGTACGCGGTGGAAGACAAGCTCGATCCAGTGATCGGCCGCTACAAGGAGATACAGCGAGTCGTTCAGATCCTGAGCAGGCGTACGAAGAACAACCCGTGCTTGATCGGCGAGCCGGGGGTAGGCAAGACGGCGATTGCCGAGGGGCTGGCTCAGCGGACCGTGAAGAAGGACGTGCCGGAGGCGCTTCACGGGAAGCGGGTTATTGCTCTCGATCTGGCCGGCCTGGTCGCTGGTACGAAGTATCGGGGTGAGTTCGAAGAGCGCATGAAGCGCGTCACAGACGAGATCCGCAAGGCTAGCGGGGAGATCATTCTCTTTGTGGACGAGCTGCATACGCTGATTGGCGCCGGCGCCGCGGAGGGAGCGATTGATGCCTCGAATATACTGAAGCCGGCCCTATCCCGCGGCGAGCTCCAGTGTATCGGCGCGACCACCCTGACCGAGTATCGGAAGCACGTGGAGAAGGACCCCGCCCTCGAGCGCCGCTTCCAGCCGGTGATGGTGCAAGAGCCGACGATGGAAGAGACGATAGAGATCCTGAAGGGCCTGCGGTCTCGCTACGAGTCTCACCATCGGGTCCGCATCGACGACGTGGCCCTGCTCGCCTCGGCCAGGCTGGCGGCGCGCTACATTTCCGATCGCTACTTGCCGGACAAGGCCATCGACGTCATGGATGAGGCGGCTTCGCGCGTTCGGCTTCGCATAAGCGAGCCTCCAGAGGACGTGAAGCGCTTGCGGCAGTCGCTTGAAGACGTTTCCCGGGAGCTTCAGAAGGTCGTCAGCATAAGCCCCCTGGAGCGGGAGGAGACCGACTACCAGCGCGGCGTTCAGCTTCGCGACGAGAGGCATCGGATACGCGAGGAGCTGAGCGCGCTCGAAGAGGAGTGGCGGAAGAAGCGGTCCGAACAGCGGGACGTGGTCAACGAGGAAGACATCGCTCATGTGGTGTCGGTCTGGACCGGCGTGCCCGTCTCCCGCCTGGCCGAAGGTGAGACGGAGAAGCTCCTGCGCATGGAAGAGCGGGTCCATGAGCGCATCGTTGGACAAGAGGAGGGCGTGCGGGCGGTTTCTCGGGCCGTTCGGCGCGGCCGCGCGGGACTGAAAGACCCCCGGCGGCCCGTTGGGTCGTTCCTGTTGCTGGGCCCGACCGGCGTGGGCAAGACGGAGCTGGCGCGGGCGCTTGCGGAGTTCCTCTTCGACCACGAAGACGCGATGATCCGCATTGATATGTCCGAGTACCGCGAGCGGCACACAGTATCGCGCCTAATCGGCGCACCGCCGGGATACGTCGGGTATGAAGAAGGCGGCCAGCTCACTGAGGCGGTCAGGCGGAAGCCCTATTCAGTTATCTTACTCGATGAGATCGAGAAGGCCCATCACGAGGTCTTCAACATACTTCTCCAGGTGATGGAGGACGGACGGCTGACTGACGCGCAGGGACGGGTGGTGGACTTCCGCAACTCGGTGCTCATCATGACGAGCAATGTGGGAACGAGCTCGGTTGACCTCGGCGTCGGCATGGGCCTGCGCGTCGGCGCAGACGAGGAAGAGATGCAGTCGTACCAGCGGATGAAGGGCGTTGTCCTCGACAAGCTCAAGCAAACATTCCGGCCGGAGTTCCTCAACCGGGTGGACGAGGTCATCGTCTTTCGCGCGCTGACGCAAGACCAAGTGAAGCAGATCGTAGACTTGCTGCTGAGGCAGGTATCGCAGAGGATAGAGAGCCAGGGGATGAAGCTAGCTGTGTCCGGTGAGGTCAAGGACCGGCTCGCCACAGAAGGCTTTGAGCGGACGCTCGGGGCTAGGCCCTTGCGCAGAGCCATTCAGCGGCTGATAGAAGATCCGCTCTCAGAAGCACTTCTTCACGGCGATTTCCACGAGGGGGATATGATAGAGGCCGTGCTAGAAGACGGCGCAATCACCTTCCGTCGGGCAGAGGAGCTGGCCTCGCTGACCCATTGATGCGGCGGCTCCTGTCGGGCCTCGGCAGCGCAGACGGCGATCGGGCCCCCGCCCCAAAGCGGGGGCCTTTGAATCTCAGAGCAGGAAATGGGACGGGAGCGGGCCAGGTTCGTCTGCGAGCAGTGCGGCGCGGAATCGCTCCAGTGGCAGGGACAGTGTCCCGCCTGCGCGGAGTGGAACACACTGGTCGAGTTTCGCCCAGCAGACATGGCGTCACATTCTGCAGGGCGACTGTCCCAGCTCGCTCGCCTCCCGGCGGCGGAGGTACCCCCCGAGCCGACGGAGCGATATGAGACCGGCCTGCCCGAGTTCGACCGCGTCCTGGGCGGCGGGCTGGTGCCCGGGGTCCTCGTCCTGCTCTCGGGCGACCCCGGGATCGGCAAGTCGACTCTGTTGCTCCAGGCCGCGAGCGGCTTTGCCGCGGACGGGGGTAGCTGCCTCTACGTTTCCGGAGAGGAATCTGTCTCTCAGGTGGCGCTCCGCAGTCGGCGGGTGGGCGCCGCAGCTGAGGGGCTTCTCCTTCTGGCCGAGAGCGACGTCGGAGCCATCTGTCGGCACGTTGAGCAGGCGCGTCCCGGGCTCCTCATCGTAGATTCGATTCAAGCCTTGTACTCGCCTGAGATCGCGTCGCCTCCCGGCAGTGTCAGCCAAGTCCGGGACTACTCCACCCGGCTCCTCCGTGTCCCGAAGGACCTGGGTTCGCGACGATGCTCATCGGGCATGTGACCAAAGGAGGTGTTCTGGCGGGCCCGAGACTTCTGGAACACATGGTGGACGCTGTCCTCTCCCTGGACGGGGATCGGCACAGCGAGTACCGGGTGCTGCGATCGAGGAAGAACCGATATGGCCCAACGGACGAGCTGGGCCTGTTTTGCATGACAGAAGGCGGACTTGAGGGAGTCTCGGACGCGAGCGCCGCGCTGCTGGCCGAGCGGCGTGGCGGCACGCCGGGGTCCAGCGTCGTGCCGACGCTGGAGGGAAGCAGGCCCCTTCTGCTGGAGGTCCAGGCACTCGTGACCGAGACTGTCTCCGCCGACAGTGCCAGACGAAGCGTGACCGGCTTCGACCACGGCCGGGCATGTTTGATGCTGGCCGTGCCGGAGAAGCGTGCAGGAATTCCTTTGGGATCGGCGGATGTCTTCCTCAATGTGCCGGGAGGAATCCGCGTGACGGAGCCAGCAGCCGATCTCGGAGCCGCGCTTGGGGTGGCGAGCAGCTACAGGGAGGTGCCGATTGCGGGGGAGACGGGCTGTGCTGACGGGCTGTGTTGGTGAGATCGGACTGACGGGAGAGATCAGGTCGGTGCCTCGGCTGGGCCGGCGGCTGGCGGAGCTCAATCGGCAGGGCTTCCACCGATGGCTGGTCCGGCGGCAGGCTGAAGCGCAGACCGCGGCGAAGATAGAGGCGATCCCGGTGGGGAACCTGGCAGAGGCGTTCGATGGCGCCTTCCCGGCCCGCAAGGCGTGACGCGGCCACTTCGTCAGACGAGATGGTGCCGGGAGTGGGGTGGCGTGGCTGGCTGCAACTGGCAACGAAAAGGGGGTGAGACGCATGATCGCACGACTCTTGGGACTTCTTTTTAGCCTCGGCGTAGCCACGACGGCGGCCTGGGTGGCCGTGCAGTGGTCGGGCCGTTACATCGAGGAGTTCAAGGACGCGACGTCGTTCGCCTACTTCGAGCAGGTCTACACGGTTCTCTTCGCTGCGCTGGGCGTTGTGCTGGGCTTCACGCTTGCGAGTCTGATCTTCCGGCAGGCACTGGAATTATCGGGCGGGTTGCTATCCGACCTGCGTCGCGTCCCGGCGAGGGACAAAGTCGCTGTCGTTCTGGGTGTCTTCATTGGGCTTGGCATGACCGCGCTGCTGGGTATGCTCTTTATCAGGGTAGAGAAGTTCGGCTCGCATCTGGTCTTACTTGTGGGCATAGTGAGCATCTACTTTGGTGTGGCAATAACGCTGAGCATGAAGGAAGAGCTTTACTTCTTCTTTCCCGGGTCGGGGAAGCCGGGGGAGGCGGCGGGCGAGGACCCCGGGGCGAGCCCCCAGCCGAAGCTGCTGGACACGAATGTGATAATCGACGGCCGCATCGCCGATATCGCCCGCGCTGGCTTCATCGAGGGGCCGATTCTCCTGCCAGGTTTCGTGCTGGACGAACTTCACCTCATCGCGGATTCGTCCGACACGCTCAGGCGTAATCGCGGACGACGCGGGCTCGATATCCTGAACGGCATGCAGCAAGAGCACAACCTGGACATGCGCGTGTTCGACGACTACGAGAGAACATTTCGCAGCGGCGAGCCCGTCGACGCCAAGCTGGTGCAGCTAGCGAAGGATATGGACGCGGCCATAGTCACCAACGACTTCAACCTCAACAAGGTTGCCCAGGTACAGGGCATCCGGGTTCTCAACGTCAACGAGCTCGCGAACGCGGTGAAGCCCGTCGTGCTGCCCGGCGAGGAGATGACGGTCACCGTGGTGAGAGAGGGGAAGGAGCCCGAGCAGGGCGTGGCCTACCTCGATGACGGCACGATGGTCGTTGTGGAGCGCGGCAAGAGCCGCATAGGGGAGACGATTCCCATCGTTGTCACCAGCGTGCTGCAGACCGTGGCCGGTAAGATGATATTCGGCCACCCGCAGGAGGAGACCGGCGCAGACCGGGAGCACTCAGACAGGCGCGGCCGCGGTAATAGCGGCGGCGGGGCGCGGAGAAAGACTCCGTAGTGCAGAGAACAAGGCCTTCGCGATACTCGCGGGCAGGCCTCTGGTGTGCTACGCGCTGGAGGTCATGCGCGGGTGCCCCGAGATAGCGGAGATCGTCCTTGTGGTTGCGCCGGAGGACGTCGAGCGCGCCCGGAAGGAACTGCTGCGCTCCGGCGGCCCCCAGACCGAGCGAGTCGCGGCCGGCGGTGCGAGGCGGCAGCAGTCGGTGCGGGCCGCGCTCGCGGAAGTCAGCTCCGGGTGCGATCTGGTGGTGGTCCACGACGCCGCGCGCCCCTTCGCCAAGCCGGATCTGATCCGGCGCTGCTTGGAGGCGGCCGCCCTGCACGGAGCAGCGGTCGCCGCCGTACCGGCGACCGATACGGTGAAGCAAGTCGGGCCCGATCTCGAAGTCGCAGCGACGCTCGATCGCTGCCGCCTGTGGCTTGTCCAGACGCCGCAGGCATTCCGCAGAGAGCTTCTCGTGGAAGCCCATGAGGCGGCGGCCGCGGCAGGTGTCGAATGCACGGACGATGCCTCGCTGGTCGAGCGGCTGGGCCATCGAGTGCAAGTGGTGCCCGGTGATCGCGACAACATCAAGATCACGTGGCCAGAGGATGTGTGCCGAAGCGAACAGATGATGGCGTCCGGGCAGCAGGGCATCCATCAGGAGATCACAACCAGGACTGGCATAGGGTATGATGCACATCGGTTCACAGAGGACCGGCCCTTGGTGCTCGCCGGGGTGAGGTTTCGTGACAGTAAAGGCCTGCTCGGACACTCCGATGCAGACGTCGTCTGCCACGCCATATGCGACGCACTGCTCGGCGCGATCGGTGCGGGGGATATCGGCCAGCATTTCCCGGACTCGGATCCCAGCTACGAGCGGATCAGCAGCGTCTCTCTGCTGGAACGCGTGTCCAACATGGTGAGGGAGTCCGGATGGGACATAGAGAACGTCGATGCGGTGGTGATTGCGGAAGAGCCCCGTATCGCACCCCGCATCGCCGATATGCGTCGGTGCCTGGCCGACGCGATGGGGACAGAGGCGGCCCGGGTAAGCCTGAAGGGCAAGACCACGGAAGGCATGGGATTCACCGGTCGGGGTGAAGGCATTGCCACACAGGCTATCGCCGTGCTCCGCCGGAGCATATGATGATCCGCGCGCCGGCGCAACTTCTGAGGAGTCGTCATGCAGATCAACATCACCGCAAAGGGAGTAACCGTACCAGGAGACGTGAAGGAAACCGCGGAACGGAAGATCGAGAAGCTGGGGAAACTGCTGCGAAAGATAGACACGGTGGATATCACGTGCTCTCGCGAGCGGCAGTGGCGGGTGGTAGAGATCATGATTAATGCAAACGGCGTCATCGTCCGGGGCGAGGACCGTGCGATCGATCTCAGGTCCGCCGTCGATAGCCTCGTAGACAAGCTCGAGCGGCGCGTGAAGAAGTCGCGCAGCAAAATGGTCGAGCGCTATCGGAGTCTGCCGGAGACCAGACAGGCCTGGGAGGCCGAAGAGGAGGAAAGGGATGAGTTCCGGCCTCGGCTGGTCCGCAGCAAGCGCTTCACGGTGAAGCCCATGAGCCCGGAGGAAGCCGCCGCGCAGATGGAGTTGGTCGGACACGACTTCTTCGTGTTTCGCAACGCGGAGACAGATCAGGTCAACGTCATATACCGGCGCAAAGACGGCGACTACGGCCTGATCGAGCCGGAGTTCTAGCTCGGGCTGCGCCCTGCCAAGAAAATGCTGACGATAGCGGAGCTGCGGGAACTCGTGCGGCAGGAATTCGGGGAACGGCTCGAACGGGCCACGCCGGCCACCGTTCGAGACTTCCTCGACCGCCTTCAGGTGCGAATGCACGAGGAGTCGGGAGAGGGTTCTCCGTACGTCATAGAGGGCGAGGAGACCGCTCGCAGCTACGAGGAGATCGTTGCCGATTTCTTCTCCCGCGTCCTGGATTACACGCCGGAGAAGGCCGTCGTGCTGCTGTGGTTGCTTGCCTTCGAGCAGCACTTCAGCATGGTCGAGGACGATTACCTCCAGCGCTCCCTGACGCTGTTCGGGGAGACCGAGGGCGATTAGGCTTCTGCTTGGCACACCCCCACCGGCTCCCACCCCTTGTCGGGCGGCAGGACGCGCTGCTCGACGCGCAGAACGTCCGTCGTGGAGCGTCCGTCAATGCGAACCGTCAGCATTCAGCCCTCGCCGCCTTTCGCAGGCCGCACTCGCGCGGTAGATCGCTTTCCCGCCGCTCTGAACGCGAGCAGAGCTGCCGTCGGCGCGCGGGCGAGGCCCCGAGGCTAGCGGCCGGCCGCGCTCAGGCTCCATGCGCGCTGAAGAGCTTGACTACGATCTTCCCTCCGAGCTGATCGCGCAGGAGCCGGCTCGGCCCCGCGACTCCTCACGGATGCTCCTACTTCACCGAGACTCAGGATGGGTTGAGCATTGCGCGTTCCGAGATCTGCCGGGACACCTTGCTGGCACCGATGTCGTGGTCTTGAACGACACCAAGGTCATGCGCGCTCGACTGCGAGGTCGGCGTGAGCCCGGCGGCGGCCGCGCAGAGGTCTTGCTGCTGTCCGAGCGAGGTGACGGCCTATGGGAAGCGCTCGTGAAGCCAGGTCGGCGCACTCCCGTCGGGCGGATGCTGAGCTTCGGGGATGGCGATCTGGGAGCCGAGATCGTGGGCCGGACTCCCAGCGGGGAAAGATTGCTGCGGTTCTCGGGGCCGACCGATCTGAAGGATGCGTTTGGCCGATTGGGAGAAGTGCCGACACCACCATATGTGCGCCGAGAACTGAGAGACGAGAGCGACTACCAGACGGTCTACGCCCGCACGCTGGGGGCCAGCGCCGCGCCGACGGCGGGACTGCATTTCTCGGAGGAAGTCATGCGGGGCGTACGGGAGTGCGTCGAGGCCGTGGTGCGCATCACCCTTCATATCGGCCTGGGCACGTTCAGACCCATCCACGCCGAAATGGTGGAAGACCATCAGATGCACGCCGAGCGCTACGCCATTCCGAAGGAAGCCGCGAGGAAGGTGACCAGGGCTTTGGCCGAAGGCCGCCGCGTGGTGGCGATCGGCACGAGCACCGCGAGAGCGCTGGAAACGGCGGTCACCGATGACGGCGAGTTGTGTGCCGGCGCGGGAGAGACGGAGCTTTTCATCACCCCGGGCTATAGCTTCCGCGCGGTCGGCGCTCTGCTCACCAACTTCCACATGCCGCGCTCGACACTGCTGGCTTTGGTCTGCGCCTTCGCAGACCGCGAGAAGGTATTAGCGGCGTACAGACAGGCCGTCGAGAGGCGATACCGCTTCCTGAGCTTCGGGGATGCCATGCTGATCCTGTGAGATCTTTGAGGAGAGAGATTGAGGCCCGCTGAACTGGCGAAGATGTTCAAACTTGAGGATACGTACTGGTGGTTCGTCGCCAGGCGGGAGCTTGTGCGCGAACTGCTGCTGCGCGACGGGCCACGCACTGGCAGGCAGGTCGTAGTCGATGTGGGGTGCGGCACGGGGGCGACTCTCCAGGCCATCGAGGAGGCGGAGGCCAGCATCGGCATTGACAGGTCATCGCAGGCACTCCACTACTGCCAGCAGCGGGGACTCGCTCGGCTGGCTCTGGCGACCGCAGAGGCGCTGCCCCTGGCATCTGAGTCCGCGGACGCCGTGCTGGCCCTCGATCTCCTGGAGCACCTGTCCGATGACGGCGCTGGCACACGCGAGTTCGCTCGTGTGCTGCGGCCGGGAGGAGTTCTCATCGTGACGGTGCCGGCATGCCCGGAGCTGTGGAGCGAGCACGATGAGGCGCTGTCTCACATCCGGCGCTACCGGGCGAGCCGCCTGCGGGCGACGCTGGCTGGCGCCGGGCTCGACATCGAGAAGTTGACGCCGCTCATAACTCTGCTGCTGCTGCCAATCGCGGCCCTGCGCATCATCCAGCGCCTCATCCCTCGACGTAAGGGGGTGCCAGAGACCGCGTTCATCATCCCCCCCAAGTCCATCAACTGGCTTCTGACAACGCTGCTCAGGATCGAGCGGCTCTGGTTGAGGCATTTCCCGCTGCCGGTCGGCGTTTCCCTGGTCGCAGTGGCTCGCCGCCCGTTACTGAGGCAGAGGCGAAGCGGTAGCTCACAGGAGTAGGTCTCTCCGTCCCTCTCTCTTCTGACGCGTTCAGACGAAGTTCATGGTTAGTTCACAGGCCTCTCGTTGTCTCGCCCTTAGTGGGGTGATATAATCAGGCTGGACTGAGGCAGTATGAGCTTGGAGATTCGCATCATCGGCAAGGGGTGCTTCTTCTGCAACGAGCTTCGGAAGATCGTTGATGATCTGGTTGCGGAGATGAGTATTCCGGATGCGAAGGTAGAGCAGGTCCACGAGGTGGACGAGCTGCTCGAATACGGGGTGGTCAATCCACCTGCTCTAGTAGTGAACGGCAAGCTCAAGATGATGGGCCGCGTCCTCGTGAGGAGCCGTGTGCGGAAGGCCATCGAGGAAGAGCTTGCCGCCGCGAGGGGCGAAGCCGGGAGTTGGCAGTGACCGCAGATCCAGCCCAAGTCATCGGCCGCGGGCGCAAGGTCCTCGTCGTGGACGATGAGGAATCCGTCCGGGAACTCGTCGAGCTGTACTTGAAAAAAGAGGGCTTCGAGGTCATCCACGCGCGCGATGGCAAGGAAGCTCTCCGCCTGAATGGCCAGCACCACCCCGATCTGGTCATCCTCGATCTCATGCTTCCGGAGCTCGACGGCTGGGAGGTGTGCCGACAGATCCGCGCCACGTCGAAGGTGCCGATAATCATGCTCACCGCTCGAGTCGAAGAGGTGGACCGGATCGTCGGCCTGGAGCTGGGCGCGGACGACTACGTGGTCAAGCCGTTCAGCCCTCGCGAGCTCGTGGCCCGGGTCAAGGCGATACTTCGGCGGGGCATCTCGGCCGCCGAGGAGTCGGAAGTACTCTCGTTTCCCGGCCTGCGGATCGACCGGGTCCAGCACCGCGTCGAGGTAAACGGCGAAGAGGTCCATCTGACGCCGACCGAGTTTCGGCTGCTGTGGTGCTTGGCGAGTCGCCCCTCCCGTGTGTTTAGCCGAGCGGAGTTACTCGACCGGATCTGGGGATATGACTCCGAGTCTGACGCCAGGACCGTGGACGTCCACATAAAGCGCCTTCGCCAGAAGACGAAGGCCGGCGAATCGACCTCCTTCTCGATTACAACCGTGTGGGGGCTGGGCTACAAGTTCGAGACTTTCCCCGCTGCAGATTCGGAGTCAGCCCAAGGGGCCGATGGCACCTGAGGCCCATGCGCAGCCTCTTCTGGAAGGTCTTCCTCGCTAACCTGCTCACCCTGCTCGTCGCCTTCGCAACGGTGAGCATCCTCCTCGCCAGCGCCTTCGAGAACTTCTACATGGAGCGAGCCCAAGACCACATGCGCCTGCTCGCCAGCGGCATGGCAGAGGGCCTGAAGCCCTTCGTCGGCGACAGGGACAAGGAGGAGGAGCTGGTAGCGCTCCTTGGCCTGATGGAGGCGAGCAGCGGAGCCCAGATATGTCTCGTGTCTCACGGCGACCCCGCCGCCAGAGCATACGGCAGGGGACCGGGGGGCGAGGAGGAGACCCCCGGTCCCGGCGCCGTGGAACTAGAGCCCGGAGCGGCTGCTGTCGTGCCGGGGGGCGAGGTGCTCTGCGGCGAGAGCATGCTCGGCGCACGATGGAACTTCGTGGACGAGAACGGCAGGCTCTGGTCCCTGTACGTCCGGGCAAGTCTACGCGGTGTGGTGGACGAGATCGTCTACCAGTTGCGCCGCCTCATGCTGCTGGCCGTCTTCATCGCGGTCGGAGTGTCGCTTCTGGCTGCCTTCGCTCTGTCGAGGCGTATCGCCAATCCACTGCGGGGGATCAGCGGCCTTGTCGCACAGATGGCGAACGGCGACTTTAGCCGTCGGCTCGACATAGACGAGCCCACGGAAGTGCGGGAACTGGCTCAGTCCTTCAATGTCCTGGCCGAGAGCCTGCAAGTGACGCTCGGGGAATTGGAGCGCGAGCAGGCTCGCCTCCGTGGAATCCTCGCCTCCGTCGGCGAGGGCATCGTCGCCGTGGATACCGAGGGGCGCGTCGCCCTCTTGAACCCGCAGGCCGCAGAGCTTCTTGGCGTGACGCCGGAGGCCGCTGTCGGCTCGGAGGTGCGTGGGTTGCCGCTGCCGCAGAACGTCGTCGAGCTTTTTGCCGAGTGTCTCAATGCCAACCGGCTATGCAGCACTGAGTTCGAACTGGACAGACCCCGCCGGCAGTTCGTGATCCACATCGCCCCGGTACGATCGGGGACCGAGCAAGGCTGGGGCGCGGTCGCCGTGGTGAGAGATGTCACGGGAGAGCGCCGTCTCGAAGAAATGCGTCGCCAGTTCCTCAGCGACGCCTCCCATGAGATTAGGACGCCGCTCACCGCCATCGGGGGCTTTGCAGCCGCCATCGCAGACGGCACGGCGCAGACCCCCGAACAGCGCGTGAGAAGCGCAACTCTGATCGTGCGTGAAGTGCAGCGCCTCACTCGTTTGGTCAACGATTTGCTGAGTCTCTCAAGGATAGAGTCCGGGGCAGTCAAGCTCGAGTTGGAAGAGGTCGAGCTGCCGGACCTGGTGCAGGAAGCAGTCGAGTCATTTGGGAAGCAGGTGGAAGAGAAAGACGTTCGCATCGAGCTGGACCTTGCGCCCGATCTTCCACCGGTCCGCGCCGACGCCGACCGAATACAGCAGGTGCTCCTCAACTTGCTCTCCAACGCTCTGAGATTCAACCTTCCGGACGGCGAAATAGCGGTATCGGCGCGACGGGAAGACGGTCTCGTCAGAGTGGCGGTCAGGGATTCCGGCCCCGGGATCCCGCCCGATCAACTTCCGCTTATCTGGGAGAGGTTCCATAGGGCCGATTCGTCCCGCGCGCGCCAGGATGGCGGCACGGGACTTGGCTTGGCAATCGTGCGCTCGATTGTGGAAGCGCACGGAGGTAGCGTATCTGCGGAAAGCGAACTCGGAAAGGGATCGACCTTCAGCTTCACAGTGCCAGTCGCATGACAGACTACAGCCAGGATCGAGCTACCGAAGACGACTCACTTCGCCGCCCGTCCTCTCACTCGTGGGTGGAGACCGACCTCGCAGCGGTCCGACACAACGTCCGCGCCATCAAGCAGTTCCTGGGACCGGGGCGTCACCTTTGGGCCGTGGTCAAGGCCAATGCCTACGGCCATGGAGCGGTCCCCACCGCCACCGCCGCGCTCGAGTCCGGAGCTGACGGCATTGCAGTCTCCTGTCTGAATGAGGCCGCTGAGCTCCGGATGGATGCCGCTATCCGTGCTCCGCTGCTCGTGCTCGCAGCCGGCGAGCCGCGGGCGGCCGCCTGGATGGTCAGGCTGGAGATCATCCAGACAGCGTGCGAGCCGCCCATGGTGGAGGCGCTCTCCCGCGCGGCTCAGCGGCTGCAGAAGCCGGCCAGAGTTCATCTCAAGGTGGACACGGGCATGGGGAGACTTGGCGTCCGCCCCGAAGATGTGCTGGAGTTCACTCGCTTTCTCACCGGCCTGCCCGGCGTTCAGCTGGAGGGCGTCTTTTCTCACCTCGCCACGGCCGAGTCCGACGACCCCGCCTACGCGCAGCTCCAATACGAGCGATTCACGAAGGCCGTCGAAGATGTGAGCGCCACAGGAGCGCGGCCTGGCATGTGCCACCTGGCCAATAGCGCGGCCGCTCTGCGCTTCCCTGAGATGCTCCTCGACGCGGTGCGAGCGGGCCTGCTCATCTACGGAATTCAGCCCGACGCGCCGGGCCTGGCGCCGTTGGACCTTCGGCCCGCGATGACCTGGAAGACCCGTCTCTCCTTCCTGCACAGGCTCCTGGCGGGATGCTCTGTCTCATATGGGTCTACCTATGTGACCGAGCGTGAACGCCTCGTCGGCGTGCTCCCGCTCGGGTACGCCGACGGCTACCCACGCCATGCCTCGAACCGCGGCCACGTGCTGCTTCGGGGACAGCCGTGTCCTGTGATCGGTGTGGTCTGCATGGATCACTTGATGATCGACGCGACTGGCGCCGAGGGCGCGGAGGTCGGAGACGAAGTCGTTCTGCTCGGCCGACAGGGAAACTCCACAATCACAGCGAACAGGCTGGCTGAGTGGGCCGGGACGGTTGTTCACGAGGTGCCGACGGTGATCGGCCGGCGCGTGAAGCGCGTGTATCTTGATCGAGAGGAGCCACTTGATCCGGGCCCGGGCCCCACAGGGTGAGCCGAAATGACCCGTGCCGCGGTGTTCGGTCTTCTGCTGTTCTTTTGTCTCACGCCGTCTGCTTCTCTGGCGCAGCTTGAGCTGGGCGCGCCGGAAGAGCAGGAAGCCCTCCCGGCCTTCGCTTTGCCGAGGGGATCAGCCCGTGAGGTGGGCGGAGAAGCAACGGTTGACCTGGCGGACTTCGTGGCAGAATATCTGGCGGAGACCGGCACCGTCCCGGACTTCGCGCAGGTGGAAGCCGCTGACGGCGATCTGAGGACCCTCTCGGCGGCAGAGGTCTTTACGCTGCTGGCCAGGACGACCCACCTCTGGCGCTTCACTGGCAATCTGCCGGAGTCCATCCCGCTCAGCCCGGATCAGGTCAGCCACCCAGTCCTGGACCCCGACGACACGGTTGAGCCGCCAGCCGACCCCGAAGCGGGGCGAGGGATACCTACCGAACAGTTCCTCGCCGTCTGCCCGGCGGTCGTGCGCTGGATCGACCGCCTCCAGGTGATTCCGACGTCGGTGTGGGTAGATGGCCAGCGCCTTTCTGCGGCCGAGTACCTTGCAGGCCTGGCTATATGCGTCAGCTACGCCTACTGGGAGGGCCGGCTCTACGAGTCGATCGTTCTGCTCGCATACGCAGCTCCCCAATCATGGGCGGCAGGGGAAGCGCTCGCCTACGCCGAGGCGCAGTGGCAGGAGGAGCCGCTGCAGGCATATGAGAGGGAATGGGAATCTGAAGAGCCCTACTGGGAGTGGGAGGCAGCAGGATCGACGATAGAGGAGACCTTTACAGCGAATGTGCCTCTCTACGCAGAAGCTGAGCCCGAGACGCCGCCATCCGAAACCACGCTCCTCGTCTTCCCGGAGCCCGGCTCGACGGTCAGCGGGATCGTGGACGTGGTTGTCAGCTATTCCGGTCCCCCCGAGCGCTTCGTCGTGTTCGATGTCGACGCGCGGTCCGAGGTTATCATGAACTTCCCACCGTACAGCTGCAGGTGGGATACGCGAGAGCTCGAACCGGGTGTGCATACAGTCAGGGTCCGGGTGCTGGGGGATGAGGACACAGTGCTGGCCGATCAAATGAGCGCCTTCATAGTCGTGCCGCCCGAGTCCGAGCCACCCGAGCTGGATTTGAGTGACGAACTGTAGCCTGTCGGCCCGCGCCCCCGGAGCTCCACGGGAATCCGCAAACGACGAGGACATTCGGGCATGGCTTTGATCCGCCCGGATACAGTCGTCCTTAGCTGGCTTCTGGCATTGCCGTTCTTTGCGGCGATCTGCACCGAGCTGTTTCCCCGCCTCACCCTACGCGTGCGCTCCGAGCAAGAGGCGGAGTCCTTGCGGCGTGGGCCCTTCCTCTTGGGCGCGCTCGCCTCTCTGATGGGCCTGCTTCTGGCCGGCGCGCTGCTGATCGGGATCTCCCCGGGCCGTCCGGCAGTTGTCGATTTCTGGTGGACCCGCGACTTCTATCACATGCGCTTTCAGGCCGATCTTCTGTCCGCGGCGCTGTCGGCCGTGGTCTGTGCCGTCGGTGTCTTGCTGCATACACTGCTGGCCGGCGTGCCGGCTCTGTCGCATCCACACCACCGAGCCTCCCTTCTCCTTGCTGCGCAGGGGTGCGCTCTCGGAGCATGCCTGAGCGCGGACTTGATCCTTCTCTTCTTCTTCCTCCAGGCAACACTGGTTTGCTTGTGGGGCCTGGTTTTCATGGATGGCGCGCGGTCCGCAAACCAGCTGCTGGCAACAGTCTATCTGGGTAGCCTCGTATTCCTCATGGGGGCACTTCTCATCTGGCGACGAACGGCAGACAGTTCGCTGGCCGCGCTCCCCCTGCTGCTGGTATCGGCCGAGCCCAACGCACTGCGAGTGATGGCTCTGCTCGTGCTGCTCGGGATTCTGCCGAAGATCGCATCAGTGCCAGGCCACGGATGGCTTCCCAATCTGGCCGGGTCTGTGCCATTCCAGGCCGCGGCTCCATGTGTCCTCCTGCCGATCGTGGGCGGGGCCGCCCTCCTGCGGCTGCTGCCCGCTTCGTTCATGCCGGCCAGCGTGTCGGCTCTGGGAGTAGTTGCGCTGTTCCTGGGAGTTGTGAGCTTGTGGTGGGGTGCGGTGCGGGCGTGGATGGCACCAACGCTGCGCCAGCTGGCAGCTTGGTTGACGGTGGCGCAGTCGGGCCACCTGCTCATAGCCGTTGGGGCATCGATGAGCGCAACGGCTCCGTCGGACATAACCTCGGCTGCGATACTGCAGCTAGCGGTGGCCCCGCTCGCGCTGGCCGTCGTCTGGGTTGGGGCCGGCGTCATCAGGGTGCGGTTCGGGACCGACGCGCTGGCCGACCTCGCGGGCACCGCTGTGACTGGTCCGCTGGCGCTGCTCGCGCTTCTGGCCGGCGGCCTGTCGCTGGCCGGAGTTCCCCCGCTGCCGGGGTTTTGGGTGGAGCGGCTTCTCGTCTCGGGCCTGATTCGCGACGGCCACCTGTGGTTCTCAATAGTCATCCTGGGCGCCGACCTGCTCATAGCGCTGGCTGTGCTCGACGCCGGTCGGCGGATGCTGCCGCGGCGAGAGCCAGCCGCGGAGCCGCGGTGGGGTTCTCTGTGCCTCTCTTTGAGTGCAGCTCTGGGGATCGCCATGCTGCTGGCCGCGGGGCTGGCCGGGCCCCAAGTCGCGGGGTGGGCGCAGGCGGTGGTTCGCAACGTCATCTCCATTTCCATGACAAGCTCCCCGATAGCGCCATGACCAGCTCTCTGACGATCAAGGACGTCGTAGCTATCGCCCTCCTGGCTATCGGCATCGCGTCGTTGGTCGCGGCCTGCGCGGCGGCGGCATGGCCGCGGCGGCGGCCGGTGCCTGAGGACGTGGCAGGTACCCAAGCCAGGCTTTCCACCAGCTTCGCGTGGGTGGTGGTGGCGGGGCTGGCCTATGTCTTCCTCGGGGTGGCTGCGGCCGTACGTGAGCCGCGCAGTGCCGGCCTCGCGGCCGCCTTCCTCCAGGTGTTCGGCGTGCTGCTGGCGGCCGCTTTGGGTGGGCTCAGTCTGTCGGGGGGCCACGCGGACGAGTCCCGGCCCAGTCGACTTTCCTGTGTGGGATTTTTCGTGGCCTGGCTCAGCCTCATAGGGCTGCCGCCCGCCGTTGGGTTCCACGGAAAGCTGCTGGTCTATCACGCTCTGTTGACGGCCGGCTGGGAATGGGCCGCTGCCATAGCCATGGCCGGAAGCGTCGCGGTGCTCATCCCCGCCTTCCTGGCCGCCAGCCACCTTCGGCCTTCGGCCGCAAGCCGAGCACGCGCCTTCTGCCTACTCGTGCTGCTGGCGGCCGTAATCCTGCTGGGGGTATATCCGCAAGCAGGGCTCGCCATTGCGGAATCGGCCGCGGACCTTGCCGTCGGCGTATCCGCGAGAGTTGCAATGATCGGCGGTTTCTGGTAGGGTCTGACTTGACTCGCGAGGGCGGGAGGCGGGGGCTTCAGCGGCCGGCAGATAGATCGCAGTGTGCCTTCCGCGGCGGGGTGTTCGTCTGCCCACCTGAAGCAAGCCCGGCGACCGGGCATGTCTCTGGCAAGCCAGGGGGTCAGATGTTGTCGAGAGTCACGTTCGCAGCGGGAGGGGCAGTTCTTCTTGCAGTCGTCTTGGCCGCTCCTCGCACAGCCCATGCTGATACGCCGGCGGCCGTCGGCGAGCCGTATTTCGGGTCCCCAACCGACCGCGATCAATCCCCATCAGCCGGTTCTCCCGAGGGCCCGCGAGAGCAGAATGAGCAGCAGACCCACGTGGTGCGGGCCGGGGACACCCTGTGGGGGCTGTCGCAGAGGTACGATGTCTCGGTGCGCGCTCTGGCCCAGGTCAACGGGCTGCGTATCGACTCCGTTCTGCCCATCGGCCTCGAGCTGACGATACCGGTTGCTGAGCCCGTAAAGAGCCTATTCCGGCGCTACGTGGTTCAAGCTGGCGACAGCCTGTGGAAGATCGCTCGCCGGCACGGGACCACGGCGCAGGCCCTCGCCGATCTCAACGGGCTGCGGATGGAGGCCATTCTCCCCGTGGGGGCGACCCTGCTGGTGCCGGCCGACCCTGGGGGGCACCGCACCGGCGGCCAGAGCTTCGTTGAGGCGGCCATGCAGTATCGGGGCGTGCGCTATCGATACGGCGGGATGACGACCCGAGGGATGGATTGCTCTGGGCTCGTGGCTCGGGTCCTCGCCATTCACGGAATCGACGCGCCGCACAACTCCAGGGCTCTTTACCGGCTCGGCCGCGCGGTTTCGCGCCGCGATCTCCGACCTGGAGACCTCGTATTCTTCGATACGAACGGCCGCGGGATCTCCCATGTCGGCATCTACGTCGGGGAGGGCAAGTTCATTCACGCCTCCAGCGGGAGGGGACGGGTCCGCATCGATACCCTGGAAGAGGGCTATTACCACCGCAAGTACGCGGGCGCGCGGCGGGTCGATTAAGGATTAGCAGCGACTCTGCGCCGCGATCTCCGCTTTCCGCTGATGTCTGGCGCGGGCGGGAAGCCGCCGGCCGTCGCCACCACCCTCGGCGGCTCGTGATGATCTCTCCCTATGGGAGGTATCGAGGCAAGGCAGAGAGAAGAGGCCTCCGGCCTCGGGTGGGCCTGGACAGAATTGGCTGACATCGTCCTTCGTGTCGAGCAGCTTCCAGAAGCACGCGATCTGCCGCCCCCGGCGTACATGACGGAGCAGGCCGCGGGGATGGACCTGCATGCGGCCGTAGCGGCACCTCTCGAACTGGCACCGGGACAATTCGCCCTCATACCAACCGGCATCAGGATCGCGATTCCTCCCGGATACGAAGGCCAGGTTCGGCCCCGCAGCGGCCTGGCGACGAAGTTCGGGGTGACTGTAGTGAACACGCCCGGCACGGTGGACGCCGATTATCGTGGGGAGGTGTGCGTTGCCCTCATCAACCACGGGCGGGAGCCGTTCTGGGTCAGGCGGGGAGAGCGCATCGCCCAGTTGGTGATTGCACCCGTCGCGCGCGCGGAAGTGGAGCTCACCGAAAGCCTTGACGGCACGAGCCGTGGGAGCGGCGGATTTGGCCACACGGGACGGTGAGAGCTCTGGCATGCCGTCCTTCGTGATCGGTATCGGCGGCGGGAGCGCCGCCGGCAAGTCCGCTGTTGCAGAGGAGCTGCGCAAGCGCCTGGCGCCGCTACGAGTGGAGATCATCAACCAGGACCGGTACTTCTGCCAGGCACAGCAGCTTCCGCGACACGCGGCGCCGACGGGAGGACAGACCTGGCCCGACCACAATCATCCGGACTCATTTGACTTCCCGAAACTCCGGGAAGACCTGCAGGCCGCTTGCGAGGGCGGGGCTGAGATCGTCATTGTGGAGGGAATCCTCGTCCTGCACGATCCCGAGCTGCGGGAAATCATGGACCTCAAGCTGTTCGTCGAGGCGGCTGCCGACGAGCGGATAGTCCGCCGCATCAGGCGCAATCTGGCGTGGGGCTACGATCTCGATGAGATCTGCGACTTCTATCTGGATTCGGTTCGGTTCCGACACACCGAGTTCTGCGAGCCGACGCGGCGTCATGCCGACCTCATAATCCCGGGCGGCCGCCACGAGCGCCGGAGCCGCGAACAACTGCTCGCGCAGGTAGCTGAGCGCGTCCGCTCGGCCGTTGGCTGCGCCCAGCTGGCGGACAAGGGCACGAGATAGTCTGATCGGACCCCAGGCAGGGGCAATGCGCAAGTTCTACGCTGATCTTCACATTCACATAGGCAGGACGGCTGCCGGCCGCCCGGTGAAGATCACGGCCGCTCGCGATCTCACGTTTGAGAACATCGCGAAGGAGTGCGCTACTCGCAAGGGCATCGAGATCGCCGGCGTCGTGGACTGCGGCTCCCCCGCGGTCATTCAAGACATCGATGCTCTTGTGGAAGCGGGCGAGATGGAGGAGCTGCCGGGCGGTGGTCTCCGCTATCGGAACCTGACGACGGTAATCCTGGGTTGTGAGCTTGAGACCGTCGAAGACGATGGCGCCGCCTCTCACCACATCTCCTACTTCGCCCAGCGGGATGAGCTCGAGGTCTTCGTGGGATTCCTGCGGCGGCTCGTCACCAACCTCGATCTCAGCTCTCAAAGGTGTCGCGTGCCGGCACGCGAGCTGCTTCGCATGACGGCGGCGGCCGGTGGCGTGTTCATCCCTGCCCACGCGTTCACACCGCACAAGAGCCCCTACGGAAGCTGCGTGCGGCGTCTCTCGGAGATGTTCGGCACCGAGGGCCTGGGCGCACTCAGTGCGCTGGAGCTGGGCCTCAGCGCCGACAGTTACCTGGCCGACCGTATCGCAGAGTTGAGCGGTCTGACGTTCCTCGCCAACTCCGACGCCCACTCCCTGCCCAAGATCGCCCGCGAGTACAACATCCTTTGGCTCGGCGAGGCCAATTTCGAGGAAGTCGTGTGGGCACTCCGCCGAGAGCAAGGCCGATATGTTCTGGCGAACTACGGGCTTGACCCGCGGCTCGGCAAGTACCATCGGACCTTCTGCCTCGAATGCGAACAGATAGTCCACAGTGACCCGCCCACGCTGGAGTGCCCGGTCTGCGGCGATAACCGGATAGTCAAGGGAGTGCTCGATCGCATTGCTGAAATAGCGGACTACCCCGAGCCGCGTCCACCGGAACACAGGCCGCCCTACAACTATCAGGTCCCCTTGCAGTTCTTGCCGGGCATCGGCGCGGTGTCGCTGGGGAAGCTGCTCAACCGCTTTGGGACGGAGATGCGGGTGCTGCATGAGACCGATCGCGGCGAGCTCGCACTGGTCGTCGGGAACAAACTGGCCGACCTGATCGTCCAAGCTCGCGAGGGGGCGCTGCCACTTCTTGCGGGTGGCGGCGGACGCTACGGCAAGGCGGTGGCCGACAGCTCCGAAACGCAGATTTCGATGGGATGGTAACCTTGCGGGGTCTCTTCATAACTATCGAGGGCATCGACGGGTCGGGAAAGACGACGCAGGCTCGCCTCCTTGTGGAGTGGCTCGAGGAGAGGCAACACGCGGTTCGAGCGACGCGGGAGCCGGGTGGCACCGAGCTCGGGAAGCAGCTCCGGGAGCTTCTGCTGGCCCCCGCTCGATCCATCACGCCGGAAGCGGAGCTCTTCCTGTACTTGGCGGACCGGGCCGCCCATGTTGCCGGTGTCGTCAGACCGGCCCTGGACGCAGGGCAGGTCGTCGTGTGCGAGCGCCACGCGGACTCCACCCTGGCTTACCAGGGCTACGCGCGAGGGTTGGATGTGGCGCTCCTCAGGCGCCTCAACGCGGTTGCCACCGGGGGGCTCTCGCCGGACCTCACTCTCGTCCTGGACATCCCAGCGGCTGACGCGCGACTGGACGCATCGAGGCTCGATAGGTTAGAATCAGAAGGGGCCCAGTTCCTGGCGAAGGTCGCAGCAGGCTTTCGAGAGCTTGCGAAGGCGGACCCGGAGCGGATAAAGGCTATCGACGGAACGCAATCGGTCGAGGCGATCCAGAGAGAGATTGCTGCCGTGGTGTGGGACTTGCTGGAAAGACGGCTGCCGTCTGCAGCGAGGAAAAGGGGAGGATCATGAAGCTCATCATAGCAGTCGTCCAGGACAAGGACCAGCGGAAGGTAACGGACGCGCTGCTCGAGCGGGGGTACAAGTTCACGAACATCGCAACCACGGGCGGCCTTCTGCGGGAGGGGAACGTGACGTTCCTCGTCGGCGTCGAGGAAGACCAGGTCGACGATGTGATCCAGGTGATCGGGGCCCGCTCGAAGACGCGAGAGCAGTTGGTCAACGTCTTCCCTCCCACGATCGAGCCGATAGGAACCTGCATTCCCAACCCCGTCAAGGTGCAGGTGGGGGGAGCCACGGTCTTCGTCCTGAACGTCGAGCGGGCGGAGAAGCTCTGACGGGTCGTAGGACAGTTGAGGCTTGAAGATCTCGTAGGACAACAGAGAGCGGTTTCCGTCCTCCGGAACGCGCAGCGGCGAGACCGTGTCGCACATGCCTACCTGTTCTCCGGGCCCGAGTCAGTGGGCAAGTCCACTGCCGCGAGACTATATGCCCAGGCCCTCAATTGTGAAAGCCCCGGCGGCACCATCCCCTGTGACGCGTGCCAGTCGTGCAGGTGGATTCGGGAGGGCAATCATCCAGATGTCCGAGTGATCCGTATTGACAGAGATGCCAGCGGCAGGCGGCGGAGCGAAATCAGCATCGATCAGATCCGACAGAATCCCCGGAAGCCGCGCCAGACACCTCTGCCCCTCATTCAGGATGCCTACCTGAAGCCTGCTGTTGGCAAGCACAAAGTGTACCTGGTGGACCCCGCGGATCGCATGACCGCAGAGGCCGGGAACGCACTGCTGAAGATGCTCGAGGAGCCCCCGCCGCGTGTCGTGATCATCCTCGTGACATCTGAGCCCTCCGCCCTCTTGCCGACCGTCCTGTCTCGGTGCCAGGAAGTCGCGTTCCAGCTCGCGGGCAGCGCCGAGATTGAGCGGCACCTGCTCGGGCTGCAGGTCGAGCCGCAGACAGCGGCATCTCTGGCTAGATTATCGGGTGGGCGGATCGCGTGGGCCATCCGCGCGGCACGCCGACCTGATATGTTGAAGGTCCGCAAGGCCCTGCTCGAACTATGTGACGCCATGAGTGTCGAAAGTCTTTCGGCGAGCCCGCGGATAGCCGAGGAGGTGAAACAGCAAGCGGCGCAGCTGGTGCAACGTCGGGCAGCCGATGAGGAAGGCGGCGAGACCGGGGAAGAGGAGACTGGTGCGCAGAGCGCTCCTTATGCAAGAGATCGAGCCTTGCGGGAGGAGCTTCCCTGGTGTCTCGACATCATGGTATCATGGTACCGAGATCTTCTCTCGATCGGCCAAAACGGCCCGCTGCTGAACCCCGACTACGAGGCGGCTCTCAGAGAGCGCTGCCGGCCGCAGCTCGCGTTACAGGCCGAGTGCGCAGTCGAGACTATACTGGAGGCCAAGCACGCCATTGAACGCAACGCCAATATCGATCTTGCGCTCGAATCACTGGCCATCGGACTCGTCGGCCGGGGCGACTGAACCGGGTCGGACGAGCCCTTGTTTTCTGAGAGGCGGCCTATGAGGAGTTGCCTGCTGTGGCTGATTCTGGCAGCACTTGTGTCGGCCAACGGGTATGCTATATGGCAGATACACCTTATTCGGGTGAACCTGGCAGACCTCGCCAAGGAGGTTCGACGGTCGGAGGGGGAGCATGACCGAGTGTCGATGTTGGACTACGCCCGCGATGCGGCGGAAGCGATCGGGCGGGGCGAGCTGGAGCGGGCGGAGGCAGACCTTGAGCGGCTGGCGGAGCTGTTGAAGGAGTCCAAGGAGATTGCGGAGAGCTATCGCCAGCGCCTGATCAGCCAGTTGGAAGCCGCGAAGCAGGCGATGGCGCGCGGCGGCGAGCGGGCGAAAGAAGAGGTCGATCACCTCATTCGTATGCTGTCCCGGAAGACAGAGACCGACGAACCAGGTGAGTAACGCCGCGACCAACTGCAACCAACGCCTTGTCCGATGTGTCTAATCAAAAGACCAGGGGGAACCGATTCAGGCCCGAAGGCCAAGAGAGGGTCGGCGGGATTATTGGTAGGAGGGACGCTATGGATGTGAACGAGCCCAGCTCTGCGAGACGCTACGCGAAGTTCGCGTGGCTTGTTGGGTTGCTCGCAATACTGCTCATCGGCGTCGCGGCCGCAACCTGGATTGACCGGCCTTACCGGAACGCGGCAGAGGCGGCGCCACCGGCCGATCTGCGGGTGCTGGAGGCGATTCAGGCTGGCTTCAACTGGATGGCGGATGAAGTGAAACCCGCCGTCGTCTTCATAGAGGTGGAGCAGAAGGCGGATCAGGAAGATGCCTCGATTCGGGAATACGACATTCCTGACCCACTCCGCGACTTCTTCGAGAGGGAGTTCCCCTTCCCCGCTCCCCGCAGGGCACCGTCGCCCCCTCGGGTCCCAACGACCGGCCAAGGCTCCGGTGTGGTGATCGACCGCGCGGGCTACATACTCACCAATAATCACGTTGTCGGCGCCGCGAGCAAGGTGACGGTCCACTTCCCAGACGGTGACGCGTATCCCGCCGAGGTGGTTGGCACCGACGCTTTGACCGACCTGGCCGTTATCCAGATCGAGGCGGACCGGGAGCTCAAGGCCGCCAAGCTGGGCACCGCCGGCACGTGCAAGGTGGGGTCCTGGGTGATGGCCATCGGGTATCCCTTCGGCGGTGCTCGCGCGATGAGCGGCATTGTCGGCGGCCGCTTCGACAAGGCTCTGCGCTTTGAGCCCACCGTCACCGTCGGTGTGATAAGTGCAAAGGAGCGCCAGCTTCCGTCTGATATTCCGGGCCGGCCGTTCCGGAACCTTATCCAGACCGACGCCCCCATAAACCCCGGCAGCAGTGGCGGCCCCCTGGTCAACATCCGGGCCGAGGTGATCGGCGTAAACCAGGCCATCTTCACGAGTCCGATCGGCGGCAACATCGGAGTCGGATTCGCAATCCCGATTAATGAGAGCACGAAGTCGGTCATTGAAGCTCTAAAGGGCGGTGAGCCGGTCGTCAGAGGTCAGCTGGGCGTTCTCGTGTCCCCGCTGACGCCGACTCTGAAGTCCGTCTACGAGGCCGATCATGGTGTGTTCGTGGAGGAGGTGCTAAGCGACACGCCGGCCTCACGCGGCGGCCTCCGGAACGAAGACGTTATTGTACGCTATGCAGGAAAGGACGTATCCTCGGTCGATCAGTTCGTCAATGCAGTCCTGAGCACTAAGCCAGGCACAACCGTGGATGTAGCTGTGCTCCGCGACGGCAAGCGCGTGGACCTTCGGGTGACGGTCGAGGCACTCTCACTGGCGATGGCTGAGAGCAAGCCGAAGAGAGCCGAGGGGGGCAAGCTGGGTCTGACCGTCGAGACGCTGCCCGCTGCTCGCGCCAGCGAGATGGGCATCGCGGGCGGCGTAGTGGTCCGGTCGGTCAATCCGCTGGGACAGGGAGCGCGCGCTGGCCTGCAGCCCAGGGACGTCATAGTGAAGATCAACCGTCACCCAATCACGGATGTCGCCGGCTACGAGCGCATTGTGGGTAAGCTTCAGAAAGGCGACGCCGTCGCCATCAGAGCCCAGCGAGCCGATCGGGCCATCACGGCTCAGATCGAAAGGTTGGAGGAATAGAAGGCGTGGCTTCGGTGGCGGTTTACACGAAGCAAGGGATATGCTATACTGGTGACCGCGACGCGGGGTAGAGCAGTCAGGTAGCTCGTCGGGCTCATAACCCGGAGGTCGTGGGTTCGAATCCCACCCCCGCTACCATGATTAGAGAAGAATCGCCCCCTGTGGGGGCGGTTCTCTTTTGTGCGTATCGGGCGCCGACGTTCCGTAGTCGAAGAGAAGACTTCGCGTCTGAGCTTGATCCAGGTGTACCGGTCACGTTGCCCTGAAACCGGTTGTGGGTGTCACGTGGGCTTGGGACACCACCTACGCCACCCAGACGGGCTCTGATCCCCACGGACGGCCGCGCGACGGCAAGTGTGAGCGAGACAGGAGTACGCGGTTGAGTCGTCGAGGCATCCGGTTGTTCCGTAACCTCCAAGAGTGAACAGTTCTGTAACTCCAAACCTGAACGCTCATATCGAGTAGGTGGCGACAGTGCGGCCGGCGTGTTCGATGACGATGTCGTCTCCCAGCAGGCCCACCCAGACGTGTTTGCCCAAGAGCTCCGGGGGCACGGCGAAGCGCTGTCCCCGCAGGGAGATGGTGGCGTCTCGGCGCACCAGGCGGCTCATCTCCACCTGCAGCAGCTTTCTCAGCTCAGCCGGGGCGGCTCGGCGGGAGAGCCGAATGCCGTAGCGCTCCTCCAGCAACTGCTGGACCTTGGAAGTGGCGCGATGAGGGGCGGAGGCTTTCAACTCCACGACCAGATCTACCACCTCCTCGGGGATCGGCTCCTGGGGACCCCGAGGGCGGTTCATCAGCGCCCTCAGTCCGCTCTCGCGGTAGCGGGCGATCAGCTTGTACACTGTCGTGCGAGAGCAATCAAACCGCCGCGCCGCCTCCGTCACCGACTCAGCCTCCGCCACCTCGATGATCCGAAACCGCTCGATTACCCTCGCCTCTCGCCTCAGAAATGCCATCCCTCTCTCTCCTCCAGTGATGTCTGCTCTACTGTTCACCTTTGGAGTTACAATTTCGTCCGCTCTTGGGAGTTACGGCACACCGGTGGGGCGAGAGGGTGCCGCGAAGACGCGGTGAAACGCGCCGGGCTCCGAGCCGGCATCGGTCGCGGTCAACAGAGGAAGTCAGGGGGCGAGCCGATAGGCAGTGGTCTGGGTGTCGGGGAAGACGCGGCGCTCGAAGCGGGTCGCAACGGCGCCCGGAGGCGCTGCCCAAAGGTCTCATATGGTGGAATGACCAGGACTCGCAGCCAAGCCCACAGGGCTGTCAGCGGTGTCTCATCGCCATTTGGCAGGGACAGTCTGCGCGATCCCGACGCTAGCGTTTGACCGGGGTCGGAGATTGTGGTATAGTGTGACTAGTGCGCATGGCTGACTGGTTGGACAACGACCAGCCAAGGTCAAAGGGCACAATCAAGAGCGAGTCACCTCGTCGGCTGGCAGGACCGTCAGCGATCTGACTTCCTCTAGCCTGCGAGGCAACGACTATCTTCACTCAGTTTCGCCTTTCCCCAGGACTCATTCGGGCCACTCGCCGAATGGGCTTTGAGACACCGACGCCCATCCAGCAGGAAGTAATCCCTCTTGCGCTTGCCGGCGGCGACGTCATCGCCACGGCGGAGACGGGAAGCGGCAAGACCGCTGCCTTCTTGCTTCCACTGATCCAGCGTCTCCGCGGCGGCCGGAACGGCTGCACGCGAGCGCTAATCCTCTCTCCCACTCGTGAGCTCGCCGCGCAGACCGCCGAGCAGTGCGCGGTGCTCACGCACGGCACACCCCTGCGAACAATGGACGTATACGGCGGCGTCGGGATGGCCCGCCAGCATGAGGCCTTGAGAGCCGGCTATGAGATCGTGGTGGCGACGCCTGGTCGATTGCTCGACCACTGCCGCCGCCACTCGGCTCGGCTCGACGCCGTCGAAGTACTGGTGTTGGACGAGGCCGACCGGATGATGGACATGGGCTTTATCCCCGACCTGCGTCGGATACTGGCTCTTCTGCCCGCCGCGCGCCAGTCCATGCTTTTCTCGGCCACCATGCCCATTGCGCTGCTGGAACTCGCCTACGGAGAGATTCTGCGCAACCCTGACCACGTCGAGGTTGGCTCTCAGTCCGTCCCGCCCTCGGCCATCTCACAGTCTGTCTACTTGGTGCCGTCTGCGGTGAAGACGGACTTGCTGCTCGAGTTGCTGGAGCAGGAGACGATGGAGAGCGTGCTGGTTTTTGTGCGCACTCGGCGCCGGGCCGACGTCCTGGCGAGACGACTCCAGCTGGAGAGGATGAAAGCGACCTGCATCCACGGGGATCGCTCCCAGAGCGACCGAGAGAAGGCGCTCGACAGCTTCCGGCGGCGCTCGGTGCGAGTGCTCGTGGCGACGGACGTCGCTGCTCGCGGCCTTCACGTGGAGGGGGTGACTCACGTGGTGAACTACGACATCCCCGCAATGGCGGCCGATTACCTCAACCGCATCGGTCGCACTGCCCGGGCCGGAGCGTCGGGCCATGCCCTGACCCTTGCGAGCAGGGAGGATGGCCCTGCTCTCTCCAGCATCGAGCGCACTCTCGGCCGACAACTACCCCGCGTGACCGTAGCCGGACTGACCGAGCCGGAGTTGCCTCGAGCATCCCGTGCGCCAGCGAGTCGGCTCTCTCGCTTTCGCCGAGCGCGCCGTCCGCTGGTGCGGGGCCGTCGCAGATAGGTATCTGGTCGCGATGGGCGTCGCTTCCGTTGCACCGCGGCCTGGCCCGCGGCCGGGAAGCTGGCGCTTCACCAGGAGATAGCACGGACGCATGGCGGAGCCAGACCGCGAGAAAGAGGAGGCCACTTTGGCCACTAAGAGTCTGTATGTTGGAAACCTGAGCTACTCCGTAACGGAGAGCGCGCTGCGCGAGTTGTTCGCGGCGTACGAGCCCACGGAAGCGCGTCTGATCCCCGATAAGGGGTTCGGATTCGTGGACGTGCCGGACGAGAAGGCGGCCGATGCGATCGCGGCGATGAACGGCCGGGAGGTGGAGGGGCGAGCCATCACCGTCAGTGAGGCCCGCCCGAAGCGCGAGCGTAGTGACAGGGGCGGGGATCGTCGTGGCGGCGGCTTCGGCGGCGGCAGGCGTCGCTGGTAGGCATGGCCGACCGGAAGCTGCAATGCGAAGCCTGCGGGGAGCCTTTCGTCTACGCGGAGGCGGAGTGGACTGAAGACGAGCGGCTGGGGTTCCCGCCGCCCCGCCTGTGCTCAAGCTGCCACCAGAAGCGAAGGGCCGCCAGGGCCGCGGAACGGGCCGCCAAGCGCCCCCGCAGGAGACAGTTCCGCCGCTGAGAGGCAGTGTGCGACCGGTCGGTCTGCTAGCGGCTGGACCACCTGACGCCACAGGGCGGTCGGGAGGGCTGACTGTGAGACGAGTATGATGAAGGACAGGCCGAGGCTGCTCATCATTGCGCCCGCCTGGTCGCAGGGCTGGTGGGGCGGAGGCAAGGTGCTGGCGCCTCCACTGGTGCTGCCGCTGCTGGCGGGCCTGACGCCGCCCGACGTTGATGTGCAGCTGATAGACGAGAACGTCGAGCCGGTCGACACCAACGCCGCCGCCGACTGGGTGGCGATCACCTGCATGACTGCATCAGCGCCACGCGCGTATGTGATCGCCGATGCCTTCCGGCAACGGGGGATACCGGTCGTCATGGGCGGCATCCATCCGACGGTGCTGCCTGACGAAGCAGGAGCTCACGCGGACGCGGTGGTAGTCGGAGAGGCCGAACCGGTCTGGCGGGAGGTGCTGGCGGACCTGGCAGCCGATCGCCTCAGGCCGCGGTACGGGCATGCCAGCTACTCCGATCTGGTGGGGCTTCCTCGCCCTCGCCGCGACCTCCTTCGGATCGAGCGGTATCTCACCACCAATGTCGTGCAGACCGCGCGCGGATGTCCGAATGCGTGCTCCTTCTGCACGGTGAGCACGGTATCGGGCAGGCGTTACCGCTTCCGACCCGTGGCCGAGGTCATCGAGGAGGTCAGCTCGCTCGGCGGATGGCTGGGGTTCGTTGATGACAACATCGCCGGCAATGCCCGGCGGGCGAAGGAGCTGTTCGAAGCGCTGATCCCGCTCAAGCGCCGCTGGATCGGCCAGGCCGACCTGACCATGGCCAGGGATCCCGAGCTGCTCTCCCTCGCCGCGCGCAGTGGCTGCCAAGCGATGTTCGTGGGCCTGGAATCGCTCTCGCAAGAGAACCTGCGAGCGACGCACAAAGTCCCCAACGTGGGGACTGACATGGGTGCGGCCATCACCACGATCCACAAGGCCGGTATCGAGATCATTGGCTCATTCGTGCTCGGGCTCGACGGGGATGACCGCGGCGTCTTCGCTAGCACGGTGGAGTTCGCGGAGCGGCATAAACTGGTCGCCGCCCAGTTCGCGGTGCTCACTCCCTTCCCGGGCACGGCGATGCGCCAGCAGCTCGAGGGGGAAGACAGGATTCTGGATCACGACTGGTCGCACTACACCATGAGCAACGTCGTGTTCCGGCCCCGGCACATGACGGACCTCGAACTGCGGGCGGGGCAGAAGTATGTCTACGGCCGCTTCTACTCCATACCCTCGATCCTCAAGCGCAGCTTGACCGTACGGAGGAAGTTCCTCGGCCGGCTCCTCGTCAACCTCAGCTACCGCGGCATCCACAGCGGGAAAGGTCTGCACGATCACCTGCCCGCGCAACAGCGCGCCAAGCCAGCGCGCGCAGGCAGCCCGACGTAGACCATCCGGGTGTTGCGCGGGCCTGGGATACCGGCATCCCAGCGAGTGTGGGCCCTCTTGGGACGAGGGACGATGGCAGGGCAGGGGAGCAACATAGCAGCGGGCTTCCCATCAGACGAGAATGTGTTTCGGTACGAGCATGTCCTAGTCCAAGTGTTACTGTCATCGAAACGTCGTCCGATGGCGGAGAGTTTCTTGTTCTGAGTACAGTTTCCTCCATGGGCCGGTTGGCACAGGAGTGTCGGGGTCCGCTGCAGGGCGAAGGGGCGAGAGTCTGCGGCATGTAGCGCGTGGCTAGATTCGCGGGGGCTCCCGCAGGGCACAGGCTACCCACCTGCGACTTCAGGGCGGCTGGCGGAGCCGTGGAGCACGTTCAGGGGAACGAACCCAGCCGGGACAAACGCACGAGGGCGGCTCTACGGCACGCTGACGCTGATTTGGTGTTCCCGGCGCGCGAGCGTGGTCGCATGGGCTTGGGTGAATCCTGCCCCCGCTACCACGAATGTGAGCGACGGCTCCTGGTACATGAGGAGCCGTATCTTTCCCCTGTCTGGTTCGACTTCGATTCGGTCGGCAGGCGTTACTATGATGTGCCAGCTACTGTCAACAGGACGAATCGGCCGACACGGTCGGGCCTCGCCCGCGTCGTGGTGCTCAGTCGCCGTGTGCCTAGGGCCGTTGTCACGGCCGTATGAACTACACCGGTTGAGTGAAAAGGGACTGCTTGCCCGAGCTCATGGATCGGGCTTACGGGCAGTCCAGCTCCCCGGCGGCGGTTCTGGTAGCATCCGGTCGACGTCTTCGCGCCTTCCCGCCGCTCCCGTCGCACCCCGTTGCCCCACGGCTGCCGCGGCTTGTGAGCGGGGCTCGCCTTGCCTCTAGTACGCCTGGCGGATCCACCGGCCCGCCGCTGCCGTGCCAATGCCTCTGCCTGTCGCTCACTGGATACACATGGCCGCCTAGGCGGACAGGAGAGCCAGGGGTCGCACAGAACCAACAAGGCGAAGAATTCTTGCTGTGGGTCCCCTTCTGGGCCTTACCTCCAGCCGCGCGGCCGCGTGCCGTGCGGCTGTGCGAGGGATTGAGTCATGCTCAGACACCGGCACCTGCCAATGCAGCTCCTGCACTTCGCGGCCAGGGACGGCGAGCAGGAGGCCGTGCACCTCCTGATCGATCAGGGCGCGGACCCTAACGAGCCGGCAGAGGGGGGCTGGACCGCCCTCCACTTCGCGGCCGACCAGGGTCATACGTTCGTCGTCGATCTCCTGCTCCGAGAAGGCGCCAACCGCGAGGCCGTCACCAACGACGGCCACACCCCCATTGACCTCGCCATCGACCGCGATCACCCCAACGTCGTCGAGGTCTTGCTCCGCCACGGAGCGCGCCGCCCGAGAAGGCGCCACCACAAGCAGCCCAGCAAATGACCTCACAGCGTGACCCCTTGGGCCTGTGGGGCCGCCACTGACCCACCGAAGCAAGTAGACTCCTGCCGTAGGGACAGAGGCCACGAGTCGAAGTTCACAGGAGGAGCACCATGGGAGTGATGGACGTCATTCGCGCTCGACGCACGATCAGGTTCTACGAGCAGCGGCCGATACCGGTGGACGATCTGCGGGAGCTGGTGGAGGCGGCACGGGTCGCGCCCTCGGGCGGGAACCTGCAGCCGCTGGAGTATGTCCTCGTGCAGGACCAAGAGGTCGTCTCCCAGATCTTCCCCACCCTCGCCTGGGCCGGCGGGGTCGCGCCGCGGCGCAATCCGCCGGAGGGCAAGCGGCCGGTGGCCTATGTCGTCGTGCTCATCAACCGCGAGGTGCGCAGCTCGGGCGGCGAGCACGACGCGGCTGCGGCCATCGAGAATCTCCTTCTTGCGGCGTGGGAGAAAGGGATCGGCGGATGTTGGATCGGATCGGTGAATCGCGACGAGGTGCGCGGCATCCTCGCCATTCCCGATCACCTCCACATCGACTCCGTTGTCTCGCTGGGCTATCCTGCCGAGCAGCCGGTGGCGGAGGACACGAGCGGATCGGTCGAGTACTACCTCGATGATGCCGACACGCTCCACATCCCCAAGCGCCGCCTCGCCGACATCCTCCAGGAGCACCGGTACGGGACGGCCGCCCGCGGCGGGTGAGGGCGCGCCTCAGGCGCCGACCGACGGGTCGCCGACGCGGGCGAGCTCCTATGTGGGACATGACCACCAAAAGGTCCGGTAACTGATTGAGGAGCCGCTGCCGGATACGACTTATTGTCGTGCAAGCACGTACGAACAGATATTTGGCACAGAATGCCTAATGAGCTGCCGGCAAGAGACTCAGGTGAGGGATTCATAATCGATCAGCGACACCTCTTGACAACGGGTGTGACTCCCAAAGGTTGGCCAAAGCAAGCAAGCCATTTCGTCGGCCGGGCCGGTCATCCATTACTGGGCAGTTGAGAACAGCTCAAGCGGACACGCGACGGGCCCTGCACGCCCTCAGAGCGCCCAGCCAACGCGAAAGAGTCACACCCTTGACAACAGCGGGCTTCTCTATATACAATATGCCCGTTTTCCCCAGGTAGCTGCCCGCGTTTCCGCCCGTTCTCCGGATAGAGGATATTCTCAGCATCCCGTCGAATAAAGCAGGGCATTACCAAGATGGCATTCCAACGTCATGTCGGAGCAGCTACCCTGTCATGAAGTCTCTGGGCTGCAAGGGGGTTGAGCGACCCGGCGGGCGCAAAAGGAGGAAGTCAGGTGAGAGAAGCGAGAAGCAAGAAGTGTCTCTGGATTGTGGGCGTGCTGTGCTGCATCGTCTGTCTCGGTACTCCCGGCCTTGGCCTGGCAGTCAGTATTGATCCATCTCAGGCTGTGGGAGGCCCTGTCGAGACCCCGGGAGATGGGCTCTTCGGTCTATTCGAAGAGCTCGATGGAACCGACGCTTGGGGGGCTGTGATCAACCTGGTCAACTTCCCTGACCCCAAAGACGTTTGGCCATACAACAACGATCCTCTCGACTTCTTTGTCAGAACAGGATCCACGGCGGGTTCCCTAGCACCTAACGTTGGCGTCGATGATGTCCTTCTGGAGGATCTCATCATCGGAGATGGGTTCCTTGCCTCCTCTGAGCGGTTCCTGGCGACTTTCACTGGGTTCATCAACATACAGTCGCCCGGGAACTACTACTTCTGGGTTGGCCATGATGATGGGGCACGGCTTTACATTGGGGATGTCCTTGCCATTGACGATTGGGTCCTGACTAACTTCAGGTGGAGTTGGGCGCTGGTCACCTTCTCTGAGGCTGGTCTGTACCCGGTGCAGGTCCTTTTCTTTGAGAACTATCAGGATGCCGATCTCGTGTTTGCCTGGGGAGGCGGAATCGACCGGGAACCAGTGCCGACGGATTTCCTCTTCTCTGACTTCGTGTCGGCGACAATCGACATCAAGCCTGGCAGCTATCCGAACTCGATCAACCTGGGCTCCCAGGGGAAGGTCCCTGTCGCTATCCTGTCGTCCGAGGATTTCGATGCACCTGCGGAAGTTGACCCCCTGAGCATTGAGCTGGCTGGCGCCGGGGTAGCTGTACGCGGGAAGGCTGAGAATCCCATGGCGACCGCGGAGGATGTCAATGGCGACGGATTGCTCGACCTGGTTCTGCACGTGGCGACCTCGAACCTCGACCCTGGCACCTTCATGGAGGGGGCCGCATGCGTGACTGGCAACACTTACTATGGCACGCCGATTGAGGGTTGGGACGAGATCACCATCGTGCCGACTGAGTAGTAAGCCAGGCAGGTCCCATCGAGCACCATACCTGCATTCGAGGCCCCGTCTTCCATGGCGGGGCCTTCTTCATTATTGTTCATCCACATCAAACTAGGATAAACAGCAGTAACGCTCAATGGCCCTGCGAATCATGTCTTGGAGGACATCAGGCGGCAGGGCGTCTACGTCAACAGTGGCCTTCTCATAGACGTCCTCATCTTTCCGCCCCGAGACCACTGCTTTAGCTGCAATGTAGATCGTCAGCGTTGCCGAGACGAATCGGCGGGTGAGTTAAGCGACACGTCAGGTGTTCCTGTCCCGGTTGTCTCTGCCTCCCGCATCGTCCTGCGGTAGTGCTCCCGCCGGGCTACCGTCGCCCGAATCGCCAGTCGCTTTCTCCGGTCGAGGATCGCCTCCCTGCGAGCGAACCAGACGGGCGAGAGTGTGCGCTCGACTCGGCAGCGATGTCTCCCGTGGCCATCCCTGCGCGCACCGCGGCAAACCCACAGGAGGCTGCAACGGCGGTCCCTATGAACTTGCGCCCATTGCAGGGCTTCATCTCGTCGCGCTTTCGCGAGAGCGAGTGAACTCCGCACACGGAACTGTAAGCACTGGCCGCAGCTTGGGCGACGGGCCTCAGTCCGGCATCAGCTCATTCGCCACCTCGTTGATCCACTGCCGGGTCCACTGTGACGTCTCGGCTCCCTGACTACATTCGTCATTTGACACAAAGATGATGCCGTCCAATCGGCATGCCGTCCAATCGGCTTTCTTTCAGCCATCTAAGGGCAAGGCTCAAATTGTGCCGGATGGGCCACAGGGGCATTGGCGGCTCGCCCCAGGGATCTTCGCCGCGCTGGCAGCCTCATCCAGGCACAGTCGCGAGCGTCCATAGCAGCCTCACAATAGAGTGCGGATAGCTCCACGTCGGCGCTCAATCGTCGCACCGCGCTCAGACGTTAGCCGTGCGGCACGGGAGTGGTGGCAGCCGTCTCCAGCATTGCTACGACGTTCTGGGGTGGTGTCCCGGGCATGATCGTGTGAGACGGGCTGAGGATGTAGCCGCCGTTCCTGCCAAGGACGTGGATGCGATCCCGGACCTCCCGGCGGACGTCCTCAACCGTACCGAAGGGCAGCGTCGTCTGCGCGCTGATGCCGCCCTGGAAGCAGAGGCGATCCCCATACTCCGCCTTGAGGAGCACGGGGTCCATACCAGTTGCGCTGAACTGCAACGCCTGCAGGACGTCCACTCCCATCTCGATGAGCCCAGGCACCGCGTCCATGACATTGCCGTCGGAGTGATAGACCACCTTGACGCCGTGCTTGTGGATGACGCGGTTCAGCCGAGCGTGGTAAGGCTTGATGTGTTCCTCCCACATCGCCGGGGATATGAGCAATCCCTCCTGTCCCGCGATGTCGTCAGCAGTGAAGGCGAGGTCGATCGCGCCGTCGGCGAGTTCGAGCATTCGACGGCCCGCCTCGATGTAGAAGCCCGTGACACGTTCCATGATTGCATGAAAGATCTCGGGCGCTTCCACCAGGTCGTAGAGGCACCGCTCGAACCCGCGCATCCACCACGTCCGCTCAAACAGGTTCCCACTGTGCATCATCAGCGCATAATCCTTCCGATCCCGGGCCTGCGCAATGCGTTCCCCTATCCGGTCCCAGTCCCACCACTCCGGCCTCGGCCACGGGTGCCGCTCGATCTCGGCGATGTCGGTCATCGCGGCCAAGGGCTGCCTCCTGATCTCCCAGGGAGAGCCACGCTCTGGTGAGAGCAGCAACCAATGGCATCCCCAGATGTCCTGGAACTCGATCTCGGACTGAAGAAGGTCGGTGCCGCGGTAGTCGGGGTCCCACCTGCGGAAGTCCGGTCCGACAAGCGCAATATCTACGTAGCGATCGAAGTGCGCATACACGTCGTCCGCACCGCTCAGTTCCACGTATCTGGCCAGGTCCTCGCGCGCCGCTCTCTCGATCCCAGCATACGCAAAAGTCATCGGCACCCGGTCCGTGACCTGGTGATCGAGCGCGAGTCGGACGCGCTCACGGGGGGACAGCACTTCCCGGCTGTATCGATCTCTCACCTACGAGTCCTTCATGCTGCAGCCTTGGGAGAATCCCCGTGGCCGCGGCGTTCGTCAGAGGATAAGGCGTTTCTGTTCGCTCGACAAGCCGATCCCTCCTGCGTATCGCCGATGACGTCTGATGTGCACCATGCTCTCTGTGCTCAAGGACGTCGCAACGGCTCTGCCTGGCACGGCGAAGCGATCAGCCGCTCCCGCGTGTCAGAGGATGGCCTCGGCCGTCGCCGAAGAACCACTGTGTGAGCCTGAAGGCTGCATTTGTACGCTTGAGAGATGCTTCTCGCCATGGAACGCTGCCAGCCGAGATCACCGAACGGGGCCCCGCTAGCACTGGATGGCGCGGACGCCGAAGTGTGGACGTGGGAGAAAGAGATTACGGGGGTATGGAAGTGTAGGGGTGAGGCCGAGAGGGTCGTAGTTGCCGTCAACGGGCATGAGACGCCGGCGGAGCTGCGAGGACGGCGTTTCCGAGCGGTCGTTCGTCTGGACGAGGGGCAGAACTGCCTCGTGGCGCGGTGTCGTGCCAGGGGCCGAGAGTGCGTTTCAGACAGCCTCGTCCTCGAGCAGCGACTGAAGAATCGGCCGACGGCACGAATCGATGTATCCGTCACGGACGAAGGCGTACTGCTGGACGCTGCGGCGAGCACGCCAAGCGAAGGCAGCGGGGCACCGATCATCAGGTATACGTGGTATCCGAGCAAGAGCAACCCGGCTCCGCTCACAGATGAAGGAGGACGCCGCCGCCTGCACGGGCGCAAGGCAGCATTCAGAGTCCCGCCACAGAACGGCGAGTATCGCGTCTCGCTGCATGTGATCGACGCGGCAGGGAGAAGGGACCGGGCAACAACGTACTTCGTCGTGCGCGAGAACAGGCCCCACGCAGTGGACATCTCCACGGACCACCCAGCCTGGGTCGAGCGTGCAGTCGTCTACGGGGTGGTTCCCCATAATTTCGGTCCGAACGGATTCCGCAGCGTTATCGAGCGGCTGGATTCGCTGAGCGACCTCGGTGTTGACGTGCTCTGGCTCTCGCCGCTCAACAAGACCAGTAGGGGCGGGCACGGGTACGGGGTGGACGACTACTTCGCGGTTCGGCGAGACTACGGAACGAAGCGAGATCTGCGCGCTTTGGTCCGAGAGGCCCACAACCGGGGGATCCGGCTGGCAATGGACTTTGTGGCCAACCACACATCCGTTCACCATCCCTACGTAAGAGATGTGCAGGCTCGGGGCTCGGCCTCGCTCTATCGCAGTTTCTACGAGCGCGGGGAGAAGAGCACCGACCACAGCTACTACTTCAAGTGGACGCAACTCGCCAATCTCAACTATAGCAACCCAGAGGTGCAGCGGTGGATGCTGGAGGCCTTCTCATATTGGGTGCGTGAATTCGACATTGACGGATTCCGTGTGGACGCGGCGTGGGGAGTGAGGCTTCGCAGCCCGGACTTCTGGCCGATGTGGCGGCGCGAGTTGAAGCGCATCAAGCCCGACCTGCTTCTGCTTGCCGAGGCCTCTGCTCGCGACCCGTACTGGTTCACACATGGCTTCGACGCTGCCTACGACTGGACGGACGACCTTGGTTGTTCGTCGATGGCCGAGGTGTTCGAGCGGCCCCAAGAAATCACATCCCGGCTCCATGCCGCGCTCACAAACGAGGGCAGGGGATTTCACGAGGACGCATTGATCTTCAGGTTCCTAGACAACAACGACACCGGGGCGCGCTTCATCACACGCTACGGTGTTGAGATGGAGCGAGTGGCGGCAGCGATGCTGTTGACGCTTCCCGGCCTCCCTTGCATTTACACTGGACAGGAATCCGGCGCCGAGTTCGAGCCCTATCGGACGCCTGGCCCGATCTGCTGGGAAGACCGCTACGGTCTTCGTGAGCACTACAAGCGCCTGATTGCACTCCGGAAGGCCGTCCCCGCTCTCCACTCCAGGTGCTGGGATATCGTGGGCGTCCGGTCGGACGGACAGGCATACGGGTATGTCCGACACGGGTCAGACGGCCAA
>CAZLHI010000015.1:0-8668 GCA_964559435.1 uncultured bacterium | reverse complement strand
TGGCTTGCGTCGGAGAAGCCCGTCCTATCCGCGACCACCTCCAGGGTGAGCTCGGTTGACAACAGCAGACCGGCCGCATATCCCAGGCGCATCCGGCGACGAAACGTCTGGAAACTAGCGCCCATTGTCTCTCGAAAGAGCATGGTGAACCGGGACGGACCAAGGCCGCAGGCGCGGGCGGCATGCGGCCGTGAGACCGGCCGCGATGGGGATTCATGCAGCAGGGCAAGGGCCGGCATCAGTCGGCGCAGGTTAGCCATGTGTGCTTGGCCGCCGTCCGCAGTCCCCGGGTACGTCCAGCCGCGGCTGACGTCGAACAAGAGACGCAATAACCCGAGCCGGACAGCGCATTCCCAGTCCTCCTGCCTGCCCTCTACCTCGCGCCTCAACTCGCTGGCGATCTCGAGGAGTTTCGAGCGCTGCTCGCTCCCGCCCACTCGGGGCCGCGCTGTCGGCGGGGTGGCGAACAGGGTGAGCCAGGGCTTGGCGCCGAGCATTTCGTCGCCCAGAAAGGAGGGCAGGAAGATCATCACCAGATTCACCGTACCTGGTTCGAGGACGCGGTAACGATGCGGCTCCGACATGGCGCACAGCCAAACGTCGCCCGGATTGCCGGGAATCGCACAATCCCCTAGTTGCACCTCCTCCTGCCCGGCCACCACCACACCGACCTCCATGCCCGCGTGCACACTGAGTGCTGGCGGGCCAGCATAGCTGTGGTAGTGGGTAGCGGCCCACAGAGGCGATTCCGCGGTCAGGTGGTAGTCGGGGCTCTTGACCTCAATCGGCCCGCGGTCATGGGAAACGCCTACATGCTCATGTCGCGTCATTGGCCCATTTTACAATAACCTTGGCCGCCGCGTCAATGACGATTCGGGCGCCGGTGGGGATAATGAAATGTGCGCTAAGTTGCTGCACCGCAGGAGGCGCTGGCAGCAGGTGTCCCGCCGTAAGTAACTCCACGCAGCCGATGACGGCTACTGACGTGAGGCGGGTCGCCGACGCCGCGGAAGGAGGTGAAGAGCCGTCTGACTCTGGCGATGCAGCAGGAGAACGTTAGTTCCACTTCCGTCATAGGAGGTACGTCACCCGAGATGAGGACTAACCGCAAGGGATTCACGCTGATTGAGTTGCTGGTGGTGATTGCGATCATCGGTATTCTGGCAGCAATGGTGTTCCCGGTGTTCGCGCGAGCACGCGAGTCTGCTCGGAAGGCGGTGTGCTTGTCGAATGTGAAGAACATCGCCCTGGCCATTCAGATGTACCTGGCGGACAACAACGACACGTTGCCGCCGTCGGAGCATCGTATGGAGGTGTTGGACTACTTTGAGCTAATACCAGGTGGGGAGAATCCAGACTATGCGTACTACCCGACCTGCGCGCACCACGCGAATCCGTACCTGCGCTGGCCGGTGGTGCTGGACGAGTACATAAAGAACCGCGACGTCTGGAACTGCCCCAGCGCCAAGCTGACTAATGGAGCGACATGGATCATCCCCTTCCCGGACTGGTTCGACTACCTGCAGTCCGAGGAAGGCAACTGGGGAGCAGCAGCCGAGTACTGGCCTATGGTGTGCGGTACCACCTGGCCATCGGGCTGGGGGGGTACGGTCACCGACACTATTGAGCAGGGCAGGACCGCAGTTATGGTTCCAGTCGAAGGGCTTTTCCATGCTGAGAAGAAGGCCTTCACGCAGAGTATCGCAATCGGTGAAGAGACCAGTTGGGACATGAAGCTCGTTGAGGTGAGTGACCCCGTCAGCTACATCATCTGCGGCGATGGCGGTGCTCAGACGAAGGTCATCCAGGTCGCCCTGATCGCCTATCCGGACATCTGTGCACTGCAGTGCGGCAACGAGGAGTGTGGCTGGTGCGACTGGGAAACCTGCACCTGGGCCACTGATTGTGGTCTCTACATGAGTGCCACGAACGACGGTGCCTTCCTGCGCAACGTGGACGTCCGCAAGCCTTATTCTCGGCATCTGGGCGGCGTGAACCTCGGCTTCCTCGACGGTCACGCGTCCTGGTGGAACTCCGAGCGACTGCTAGCCGCCTTCAAGGATGGCGATCTTGAGGGCTATTCAAGTTGGGGTCCGCTGACGACGTGCGGCTGGCCCCAGGACTGGGTCGGCAACCCCGACGCCCCGGTCCTCTTCTGAGCCTTTCGGACAGCCGTTGCGTTTGACGGCTTCGACAGTCGAGCGGAGCGCGCTTTGGCGCGCTCCGCTCCCTACTAAGGGGTCTTGGGCCCTGCAGCCGTCGCTCATTCCCACACAGCTGTCGCCGCCAGCGGCGCCAGGCTCTCGAGCACCGAAGGGAGAACTAGGCGGATGCGCGCGGCGTCCGAGAAGCCGCGACATAGCCAGGAGAAGGCTCGAATGCGCGCCACCAGGACACAATTGGACCTCTGGGGAGCAAAGGGTGACGCCATCATCGTCCAAACGGATCGACCCTGGCGGCTCGTGCTGTGGGAGAAGGCCCAGTACGTGCCATGCTGGGACCTCGGTGACGACGTCTGGTTCACTCCCGAGTGGCTGGAAACCCACTCCCCCGAGGACCCGCATTGCTACGAGCCCATTATGGACAAGGAGTGTCGCTTCAGCAGGGCCGAACTCCTCGAGTCCGGGCCCGCTCGGGCAGTCGTCCGCTGGGACTACGCTCTCTGCGACAGCCTCTATCGGGTGTTCTGGGGCAACACGCGCGCCGAGGAGCGATACCGCGTCTATCCCGACGGTATTGCCGTGCGCCATCTCGCGGGCTGGCCCGGCGACCAAGTCGCCGACCAGCTCAATGCCGTGCTCTGGGAAGTCCAGGAGTTCATTGTCATCAACGGCGTCGGTGTCCATCCCGAAGATGTGATCGAGCCCATCGGCTTCACCCTCACCAACCTTGCCGGGGACACGATCGGGCTGAAGTGGCCAAACCCCTTCGACAAGTACACGCACCTGTGCACGGTCTATCCGGAGATCGCCGACTGGTCCGAGTATATCGGCCTGGTCCACCTGCGCAACCATCCCGATCCTTTCGTCGCATTCCCGCGCAATCCGCTTCTCTTCGCCTATGCCGATTGCGCCGAATGCGGCAAGGCCCATCCCCAGATCTGCGGCTTCGCGGGTGCCGCCAACTACAGCCACTGGCCCGCCAACGACTCCACCGACTTCGTGGGCTGGGTCGAGGCCAGCCCCGAGGAGGTCGGCGCCCGCGCCACTCATATGTCCTTCTTCAGCACGGGCTACAGCTACGGTGGGAAGACGCCGCCGCGGCCTAGCTCGTGGCTCTTTCTCACCGGTGCTGCACCGGATGGCGTCGAGGAAGCGCGAGCCTTGGCCGGCTCCTGGCTCAGCCCTGCTCGAGTGGAAAGCTCCCATCTCTTCGAGGGCTACGCCTACAGCGAGCGTGCCTATCGCTTCCGGGTCACCGAGCCCGGCTCTATCACCATCCGCCTGAGGCCGAGCCGGCCGATTATCAACCCGGTCATCCGCCTCTTCTCCGCCGCCCCGCCGGCCAAGGTGCTCTGGGATGGCGATGCCCTGGACCCGTCGGAGTGCCTCACACAGGCCGTCGGCGGAGACCTGGTGATCTGGATCAACCGAACCCTCGACAAGCAGACCTCGCTGGAGATCGTCCCCCTGTAATGGAGCGCAGCCAAGAGCTGCCGTTACGTGGAGAAGCGCGACAGCAGCATGACACGGTCAGACGCACTCGAAGACGGGGCACGAGCGCCAACCGCGGCGACCGACTCGGCGACGGCAGCCGGGCGCCGCGCGCGGGAAGGCGGCCTCGGCACTCCGTTGACGCGCCGCGCGCTCGTCATCGCCGTCATCCTCATTCCGCTCATGTGTATCGCCGTCGAATATGGCGAGCTAGTCGCCCGTGTGGGCGAGCTCGTGGGCAGTTCGCTCATGCTCATCGTGACGTGCGTCCTCTGCCTCTTCCTCGCAGTGAATTACCTGTTGCGACGCTGGCGACCGGGCTGGCGGCTCTCCCGGGCCGAGATGCTCTACTTGTTCGTGATGCTGACGGCCGCCGGCAACATCGCCGGTGTCGGCATGATGCAGCTCCTCGTGCCCATGCTCGGCCACATCTTCTACTTCGCGAACCCGGCGAACCGATGGGAGCAGTTCCATCCCTATGTGCCGATGTGGCTCGTCCCCGAACAGTCGGTGCTCGATGGCTACTACGGAGGACAGAGCGGGTTCTTCACGGCCGACAGTCTCGCGGGCTGGCTCCATCCGCTCGTCGTCTGGTCCGTCTTCGTGTTCGTGTTCGTCGCCTTCACCCTCTGTCTGAGCGTGCTGCTGCGCCGCCAGTGGGTGGAGAAGGAGCGGCTCTCTTTCCCTATCGTTTACTTCCCGCTCGAGCTCACCAAGGAGGGCACCTCTCTCTGGCAAAGCAAGCCGCTCTGGGTCGGCTTCGCCATCCCCGTGGTACTCCAGTCCCTGGCGGCCCTCAACTACCTCTACCCCTCAGTGCCCTACCTCCCGCTCAAGCCGACCGAGTCCCTCCGACTCGGGCGCTTCTTCCCCCCCGATCATCCGCTCTCTGTCATCACCCTCGCCTTCTACCCCATGGCCCTCGGCATCGGCTACTTCGCCCAGACCGAGGTGCTGTTCAGCTGCTGGTTCTTCTACTGGGTCGCCCGCGTCGAAGAGATCGGGTCGATTGCCCTCGGCTTTCGCGGGCCCATGTCGCAGTCCGACATGCCCTATCTGAACCAGCAGTCGCTTGGCGCGTTCGTGGCACTGGGCGTCATCGCACTCTGGCTGGCGCGGGGCGAGATCGCCCGAGCCTTCCGGGGCGCGTTCGGGATACGCAGGAGGGGGGAGGAGGAGCCTACTGCCCCCAGAGCAGCCGTCTTTGGACTCGTCGGTACGGGCTGTTTCCTCGTCTACTTCTGCCTCGCCATCGGCGTCCCACTCCACATCACCGGCATCTTCTTCTCGATCTACTTCCTCGTGGTCGTCGGCTTCAGCCGCATCCGCGCCACTGCCGGGCTTCCCTGGCTGTTCGGCCCGAACCACCCGCCTCACATATTCATGAGTTGGGCAGTGGGGCCGGCCAACATCTCGACCCAGGCGCTCACCGGCCTCAACTACCTCCAGTGGTTCGACTGGGACTACCGCGGCACGGCCATGGCCCACCAGATGGAGGCGCTCAAGCTGTCCACCTCCGCGAACCTCCGGACTCGGGATGTTGTCAAGGGCATCCTCGTTGCGGTTCCGCTGGCCATAGCGGTGTCGTACCTGGCCATACTTACCATCGCCTATCATCTCGGCGCCGAATCGGAGAAGATCGAGCAATACCGCATGAACTGGGCCAGCATGCCGCTCAACCTGCTCACAACGTGGGGCGAGAGCCGGAGGGGTGTTGGGTGGGACGAAATCGGAGGCGGCGCTGTCGGTGCGGCGGCGGTGCTGCTGCTCAGCTTCGCGCACACCCGCTGGATCTGGTGGCCGTTTCACCCAGTGGGCTACGCGCTCTCCTGCACGTTCACACCGCAGTGGCTCTGGTGCCCCCTTTTCTGCGTCTGGCTGGCGAAGCTGCTGATCCTGCGTTACGGGGGGATACGGCTCTACCGCCGGGGCATCCCTCTGGCAGTCGGTCTCATCCTGGGCGACTTCGTCGTCGCCATTATTTGGGCCGTGATCGGCCTGATCGCTGGGCAACAGATGTACTCCACCTTCTGGAACTAGGAAGGAGCTGCCGATGAAGACAGAAGCACTCCGCCTCGTGAAGGCGGGCAAGATGGACATCGTAGAAGTGGATGTCCCCGATCCCGGCCCGGGGGAAGTGCTGATACAAGTAAAGGCCAACGGGATCTGCAAGGGAGACATAGCGCTCTTCATGGGAGAACTGAACTACGGGTATCCGTTCTTCCACGGACATGAGCCTGCTGGCGTGGTCGTCGAGGCTGGGCCGGATGTGACGGCCTTCCGGCCCGGCGACAAGGTCGCGTGTCTAAGCTCGCCATCATATCGGCGGCATATCGTCGAGCCCGTGTGGCGTGTCCAGAAGATCGCCGATCAGTCCGCCGACCTCGCGCTGTGGATCAGCGAGCCGCCCGCATGCGCCGTGAACGGCGTGCAGAACTCAGAGCTCAGGCTCGGCGACAAAGCTGCCCTCTTGGGCTGCGGCTACATGGGCCTGCTGGTACTTCAGGCGCTCCCACGAGAAGTGCTCGCGCGGCTGGTAGTTGTGGACCCTGACAAGCAGAGGCTCGCCCTCGCCCGGAAGCTCGGCGCAACCGAGGCCTATGATCCGAACGAGACCGATCTCCAGGCACTTGCCAACGAGATCGGGGGCTTCGACGTCGTCATCGAGGCCAGCGGCGTGAAGGGCACATTGACGACCGCGACGCAGATGGTTCGCACCGGGGGCGTTCTCAACATCTTCGGATGGCATGTCGGCGAGGCGACTGTGCCGACGCACGAGTGGCACTACAAAGGTTTGACGGTCCTGAACACGGCGCCGATGTTTGTGCCGGACTTCACGCCCTACTTCCGCGCGGCGGTTGCACTCATGGGCACCGGCCGGATAGACCAGACCAAGCTCATCACGCATCGCTTCCCGGTGGCCGAGGCGGAGAAGGCCTTCGAAGTAGCGGCGAACAGGAGCGATGGCTACATCAAGGGTGTCGTTTTGTTCTAGCCAACGGCCGAACGCTGCCTGCCAGCTGCAGCTGAGACAAGCATACGTGGGATCTGAAGCGCCCCAATCATGGTGACGAGAGAGGCAGCGCGTGACGCCTAAGGAGCGAATGCTCACAGTCCTCGCGGGGAAGATCCCGGACTGCGTCCCGGCGACGCCGGACTTCTCGAACATGATTCCGGCGCGGCTGACGGGGAAGCCTTTCTGGGACATCTACCTCTACAATGATCCTCCCATCTGGCAGGCGTACATAGCGGCCGCGAAGCACTTCAACATCGACGCGTGGTTGGAGGGCTACGACGGCTATCTGCCCCCGATCTTTCCCGATCAGCAGCGGACGCTGGCGGAATGGGAGAGCTTCATCGTTCACCGCGATCCCGAGCGGATCGTTACTCAGGCCTGTCGCTTCGTGGACGGCAGGCGAGAGTGGGCCCCGTCCGTCAGCGTCTATTACGTCGCTGACCCGCCGACCCATGGGCTGAGTCCGGATAAGCTCGGGCTGGCACCGGTGCCCGAGCGGTGGGAGCCCATCGAGCAGCGCAAACCTGTCCCCATTGGAGGCGAGGCGTTGCGACAGGTCATGGAGACCATGGGCGATCAGGGAGTCGTCGCCGTATATGTGACCTACTCCTCGGCCCTGGTGAGCCCGGAGGACATCTACCGGTACTATGACAACCCTGACAAGCACGATCGGTGGGCGGCCGATAGAGTGGCTCTGGCGGAGGAACGGTTCAACTACCTCATGTCGCTCGATGTCAGACCGGACGTCATCTCCGTGGGCGGCTCGGGGACGCTCGTCTATCAGACGGTCGAGATCTTCCGCAAGCTGGCATTCCCGGCCGTGCGGCGCGTCATCGAGCTCGCCTCCGCAGCCGGCATTCCGACTCACATTCACTCGTGCGGGCCCGAGAGGGAGCTGGTCAAGATCTGCGCACAGGAGACCGATCTCACGATCATCGATCCGCTCGAGGGCCCGCCGATGGGGGACTGTGACCTCGCGGAACTCAAGCGCCTCTACGGGGAGAAGATCGTGCTAAAGGGGAACCTCCACACGACCGAGGTTATGCTTCGCGGCAGCACCGGCGACGTCGTCGCGGCGAGCAAGAGAGCCATCGACGATGCGGCGCCGGGTGGCGGCTTCGTTCTCTCCACCGGCGACCAGTGCGGCCGCGATACCCCGGACGAGAACATCCGCGCGCTCATAGACACTGCGAGGACATACGGCGCGTACTGAGAGGAGCCGGCCACTGTGGGGCAGTCGCACGCGGTGTGGACTCGCCGCTGCATGTGATATTCAGAGGATAAGGGACAAAGGTCGTCAGGATGAGTCAGTCTGAGAGAGAGGTGCCCGCGTACAAGAATCCGGCCAAGCCGATTGAGAAGAGGGCCCAGGACCTGCTATCGAGGATGACCCTCGAACAGAAGGTCTCACAGCTCTACAACTCGGCCGGCCCCCATGAGCGGAAATGCAGGATCTACAAGAGCAAGGACGGCGAGTTCCCCGTCTGCCTATGCTGGACGACGGCCGTTGAGGAGCTGGACATCCCCTCCCATGAGTGGTGGAATGAGGCCCTCCACGGCTGTGCCTCCTCCTGGGAGGCGACAGTGTTCCCGCAGGCGATCGGCATGGCGGCGGCCTGGAACCCCGAGCTGCTGCACAGAGTCGCGGTGGCCATATCCGACGAGGCGCGCGCGAAGCATCACGCCACACTGCGCCGCGGCACCGCCGAGCCGCACACCGGCCTGAGCTACTGGTCGCCGAATATCAACATCTTCCGCGACCCGAGATGGGGACGCGGCCAGGAGACCTATGGGGAGGATCCCTATCTGACCGCGCGCATGGGCGTCGCCTTCGTGCGCGGGCTCCAGGGAGACGATCCCAAGTACCTGAAGACCATCGGCACTCCGAAGCACTTTGCCGCCCACAGCGGGCCGGAGAAGGCCCGTCACTCCTTCGACGCGCACGTGAGCGAGCGCGATTTGCGCGACACGTACCTACCTGCCTTCAAGGCCTGTGTGC
>CAZLHI010000014.1:0-65338 GCA_964559435.1 uncultured bacterium | reverse complement strand
CTTGCGTTGGGCGTGTGGAGGTGGCGCGCGCGCGGGGGGGAGCAGCGGCAAGCGAGTGCCCGCGAGCTTTGGACCTGCCCCATGCACCCCTCGGTGATCCGTGAAGAGCCGGGAGACTGCCCGATCTGCGGCATGGACCTCGTGCCCCTAGAGCAGGTCGAGCCAGCCGCCGAGAGCCGCGTCGCCGGGCACGGGGTCGTCGAGATCTCGCCTGAGAAGCAGCAGCTCATCGGTGTCGCGACGACGGCGGTAGAACGACGGCGGCTTCTCGCCGACGTGCGCGCGGTCGGCTCCGTGATCGTCAGCGAACGTCTGTTATCTGACATCCACACGAAAGTCGAGGGGTGGGTCGAGAAGCTGTACGCGGAAGAGACAGGCACGATCGTGCGAAAGGGAGAACCCCTGCTGACCATCTACAGCCCTGAATTGGTGAGCACACAAGAGGAGTACTTGCTCGCCCTTCGGTCGCGCGAGCGCCTGAAGGACAGCCCATTCCCCGAGGTGCGCCGCAGCGGCGAATCCATGGCTGATGCCTCCCGCCGACGCCTGCAGCTCTGGGACATATCCGAGGAGGAGATCGAGCGCCTGGAGCGCACCGGCGAAGTGAGAGAAGCGCTGACACTGTACTCGCCGACCACGGGCTACATACTCGACAAGCACGTAGTCGAGGGGATGCGTGTTACCCCCGCCATGGTCCTCTTCAGAGTGGCCGACCTGTCTCAGGTCTGGGTCGAGGGGGACATCTACGAGCACGAAGCATCCCTTGTCAGGGAGGGGATGGAGGCCACACTCACCACCGTGGCTCATCCCGGTCGCGAGTTCTCCGGACGTGTAACCTACTTGTACCCGACCCTGGACAAAGCAACCCGGACGCTCAAGGCTCGACTGGAGTTCGACAACCCCGGGCTGGCCCTCAAGCCGGGCATGTACGGCGACATAACGATAGCGGCTCCCGCGCTGGAGGCCCTGGCGATTCCGGAAGAGGCTGTCCTGGACTCGGGCACGCGCCAGGTCGTCTTTGTCAAGGAGGGTGAGGGGACGTTCGTACCGCGGGAAGTGAAGCTCGGGGCGCGGGTGGCCGGCTTCCGGCCGGTGCTGAGCGGACTGGCGGAGGGCGAGCAGGTCGTGGCGAGCCCGAATTTCCTCATCGACTCGGAGAGCCGTTTCCAGGCGGCCATCGGCGCAAGAACCGACGGCGATGACGATGCCCACGCGCGCTAGGTCACAAGGGCTCTCCTTTTGATTGAGCGACTTATAAGCTGCTGTGTCGGCAATCGCTTTCTGATTGTGCTGCTGGCGGCGTTCGCGGTGGGCTGGGGCATATGGGCGATTCTCAACGTGCCCTTGGATGCCATTCCCGACCTTTCGGATGTGCAGGTGATCATCTTGACGGAGTGGCCCGGGAGGAGCCCCGACCTCGTCGAGGACCAGATCACCTACCCCATCGTGACAAGCCTGCTGGGAGCCCCGCGAGTCAAGGTAGTACGGGGACAGTCGTTCTTCGGCCTTTCCTTCGTGTATGTGATATTCCGCGACGGCACGGATATGTATTGGGCCCGGAGCCGGGTGCTCGAGTATCTCAGCGAGGTGAGGGGCGAGCTGCCGGAAGGAGTCACGCCTACACTCGGTCCTGACGCAACCGGCGTGGGATGGGTGTACCAGTACGCGCTTGCCGAGAAGCCTGTCTGCCCCGTAGACGGCAAGGTTACGTCCAGGCAGTCGGACTGGGAGCGAGTCTACCAGGGCAAGGTCTTCTACTTCGATTCCGCAGACTGCATGGCGGCCTTCGATGCGGCCCCAGCCAAATATGAGGACCGACAGCGGCACGTCGAATCCGGGCTGGACCTTGCGGCTTTGCGGACCTTTCAAGACTGGTATCTCAAGTACTGGCTGGAGAGCGTGCCCGGCGTGTCCGAGGTGGCATCGGTCGGGGGATTCGAGAAGCAGTACCAGGTGACGGTGGACCCCAACAAGCTCCTCGCTTACAGGATACCTCTCAAGAGAGTAGTCGCGGCGATCAGAGCCGGAAACAACGACGTGGGCGGCCGCACGATTGAGTTCTCCGGGCGCGAATACTTCGTGCGCGGCCGGGGTTATCTCCAATCGCTTTCCGACCTCGAATCGATTCCCCTTGGCACGCACGGAGAAGGCACGCCGATTCTGCTGCGCGACGTTGCGCGCGTGCAGGAGGGGCCCGATCTGCGTCGCGGGATCGCGGAGCTAGACGGCGAGGGCGAGGCCGTGGGCGGCATCGTCGTGATGCGGTACGGAGAGAACGCCCTCGGCGTCATCAACCGCGTCAAGGACAGAATCAACGAAGTCCGCCCCGCTCTTCCCGAGGGGACCGAGATTGTGACGGTCTATGACCGATCCGAACTGATCGAGGCCTCAATCGACACGCTGCGGGAGAAGCTCATCGAGGAGATCGTCATCGTCAGCCTCGTGTGCATCATCTTCCTGTTCCACTTCCGCAGCGCAATCGTCGCCGTCATCATGCTGCCGACCGCGGTCGTGCTGTCCTTCGTGCCGATGTACTACCTGCGGCTGACCTCGAACATCATGTCGCTGGGCGGGATCGCAATCGCCATCGGGGCCATGGTCGACGCGGCGATAGTGATGATCGAGAATGCTCACAAGCAGCTCGAGCGGGCGGCGGGCCGGGAGGATCGCTTCCAGGTGATCGTGCGGGCCGCGCAGCAGATGGGCAAGCCGCTCTTCTTCTCGCTGCTCGTGATCACCGTGTCGTTCCTGCCGGTGTTCACGCTGGAGGCCCAAGAGGGGAGGCTGTTCAAGCCGCTTGCCTTCACGAAGACCTTCTCGATGTTCTTCGCGGCCTTCGTGTCCGTCACGCTCGTTCCGATCCTCATGGTCTGGCTGATCCGCGGGAGAATCCGCCCCGAGGGCCAGAACCCAATCAGCCGGCTCCTGATCCGGCTGTACCATCCGGTCGTGCGGTCTGTGCTGGATCATCGGGTGGCCACGGTGTGCCTCGCGGGCCTGGTCCTTCTGGCGACCATCGCCGCGTTCGCCTATCCCGGCTATCTGGCGCTGGGGCGGGAGTTCATGCCCGAGCTGAACGAGGGAGACATCCTCTACATGCCGGTCACGGTGCCGGGCATTTCGACCACAGAGGCGGGCAAGCTTCTGCAGCTTCAAGACCGGATCTTCCGGACATTCCCGGAAGTCGAGCGGGTGTTCGGCAAGATAGGTCGGGCCGAGACTGCGACGGACCCTGCCCCTCTCAGCATGGTCGAGACCACTGTCCTGATCAAACGCGAGTCCGAATGGCGGCCCGGCATGACGTGGAAGAAGCTGCTGAAGGAGATGCAACACGCTCTCTATCTGCCAGGGGTCACGAAGGGCGGGCTGCAATGGCCCATCAAGACTCGGATCGACATGCTGACAACGGGGATACGTTCTCCGGTCGGAATCAAGATCTTCGGCCCGGACCTGGCGACCATCGAGGGCATCGGCGAGCAGATCGAGAGCGCGCTCCGGACAGTCCGCGGGACGGAGGACGTCTACGCGGAGAGGGTCACCGGCGGATCGTTCGTGGACATCATTCCGCGACGGCGGGACGCGGCCAGGTACGGGCTTGGCGTCGAAGACGTGCTCGATATTGTGCGCACCGCCATCGGCGGGATGAACATCGATCAGACGATCGAGGGGCGAGAACGCTACAGCATCAACGTGCGCTACCCTCGAGAGCTCCGCGACAACGTCGATGAATTGATGCGCGTGCTTGTGGCAACGTCGTCGGGCGCGCAGGTCCCGCTTGCGCAGCTTGCAGATATTCGACTGACCACCGGGCCTCCCGTCATCCGGGATGAGAACGGCTCGCTAACCGGATGGGTGTTCGTCTACGTGCGGGACCGAGACATCGGCAGCTATGTAGCGGACGCACAGTCGGCCGTGAGCCGCGAGGTGGAGTTCCCTCCGGGCTACTACCCCATATGGACGGGCGAGTACGAGGCCATGCAGCGGATCGCGAAGCGACTTCGGCTGGTGCTTCCGCTGACGCTCGTGATCATCACGGTGCTGCTTTTCATGAACTTCGGATCGGCCGTTGAGACGGGAATCGTGCTTCTCTCGGTCCCATTCGCAGCAGTGGGAAGCTTCTGGCTGCTGCACATTCTCAACTACAACTTGAGCACCGCGGTCTGGGTGGGCGTCATCGCCCTGGCCGGCGTCGCAGCTGAGACGGGCGTGGTCATGATCGTATACCTCGACGAGGCCTATGCGAATGCTCGCACCGAGGGCAAGATGGACACGATGGGCGACCTCGAGGAGGCGGTGATGGAGGGGGCCGTGCAGCGCGTGCGCCCGAAGATGATGACGGTCCTCTCCACGATGCTCGGTCTCATGCCGATCATGTGGAGCGTCGGGACCGGGGCGGATGTGATGAAGCGAATCGCAGCCCCCATGATCGGCGGGATGGTGTCTTCGACGATTCTCACTCTGGCCGTTATCCCCGCTATCTACATGATGTGGCGAGGACGACAGCTCGGACACGCACGTGAGGACTAGCCGCTCCAAGTCCCAAACATGTCGAGGATAGTCTCGGCCCCCCGCGCTCCTGACACGAGCATGGCCCCGAAGGAGGGTCCCATCCGGGGCAGGCCGTGGACGGCCGAGACAGACATGCCGACCGCGACTAGCCCGGGGTGGACGACCCCGGTGTGCTCGACCACTTCGTCTTCGGAGCGCTCGACCCACATCGGCCCGCACCCCTTGACCTCGGCCAGGCCCTGCCTCTCCAGTAGCTTGACGATGGCGGCCTCGTGACCGGTGGCGTCAACCACCACCTTCGCCTCAATGGCGATGGGATCGACACAGGTGATCTGGCGCGGGAGCGACTCAACGGGAGTCCAGTTGATGACGAGGCCGGCGACGCGGTGGCCCTCTCGCATGACGATGTCCTCGACGCACGTCATGTTCTGGATCTTGACGCCCGCGTCACAGGCAGCCCCAATGAGCTTCGCGCAGGCATGAGGCGCGTCGGCTACGTGCAGACCCTCCGACGGCGTCGTGTAGGGTACGCCGATTTGGTCGAGGATCTCGTTCGAGGGCGCTCGGAAGACGGCCTTGTTCATCAGATAGCCGCCGAGCCAGAAGCCGCCACCCAGGAAGTTGTTCCGCTCGACGATGAGCACCTTCGCGCCGTGCTCGGCGAGGACCTTGCCGCACATGAGGCCGCTGGGTCCGCCCCCGGCGATCAGAACGTCGCTTTCGACGTACTCGTCGAACTGGGCTGCGAACTCCCTGGCAATGGCCCGGGTGATGTCGCTCTCCGCGACCTTGCTGAACAGCGGTTCAGCCTCAGATGACATGAGGCACCTCCTCTCGTCCGCGCGCGGGCCGCGCCCGCGGACGGTCAGTGTATGCAAGGGGTGCTTGGAACGGAGCCGCAGCCGCAAGTCCGCTGCGGTGCTCGGCGGGAGAAAGCTGAGGCCGCGTTCCCTACGCCGGTACTACCCGGATCAGGTTCCAAGGGTTGAAGCAGCGTGGTGCTGCCTCTCTCAGCCAGACGTATCTGGCACCCCTAGCGGTACGTCATCGATTATTCTAGTGGGAACACGGCCCCGAGTAAAGGGGTTACTGCGAACTCCTTACGGCTCAAGAGGCCGATCTGCCCGCCATCGCGGAATGGCAGGATCGCTTTAGCCAGATTCAGCAGAGCCGCCGCCCGCGAGTAAGGAATCCTCCAGCCTTGCGGCTTCTTCCTCCAGTCGTTTCAGGTCACGCTTCGCGTGACGGCGGGAGGCCAGGCCGAGGTCGGCGCGGGCCTGCGTGACTCGGGCTTCGGCCTCGATGGTGGCCTGGGCGAGGTCGAAGCGGCTCATTGCGTTCGACTCGTAGTTCAGCGCATCCCACCACTCCGGCTGCCGCATCAACGCTCGGTGCTCGGACACCGTCCGGGCCCGCAGGCGGTAGCCGTACTTCTCTGGGTAGGTGAAGGCGAGGCTGCCCGGGTCGATGAAGGGCGCCAGGCAGCACACATATGCGTCGAACTTGCTCCGCCGGCCGCGGGTCGCGTAGCGCTCGAGAAGCTGGAGGCAGTAGTCCGTGGTCTCCTTGGCACTCTCTTCCGTCTGCCCCGGCAGGCCGATGTAGAAGAACAGATCGGCTCTTCCGCCGACGTCTATTAGATCCTCGATGCTGCGCTCCAGTGATTCGTTGTCGTACGGCAGGCCGTACAGCTCCCGCAGCTTCTCGTCGTGCGTGACGGGTCCGATGCCGCCCTCGGGCTCAGGCACGGCATCTGCAAGCGCTTCGCAGAACTCCCGGTCCGTTGGGCGGAAGATGTCGAAGTGCATGGCGCCGCTGAACTTCCGCTGCTTCAGCGCGCCGAGAAAGCCGCGCCAGTTGCCCTGACGTATGTCGCCCGGCAGCCGAATGGGGGACCTCGTCCGCGTCCGAGCAGTCACGCACATGTCGGCCAGCACGTCCACATCCCAGAGCGGAGTCTCCTCCAGCCCCAAGGCCCAGTTGGAGCCGCCGCAGATGGCGCAATTCTCCACACAGCCCTTGCAGAAGAGCAGAAGGTTGAAACAGTAGAGATACCAGTGCTGGCCGGTGAGAAGGCTTCCCTTGAGGTCGCGGGTGCGACGCCAGTGGGCGTACAGCCGCTCGTAGTTGATGCGGGTGGTGAGGGTGGCGGGACGGTGGGTGAAGGGATTCTCGACGACCTGGCCGCCGCGCTGCCAGATCAGGTTCGGGACCGCGGCCGGCTCTATCTGCTGCTCGAGACAGTCGAGCAGTTGGGCCAGTGGCTCCTCGGTCGTCTCGCCGCGAAGGATGAAGTCGATGTCGGGATTCTGGATGAGCTCCTTCCAGAAGTAGGTCGATGAGATGCCGCCGAGCGCCACGGGGGTCTCTGGATGCTCCTCCTTGCAGAGGCGGGCGAGATTCAGCGCGCCATCGGCATGGTGGACCCAGTGCAGATCGATACCGAACAGCAATGGCTCGTAGTCTCGGACGAAGCGGCGAGGGTCGAAGCGGCGGCTCTGCATCTTCACGGCAAGGTTGGCCAGGCGCACGTGGCGGCCGCGTTCTTCGAGGTAGTCGAGCGTCGAGATGAAGCCCACCGGGTAGTACTCGAAGACCGGGTTCGTGTCCACGGCCTTGCTGAGAAGCCAGTGGTTGAGAGGCCGCTCGCGGAAGTCGAACACCGCGGGCGGGTGCATGAGGACCAAGTCGGGGCGAGTCGTCTCGGCCATTGTGCTCTCTTGTACGTGGGGCAGGAGCCAAGTGGCTAGGCCGCCAGAGGCGGCCGCTGGCTAGGCCGCCAGAGGCGGCCGCCATCCCGGCCCCTGAGGGCCTAGGGACATCCCGGATCCTAAGGGCCTAGGGACTCCTGCCCTGCCTCTACAAGCGATTCTCTCTGAGGGAAGCGGCCGCGGCTTCCGCCTGCCAAGCACCACATGGGTTCGCTGAGGGGACTCGCGCTCCTCCCCTACTCGCCTGAGCGCGCCAACGCGCAGGCAGCGCCCGCTCAGATTCTGACCCCGGCGATGGTCTTCTTCAGCACGTCAGCGGATCGGTGCAGCGCCTCCCGCTCCTCTTGTGGCAGCGACGCGTCGATGACCCGATGAACTCCATTCCCGTTGACGATGGCAGGGAGGCTGAGACACACGCCCTCGAGGCCGTATTGCCCGTCGGCACGGAGCGAGACGGTGAGCACGCTGTTCTCGTCGCGCAGGATGGCGGATGTGATACGCTCGAGAGCCATGCTCACCCCGTAGTAGGTAGCGCCCTTGGATTCGATGACGTGGTAGGCGGAGTCGCGGACCTGGTCGAGGATCTTCGCGCGATCCTCACCGGTGCAGGTTCGCCGGCAGATGTGGCGGCAGTAATCGGCCATGCGGACGCCCGCGATGTGGGTCATGCTCCACACACCGACCTCGGAGTCGCCGTGCTCGCCGATGATGTAGGCGTGAACATTGCGGGGATCGACCCGACAATGGTCGCTCAGCAAGTAGCGGAATCGCGCCGAATCAAGGACTGTGCCGGAGCCAAGGATGCGGCCATGCGACCAGCCCGAGAGTTCCTGGGCGACATATGTGAGGACGTCCACCGGGTTTGTCACCATGATGACGACCGCCTCGCCGGTGCGAGATGTGATCTCAGCCGTGACCTGCTTGCAGATGGCCGCATTTCGCTGGACGAGGTCGAGCCGGGACTCGCCCGGCTCCTGCTTGGCGCCAGCGGTTATGACGATGAGCGCCGCGTCCGAGCACTCGTTGTAGTCGCCTGCCCGGATGTCCACCGGCGGAGCGAAGAAGAGTCCGTGGTTCAAGTCCATCGCCTCGCCCTCGGCGCGCTCTCTATCGATGTCAATGAGGACAATCTCGCGCGCGAGGCCGGACTGCATGAGCGTGTAAGCGAACGTGGAGCCGACGTTGCCGGCGCCGATGATGCAGACCTTCCGCGGCTTGAGCATTGAGAGATCCCTTCCGCACGCCGGCGGCAGCGGATGCCAACAGGCGAGCTTCGGCCCAAGCATTGTCCCGCGGCGATACTGCGCGGTCAAGGCCCGATGACGCGAGGATCGAGCAAGAGATGGCTCGGAACGAGGTCATCCCCCAGAGGCGATGGAACCATTCGGGCGGTGAGATGCATCTCCTAAGTGTCGAGCCGCCTCGACGGACACTGGCATGCCCAAGGAGACCGATCACGATCTGGATCGGCCTATCCGTGTGATCTTCAAGGCCCTCTACCAGCAGGAGCTGACCCCAGAGGAGGCCGAGGGAGTGATAGCGAATCTCGGGGAGGGCGACTGGGCGTAGGCGCACACTCATATCCAGTCGTCGCTGAGTTCATCATCGGCCCGGGAGGGGGGAAGTGGACGTCTCACTCCTCGACGTCTTATGCTGCCCGTTCTGTCGCGAGTCTCTCAACGTCGCGGAAGGAGAGGCCCACACTGCGATCTTGCGGGGCGCGCTCGAATGCAGCGGTTGTGGCCGCGGCTTCGAGGTGGTCGACGGGATACCGGTCCTCGGGGACCGTGAGCACATGGCGAAGGTCAGCGATTCCTGGCCCGAGGGTATGCTGACTCAAGAGCTGTACAAGCGCAACATCCGCAGCCCGCAGCAGGAGTACGACCACTCGGAACTCTTCTCGGGCTTCATCGATTCTGCCGCTTCGGCCGAGGGGCTCATCGTTGACGTGGCGACGGGCCCGGGCGGCTCTTTCATGGGAGCACTTCTGCCCTTGCTCACCCAGCGATCTCACTTCCTCGCAAGCGACGTGGCAGTGGACATGCTCCGCGGACTGAAGGCTGCCTGGGCAGATGAGCCCAGGGCGGCCAAGCTCGGCTTCGCCGCCTTCGACGGCCATCGCATGCCCTTGCGCGACGAGTCGGTGGACGCCTTCACCTCCCAGCTCGGATTTCAGTGCTGCCAGGATGATCCGACGGGAAGCCGCCCGCCTCGCTGCGGCGGCGCTTACCGCGAGGCCTACCGCGCGCTGAAGCCGGGCGGCAAAATCTATGCTACGTGCCGCGTGTACGACGCCAACTCGAAGACGGCCCCCTACTTGGAGTCACTCGGGTGCGAGAACTCGTCGTGGGAGAACCTGGAGCGGCTCTGGGAAAGCATCGGTTTCGAGGTGGCGTCAGTGACCGAGGTGCACCGGGCAGAAGGTAAGTCAGACCCCGGCGATGGGCTGCCCATAGATGATGCCGATGAGTGGTCGCATGTGGCCTATGTTCTGAGGAAGAGCTAAGCTCAGGGCAGGACGCAGACCGACGCCCTCCGAATCTGTCTGGAGGGGTGATAGAATCGGCTGGGAGTGTCGCAGTGGACAAGAAGGTCATCCGTGCGCTGGAGAAGATCGTCGGCCGGCAAAACGTGCTCACGAAGCCGGCCGATTTGCTGCTCTATAGTTACGACTCATCGACGGCAGAGGGCCGGCCGGACGCAGTCGTCTTCCCCGAGTCCACCGAAGAGGTGGCTCGCATCGTCAAGCTCTGCGCCGAACGCCGGATCCCCTTCGTGCCGCGAGGAGCCGGCACGAACTTGTCCGGCGGGTCGGTGCCACTCAAGGGCGGCGTCGTCATCGTCCTGTCGCGCATGAACCGAGTGCTCGAGATCGACGTCGAGAACCTCCGGGCCGTCGCGCAGCCCGGCGTCGTGAACCTCGACCTGCAGAACATCCTCGCACCCCACGGACTTCAGTTCTGTCCCGACCCGGCAAGCCAGAAGGTGTCCACGGTCGGGGGCAACGTGGCGGAGAACGCCGGGGGGCCGCACTGCTTGAGATACGGAGTGACCGTCAACCACGTCACCGGGCTGACCGTCGTGCTGCCGTCCGGTGAGGTGCGGCGGTTCGGCGGCAAGGTGCTCGACCCACCGGGGTACGACCTCGTGGGCGTTCTCATCGGGTCCGAAGGGACTCTGGGCATTGTGACTGAGATGGTGCTGAGACTCAGTCCGCTGCCGGACGACATCCAGATAGTCCTCGCAATCTTCGAAACGCTGGAGGCGGCAGGCCAGGCGGTGTCGAGGATCATAGCAGAAGGCATGATGCCGGCGGCCCTGGAGATCATGGACCGTCAGACGATCGAAGCGGTAGAGGCATCGTTCCCGTCGGGGCTCCCGCTGGACGTCGAGGCGGTGCTGCTGATCGAACTCGACGGCCTGCGCGAATCGCTGGACCGCCAGGCGGCCCGGTGCGAGGAGATCTGTCGAGAGCTTAAGGCGCGGGAGGTCGCCGTTGGACGCACGCCCGAGGAGCGAGAGAAGCTCTGGTCGGCACGCCGTTCTGCCTTCGGCGCGACCGCCCGGCTTTCGCCGGCCATGCTGGTCAACGACGCCACCGTCCCGCGGACCAAGATCCCGGAGGTGCTCCGGAAGATCAACGAGATCGAGCGCCGTCACGGAGTGCGGATTGCGAAGGTCTTCCATGCCGGTGACGGCAACCTGCACTCGAACATACTGTTCGAGCGCGACGATGAAGACGATTTCAGGCGCGCGGAGCAGGCGACGGCGGAGATCTTCCGGGTGTGCGCCGAAGCCGGTGGCACGATAACGGGAGAGCACGGCGTCGGCGCGGAGAAGGTGCAGTTCATGAGTCTTCTCTACTCGCCGGAGGATATCGAAGCCCTGCGGAAGTTGAAGCTGGTCCTCGACCCCGGCGGCCTCGCCAATCCAAGGAAGGTGCTGCCCGAGCCGACGGGCCGGAAAACATCATGACCGTGCTCGGCGACACCTTGCACGGCCTCGAAGAGATCGTCGGCCCCGGGAACTTGCTCAGCGCGACTGACGCAGTTGTCACATACCGTGTGGACGGCCAGCAGCCTGTGGCCGTCGCGCTCCCTGAGTCGCCCGTTCAGGTCGCGGGACTGCTGCGGAGAGCAGCCGATGGCGGCCTCTCCGTGCTCGTGAGAGGCGGGGGCAGGCACATGCATCTCGGCGCGCCGCCCGGCCCCGTCGGCCTGGTGGTCTCGACAAAGGGGCTCTCCGACGTAGTTGAATACGACGCAGAGAATCTGACGATTACGGCGCAGGCGGGTATCACGCTTGGGCAGGTGCAGCGTGTCGTGGGGGAGCGGGGACAGATGCTCCCTCTCGACCCCCCAGGCGGCGACAGGGCAACTCTGGGGGGGACGGCGGCCACGAACCTGGCCGGGCCGATCAGAATGCGATACGGCTCCCCGCGCGACCTCGTCATCGGCTTGCGGGTCGCGCTGGCCGAAGGTACCCTCATCAAGACCGGCGGCAAGACGGTCAAGAACGTCGCCGGCTATGAGCTGACGAAGCTCTTTGTGGGTTCCTTCGGCACGCTCGGCGCAATCTGCGAGGTGACGGTGCGACTTACTCCGATGCCAGATGCCAGAGCGCTGCTCATCATGAGCGTTCCCGCACGCGATGTGAAAGATGTGACGCTGAAGCTCCTGACGTCGCGGTTGGAGGTCGCATCTCTCGACATCGCGAACGAGGAGGCCGTGCGGCGGATGAAGCTGTCGCTGCCGCTCACGCCAACAGCCGAGACGCGGGTGGTGTTCGTCGGCCTCATGGGCGATCTGGCCTCGATCAGGCGGCAAGAAGGTGAGATCCGCTCGCTGTCGGCAGGCGCGTGCGCCCGGCTCGATCACGCGGATGCTGAAGCAGTGTGGCAGGCTCTGCGCGATGCTCCCCATCCCAGGGACAAGCTAGCGGTAGTAGCCCGCGCAAGCCTGCCCGTGTCCGCGGCAGCCGAGGCAGTCGATCTCGCTGCTCACCTCCAGGGGTGGTGGGCTGTAGCACGGGGCGGGGATGGTGTCGTCCACCTCGGCCCGCCGGGCGATAGGGAGCCGGATGTTGTCAGGGCAGAGTTGATCAGGCTTCGGGAGTTCGCCCGGCAGAGGGGAGGAGCGGCCGTGCTGGAGGCCGGCCCGCTCGAAATGAAACGCAGTTTCACTGTCTGGGGCAACATCCCGAACCTCGACCTGATGTGGAGGCTGAAGGAGGCCTATGATCCGACAGGGAATCTGGGGTGCGGGCGTTACCTGTCCCCGCCCCAAAAGCCCAAAAGGTTGGAGGGACAAGCCGGGGCGAGGGGGGGTGACGGCCTGTCCCTCCGGTGATAGGACGGTACCGCCCTTCGTGCAAGCTCAGCTCTTCCGCTTTCTGCGTTCTCTTCCGGTCCGGTCCTGGGCGGCGCCGTCAGATACTCTATACCCAAACGGGCAAATAGGCAAACGACGTGTGTCTATCGCCGAGGACAGCCGGTTTCCCAGCCCGGCGTTTGTCAGATAAACGCGACATAAGCGGCCTTCTATGCCCAAATTGCGTCCCGTGGCCGCCACGCGAGAGAACAGAATGCGCATAAAGATCGCGGTTGCGGGAAAAGGCGGGGTCGGGAAGACAACACTGAGCGCTGCCCTTATCCACGCCCTCGTGAGGTCCGGCGAGCGCGTCCTGGCTGTGGACGCGGACCCGAACAACTGTCTCGGAAGAGCACTCGGGATGCCAGAGAAACTGCTGGCCCGTGTCACGCCCCTGTCGGAGATGACGGACCTCCTGGCCGAGCGGGCGGGGACACCGAACGGCGGAGGATTCTTCGCACTCAACCCCGAGGTCAAAGACTTGCTCGACCGTTTCAAGGTAGAACACCAGGGCGTGGCCCTGCTCGTGATGGGAACGGTCGATGAGCCGGGAGCGGGATGTGTGTGCCCGGAGAGCGCCGTGCTCAAGGCGCTGGTCCGGCACCTTGTCAGCCTTCAGGAGTACTCGCTGGTGATGGACATGGAGGCGGGTCTGGAGCACCTGGGGCGCGGGACGGCCATGCATGTGGGGGCTTTGCTCATAGTGGCGGAGCCGACGGCGGCAAGCGCGCGAACAGCGGCGCGCATCGCGCGGCTGGCGAAGGGACTCGGGCTGCGACTGCCCGGCATTGTGCTCAACAAGGCCGCATCTGATGACGCGGCGGCCGAGATTCTCCCCTACCTCGACGGGCTCCCGGTCCTGGCAGCTCTGCCACTCGACGACGCGGTTGCCGGCTCAGAGGCGGTGCCGGAGTCGGGTGCCTATGCGGCGGCCGTTGAGCGCCTCCGCGGCCAGCTGTTGGACTTGCTGCCGAACGAGGAGGGCGCACATGGCTGAGGTCATCGCCGTGACGGGCAAGGGCGGCGTCGGCAAGACAACTGTGGCGGCGCTTATCGTACGAGCCCTGGTTGAGGCCAGCAAAGGTTCCGTCCTTGCGGTGGACGCTGACCCAAACCTGAACCTCGACGCGGCCCTCGGAGTCAAGGCGACGGACACGGTGGGGGACGTGCGGGAGGAGGGCCTCGACCGCACGGCATCGCTTCCCGGCGGGATGGCCAAGGCTGAGTTCCTGCGCCTACGCATTCAGGAGGCCCTTGTAGAGGAGAAGGGATTCGACTTGCTGGCGATGGGGCGGCCGGAGGGGCCGGGGTGCTACTGCTTCGCCAACTCTATTCTGCGGGCGTGTGTGGACCAACTCGGGAAGCAGTACCGCTACGTCGTGCTTGACTGCGAGGCCGGTCTCGAGCACCTGAGCAGAAGGACAGCGGGCGATGTTGACGTGTTGATTCTGCTCTCTGACCCAAGCGTGAGGAGCCTCGACACCGTGAAGCGAGTGCTCGACTTGGTGAAGGAGCTGGACACGAAGGTGGGACGGACGGCGTTTGCGTTCACGCGCGTTCAGGATCAACTACCCCAGGAACTCAGCCGCGCAGCGCGGGAGCGGGGCCTCCCGGAGCCGATAACCATCCCGGAAGACGACGAGTTGAGGGACTTGGATTTGAGAGGGAAGCCGCTGGTGGCGGTGGGAGACGACAGCCCAGCGTATAATGCCGTCAAGGCGCTGCTGAGAGAGGTCGGGGTGCTGGAGGCGTAGCGACGCTTCTCCAGCGCGCGTCTGAGAGGTCCGAACGGGGAACAGCACCGACGAGGGGGCATGATGATCCACGATGAGATGGCACGCATGGTCGCAGAGCGGATCTTCGCACCGCGGCTGCTGCTCGTCTACGCAGCCTTCCTCGTGTACGTCCTGGGGGTCGGCTACGCGTCTTGGCGAATGTTGCTGCGCCTGCCTGACTTCCCCTACAGACGAGAGATGCTCTGGGGCGCCCGCTGGGTGTGGGCGGTCGTCGCGGCCGTGCTCGGCGTGGCGATGGGGGTGACGTACTACGGCGCATTCGACACCGACTACCCGCTCACCTCCATCATCGTTGGGGGGGCTGTGTTCACACTGGGCATGCACCAGACCATGCTCCTGTTGCCGATGCGGACCGAAGGATGGTCGTTCTGCCTGACTGCATTGGGGGCGCGCCTTCGGGGCAAGCAGTTCGACCTCGACGCCTGGGTGACGAAGCGGGTGCGCCAGTACCGCAACCCGTGGGTTAAGTACGGGCTCGGGCGCGGCATGGCGATCGCATTGCTCCTGATTTACGCTTACCTCGTCCTGGCGTTCAGCTATCCGTTCGACCGATCCCTCGCGCGCACTGATCGCGAGCAGCGGATAGCCGACGAGGTGGCCGCGGACGTTCGCGACCGCCTTCAGGGGGAGATGATTGTGGAGATCCAGGCCTATGGGCCTATGGACCTGGATTCCCTGGAGCAGGCGGGAACCGTTGTCCAGGTTGAGCGATCGCTGCGGGAGATTCTCGCGCTCGATCGGCCTGCTCCTCCACAAGAGCCGTTCCGCCTCTTCATAGCGGTGACGCCGGAGACGGGCCCAAAGGAGGCAGCAGACATGCTCGCGGAGGCAAGAGCAGTCCTCGCGGAACGGAAGGACACGGGGAAGTGGCAGATATCAGTGCACATTCCCGATGTCAAAGGACTCGCGCGGGGCGAATATCCTTAGGACAGGAGCACCCACGCGGGGATTGAGGACAGCGACATGACTTCACGCGAGATCGTGCAGAGGACGATTCAGTTCGACCGCCCGGAGCGGATCGCCATGGCGCTGCCGGAGCCGTACCCCAACGACGTGGTGTGGGGGCACCTCGCGCCCGGCCCCGATTCGAGGCCCTCGCGGACGTTCCAGCCGGACCAGGGGGCGATGTGGGAGGACGAGTGGGGCAACGTCTGGGCGCGGCTCGACGAGTTCTCCAAAGGCCTGGTCGTAGCGGGGGCGCTGAAGGATTGGGCGCAGCTCGACGATTACCGCATGCCCGCCGTCGATGATCCCGCGCGCTACCAACAGGCAGAGGCGACGTTCAGACAGAGTACTGACCGGTTCAGGATCGGAGGTCTGGCACACTTCCCATTCGACGTCATGCGGTATCTCCGCCAGATGGATGTCTTCCTCGAGGACCTCATCGCACATCCGGCTGAAGTGCGACGGCTGGCGGACAGAGTCGTTCCACTGCTTGCCCGCTGCATCGAGAACTGGGCTGCCGCCGGGGCCGATGCGGTGATGTTCTGGGAGGACTGGGGAACGCAGGACCGGCTCCTGGTAAGCCCGGCCATGTGGAGGGAGGTCTTCAAGCCGGACTACATGAAGCTGTGCGAGGTTGCGAGGCGGAACGGGTTGTCGGTGTGGATGCATTCCTGTGGATACATCTGGGATATCATCGATGACCTCATCGGGATTGGCATCTCAGTCCTTCAGCTCGATCAGCCGGCGTTGTTTGGCGTGGACCGGTTGGCCGAGGCGTTCGGGGGGAAGGTGACGTTCTGGTGTCCCGTTGACATCCAGCAGGTGCTGCCGACGGGCGACGAGGCGAGAATCGAGGCCTTCGCGCGGGAGTTGGTGGAGAAGCTGGGCGCCTTCGACGGCGGCTTCATTGCGGGGTACTACGGCGACGTGGACTCCATCGGCGTGAGGCCCGAGTGGCAGGAGGTGGCCTGTCGGGCATTCGTCAAGTATGGGCAGAGAGACCCCCGGCCGGTGTGAGGCCGCCAGCCGAATCTGGCTCCCATAGGCGAAACAGGCGATCCCGCGCGACAATCCGCGCGGGATCGCAACAGTATTAGGTGGGACGGCTTGACTCGGACTCGCCGCCAAGGGACTGCTATGAGCGAGGTTGAGACGGCGCAGGCCGGGGCCTCAAGACCGAGTGACACGGACGCGGCACTTCTAGGCGGGCTCCGGCAGCGGACGGCGGAGGCGTGCGCCGCCCTGTACGAGCGGTTTGCGCCGGGAGTGCACCGCTTCGCCGTGACGCGGCTCGGCGGGGATGTGGGCGCGGCCGAGGACGTGGTGGTGGAGACGATCGTGGGGGCGGTGCAGGATGTCAGGCGATTCAACCCCCGCAGATCGTCGCTGACAGCCTGGGTGTATGGGATTGCGCGGCGGCGGGTGCTGCTGGAGCTTCGCAGGCGGAAGCGTCGGAAGTCTGTCCCGGCCCAGGCACAGGTATCCGCCGAAGAGGTCGGCGAGGTGAGCGACGGGGTGGATGTGGCGGAAGGAGTGACCTCTCGGCTGGCGGCGACCCGGCAGGTCGAGACGCTGAGGCGCGTGCTGACGGCGACGGAGTTCGAGGTATTGGTGCTCTCGTGCGTGGAGGAGCTGTCGGCGCGGGAGGTGGGGCAGGTCATTCGCCGCTCGGAGCGAGCCGTCCACTCGATTCTGCACCGGGCGAAGACGAAGGCCCGAGAAAGGTTGGCGGGCGATGAGTGACAGGATAGAAGCGGAAATCAAGAGGGCAGTGTGCGAAGCCTCGGGAGAGCCGCGGCCTGAGGTGCGAGAGCGGGCGCTGGCCGGGGTCAGAGAGCTGCGGCCGCGCCGGCACTCATGGGTGTGGATGCCGCTGCTCGCGGGTGTGCTACTGCTCATATGTGCTGCCGGAGTGACGGCGGGGCTCAACCTGTGGTTGGGGCCAGTCGAGGGGACGCTCCATGTACGCAGCAGCGACGCGTTCACACCGCCGGAGCCGCAATCCGACCGGTTCATCTTCTCGAGCTTCTTCCGCGACGAGTTTGAGCTGGTGGTATCGTCGGGGATATTCCACGCCTATGCGGATCACTTCGACGTGTCGCCGGTCAGCGATGAGGTGGTCTTCCACATCGCCGCGTGGCCACCAAGCGAGGCAGATGTCTGGCGATCGGACCTGGAAGGGAGGAACCAAGTTGCTCTGACGGCGGGGCTGGGCGGCGTGAACTGTGCCCCCGCATGGTCGCCGGACGGAAGCATGATTGCATTCCAGCACGCGGAGCCGGCGGAAGGCGAGCTGCCCTGCGAGGCCGGGTTCAGGGTGTGGGTCATGAACGCGGATGGGACGGATGCCAGACCCGTCGTTCCGGAGGGCTATCCGCCGACGTGGCAAGAGGACTGGTCACCGGACGGAACGCGGCTGCTCGTGATGATGGACGCAACAGGCGCTTTCATCATCTCACTGGATGGCTCAGAGATGGCCCGCGTGCATAACGTAGGGCCCGATGCGGCCTGGTCGCCTGACGGATCGCAGATCGCATCCAGCGGCTGGGGATATGGGCAGCTTGGCGGGGTGCCGGGGGTCTGGCGGCGACTCGTCTTGACAAACATCGATGGAAGCAATCCACAGGTGCTGATCGAGCAGTTCCTGCCTGACCATGAGATCGAGGCCCTCTTCCCGGACGACGAGCACCGGGAGCACCGGCTGCACGATTGCAGGCACTGGGCGGGGCCCGTGGACCCGGTGTGGTCGCCGAGCGGCGACAAGATCGCGTTCCTGGCAGCGATGCCGTTCGACCCGCGACGGGTCAAGGGCAGGGACTACCGGGCGCAGGTCGAGGTCTGGATGTACGACCTGAGCGAGGGAGAGGAGAGGCAGATCACGGATGATCAGGTGGCCCAGTACTCGCTGAGCTGGAAGCCCTGATGCTCTCATGACATCGCCGCGTCATTGAGGCGCTCGCGCACCCGCCCCCAGGCGGGTGCGCGAAGCGCGTTTTCGGGACATTGCGCTGACCACGCGGACCCCGACCAATACACTCCCCAGCTCTGGCCGGTCGAGGGCGCGCCCGCGACAGGAAGGATAGAGGAGAGAGAGTAGTTACGCAAGGGGAAGTGACACGGGAACGTGTGGAAGGCGGAATGTCGGCCACCCGCGAGATAGAGCTCGATTGCTGGGTCTGTGGGGAGAGGTTCTCCCGGCAGGAGCCGCGGGCGTACGCTGTCACGGGCCGAGGCTCGGACCTCTGTCCGAAGCCCGTGGGGTTCAACCCGCTTCCGATGTTGCTGCACACGTGCCCTACTTGCGGCTTCACGGCTGACGGCCGGGGGTTCCATCCCTCCCAGGCGGACGAACAGGTGCGCAACTGGGTCCTGGCAGGAGGGCTCACGCGTGTGGCCGATGAGATGCCCGACGCCGAGTACGCTCGGTATGAAATGGCCGCGCTGTGCCACGCACGTCGAGTCCAGCCGAGCCCGCTGCAGTTGGCGGAGTACTACCTGGCCGCCTCCTGGCTGGCTCAGTTGGGGGACGCGCCGGACGTCGTCGGAGATTATCAACAGAAGGCGGCCCAGTATCTGGAGCAGGCGTTGCTTGTCGGAGAGCTGGAGGACAAGGAGCGGGCCGTCATGACGTATCTCGTGGGCGAGCTTCGACGACGGCTCGGGGAGTTCGAGGCGGCGCTCAAGCTCTTCGATGAAGCAGCCGTCGAATTCGCGCACCACGGCGGTCCCAAATGGATGGTCAGGGCCCTCAACCAGCAGGCGAGGATGGCGAGACAGAAGTCCGCAGAGGACGCGCCGCTGGCGCGGTAGCAGGGCGCACAGTTGGGCGGGACGGAGAGACGGGGCGGCTAGCTGACCTGTGACGTCGGCTTGCGGCTGGAGGCGCGCAGCATGCGCTGCACGGCACCAAGCAAGTGCTGCCGGGCGGTCAGCCCGAGCGCCAGAAAGAATGTTCCCAGCAAGAAGCCCCACCAGAACCATGGGCCAGGCGCAGACGGAGGCCATCCCTTCAGCGTGGGCGCAAATACCTGCCATGCCAGCGCGACGAAGAGCGCCAAGCCGAGCACGATGGACGCGCAGACTGAGTAGGCGATGCGCTGAGGGCGTCGCCTCAGCAACCCGAGGTAGGCGCCACAACCGGTGCACCAGTCCCCGGCATGAGTCTGCTCGCTTTCGCAGACCGGACAGACCAAGGCAAGAAGCCTCCATGTGAGATGCTAGGTTGCCCCACCACTTAGTTTATTCCACAGTCGAGATACCGCAAGCCACTGCGCCAGCAGTCAGGCGCACCGATGCCCATCCCCTTCACAGCGCGCCCCGATGAGAGTATACTGCGAGTGATCGCCGGACCGCCTGAGAGCGGTTAGCTCAAGCCCTTTCCGCGTTCTACTTCGCAGCAGCCCCAGGCGAACTTGTTATCCTACGTCACAGAGTCAGCGGGCGGCCCGCTGTGGCGGACCGTGCCGCAAAGGCTGAAGACACGGGGGCGAGTCGCCGGTTGCACAGCTTGCGTGATGAGTCCGGGTGTGATACGATGGCGGGGAAGAAGTTAGTGCGAAAAGGCACTAACTTCTTCGATATGCCTGTTTTGGGCCGATGGCGGCGAACAGGAGGGAGAAGATGCCGAAAACGCTGGAGGAGATCAACGAGAAGATCCGCGGAGGGAGAGTCGTCGTGGTGACGGCGGAGGAGATGATTGAGGTCGTGGCCGAGAAGGGAGCGAAGGGTGCGGCCGAATCCGTCGACGTCGTGACTACGGGGACCTTCGGTCCGATGTGCTCCTCCGGCATGATGATGAACCTCGGCCACTCTCGACCGCGCATCAAGTTCGGCGGCGGACAGGCGCGGCTCAACCGGGTCCCCGCTTACGCGGGTCTGGCGGCGATTGACCTCTACGTGGGCGCGACCGCCCTGCCGGACGAGGACCCGCGCAATGCGGTCTTCCCCGGTGAGTTCCGCTACGGAGGCGGACACGTCATTGAGGATCTGGTGGCCGGTCGGCGAGTGTTGCTGGAGGCGACAGCTTACGGAACGGACTGCTATCCGCGCCGCGAGGTCGCGACTTGGCTGACCCTTCAGGAGCTGAACGAGGCCTATCTCTTCAACCCGCGAAACGCCTACCAGAACTACAACGTTGCGGTGAACCTATCCGACAGGACCATCTACACCTACATGGGCACACTGCAGCCGAGGCTGGGCTCGGCCAACTACTGCAGCGCAGGACAGCTCTCACCCCTGATGAACGATCCTCACTACCGGGCGATCGGGATCGGGACGCGCATCTTCCTGGGCGGCGGCGTCGGCTACGTGGTATGGAACGGCACCCAGCACAGCCCTGCTGTTGAGCGCAACGACAAGGGCATACCCATCGCCGGAGCAGGGACGCTCGCGGTCCTTGGTGACCTGAAGCAGATGTCTGGGAGCTGGCTCAGGGGAGCCAGCTTTCGGGGGTATGGAGTGACGCTGATCGTGGGCCTGGGCATTCCAATCCCTGTGCTGGATGAGGAAACAGCGGCGCAGACCGGGATGTCGGACGCGGACATCTCGGCTCCTGTTGTGGACTACTCTTCGGCCTACCCCGAGCGGAAGCCGAACGTCATAACGCACGTAACGTATGCAGAGCTGAAGTCCGGCACAATCGAGATAAACGGAAAGTCAGTCCCAGCGATTCCACTGTCGAGCTACCCGCGCGCAAAAGAAATCGCGGACACACTGAAGGACTGGATCAGCAGCGCCGAGTTCCAACTGACGGCACCCGTCGCGCCGCTGCCGGGCAGTGACTCCGGACAGGCGATGGGGCCGATGGCGAATCATCCTCCGGACCTGGCGAGGCAAGTGCCATAAGTCAGTAACGAGAGAGAGGCAGCGACCATGGAGGTTTCCCACAAGGTAGTGCTTCATTTCCCGCCGACTGCCACCGGGCAGCCAGTTGTTTACCGGCTGTCTCGCGAGTACGGCCTTGTGTTCAACATACTGCGGGCATCGATCACGCCTCAAGAAGAGGGGCTGATGGTTCTCGAGCTGAGCGGCGAAGAGGCCGACTACCGCCGCGCCACCGACTACCTGGAGAACATGGGAATTCGCATTCAGCCCTTGCTTCAGGACATCCGCAAGAACGACGACCGCTGCACCGACTGCGGCGCCTGTGTCGGTGTGTGCCCGACCCAGGCGCTCGTGCTCGAACGCCCTTCCATGAGAGTGGTATTCGATCCAGACGAGTGTGTTGTCTGCGGCGAGTGCGTTCCGTCCTGTCCGGTCGCGGCCATGGAGCTGCAGTTCTAGTGATTGGCGATGCCAGAGGAGGAGAGAACTTACCGCCGCTGGATAAGAAGTGACCTATGCACCTTCGAAGTGCGCAGCGGAGAGTCGGACCTTTTCATCAGCGCAGACTGCCCGCTTGTGGAACCAGCGCAGCGGGCGCTGTGTGCGGCCCGGGCCGCTCTCGAAGCCTATGTGAAGCGCGACCCCGGTTTTGCCACGACAACGAAGCCGCGAGAGGCGTTGGCTGCCGCGCCTGACATAGTGGCGCGGATGTCCATGGCCGCACGGGCCTGCGGCGTGGGGCCAATGGCGGCAGTGGCCGGGGCGATTGCGGAGGCGGTGGGCGAGTCCTTATTGGCACAGAGCAAGCAGGTTATCGTGGAGAACGGGGGCGACATCTTCCTGCGCACGGAGCGGCCGCGGGCGGCGGCGATCTACGCGGGGGCCTCTGCCCTATCGGGCAAGCTGGCAGTGCGGATTTCGCGGGTCGGCCGGCCGGTCGGGCTCTGCACATCGTCCGGCACGGTGGGGCACTCGCTGAGCTTTGGGAAGGCGGACGCGGCGGTTGTGCTGGCCACCTCCGCGGCGTTGGCTGATGCCGTGGCAACCGCACTTGGTAATAGGATCCAGACTGCCGATGACATCGACGCCGGTCTGGCATGGCTCAAGGGAATAGACGGGGTGCTGGGTGGAGTGGCTGTGGTGGGGGAACACATAGGCGCCTGGGGGGAGATCGAATTCGTTCGGATGCCGGACAGTGGCACCGCGTGCGAGGGCACTCTCGCATAGGCGCCTGCTCCAGCGCTGACGGACCGGCCGCTGCGCGCGAGAGACCGGGGCCAGCAGCCCGTCCCCCCTACCCTCTCAGGAACCCAAACCAGACCAACACGAACGCACCCAGCGCGACGCGGTAGACGACCAACGGCGCAAGGGCGTGCCTCTGAAGATAGCGAAGGAAGTAGCGGATGCAAAGGTAGCCTGATAGAGCAGCGGAGACAAAGCCGACACCGAACGTGGCGAGGGAGCCCGAGGGGAGGGCGGCGAGATCGCCGATGACGCTGTGCAGGCCGTAGAGGGCGGCGCCGCCGATGATCGGGATGGAGAGAAGGAAGGAGTAGCGGGCGGCTGTCTCGCGGGTCATACCGAAGCCGAGGCCAGCCGTGATGGTGATGCCGCAGCGGGAGACCCCAGGGGCGAGGGCGAGCGCCTGGGCGAGACCGATGAGGATTCCGTCGGTCCACCCTGTTTCCTTGAGGTCTCGGGTCTTGCGGCCGCGCCATTCAGCGACCCAAAGGATGAGCCCGAAGACGATGAGAAGAGCGGCGATGACCATCGGCACGTCGCGGAGATGGGCTTCGATGACCTCCTCGCCGAGGATACCAGCGAGGGCGGCCGGGATGGTGGCCAGGGCGATGATCCACGCAAGGCGCCGCTCTGGGACACCGGCGATCCCGTGCCGGAACGTGGCGAAGAAAGCGCCCACCAAGCGGACGACGTCGGACCAGAAGTAGAGGAGGAGGCCGGCGAAGGTGCCGGCGTGGACCGACAGGTCGAAGATGGTGTTCCAGTGGGCGTCGGCCAGCAGTTCCCAGCCGAAGAACTGGCGTGCGAGTATCAGATGCCCAGAGCTGCTGACCGGCAGAAACTCTGTCAGCCCTTGGAGCACCCCGAGCACGGCCGCCTGCAGTAGCTGCATCGAAGCTCCGATCAATTGCTGGCTCGGCTGTCGTGTTGTTCGTTGGGCAGTTAGCCGTTCCTGCCGGCCGCCCGACTCGACGGAGGTCGTGAGGAGCACGAAGCTCAATGGCGCACCCGCTCCCGCGCTCCTCACATGAACTGGCGACTGCAGGATGCCTGACATCGGCGCTGAACTGGCCAGAAACCTCTCGGAGGTGTTCTCGGGATGCTTGAGATTGGACGCGATGAGGCCAAGGCTGCGGCACGGGTGATCGAGAGCGGTGAGCTGTTTCGCTACGGCGACCCAAAGGCCGGGCACCCAAACGAGTGCGCGAAGTTCGAGCGAGAGCTCGCCAGGAAGCTCGGGGTCGAGCATTCGCTACTCGTGACGAGCGGAACCGCGGCGCTGGTATGCGCGCTGGCGGGAATGGGGATCGGGCCGGGGGATGAAGTCATTGTGCCGGCCTATACCTTCATCGCGAGTCCGCTGGCGCCACTGACGCTGGGGGCGCTACCGGTGATCGCGGAGGTGGACGAGTCGTTGACGCTCGATCCGAAAGATGTGGAGGCGAAGATCTCCCGGCGGACGAAGGTGATCATGCCGGTGCACATGGTCGGCCTGCCGGCGAACATGAATGCGATCATGCGGATCGCCCGAAAACGCAATATCGGGGTGCTGGAGGATGCGGCTCAGGCATTTGGGGGGAAGTACCGGGGCCGGTGGCTGGGGACGATCGGGCACGTGGGCGCGTACAGCTTCAACTACTTCAAGAACATCACCGCCGGCGAGGGAGGGGCGGTGGTGACGAACGATGATGAGGTATTCATGCGGGCGTTGATGCACCACGATGGGGGGCTGGCCTTCTGGCCGCATGGAAAGCCTTTCACCCTGCCGGTGTTCGCGGGCTGGAACTATCGGGCGAGCGAGATTCAGGGGGCCATGCTGCGGGTGCAGCTACGGAAGATCAACCGACTCCTTCGCAGGACGCGGGCGCAGAAGCCGCGCATCATGCGGGCCGTTGCCGAACACCCGAGGCTCCGGTCGATCAAGCACAACGACCCCGAGGGCGATTGCAGCACGATTGCGGGCCTGCGATTCAAAGACGAGGGGCAGGCGCGCGCGTTCATGGAGCGGCTCGCCCAGGAGGGACAGCACTCCTGGACGCCGATCGACAGCGGGCGACACGTCTACTCCAACTGGGAAGCGATCATGGGCAAGAGCGGCTCCTACCATCCTGCGCTCAACGCCTTCAAGCGGCCCGAGAACAAGTTATCGAAGGCGCGGTACGACCCGGACATGTGCCCTCGGACCCTACAGATCCTCAGGCGAACCGTGTTCATCGATATCCGGCCACAGACGACAGCCGCTCAGCTTAGGAAGCGGCTCCGGGCGATTGTGCGGGCGGCCGATGCAATCTAGAGGAGCGATTTCCTATCCATGGCGCGCCAACCCTCGCCTCGGGCGCGGTGGCCGACCGGAGAAGGGCAAGCTGAGTCAGCCGTAGGAACTCAACCATTGCGATAGTTGACGCCGAAGCCGCCCCGGGGGTAGCGCCATTCCAGATTGCCGCATTCGGCACAGGCGATCCGGCAGGCCCCGCATTCGACACATCCCTCGAAGAACACCGTGATCTCGCCGTTCTCCCAGCGATACGTGTTCACCGGGCAGATGTAGGTGCACTGCTTGAGCTTGCACTCGCGGCACTTCGCCGGGTCCTTAATGTTGAGATGGGATTCGTTGTCCGGCCGAAAGCCGTTGAGGTAGAGCTTCTGTTCGAGAGTCAGCTTCTTCACGCAACCGACCTCCAAGCCCTGAAGAAGTCCAGCGCCATTCGCCAGGGGGGGCGGCGCTTCAGGGCCGACCAGAAGATCTTCCGCTGCTTGGCCCGCTTCGTTTCCCGATCAACGGTCAGCATCTCGCGAGCGGCCTCGTTGAGCAGGTCCGGATAGAGCGTGAAGAACTCGGGATGGCTTTCGAAGAAGCGGCTCATGTTGCGATACTTGTGGAGATCCTTGTAGATGGGGCTTTCCCGCACCAGCTTCTCATAATGAGCGAGCGACCTCCCAGAGAAGTCACTGCTCTCTCGGGCGCGCAGAATAGTCTCGGCCGCAAGTTTGCCGGACATCATGGCCAGGTTGGAACCCTCGCGGTGCATGGAGTTGATGAACATGGCGGCGTCGCCCACGACGACCATGCCGTCAGTGGAGAGTTTCGGCATGCCCCTCAGGCCGCCCTCGGGGATGAGGTGGGCGAGGTACTCCCGGGTCTCCCCGCCCTCCAAGAGCGGCGCAACCATGGGATGGGACTTGAAGTGCTCCAGCAGATCGTTGGGCTGGATCCCGCGCTCGACGAGCTGGGAGATGAGCGCGCCCACTCCGATGGAGAGCGAGTCGAGGTTGGTGTAGATCCAGGCCGTTCCCACCATACCCCAGCTCGCATCGGCGTAGAGCTCTATCGTGGCCCCCTGCCTCCCCGTCAGGCCGAAGCGGTCCTCGACCACTTCGCGTGGCAGGGCGATGACCTCCTTCACGGCCAGCGCGGCCTCGCTCGGCGGTATCTCGTCACGGAGGCCAACGTCCTGGGCAAGAAGCGAGTTCGCACCGTCGGCCGCAATCACAACATCAGCGTAGAGGTCGCCGTCCGGGCGGCCGGTCCGAACGCCGATGACCTTCCCGTCTTCCATTATCGCCGACTCGACGACCGTTTCCGGGATGATCAGGGCGCCTGCCTCGCGGACCTGCTGGGCCATCCACTTGTCGAAGCGCGCTCGAAAGACGGTGAAAGCGTTGTACGGCTCCCGGTCGAAGGCTTCGTGACGATGCGCGGCCTTGAAGGCGGCCCTCTCCGTGAGCACCCAGGCCTGCGTCTCGACGATGTGGCGTTCGAGCGGGGCCTCCCGCCAGAAGCCAGGGAAGACCTCCTCCGTGGGCTGGCGATAGAGCACGCCGCCCATCACATTCTTCGACCCGGGGAAGTCGCCGCGCTCTATGACGGCGACGTTCGCCCCGGCCTTGGCGAGGATGTAGGCAGCGGACAGCCCAGCAGGACCGGCCCCCACGACGACCACATCGAACTTCTCGCCCCGGCCGCTCATCAGCCGTCTCCCCGCTGGGACAGTCGCGCCCGCGCCGCCCGCGTCAGGGCCGGCACGATGTCATTAACGTCGCCCACAATGCCGTACGTCGCAACACCGAAGATCGGCGCCTCCGGATCACGGTTTATCGCTACAATGACGTCGGCGGTCTCCATCCCTACCAGATGCTGGATCGCACCCGAGATGCCGCATGCAATGTACAGCTTCGGGCGCACCGTCTTGCCGGTTTGCCCGACCTGCCGTGAGTGGTCTATCCATCCCTGATCGACGGCGGCCCTGGAGCCTGAGACCGCGCCGCCAAGCGCCTGAGCAAGCTCGGCCAGCACCTTGAAGCCCTCGGGGCCGCCCAGGCCGCGCCCACCCGAGACCAGGACGCCGGCGTCTTCGATGCGGACGATCGAGGCGTCGTCCTGGCGAGCGTACTCCAGCATGCGCACTGCAATGTCGCCTTCGGCCAGACCCAGCTCCTCCCGAACGGTCTCTCCCGTTCTCGACTCATCGCGCGGCGGCATCGGCATGACGCGAGGCCGAACGGTCGCCATTTGCGGGCGCCGCGTCTCGCAGAGGATACTGGCCATGATGTTTCCCCCGTAGGCGGGGCGCGTCTGCTCCAGTAGTTTCGTCTCTGGATCGATGGATAGTCCAGTGCAGTCGGCCGTGAGGCCTGTTCCAAGCCTAGTGGCGACCGCGCCCGCCAGATCGCGGCCCATCGTAGTCGCGCCCAGCAGCAGGATCTCAGGCTGGTGCTTCTCGACGAGGCGAGCCATTCCGTGAAGGTAGGGCTGGGTGCGGTAGTGCGACAGGGCGGGGTCGTCGACCACATAGACCTTGTCCGCTCCATAGGCCACGGACTCGCGGACCAGGGGCTCGGTCTGACGGCCCAGCACCACAGCACACACGATGCCTCGCAGCGGGGCGGCCAGCTCCCGCGCCTTGCCGAGCAACTCCCAGGAAACGGCTGCAGGCCGACCGTCCGTGTGCTCCACGAACACCCATACCTCGGGGAGGGAGCGCGGCTCTGCGCTGGCAGGTCCGGGCGCCAACTGGCTCTCCTCTGCTTCGTCTGGCGCCTCGCCCACCATTGAGATCGCCGATGTCGGACAAGCGGGCACACACTTCTTGCATCCCACACACGCGTCCGCGTCGACCACTGCGATCCGCTCGTCGTCCATGGTGATCGCGTCCGCGGGGCAAACGGCGACACACTGCTCGCAGCCGATGCAGGCACCACGGATGACTTCGGCGAGAGCGCGTGGTTTGCGGGATGATCCGGCCATACCAGGCTACTTCTCCAGAACACCCGCCGCCAGGAGACGGTCGAGCAAGAGATTGGCGGCGCGATCGGGGTTGCCATCCTCCCCAGAGAGGATGTCGCCTCTCTCTCGCTGGGGCGGGGCGAATACCCGGCGGACCTGCGTGGGTGAACCGGCCAGGCCGACCTCGCTCGCGTCGAGTTCCGCCTGCTCGATGCCCCAAACCGGTATCTTCGCGCGCAGCCCTCTTATCACCGCGGGTAAAGAGCCATAGCGAGGCTCTCCTATGTCGTTCAGCACAGTCAGCAAGGCTGGCAGCGGCGCCTCGACGACCTCCTCCGCCCCCTCCAGGATGCGGCCAGCGCGGATTCGGCGCGCATCCAGGTCGATCTCCTCGATCTTCCCGACGTACGTGATCTGGGCAAACCCCAGGCGTGTAGCGATGCCGGGGCCGACCTGCGCAGTATCGCCGTCAATGGTCTGCTTGCCGCAGAGGACCAGGTCGACCGTCTGCTCACGGTTGAGGACGCGAACTGCCGCAGCGAGAGCGGCCGAAGTGGCGAGAGTATCCGATCCGACCAAAGCTCGATCGGAGAGCAGAACCCCCTTGTCAGCTCCGAGCGACAGCCCCTTCTGGAGCGCCTCCACAGCCTGCGGCGGTCCCATGCTCAGCAATGTGCATGAGCCACCGTATCGGTCCTTCAACTGGGCGGCCGCCTCGATAGCGTAGAGGTCGAAAGGGTTGATGATGGCGGGGATTCCCTCGCGAACCAGCGTGTTGGTCTCGGGGTCGATCCGGACCTGCGTCGTATCGGGCACCTGCTTGATGCAGACAACAGTGTTCAGCAATGGGCGGTCCTGGCGCCGCGTACTGAGAGCCGCGCCCGAGCGCGGCTCACCCTCTTGCGATTCTGCGCGCGGCGCCGAAACCTTCCCTCCAGTCTACTCTCTTCAGCCGCGCGGCAGGGAAGCAGGGCCGAGAGGTCGGCGGCCGGCCGGGGAGAAGCTAGCGGCGTGCTGATCCCGAAGACGAAGAAAGAGATCTGGCTCAACCGGGTGCGGGTGTGGCTGCCGCCCGTGTTCGTCGTCGTGGCGATCATCCTGCGGAAGCCGGCGTGGAACCTGTGGGGCGTACCCCTGATCGTGGCGGGCGAGACCTTGAGAACGTGGGCGGCCGGGCATCTGGTCAAGGACGAGACGCTCACCGTGGGCGGGCCGTACGCGTTCGTGAGGAATCCGCTCTACCTGGGGAGCTTGCTCAACACGGTGGGGTTTCTCGTGATTCTTGGAGACTGGCGGCTTGCTGCGATCTTCCTGGCGCTGGCAGTCGCGGTCTATGTGCCGACGGTGAAGCAAGAAGAGGGTTACCTGAGGCGGATGTACGGAGAGGCGTTTGACGAGTACAAGCAACGAGTACCAGGCATCGTCCCACGGCTGACGCCAGCGAAGCTGAACATCGAAGGGCTTCGAAACAGCCGGTTCGAGTGGAAATGGGTGTGGGAGAACGACGAGCACAAGACTTGGATTGCGTTTGTGGCGGTCTTGGGGCTCTTTGTGGCAAGAGGCGCGCTATGAATGCGAGCTCAACTCCTCAAGGCGGCCGCACTCGAAGCGCAAGTCACCGGGGCGCTCTGCACGTCCAATCGCGCCTGCCGAGACTGCACAGCCTGCCTCGCGCGGATGCCGGGAGTGTCTGTCCCGGTGCGTACTGCTGACGCCGAGCCTACACCCTCCGCCGAGACGACCGGACCGCCTGGTCAATAAGCCCCTTCGTCTCCGCGTTCACGGGAATGGCAAAGCCGATGCCGATGTTGCCGGTGCCGCGGGGTGAGAAGATCGCCTGGTTGATGCCGATGACCTCGCCTTCGATGTTCACGAGCGGGCCGCCTGAGTTGCCGAAGTTGATGGCGGCATCGGTCTGAAGGAGATCCCGCATCTCCTCGCGGCCCTTCGCCTGCCTCACCACCCGCCCCTTTGCACTGATAACGCCTACTGTAACCGTCTCAGTGAAGCCAAACGGGCTGCCGATCGCGATCGCCCATGACCCAACCCGGACCTGGTGGGCGTCACCGAGGCGAACGGTCGGCAGATTCTCGGGGCAATCAACCATCTTGATGACCGCGAGGTCCTTCTCCGCGATCAACTGGACGAGGCGCGCCTCGTAGCTTTGACCATTCGCCATAGTCACGCTGATGGTGTCGGCCCGGCCGATTACGTGAGCGTTCGTGAGGACGAATCCGTCGGGCGTTATGATGAAGCCCGATCCCAAGTTCGTGACCTTGTGGACGCGCTCGTACGGCCGGAAGGGGGGCCACGGGTCGCGCCATGGGTTGAAGTTGAAGATGTCGAAGCCCCAGACTTGCTGACGTATCTCCTTCTCGGTGTTGATGTTGACGACGCCCGGCGACACCCGCTCGGCCACTTCAATGAATGATGACTGTAGAGCGGGAACATTCGCGGAGGCCGCCTCGGCCGGCCTGGGCTGCAACCCAGCAGAGACCCCAGCAGCAACTAAACCTCCGAGCACTGCACTTGCGACCAGCAGCAGAACCAGAGAGGGCCGGTTTACATGATGGCCGTTGTTCAACATATGATCACCTCCAGAGGTTTGACACCCGAGCGCCGGGGCAGGTTCCAATCAGTAGCGACAACCGGCAGTTAGCGGCGGTGCTCGGGCAGCAGGGACCGCAGTGCCGCCGCCATCTCCTCACACACCTTTCCCAACACGTCTCGGGATCGGCGCTGGGTGCGATGCCGAGACAAGTCCACCGGCGGCCCGAAACGGACGCGGAGCTTGGCGGGAAGGAGCATGGGCTTCCCCGGGGGCAGCAATCGGTCGGCGCCATCGATTGCCACTGGCACGACTGCTGCCTCGGCAGCGAGGGCGACGAATGCGGTCCCGAGTTCGAAATCCATCAGCCGACCGTCGTGGCTGCGCGTGCCCTCGGGGAAGATGAGGAATACCTCTCCGCTGTCGAGCAGGCGCACCGCCCGCCGTAGAGCCTGCTGGTCGGCCGCGCCCCGCTGCACCGGAAAGGCGTGGGTGCGGCTGATGAAGCCCGAGAGCACAGGTAGGTGGAAGAGCTCGGCCTTCGCCATGAAGTTGACGGGCCGGGGACAGGCCGCCCCGACGATGGGCGGGTCGGCATAGCTGGTATGGTTTGCGAATAGCAGCACGCCGCCGGAGGCGGGGACGTGTTCCTGTCCGGAAACCTCCCAGCGGTTGTAGAGGCGGAACAGAACCTTCAGGAAGGCCCTCGAGACGCGGTACAGGCCGCTCCCCGTGTCGCCGGCTGGTTGGCCCATGAGGGTATCGGACATGACGCCTGAAGATAGCGGGTGCGGACCGCGCTTGTCAATCAAGCGTCGGGCGAGAGGCGGGAGATGGGGACGGGGCGAGCGCGGCGCGCTCGTGGGCCGTCACGCGAGGTCGTTCGAGAGTGAAGACATAGGCGGCAGCCAATACCCCACCGGCAGCGGCGATGACGAAGAGAGTCTCGTAGGAGATGAGCCGGAGCAGCAATCCCCCCAATAGCGGCATGAGCACGGCCGGGGCCGAGAGGGTGGCCGCGAGCCCCAGGAAGAGCGGCCGGATGTCGTCGGGAGCGATCTCCAGGACATAGTTTGTGATCCCCATCCAGCCCCCGGCCATGGCGATGCCATTGAGCAGGAAGGTGACGCAGTAGACGTATCCCACGTACGAATCAGCGCTGACGGCCCGCCCGAGCGAGGGAAGACCGAGGGCCGCGATCGGTACCAATAGGCCCGACGCCGTGACGCCTCGGATCACTGTCAGGGGCCCCTTGCGGTCGTTGAGATAGGCCCAGACGACGCTGGCAGAGACGGTCCCGGCCGTGGCCGCCCAGATGAAAACACCCCCCATGGATTCCGGCAGCCGGAGTCTGGTATGGCCGAACACGGCGTAAAAGGGGATGGCCAGCCCGATAAGCCCCATGAGGTTCTCCGCGATGATCAGGCGAGCCAGCAGGGGGTGGCGCCGCAGGGTGGCGGGCACAGCCCGAAGGAGGCGAGCCAGTGAATGGCGCTCCTCGACAGCCGTTCCGGGTGGCTCCTTGATGAACGCCAAGAACAGGGTGGAGAGACCCATACAGATGCAGAGGTAGACGAAGAGGCGGCCGTAGTTGTGGGGGAACGGCAGCGATGGATCGGCGAGGACACGGCGCACGATCGCACCGGCGACAGCCATAAACATGCCGCCGAGGATGTTGATGCTGCCGAAGAAGCGCCCGCGGACGGTAGGCGGGATCGTCCGCGCGATGATGTCGTGCCAAGGCACGCCGACGAGCCCGTCGCCGAAGAAGAAGAGCGCGTAGACGCCGATCAGCAGGAACAGCAGCGCCTGAAGGGATGACCCCGCTGGGACCAACATGAAGGCGAGCGCCACCCCGAAGAAAGGGAGGCGCGAGAACACTACCGGGAGCATGACGAACTTCTTCTTCTGCCTGTGGTGGAGGACGTAGCTGGTGGCGATGAGCTGTGGGACGATCCAGCCGGCGCGTTGAAGGGTGCCCACGGTTCCCACGGTGAAGTCGGATCCGCCGAGCTTGCCGATGAGGACCGGGAGTACGGCGACAGGGTCGATGAACGCGAGGCCCCCGAAGAAGAAGGCCGCGTCCAGGACGATTACGACGAAGTTCCAGCGGGTGTGGGCGTAGGTGCGCTGTCGAGCCTGAGCGGCCTCTGCCATGGGCGCTGGTCCTGGCAGCTAGCCGCCGATCACGTGCATTGCGGCGATCCGTGGTGGGCTGGCAACATCGCCGTATCGCAGCGGCTTCGCAGCGGCGGCATCCCTGAGGAGCGTGGTAAGATCGCTGATCGGCTTGTCGCCTCGCAGGGCGGCGAGAAGCGACGTGCCCTTTGGGCTGAAGAGGCAGGGGAAGAGCTCGCCTCGCGAGCTGATGCGAAGGCGATTGCAGCGGGCGCAGAAGGGATCGGATATGGGCGTTATCATCCCTATCGTTCCTATGGACCCGTCCATCCGATAGTAGCGAGCTGGACCGCCGCCGTCTGGACCTGGCACGGGAGCGAGGGGGCCGAACTGCGAGAGCTGCTCAAGCACTCCCCCGGCCGGCATATAGGATGCGTGAGAGCATGTCGGCATCGCCTCGATGAACCGCACGTGCACGGGCCGCCTCTGTATGAGGCCCACGAAGCCGGACAGATCAGATTGGTCGAGAGGCGCCCGTCCGGCCAGCACGACGTTGATCTTGACCGGGTCGAGACCGGCCGCCAAAACCGCTTCGAGACCACTCAGGACTGCGGCAAGGGATCCGCCGCCCGTCGCCGCCGCGTACATCTGCGGATTGAGAGAGTCCAGGCTGATGTTCACGCGCTTGAGGCCCGCCGCAGCAAGGGCCTGCGCGCGGCGAGGGAGGCCCTGTCCGTTCGTCGTCAACGCCAGGTCCTCTCGCCCGGAAAGCACACTGAGGCGGTGGATAATGTCTTCGAGGTCGGCGCGAAGCAGGGGCTCGCCCCCGGTAAGCCGGATCCTGCGGATTCCCAGCGCCACGCCAGCCTGTGCTATGGCGGCCACGTCGTCGGTACTGAGCAGATCATGTGAGGGCCGGCCGGCTCGCCCTGCCGGCTGGCAGTAGGAGCATCGAAGATCGCAACGCTCGGTCAGGGATATTCTCAGGTATTCGATGCGGCGACCGAAGGAGTCGGTCAGCCGGCCCGGAATGCTCATCGCTCAACTCACGACACAAGGGATCACCCGACCATTGTAGCGTGGGAAGGGGCTTTGTCAACGAGAGGCGACTACGAGCCGAGACGGCTACGACTGCGGCGAGCCCAGACTGGACTCAAGCTCGGCGAGACTGCTCTCGATATTGTGAATGCGGCCCTCGCAACGGCGCAGCAGACGATCCATTCGGTGGGCCGCGTCGTTGTGCCGCAGCAGGTAGATCGCGCCGGCGACGCCACCGGCCACACCCAACACGAGGGCCAGCCACAACGCCATCTGGCGCTTATGCGCCCTCTCTTCCATCGCAGCCGTCGCCCAGAGGCCGCTAGACCTCCCAGACCTTTTCTCCGTCATCATAGTCGTCATGTCCACTGAGGATTCGCTTGACGAAGGTTACCAACTCCAGTGGGTTGAATGGCTTTGTCAGATACGCGCTGACCCCCGATGCCCATCCGCGGAAGACGTCGGCGTCCTGTGCCTTGGCCGTCAGCATGATCACGGGGATCTCTCGTGTCTCCGGGTTGGCCTGGAGGCGCTTAAGCACCTCAAAGCCATCCATCTTGGGCATCATGACGTCGAGGACGATGAGGTCCGGCCTGTCGGCCTCCACCTTCTTGAGTGCCTCGGGACCGTCGAAGGCAGTCACGACCTGGTAGCCCGAACGCTCGAGGTTGACCTGGATGAGGCGAACTATATGGCGCTCGTCATCGACCGCCATGATCTTCTTGCCGGGCATAATGACGACCTTCCTGGCGGGGCGCGGGGACCCCCGTGCTGTTGCTGCTCGCGGTGGCGCCAGTATAACACGCAGCTCTCGCGGGTGTCAACGCAGAGAGGCCTCCCCTCACTGGCGCCGCAGGGCAGGTGGCGCCCGGCAACTCTGAGCGTCGCGCTAGGGGGGCTGACGCTCGGCGGCGAACCAGTCGCAAAGCCGTATACGGGACTGCCCGCGTTGCCGTCAGGGACCCGGGGCAGAGGAGTAAGGAAGTGCCTGGCAAGCGCGTTCATCGCTTCATACACATTGGGACCGGCGGCTGGGGGCGAGAGTGGTGCTTTGAGTTCTTGCCCCGACTGGTGTGCGCAGGCAGGCTCGAGCCTGCTGCCGCCGTTGATATCAAGCCCGAACATCTGGAGAACGCAATAGAGGGCTACGGCATAAGCCGGGAGCGCTGTTTCACCGATGCCGAGGAGGCCTTCGCCAGCGTCGAGGCGGACTTCGTGATCCTCGTGACGCCGCCGAATCAGCGAGAACACCTGGTCGAGCTCGCCCTGGAGCACGACATGGATATTCTGTCCGAGAAGCCGCTGGCCGACACCATGGAGGCCTGCGTGCGGCTCTACCGCGCAGTCACCGGCGCGGGCGGGAAGATGGGTGTCACCATGAGCCATCGCTTCGACCAGGACCAGCAGAGCCTGCAGCATCTCGTGCATTCCGGCCGGCTCGGCCGGGTGAATGCGGTCGTGGGCCGGTTCACGGACAGCCGAGGCCGTGCTCGTGGCTACGCAGGACTTAGGCGCGTCGACGATGCGCTGCTCGTGCACGGGTCAGTCCACCACTTCGATATCTTCCGCGCCATCACGGGAAGCAATGCGGCGAGGGTGTATGCGCGAACATGGAACGCGCCAGACCTGCCATTTGAGGGCCACACCTCTGCCTTCGCCATCATCGAGATGGAAAACGGTGTCTTCTGTCAATACGAAGGGGCCATCGCCAATGCTGCCACGCTCAACGGCTGGGAGCACGAGTACTTCCGGGCAGAGTGCGAGAATGGGACCGCGATTCTCGACAACCGCCGGCTTCAGGTCCTGAGGGGCGGCGCAAGGGGGAGGTGGGAGGTCGAGAGGATAGACCTACTGAGGCGTCCGATTTGGATGAACGAGTGGCTGACCGAGCAGTTCCTACATTGGCGCGAGGGCGGCCCCGAGATGCAGACGTCCCTAGAGGATAACATGCAATGCCTGACACTTCTTTTCGCGGCGGTCCAGAGCGCTCATACGGGACAGCCTGTTGACGTCCAGGAGTTCCTCAGGCGACGCCTCGAGGCGATTCCTGCATAGGCGGCCAGCCGGAGAGGAGGGCAGAACGTGCGCGGTGAGAATGTCCTACAGGTCTCGGTTTCACAGCAGCATTGGGCTCAGAGCGTCGAGCGGAACCTGAAGCGGACGCTCGAGCACATTACTATCGCAGCCGGAGAGGGGAGCGATGTCATCCTGTTCCCGGAGGCCAACCTCACCGGCTACGACTTCCCCTATTTGGTCGAACTAGACGCGGCAGCGGTGGAGGAAGCCCTGGCGCGAGTCCAGGAGGCTGCAAGAAACGTCGGCATCTACGTCATCTGCGGGACCATGCAACGCCGCGGCGGCAAGGAGAAGCTGCTGAACCTAGCGCACGTCATTGACCCCAAGGGAGAGATCATCCACGAATATGCCAAGATACAGCTGGCCGGAGAAGACGAGCGAAGATACTGCCGTCCCGGAAACAAGCTGTCCCTCTTCGAAGTGCAGGGCTTCGTTGCGACTATGGTGATCTGCCGAGACGGCCGGCACCCGGAGCTGTACCGACTGCCGGCGATGGCCGGGGCGCGCATCCTCTTCCATCCGGCCTGCTCAACGGAGACGATCGAGGCGCTGTGGTGGAAGCGCGCCGCCGGACGGGCGACACAGCCGGCCGGCCCCAACTCCGCCATCTTCCATTGCTGCGCAAATACCGTGGGACAAGACTACCGAGGACGCCAGTCCTCGTCGGGGGGCTCTTTCATCAAGCATCCCACCGGGCTGTCACTTGCAGAGGCCGACTGGTACGGCGAGACGGTCATCACCGCGCGCCTGGACATGGAGGCGGCCGACGGCCGCTATGCGCTGGCCAGCGCCGAGCACCCCGAATTCCTGCGCTCTCACTACGAGAAGATAATCCGCGAGATACGTATGGGCAAGGACGAGCACCCCCAGTAGACCAACCTGCTGGGGACACGAGGCGAGGAGGTCGCGTTGGCATGAGGGTTGTGGATAGGCTCGGCGAGTACGTGCTGGCGGACGAGCTGCAGCGGGCGCTGGAGGTCGTCGCGATCATCTTGGTCGGTTGGGTCGTCTACGCGGCGCTGAGCAAGGTCGTAGGGTGGGGGGCGCGGCGAGCCGCCTCAAGGGCCGAAGACGAGAAGCAGCGCCGGCGCTCGGCCACGGTCTACATCATCCTGGACGGCGTACTGAAGGGACTCATCGTCTTCGTAGCCGCCTATCTCATCATCCACCGGCTCGGCGTTGAGCTTGGGCCTGCGACCCGCGCGCTGGTGACGATCGCCATCGCGTGGATCGTCTACACCGTGCTCAGGCGAGTAATCCGCGCGGCCGCGGACACGGCCGGCGCGCGAATCGGCGAGGAGGCGCAGCGCCAGCGCGTGACCACGCTGATCCTCCTTGGCGAAAACACCGTCAAATACGTCGTCATCTTCGTCGCGGCGCTTTCCGTTCTCCGCCAGTACGGAGTGGATCTGACGCCGGTGCTCGCCGGCGCGGGCATCCTCGGTCTCGCCGTCGGCTTCGGCGCGCAGAACCTCGTGCGGGACGTGATTTCGGGATTCTTCATCACGATGGAAGGCCAGTATGCGGTCGGCGACCTCGTGAAGATCAACGGGGTGTTCGGACGGGTCGAGCGGCTTGGGCTCAGGATGACGGCTGTCAGACAGCCGGACGGCGAGCTACGCTACTTCCCCAACGGCAGCATCAGCAGCGCAGAGAACTTCACTGACAATTACGTCGCTCACACGATTACCGTGCCCCTGCCGGTAGAAGAGTCGGCCGAGGCGCAGAAGCTTGTGCGCGACGTACTCTCCGACTTCGATAGAGAGTTCAGCGTGTTCTGGGAGCCGCCGGAGACACAGGGGGTCGAGAGCTTCGAGACATATGCCCGCGTGTTGAGGGTGGAAACCCACTCCATACCCGGAAGGCATACCCTTGTCGAGCAGAAACTACCGGTTCGGATCAAGGCCGGTCTGGAGCGGGCAGGATATTCCGTGCCATCCGGGACAGAGATCAGCATCGCACTCCGGTACCCGGCGCCGGGAGCGAGGTCTTAGCCGACTTCTCTGTCACCTCGCATACGCAAGGTCGGCTTGTGCCCCTAGGCGTCCTCTCTCAACAGGTCAGCCGGCGGCACCGGATGGGGAGTCGGCTGGCTTCCGTTTACCGCCTCCGCCGCCGCCAGGCGGATCTGCTCGATCTCCTTCTGATGAGTTAGACCTGGGCTTGCTGCGCAGAACTCGAGGCTAAGATTCATTGCAGCGACCAGGTCGGACAGAAGGCACCGGATTCTCCCCGTTGCCTGCTCTGCACGGGATACTTCTTCTCGCAGTGCCCGGCAGTCTCTAAGCGCCGCCCGGTGGAGCCTCCCCATCAGGATCACGCCTATTAGACCGGGTATGCCGACTATGGCAATTCCAAAGTAGTAGGCGACCAGGCCGCCTGTGATATTGCTGAGCATGGTTCTCTCGTTCCCTCTGAGAATGCCTAGCAGTCAGGCCCCGTGGCATAAGGGTACCGTCTTGCGCAGCCGGGCGCAATCGCCTAAGAGAGTGACACTTCATGCCCCGAAGATACTACATATTGAGGGTGAAACGTGGAAAAACACATCTGGCCGTGACGGAGGGTGGTGAGGACAGGCCCTGGCCGGAGGGGGAAGCAACAGCGGAGGGCGCACGGACGGCTGAGATATGACGATCAGCAAGACCAAGCAGGCACCACGCAGGCGTAGCCCCGTGAGATCCGTCCGGGTCATCTGCGTAGACGATCAACTGGTTTTCCGCATGGGGCTGCGGATGTATCTCGCGGAAGCAATGCAAGAGATCGAGTGGGTCGGGGACGCGGAGTCAGTAGAAACCGGAATCGCTCTGGCCGAGAGAACCCAGCCCGACCTGATCCTGCTGGATGCTTTTCTTGGAGAGGGCCCGATCAACGATGTGATGGGTCGATTCCGCGAGCTCTGCCCAGCGTGCCGTATCGTTGTGCTTGCGAACTTCCCCGACACGAAGAACCTGGCGCTGGCGGCCAGCTCCGGCGCGAGCGGCTACATGCTCAAGACGATGGCTCCCGCGCAGATGGTGGATGTCATTCGAAAGGTGCTCGTCGGAGCGACCTGGATTCAGCCTGAACTCACGCAGCAGCTCTATTCCGACTTCGCGCGCGGGCCCTCTTCTCAGGCGGCCTCAACGGACGGCGATGTCGACCTCACGCCGCGCCAGCTTGAGGTGCTGCGGCTTGTGGCTCAGGGACTCCGGAACTCTGAGATTGCAGAGCGGCTCACCATTAGCGAGCAAACCGTCAAAACCCACGTCGCCCACTTGCTTGAAAAGCTCGGCGTGGCGAGTCGCCTCCAGGCCGCGCGCTACGCCATCGGCAGGAAATTGGTGGACGCCTAGGGGTTCGCCCAGGCCCTGGCCGGAACAGGGCCGCCTCCGCCGCCGCGCGGACTCCCGGAGCGACAAAATCCCCATCTCTTCTCACCTCCTCCCGACCTGTGGACGATGCACTGGCGCGCCGGCCGCGCGGCCCGGCCGATCCCTTCCTCATTCCCGAACGGCGCGGGCGAGCAGGAAACTGTTCCGCGGCAGGTAAGAGGAGGTTCCGGAACAAGTTGTCGCGCCAGGAGAAGTAGGTGCTGACGGCACCGCAAGTGAAAGAGTACGCTCGTCGCGCGGGCGCCGACCTCGTGGGCATTGCCTCAATGGACCGGTTCGAGGGGGCGCCGAAGCAGATGGATCCGCGCTACATTTTCCCGGACGCGAAGGCAATGGTGGTGTTCGGCTTTCGCATCCTGCGCGGGGCGCTGAGGGGGGTGGAGGAGGGCACGTTCTTCATCGCCTATTCGGGCATGGGGTACGCCGGCATAAACCACGTGCTTCAGCCGATGGTGCTGTGGGATGTGTGCCGGTGGATCGAGGACCAGGGATACGAGGCGGTACCCATGCCGAATGACTGGCCCTGGCCCGGCACGGACATACTGGGGAACGACCCGTCAATCGTCGGCCCGCCTCGACCGGGCTTCAGCCGTGCGGTGTCGCCCGACAAGCCCGCGCCCGACGTCGTCGTGCACCTCCGCATCGCCGCCTTCTGCGCGGGCCTGGGTGAGATTGGGTACGGGAAGCTGCTGCTCACCCCCGAGTACGGGCCGCGCCAGCGGCTGGCCGCGCTGCTCACCGACGCGCCACTGGAACCCAATCCGTTGTTCGAGGGGAAGCTGTGCGACCGGTGCCTGTCATGCGCGAAGGACTGCTCCGGCGAGGCGATCAGCAGTACGGAAACAGTCAGGGTGACCGTAGCCGGCCGGGAGCTGGAATGGGGCCTGATCGACTATGAGAAGTGCAGCCGCGCCTTCTGCGGGGGCAGGCACGAGACGAACCCGTTCATGATGACGCCTGAAGATGAAGCGGGCTTCAATCAGCACGTATGGGCGGCGCAGAAATACAAGCTTTCTCCCAGCTATGACTATGGCCGGGCGATCGAGGGGGCCGCGGGCTGCATGCGCGCCTGCATGGTGCATCTCGAACAGCAGGGCAAGCTGGGGAACCAGTTCCACGAGCCGTTCCGCCGCCGCAAGCCGTGGAGGCTGGAGCGGTGAGGTTCGCCGTCGGGTACCAGCTCCCCGATGAGGATGAGGCACCCTTCGCCGCGCTTGTGGGCGAGTTCCGCGAGCACGTCGCGGACGTCTACTTCCCCTGGCTCGATTTGCCTTCGGGGCGGTCTCCCCTCGTGGGGCCGGACGATCCGGGGCGGGAGGCGGCGCAGGCGCGCCTGGAGCACGATCTGCTGGAGATGCGGCGCCTGGGGGTGCGACTCGACTTGCTGCTCAATGCCTCCTGTTACGGCCGGGAGGCCTACTCTCTTGCCCTCGTCGAGCGCGTCTCGTCGGTGATCGCCCACCTTGTCGACCTCGTCGGACTGGATATCGTCACGACGATGTCGCCGCTCCTTGCGGAGACGGTGAAGCGTCGCTTCCCGGGCATCGAGGTGCGCGCGAGCCTCAACATGCGCGTGGGATCGGTGCGATCGCTGGAGTACGTGGCCCACCTCTTCGACAGCTATCACGTGCAGCGGGAGTGCAACCGCGACCTGGCGCGATTGAGAGAGCTGCGCGCCTGGGCGGAGGCGAACGGCAAAGGCCTCGTCATGCTCGCCAACAGCGGGTGTCTCAGCTACTGCTCGGCGCAGACATTCCACGACAACCTCGTCTCGCACGAAGCTGAAGCGGCGGAGCTGGACAACGCGCCGGCGGAGGCACCCGCGCTATGCTGGTCGTACTACCGGGAGCGGCGGAACTGGGTGCGGTTTCTTCAGAACACCTGGGTGCGGCCTGAGGACCTCCACCACTACGAGGGCCTCTTCCCGGTGGTCAAGCTGGCGACCCGCATGCACGCCAACCCGCGCCGGGTGATCCAGGCCTACGCCACGAGGCGCTTCGCAGGCAACCTGCCGGACTTGTTCGAGCCCGGCCACGGGCTGCTCTTTGTGCCCTACATCATCGACAACCAGCGCTTCCCGGAGGATTGGCTCGAGCAGACGACCACCTGCGGACAGAAGTGCGAGCACTGCGACTACTGCGCGACCGTGCTGGAGCAGGTGCTGACGCCTGGGCCATCAGCAGGAAGTTGGTGGACGCTTGATTGTAGGGACGGCATGTCCCCGCATGCCCGGCGGCGTCTGCGCCACTAGCTCCACGGGTAGTGCTTGCCGCGCTCTCCGCTCCATCCGGCGATCCCATCACGTCTGATCATCTCAAGGTTGTGGCTGATGTTCTCACCATGGAAGTCACGCAGGGGCTGGAGGAGCTCGCATTCCCGGAAGCTGGCACACTCCCAGCAGCCAGCATAGCTCTTGCTCAGGCAGCACTTCCGGACGCGGCAGTTCGGGCTACCTCCTCCCTCTCGGCACGGGTGAGAGCACTGAAGGCCCCCGATTGCCTCTAACACCGCAGTGAAGGCATCGTAGCTCCTGAACACCGCCTTGCGCCGGGCCTTGAGCGCAGCGTAGTGCTCGAATCCGAGATCACAAAGATGGCAACTCAGTGCATTGACGCAGTCAAAGAACGCGCGGTTGCTGGGTATGCAGTCGCAGCAGAAAAGCCCACAATAGGCAGTGTTGCGCTCGCTCTCGGTCATGTTCATCCCCCTTGTTGAAATGCGCACGGCGGCGCTGCCGCCACCGTGCCGGTGCGCGGATTACCTGCCCGTCCCTCATCAACATCCGCTGAAGCTTTTCGATGGGTTGATCGCCGGCGAGGCCGCTAAGGAGCATACCATCCCGAAGTTCATCACGACGGGCTCCATGCGGAGGGCGCCGTAGCCGGCGTGGGCGGCGCTGAGACAGACCGGCATGATCGGGCCGGCGTCATCCCTTCCAGCCGTCCCACATCACGAATTCCTCGAGCGTAATGCGCCCTTCAGGCTCCGTGAATGGGTCGCCCTCGGGATAGCCGAGCGGCGTGAGGGCGACGGCGTTGACATCTTCGGGGAGCTTGAAGAACTCCTTGACCGCGGCGTTGCTGAAAGAGCCGATCCAGCAAGTCCCCAGCCCTTCCGCGCGAGCGGCCAGCGTCAGATGGTCCACCGCGATGGCCACGTCCACGATCATGGCATAGTCACCCATCCACTCGCCGCGGTTGTACTTGATGTCCCGGCCGACTGCGCAGATGACGATGGGCGCGGTGGCGATGAAAGCCTGGTCGTGGCACATCGGGACGAGCTTCTGCTTGATGTCGGAGTCCGTGACAACGATGAAGCGGGTGGGCTGTCTGTTGCTCCCGGAGGGCGCGATTCTCGCCGCGTCGAGGACGCGTTCCAGCACCTCCTGCGGGATGGGGTCGCTCCGGTACTTGCGGACGCTGCGACGAGTCCTGATGACATCATAGAGGTCCATGTCAGCCTCCCTCCGACTTGCCGCGGCTCTCTCGGTCCGACAATCTTACCACAAGTTGGCCACTATGATCCCAACGGCGACGAGACTTGCGCTCACCACTAACCCCGCGGTAAGCGGCTCGCCAAGAACCACGGCGCTCGCGAACACACCGACCAGGGGCGAGATGAACCCAAAGATCGCGATGAGGCTGGCCGCGTGCTTGCGCAGCAGCCACGTCCAGACCGTGAAGCAGAAGGCCCCGATCATGACTCCCTGGTAGACCACGGCCGCCATACTCTCGGCGTCCGGCCGGGCACCTGCTAGATTCTCGAACGCGAAGCTGTAGGCCAGAAAGGCGGCCGCGCCGATAATCATCTCCCAGATGACGACCCGAGTTGGATCGATCCGCGCGACTGCGTGCTTCAGAAAGACCACCTGGGCTCCGAGCAGGAAGGCGCTGAAGAGCTGGATGAGATCGCCCTGGAGCCGCGTGCCTTCCCATCTTCCCCATTCACCGGCAAAGAGCGCGGCGACTCCTGTGAAGGCCGCCGCCAGGCCGGCCACACGGCCGGGCGTTGCCCGATCGCCCGGGATAAGAAAGTGCGCAAGGGCGACGACGAAGAACGGATACGTGTGCAGGAGCACCACGGAGTGGCTGGCTGTGCCCCAGTACACCCCCAGCGTGAACGTGGAGATCTGCGCGATGAAGAAGCCGCCGACCGCCGCCAGCCAGAGGCCTTCGCCGCGCTGCGGCAGTACCTTGGCACCAGTCACCCGACACCAGACGTACACCCCCACGGTCGCGATAGCAAACCGCAGCCCGGCCGCGCCGATGGGCGGCAGGCCCCGCAGAGCGAACTTGAGAGCGGTTGGATTCGTGCCCCAGATAGCGGCTATCAGAATGGCCAGCATCACGGCCGGCGCGGTTAGCCGCGCGGAGGCGATCTGGGGCCGCCTGGCCCCTACGGCAGCATCTTCTGCAGCAATCTCGGACATGCTCAACTCCGAAGGAATGCCCTGACGCCCTCAGGGCGCTCACAAGAGCATTCCTCTCGCGCCTCTCTGCGCCCTTCGAGGCAAGGAGCCAGCGCCCCAGCCAGCGAACCCACTGTTGTCCGGCCGCACGCGCGGTCGGACAGACCCCAAAGGGAGAACGCAAGTGGCGACGCCGCGCCGACCGCGCAAAGAGGAGGCGGGAGCTCTGGCCGAACTCATCGGGACCGCCATGGGCCTCGACAGCCACTACTCGAGACAAGACATGGCTTCGAGCCTCGGCCGGGCGGAAAGCCTGCGGAACACCCTGGTCGTCGCTGAGGACGGCAGGCCGGTCTCACACATTCGTATCGTCTGCCAGCAGGTCTCTGTCTACGGCTGCCGGTTCAAGGTCGCCAGCATCGGATCGGTATGCACGGATCCCGCCTACCGGGGCAGAGGGCACGCCGGCAAACTTCTCGATGCATGCATCCGGCAGATGCGAGAGAAGGGCGCGAAGATACTCATCGTCTCCGGCGATCGAGCGCTCTACCGACGGGCTCACTGCGTGCCGGCGGGCCGCGTCTTCGAGGCCGCGCTGCGCCCGGCCGATGCCAGAGAGCTGGAAACAGACCTCACGGCTCGGCGCGTCAGTCACGAGGAGTGGCCTCTCCTCGCGGCGCTCCACCAGGCCGAGAGCGTGCGGTTCCTCCGCCGGCCGGGCTTCATATCCAGCCTGCCGTTGTGGTGGAACTGGGAGCGTCCCGAACTCTGGCTGATCGAAAACGGCGGGCGGGCCGTCGCCTACATCGGGCTGTCACTCACATGGCCCCGCGAAGCCCAGGGCAGGAAGCGGGTGCTGTGGGAGTACGCCGGCTCGAGGGCCGCGCTGCTGGGCGGCCTGCCGACGATCTTCCAAACTGCCGACCTCAACGAGATTCGCATGCGGGCCCTCGGCCACGACACCGAGTTGATCTACCTGCTCAGACAGCGGGGCCTGGAACTCGAAGAGCGGCCGCTGTCGGGCACACACCGCATCATCGACCTGCCCGGGCTGATGACGAAGCTGCGGCCCTATCTGAGGGAGCGTTTGGATCGGCGGGAGGTGCGGCGGCTGTCGTTCGAGCAGCACGGCGACCAGTGCGCCATTGCCTACGGGGACCAGAGGCAAGAGCTAACGCTCTCGCAGGCCGCTCCGCTGGTCCTGGGCGGGCCCGGCGCGCCCGAGCTGTCGGGCGACCTAGCCAGGGCTCTCTCCGCGGTGTTCCCCATCCCGTTCCCGCTGCCGGGATTCAACTACATCTGAACCTCGTTCCGCCGGCGCCCCCAGCCTTGACACAGGCTTCTGCCGGCAATACGATACTGATAGGCGGGCGAGTGGCGGAACTGGCAGACGCGCAGGACTTAGAATCCTGTGGCAGCAATGCCGTGGGAGTTCAAATCTCCCCTCGCCCACTTTGGGGATCCCGAGCGGAGAAGTGCCCTCGGCTACGGCTTGAGGTTCTTGATATGCGGCCTCAGCGCCTTCTCGAGCCGGATCATGGCATCGATCATCGCGTCCTGCGCCAGTCACAGCGTCCTCGTGGAAGAGAACGCTCCTCAGGATGATCGTGCTGGGCTGCTTGAAGTACTGGACGCGGCGAGCGGCAGTGAAACGACCCACGGTCTGCCTACTCCGCTGGGAGGGGCGTCTCAGGCTGTGGCACTCGTCGTAGCTTCCACCGCATGATGATGCCCACTAGCATTGCGAGGAACATCAGGCCCGCCAAGGCTTCGATCCCCCACAGGAGCAGTGACGAAGGAAGCCTCTTTTCTGACGGACCCGCAAAGACAGCATACGGGATTCCGAGTAGGCCCGTGAAGCCACTCAGGATGAACAAGCCCGGGAGGGTGTACCTGAAGAGCGGTATGTTCATGATCCGGCGGAAAGCCCTGTCGTCTGCCGACGCCAGGCCTCCGCGGAACCAGTGTTCCCACTGCATGACGTTAGGTCCGGCGAGTCGCCTCACTTCGCATTCGATCACCTCCCTGATGTAGCTCCCTAGGGTCTTGATCTGCATTGCATGATCAGCCCATGCCAAGCCTGTGAGGGAGGCCACAAAGGAAAGGCAGACAAGGATTTGCGGACGCTGCTGAGCCGCGAGGGGCAGCACAACACCGGCGGTGGCGGTTAGCAGAACTTGAAGGCGATCTTGCGCTTCTGACCTTCGCTGAATCTCAGCCCGTAGCGCCGCGAACTCTGCCAGCAGTGCCTCCATAGTCAGGTTGTTTCCCATATGTGCCACCTTCGTGCGTAGAACCGACTCGTGGGCTTCAAGGCTTCGTGCTTCCAGACTTGTCAGAGAGGGACGCGTTCGAGCTTGCCGCACCACCCCGTCACTCGGATCGCTTCCGGTACGCCTCCAACTCCTCCGGCGATAGGTTCTCTGGCTCGACGAGTCGATAGTGCTTCTCTGTCACGATTCTGACGCGGCCTTCGCTCTCCTCGAACTCGAAGAGAGCAATCAGATCGTCTGCCATAAACTGCGCTCCGATTGGGCGGCATGTCAGCCCGGGGAACTTGGCGCGGCACAGCAGGATGTCCTGCATTACCTGCACATGCCCGATCTTCTCATTAGCCCCTTTTGCCTCTATCGGGAAGACGTAGTGTGCCCCTCTCCGGTCAAGGCCGATGTACAACTCGTCAGTCTCGATCTGGCCACGCCTTGGGACAGTCGTTCTGAGGTGGCTCTGGAGTGAGTAGCACGTGACTCCTGTGAATATGTCGACTAGGCGGTTGTACCGAAGCTTCGCCAACAGAGCTTGCTCGTCACTCAACGCGTACATCGCGATAACACCAGGTGTCGCGTCGGGAACCTTGACCTCGGCCAGGTTTGGGTTAGGCAAGCAGTCGAAAGGAGTCTCTGCAACAAACCGGTATAGCCCCCTGCCGGCCGGGTGAATGCTCCAAGTCTTCCCCTTCGGGGCCATTGCCAGTATGGAGGCTGGTAGCTCGGCACGATAGCGGAATGTGTAGATCACGTCGCCCAGATTCTTCGGGAGTTCGATACCAAGTTCTGTCGCATGGGCGACTATCTCGTCTCTGCTGAAAAGGAACTCCTCCGCTCCGGGTTCGTAGTGTGCCATGAAGATGCGTTCGATGATCTGTTCGTACCGGCTCGGCTTGCGCCTCTTGTCGGTATCGCTCACTTCCCTCTCCCCCGCGACGGTTCGCCCGGCCATCTAAGCACGACCACCTCTTCGCGCAACTGCTGCTTCGTGGCAGTGGCCAGCCTAGTTCGGAATAGGTCGACGTCTACGACCTCGTAGCCCAGGGATTCCGCTATCTCAGCCAGGATAGCGCCAGTGCGGATCATGACGCGCAGATATGATGCCTGGTCGCCCACAACGTATGCAAGATGCGCCCCAGCCCGGAGGCACACGCGAAGGTCAGCTAGGTGACGCTTCATGCCCCCAAAGTACAGCTTCGTGACGGAGGGATACAGCCTCTCGAAGCCTGAAGTCTTCTTCAACTCAACACGCCGCGACTCAATGGCCCTCGCTATCTGCTGAACGCTGGAGTGATCGGCAACCAGAGTGTCATCTGTATCGCCCTTGTAGACGTTCCGCGTGTTGGACCTGACGAGTTGCTGCTTCAGAGCGCGCAGCTCGGATCTGGAGCGCACAAACCCGAGTATCACCGATTCGAGGCGAGTGATCCGCGTGTAGTCCTTCTCGTTCGGGTAAGGAGGCGAGGTGACAACGGCTGAGATGGAACTGGTACCCAGGTGGACGCTGGCCTCACGCGCATCTGTGCAGTGGGCTTCCGCGGGGGCGGAGGCCAGATCGCGAACAGATGCGAGGTCCTCGCCCATAGATCGAAGAGCCTCCAGCCACGGCCCAATCACGGGTGTGTCAAGCTTCGGACGTGTCACCCCAACTTCGGGGCCGAAATGGAGATTGCCGATCCAGGCGCTCAGTGCCTTCGCGAGGCCGAGCAACTCGTGTCGTCGATAGGGTGACTGCTGATCGTCCTCTATGGTCTCAAGCAGAACCAAGGTCTTGTGCAGAGGCACTGGGCTAATGGACCCTTTCAGTAGAAGCTTGTCGGCATCCGGCGGCAGTCGGCGGAGGGTCTCCTGCTGAGAGGGGGTCGGTACGAAGGACCAGTCATCCAGAATCCCTTGCGCCTCTAGACGTGTCGCGGCCTCGTCGGCGACGCGTTGGGCGTGAGCCAGCAATCCCGCGCCATCTATCCCCCAATCAACCTTCACCTCACTCGCGAAGTGTGCGAGCGGGTGAGCTTCCAGACCAATACTGGGCACGCCCCTCTTCTTGCACTCCACCAGCGTTGTGCCAGTGCCGCAGAAGGGGTCGAGTACGGTCTGGTCTGCCGTAATTCCGAAGCGTTGGAGGTACTCGCGCACCAAATGCGGGGGGAATGACAGCACGAAGCGATACCAGTCGTGGACCGGTTGGTCGTCGCGACTCAGCTTGTTCGCTTCGCCGTTACGTGCTGCAGCAGAGGAGCGCCGATTGCGCATCTAGTTCACCAAGGATGTGTCTGCGTTGTAGCGCCGCAGCTTTGGCTGTCGGCATTGGAGGGAAGTAACACACACCGCGGTTGGCCACAGAGGGCAGTTCTGGTCTCGCTGTGCCCGCTGGTGTCCCTCGCTGTGACATTATAGCACTGCGCGGGCGGCTTGGGGAGTCGACTCGGAGTGGCCGAGGGGGGCACCGATGAGCGAGCAGGTTGCCTGGCACCTCGGCCGCGACTTGACAGGAGCCCTGCTGGCAGCCTAGAATCCAGTATCGAGTGTCGGGGGCGGGAGTAGCTCAGTGGTAGAGCGTCACCTTGCCAAGGTGAGGGTCGAGGGTTCAAGTCCCTTCTCCCGCTCCAGTTGATTCTGTGCATGCGAATCGGCCGCCGCCGGCCGAATGCTAGCAGTCTCGACCTCGCCTAGGGTTCGGCGAGGTCATCTTTTCGCGGGGGCGAAACCGCGGCCTTACCGCCAGGGGAGCACGTTTGTGAGCAGCCCGAGCGAGCATGAGCTCAATGTCGACGTCGAGGTAAAGGAACTCGACGGCGGGCAGGTCGAGCTGCAAGTCAAAGTGCCGCCCGCACCTGTTGAGAGGGTGAGGACGGCCGTGCTGAGGGAGTTCGGGCGCAGAGCCAACATCCCCGGCTTCCGCAAGGGCAAGGCGCCGAGGTCGGTCCTGGAGCGGTACGTGGACGCGGATGCCTTGCGGGAGCAGATCGTGGAATCGCTGCTCAGCGACGCCTACGATGCAGCCGTAGAAAAAGCAGGAATCAACCCGCTGGACCAGGCGAGGATCGGCGAGCCGGACTTGACGGAGGAGGGAGGGCTGTCCTTTTCGGCGGCGGTGACGCTGCGGCCGACGATCGAGCTGGGGGAGTACAAGGGCCTCAAGGCGACTCGCCGGATAACCGCGGTAACGGATGCGCACGTCGAGGCCGAGCTGGAGCGCGCTCGCTCCCGCCGTGCCCAGTTCCGAGAACTTCCCCAGGACGAGCCGGTGCAGAAGGGCGATGTGGTCATCGTCGACTATGACATGTTCGTCGATGGCGAGAAGCGAGATGACGCAAGCGCCCAGGGTTATCCGCTTGAGGTCGGCGAAGACGAGCTGTTCCCGGAGATGAACGAAGCCCTGCCCGGATCGAAGGTGGGGGAAACGCGCGACGTCGAGGTCAACTACCGTGAGGACCACTCGGACCCGTGGCTGGCCGGCAAGACCGCGCAGTTCAAGGTGACCATCAAGCAAGCCCGGCGGCGGCAGCTGCCCGAGCTGGACGACGATTTCGCCAAGGAAGTGTCAGACCTCGAGACACTTGACGGGCTGCGGCGGCGTGTCCGGGAGATCCTGGAGGCGGTCGGCAAGGCGATCGCGGACGACGAGGTGAGAACACAACTGATACAAATCGTCAGTGACGCGGCCTCGCTGGATGTGCCCGAGGCGTTGGTGGGCCGGGAGGTCGATCGACGGATGGATGAGATCGAGGGCGAACTCGATCGGCGAGGCCTCACGCTTCACCAGCATCTCCAGAACGCGAATCAGTCCTTCGAGGACTGGCGGGCCGATATCGAGACAAACGCGCGGGCGGCCGCCCGGCGGGCGCTCGTCCTGGACGAGATCGGCGAGCAAGAGAAGATCCAGGTGACCGATGAAGAGGGCCACGAGGAGATGCAGCGGCAGGCCGACCGCGAGGGAATCAAGGAGGAGGACATCCGCGAGCGCTACTCGTCTGACCCGTCGCAGTTCAACCGGCTCGTCACCCGAGTCTATCATCGCAAGGTCGTGCAGTTCCTCGTTGATAATGCCGAGATAACGGAGGAGATCGTACAGCCTGAGGAGGAGGAACCGGCCGACACGGACACGGGCGCCGGGTCCGGCGAGTCGGCGCAACCGGAGCAGGAAGAAGAGAAAGCCGATCAGTGACCGGCAGGGGCCTCCTCTTCCTGGGCGGAATCCGGCAGGTCGGAGGTGGAGGCGATGACCCTGCGGACCTTGATTGTCCTGGCGCTCATCTTTGCCGCAACAGCCGGGGCCGCGGCGCCCCCCGATGTTGCGTTCGAGACGATCCCCCTCAAGCACGTCCTTGCGTGCGAGATGGCGCCGCTGCTGGGGTGGCAGTTCGAGTACGCGGCCGATGTGTCGGCCCGCGGCACGAGTGCGACGTCCGCGCGGCAGAAGAGCTTCCCCGGCATAGACCTCATCACGGCTGCGTATCCGGCCTCGCGCTATCTGCTGGCGGCCGGCACGGCCCGCGGCGTGGCTGAACTCCGGACCATGGTGAGTGCCTTGGATGTCCCGCAGGCGCGCGTGCAGATCGCGGCCGAGGTCTACCCCGCGCCGCCGGCCAGTCTCAACGGCTGGAGCGAAGCGGCCCCCGTATCGACCGGACTTCGAGTCTCGACGCGTGCATTGAGACCTGGAGAGAAGCTCACGTTCCCCGCTCTACCGCCCGGCTATCAACCGCATCAGATCACCGTCACAGCACAGCAGGGACGAGCGGAGTTCGTCGCCCTGCCGCCGTTTTCGAACTGGCCGCAGGTGCTTCTGGCAGTGGCCCGGGAGGTGGAATCGAAGGGGATCGTGCGGGTCGGGGTCGGGGTCCTCGACCAGAGCGCGTATCCCGGTGCCGCGGTGCGAGAGGCGTGGCAGCTACGCAACACGCACCGGCTGCGCTCAGGCCAGAAGTTGGGGCTTGTCATTTCGCGCGGGAACTCAGCAATCACTGTGATACTGGCGACGAAGCCGGGCAAGTCGTAGCCCCTGGTGGCGTACCACTGGAGTAGGATTCGTCGCAGCCGACTTCGAGAAGCCCGGGCTCGCCGACGCACGCGGCCATAATCGGCCGCCGAGTTGGGGGAGCTACCGGAGATCCGACCCGCGCTCCTACTGCGCATGAGGCCCGTGCAGGCCGAGCAGTAGGCGGCGTGCAAGAGACGGAGACAGAAAGAGCGGCCCTCTCTCCAAGGCCGCTCCCTGAGACGCAAGTCTGCTGGCTCAGCTAGTGCACCGCGCGGCCCGGCTGCGTCACCTGCGCCGGTGGCGCGACCTCGGGCTGCTCCTCCGGGCCCCTCGTATCGAAGACGACACGGCGCTTCGGCCGCTCGTGCAGCGCGACCCTGATGACCTGATCCATGGTCTCGGCGAAGCGGAACTTGAGGTCTTGCTTCACATGCGTCGGAATCTCTTCTAGGTCCTTGCGGCTCTCCTCGGGCAGGATGATCGTCTTGATGCCGGCCCGGTGCGCGGCCAGGACCTTTTCCTTGATGCCACCCACGGGCAACACCTTCCCGCGAAGCGTAATCTCTCCGGTCATGGCCACGTTGCGATGGACAGGGCGGCCGGTCAGAGCCGAGACGAGGGCCGTCCCCATCGTTATGCCAGCAGAAGGGCCGTCCTTCGGTATCTGCCCGGCGGGCACGTGGATATGAACGTCGGTCACCCGGTAGAAGTCGGGATCTATGCCGAGCTCTGCGGCCCGAGACCGAGCATAGCTGAGTGCGGCCTTGCCCGACTCCTGCATGACATCGCCCAGATGCCCGGTCAAGAGAAGTTTCCCGCCGCCCTTCATCAGCGTCACCTCGATGAAGAGGACGTCCCCGCCGACCTCGGTCCAGCCAAGGCCGGTCGCAACACCGATCTCGTCCTCCTTCTCGGCGATGCCGTAGCGGAAGCGAGCGGGGCCGAGGTAATTGCGGACAGACTTGGCGGTCAGCCGGGCAGCCTTGACCTTCTCCTGCGCGACGCCCTTGGCGACTTTGCGGGAGATCGACGCGATCTCGCGTTCCAGATTGCGTACGCCGGCCTCGCGCGTGTACTCGCGGATGATGCCGCGGAGGCCGGCCTCGGTGAACCGCAGCTGCTTCGGTTCGAGCCCGTGGTTCTTCACCTGTTTGGGCACGAGGAAGAGCTGAGCGATCTTCACCTTCTCCTCTTCGATGTAACCTGGGAACTCGATAACCTCCATCCGGTCCTTCAAGGCCGGCGGAACCGGGTCCATGAGGTTGCCCGTTGTGATGAACATGACCTCAGACAAGTCGAGCGGCACCTCGAGGTAGTGGTCGCTGAAAGCGAAGTTCTGCTCGGGGTCGAGGACCTCGAGGAGCGCCGAGGCCGGATCGCCGCGGAAGTCGACGCCGATCTTGTCGACCTCGTCCATCATGAAGACGGGGTTGCGAGTGCCGGCCGTCTTGAGGCCCTGGACGATGCGGCCGGGCAGCGCTCCGACGTACGTGCGGCGATGGCCGCGAATCTCACCCTCGTCTCGGACACCGCCGAGCGAGATCCGGACGAAGTTGCGACCGGTGGCGCGAGCGATCGAGCGGCCGATGGACGTCTTGCCAACGCCGGGCGGGCCGATGAAGCAGAGGATGGGCCCCTTGATCTCCTTGTTTAGCTTGCGCACAGCGAGAAACTCGAGGACTCGCTCCTTCACCTTCTTCAGGCCGTAGTGGTCCTCGTTCAGGATGCGCTCGGCCTCCACGATGTCGAGCTTCTCCTCGCTTCGCTTCTGCCAGGGCATGGAGATCAGCCAATCGAGATAGGTCCGAACCACAACCGTCTCAGGGGACGCAGGAGGCATCCGCTCAAGCCGGTCGAGCTCCTTGAGCGCGCGCTCTTCTACGTCCTCCGGCATGGCCCCTTCTTTGATGCGGCCGCGGAGTTCCTCGATCTCGCTGGTGCGCTCGTCGCGCTCCCCGAGCTCGTGCTGGATCGCCTTCATCTTCTCCCGCAGATAGAACTCCTTTTGGGAGTCCTCAAGCTCTTGTTTCACGCGGGAGCTGATCTTGCGCTCGACCTCGAGGATCTCGATCTCGCGGCTGATCACATTGGCGAGTATCTCCAACCTATCGCGCTGGCTAACGGCCTCAAGTACCTGCTGCTTCACCTCAACGGCGATCTGTGCGTAATACGCGATGAGATCGGCCAGGCGTCCAGGGTCGGACATCCTGCGAGCAGATTCCAGCGCTTCGGCCGGGATGTTCTTCCCAAGGTTGATGAGTCGCTCGAACTGGGTGATGACGTTACGGACGAGGGCCTCCGTCTCGATGCCGGGCTGGGCTTCCTCAGTCAGATCCTCTATCCGAGCGCGAAGGAACGGCTCGGTGTGGACATACTCCGTGACGCGGACTCGACCGGAGCCCTCTAGCATGACCCGAATCGTGCCGTCGGGCAGCGGCAACGTCTGGACGATGTCGCCGATGGTCCCCACCGAATACAGGTCCTCCCCGCTGGGGTCGTCCACGCTGACGTTCCGCTGGGCCAACAGCGCGATCCGCCGATTCTCCTTCATTGCCGCCTCGAGCGCCTGGACAGACCGCGGGCGGCCTACGAATAGGGGAACGACCAGATAGGGGTAGATGACGGCGCCCCTCGTGGGCAGCACCGGCACCTGATCCGGAATCGGCTCCTGCTTGGTCTGAACCTCTTCCGGCGAAAGTATCTTTGTGTCCCTGACGTCAGACAACGCTGTCTCCTTAGCCGGTTGAGTTAACCTGCTTTGCGTTCCTCGGCCTGCGGGGGCGACTCCTCCCTGTCCCTCCTGTGCTGATCGGGCTCCACTGAGCTCATCAACGCCGCGGGCTGCTGACGCCTCACGGCCTCTCCCGTCACCAGACACCTGGCCGTGCCTCGCCGAGAAGGGACTTCGTACATGATATCGAGCATGACCTCCTCGATAATCGTGCGAAGAGCCCTGGCGCCGGTCTTGCGCGCGAGGGCCTGCTCTGCGATGGCCTCCAGCGCGTCCTGACTGAACTCAAGCTCGACACCATCCCACTCAAGATACTTGCGGTATTGCTGGACCAAGGCATTCCTCGGCTCGACGAGGATGCGCAGAAGCGCCTCCTTGTCGAGCGGATCGAGCGTCCCGACGACCGGAAGGCGACCGATGAACTCCGGTATGAAGCCGAAGCCGAGCAAGTCCTCGGGCAGGACCTGGCGGAGGACCTCCCCGAGCGGGCATTCACGGTTGCTGGCGAGCGACTGCCCCAGCCCGAAGGGCCTTTGCTCGTTGACCCGGAGCCGGATGATGCCCTCCAGCCCCTCAAAAGTTCCGCCGCAGATGAACAAGATGTCGGTGGAGTCCATCTGTATGTAGTCCTGCTGGGGATGCTTCCGGCCGCCCTGAGGCGGAATATTGGCGATCGTCCCCTCGAGGATCTTGAGGAGCGCCTGCTGCACGCCCTCACCGCTGACGTCCCTGGTGATGGACCGGTTCTCGCTCTTGCGGGCGATCTTGTCGATCTCGTCGATATAGACGATGCCGCGCTCGGCGCGCTCCATGTTACCGTCTGCGGCCTGGTACAGCTTGAGCAATATGTTCTCGACGTCTTCGCCGACATATCCGGCTTCGGTGAGCGTCGTGGCGTCGGTGATGCAGAACGGGACGTCGAGTATCTTCGCGAGGGTCTGCGCCAGCAGGGTCTTTCCGCTGCCAGTCGGCCCCATCAGAAGAATGTTGCTCTTCTGAAGCTCGACCTCTTCCTTCTCGCCCTCACGCTGCATCTGGATCCGTTTGTAATGGTTATACACTGCGACCGACAGGACGCGTCGCGCATGCTCCTGTCCGATGACGTAGTCGCTGAGTGCCTCGTATATTTCCTTTGGGGTGGGAATTGCGAGATCGAACAGCGACCCCTGCTGCGCAACGGTCGGCCGATGGTCCTCTTGTAGAAGCTCGTGGCAAAGGGAGGTGCAGTCGGCGCAGATGAAGACACCGTCCCCGGCGATGAGGCGGCCGCCGACCTCGCTCTGTGTTTTGCCGCAAAACGAGCACTGGGGCTCGGGCTTACGGGTCCGCATCGACATTCCTCCGGCTTCCAGCGCGGAACATTGCTTTCTGCTACGGCTTTGCCTCTTGCTTGACGTTCGCCGCCGGCATGGCCAGCACTTGGTCCACTATGCCGTATGCTTTGGCCTCGTCGGCGCTCATCCAGCGATCTCTTTCCGTATCGTGCTTAACCGTTTCCACATCCTGGCCGGTATGATAGGCCATGATTTCATTGATACGGTCGCGCGTGCGCAGCAGCTCGCGCGTGAAGATGTCCACATCGCTAACCTGTCCGTACGTGCCTCCGAGCGGCTGGTGAATCATGACGCGGGAGTTCGGCAAAGCACAGCGCTTGCCTTTGGTGCCGGAGGCCAGCAAGAGAGCCGCCATGCTGACAGACTTGCCGACGCAGAAGGTCTTGACGTCTGGCTTGATGAGCTGCATCGTGTCGTAGATGGCCAGCCCGGAGGGCACCTCGCCTCCCGGACTGTTAATGTACATGTCAATCTCTTTGTCCGGGTCTTCGCTCTGAAGATAGAGCAGCTGGCCGATCACCAGGCTGGCAACAGTGTCGTTGACCTCGCTGCCTATGAAGATGATGCGGTTCTGCAGCAGCCGCGAGAACAGGTCCCAAGACCTCTCTCCGCGGGGCGTCTGCTCGACCACACTCGGTATGTACAGCATGCGTCTCCTCCTACCCCCGGTTCCGCTGCCACCGACGCGGCAGTAGACCTGCGTGCACCAAGAGGAAACCCGGAGACCCTCTCTATAGATACCCGAAACGGCCCGTGACATCACAGCTTTTGCGGCCGCTTCAACCACACCCGTTGACCGTCTCCATACCCCTGGCCCCTGGGCACTCATGCGTCGTCTACGTCACACCGCGGTGTATGAATACCATGTCCGGGGCCGTTTCACCTGCCATCCGTGCAGACAAGCGCGCGGGCCGGCGCGACCTCACGACAGGGGCGGCTACGGGGCCCCGTGAGAGGCGTTCCCGGTCCAGCAGCGGCTTATGCCTGTAGTGTGGTGAAACGGAACGTTCCGACGGCTGCCTGCACACAGTCAGCTTTGGCTAGGCAGCCTGGGATCACGGGTAGGACTCAAACAGCTTCCCCCACTTCGTCTCCAGCGCTTCCTCGACGCGGCCGGTCCCAACACACGGGTACCAGTAGACGTCGTGGTAGAGCTTGGAGGCCACGTAAGACCAGGGCGCGAGCGCTGTGCGGAGAAGGAACTTCTCAAGCGGCTTCAGTGGACCCCAGTAGATCATCTTCTGGCCGCGGCTCGCGAAGGTATTCTGGTCGCGGGTGAATCCCCAGTTCTCGCCAGAGATGTCGTCGCCGACGACCTCGATCTCGGCCGGGTCGCCGATGCCCAGACCCGCTTCGTGGGCGAGGCGGATGAAGTCGAGCGACATCGGCTCGAAGCCCATCATCTTGGATACGATGGCGTCGATCGCGACCTGATCTGCACTCGCCAATATCAAATCCTTCTCATAGGGGACCATGCACCGAGGGCCAGGGCCATCGCCGGCGAAGGTAGCGTCTGTGACCGCGAAGATGCCGGGGTGAATCTCCTTCTGGATCGTCAGCAGGTCCACCAGCGTTTCGTGGATGACCGAGTGGGTCCAGTGGCGCCTCTCGTGCAGCAGGCCCCCGAAAGCGTTCTTCATCGCGCCGGTCATCGTGGTGAAGACATGGGTCTTCGCCGTCGGCAAGTGGATGATGTTCGAGCCGAGGAGGCGCTTCGGGATGCGGATGCCGTCGGGATAGATCTCGAGCAGGGCGAGCATCTTGCCCTTGGGTTCGTAGACGACCCAGTCCTCACCGCGCTCGTAGAGGTGGATGTTGCGGACGTCGTGCTTCTCGAGCACGGGCTTGTGCTTGTTGGCCACCTCGCCCTTCTTTGCTGAGACAACGACGGTGCGATTGTGCGCTCCGTAGAGCTGCTCCTTGGGCCAACCGTCGGCCAGCAGCTTCTTGATGACGCCTTCGAGCTCCCAGGGCGTGGTCGAGCAGGCCGGGTACCAGTGGTGCCAGGAGATGTTGATCTTCAGCGCTACCTCGGCCTTGGGATCGAGGTGCTCACGATAATTGGCGAGGTCGAGCAGCCTTGCGTAGTCGTCGAGAACAGTCTCAGGTGTTGTTCGCAGCGCAGCGACTACAGGTCGGGCCATGTTACGTTGCTCACGGGAGATAGATGGCGAGCGCTACCGCGGCCATCCAGAGGGCCATGTTCACGAAGAAGGGTCTGTCAGATAAGATGATGCGGTCGGGGTTGCCGCCTTCGCCTTTCTGGTGAATCAGGTAGAGGTACCGGAAGATGCCGAATATGACAAAGGGAACCGTGTACATCAGCCGCTTCGAGCCGAAAACTGCAACAGTGCGAACATCCACAGTATACAGCACGTAGGCCATCAGTGTGGATGCTGTCACGACGGCAATCATCTGATCCAGCAGATAAGCGGTGTACTCGGTTAGGCTCCCGCGGTGTGCGGAGGCGTTGTTCTCCAAGAGAACCAACTCGTGCCGCCGCTTGCTGAGAGCGATGAACAAGGCAAGCAGCAGCGTGCAGATCAGAAGCCAGTGGGAGATCTCGACCCCGATGGCCGCGGCCCCCGCGACCGCGCGGAGGACGAAGAAGATCGCGACCATCAGCACGTCGAGGATAACGATGTGTTTCACGGAGAATGAGTACAAGAGATTGAGGATGAGATACGTGATGGCCACCGTGGCGAACGACCTGTTGACGGCGAAGGAGAGGCCGACACTGCCGACCGCGAAGATCAGGGCGGCGGCAAGGGCGACGGACTTGCCGAGGCGGCCGGAGGCGATAGGGCGGTTGCGCTTGGTCGGGTGTTCGCGGTCCTGCTCCAGATCAGCCACATCGTTGAAAAGGTAGACCGCGCTGGAGAGGAAGCAGAAGATGCAGAAGGCGCTGAGGCTCCAGATCACGGCCCCGCGATCGTAGAGTCGTTGGCCGAAGACGATGCCGGCAAAGACGAAGATGTTCTTCGTCCACTGCCGGGGCCGCATGGCTTCCATGAGTGCGATCAGCACTGTAATCCGCTTCTCCGGGACCACCAAGTAGCTCGAGGCCGGTAGGTACCTTCCACAGAATCGGCTGCTTTGCCTCTACCAGCATACCGGAAGCGAACAGCGCGTGATCGGCCTGGGACCTGGGGCGGCAAACGACAAAGCCGGGGCGAGCGGCTTCTCAGGCCGCCGTTTCCAGAGGCCAGCCCGTGGCCTGGCAAGCCGCCATCGAGCCGAGGCAGTTCTCGACCTGCTCGAGCCCGTTGCGCTTCAGAACCGAGGCCGCGATGATGGCTCGGTGGCCGCTGCCGCAGAAGGTGACCACTGGCCGGGACCGCGGGATCTCGGACAGACGCCCTGGCAGCTCGCCGACGTAGATGTGTTGCGCACCACGCAGATGGCCGGCTTTGAACTCCTGCTCAGACCGAACATCCAACAGAGTGAAGTCTTCCCCCGCATCGAGGCGGCGCTTGATCTCGCCTATGTAGACCTGCGGAATGCCCCCGAAATGGCGGCCGCCCGTTTCCCAGTCGTGCATTCCCTCCGCCAGGTATGCCCGTACGTGGTCGTATCCAATGCGGACGAGATAGCGGACGGCGGTATCCAGGTCACGAGGATGCTCCACCACCAAACCCAAAGGTGTATGGTATGGGAGAAACCAGCCTGCGAAGCTGGGAACCATCTCCAGCGGAATGGAGAGAGTGCCCGGGATATGGGCGCCGGCGAACCCCTCCGGGCTGCGGACATCAACGACGCCCATGCCCTGCCTGATGGCCGAGGCGAACTCATCGGCGCTGCAGGCACAGGGGTCCGGCAGTCCGTTCAAGAGGTCCGGACCTTTGAGGTTCTGCTGCTCCATTCGCTTGAAGTACGGCGGGACATAGTGGTGCTCAGACCCTTTGTAGTCCACGAACTCCTGACGCTCCGTCATCGTGAGAACTAAGTTGTACCTTCGCTCATAGCCCAAGGTCGAGAGCTCGCGGGAGCCGACGACGTAGTCCTCATTGCGATGGGTCTCGAAGATGTGGGTGATCCGCAGACCTTCCCGCCGAGCGATCTGCCCGTAGATCTCACAGTCGCGCCTCGCGTCCACGACAGCAGCCTTCTCGCGACCGCCGACGAAGTAGGACAAGTGAGCGAGGCCGTCGGAGCGAAAGCGCTCAATGAACATCGCTGACCATCCTCTCGGTGAGCGGTGAGCAGAGAGTTTCGGATCCAGGCGCAAGGCACCTGTGCAAGAGGGGCGACATCCGCTGGCAGACAGCGGAGAGCAAAGCTTCACCAGCACATGCGTGTGGCGGCTCCCAAGTTCTGGGAGCCGCCACGAGGCCGTAGGGTTAGTCCTCCCCGCCTACTTGCCAGCGATCTCGCGGCAGCACGCCGGCAGCGAGCCGCTTGCGACGTGGGCCCGAATGCACTCGCAGCAGGTCCCGCGCCGCGGGCAGTCTTCCTCGGTGCAGGGGCACTTGTCAACATTAGCCTTCAGATTCGGACACTCTCTCTCCGGCATCGGTCTCTCCTCGATTGTGTTGATCTGCCGCGCGCAGCGCGCCCAGCCGGCCCAATGATAGTACGAAGGTGAGCACCGCGGTCCGGATGGGCAGCGCGGTTAGCCCTTGGGCGCCGTCCTGCCGGCGTAGGAGGTCAGCCGCTGCAGGGCGGCCAGCTTCTCGCGATCGCGAAGCTTGGCCCGGTTGACTGCGTCCCGCAGCACCGCAATCGACCGATCGTAGGTCTGTCGATCCACCGGATACGGGACGCCGTCTTTGCCTCCGTGCGCGAAGCTAAACGTCGCCGGATCGCGGATGCTGGCCTTGGCACCGTACACGAGTTCAGCGATGAGCGCCAGCGCGCGGATCGTCTTCGGGCCTACTCCTCGCGTGGCCAGAAGCGACTCGAAGTCGGAGGGCGGATGCTCATAGGCCCTCGCCAACGTCCGTTCGAACGACTCGGGACGGATGTCTGCGCCGATGATGTGATGGCGGGCCGGCAGCTCCAGCTCCTGCGCCTTGCGCAGCTCGCCCGCGAGCTTGTCTGGCGGTTCGTTTGCGAGGAGCGCGCTGGCGCGGCGCGACTCTTCGCTCTCCGAGGCGACCATGTTGAGCACGAGCTGGCCGCGGCGGTCTGAGCAGACCGCGGCATGCGGCTCGTTGACGAAGTCGCTTATGCCGCTGGAAAGCCAGTGATAGCGGCGCGCGTATCTGTCGGCCTCACTCATGCCCTGCTGCACGACGGCCCACTGCCCGGTCGCGGTGAACAAGAAGGCGTGGTGGTAGAGCTGATAGCCGTCCTGCAGTGCCGTGTTGTCCACCTTCGCGGACAGCTTGCTGGCGTAAACGAGGTGGTCGGCCGGCGTCGCGATGGTATGGCGCTCGCCGTGCGCGATGATCTCGGCCGGGGTCTTGCGGGAGGCCGCGCCCTTCCCGCCCGCGACGAAGAGGCCGAGATCGGCCTCGCGCCCCTTGACGGCTTCCTTGAGCGCGCCGGTGGTGGTGGTCGTGAGGCCGGAGCTGTGCCAGTCAAAGCCGAGCACACAGCCGAGCGCCTGAAACCAGTAGGGATCGGACACGCGTGAGAGCACCTCGCCCGGCCCGTATTCCTCCACCAGCACGCGCACGATCTCGCGGGAGAGCGAGACCATGCGGCCGAAAAGCCACCGCGGGGCGCGGCCGCCGTGGAGAGGCAAGTGTGCAGTGCCGGTGCGCATTTGGCGAGATCATACCTGTGGGAGCGGTAGAGGGCAAGGGAGCGGGAGACCCCAGAAAGGGCAGGACTCGAAGGTCCTGCCCCACGATGCCAGGGGAAACGTCCGGCGGGGAGGCGGAGTCCTCCCCGCCCTACGGCAAGGCGACGGCCGGCCCTCAATACGACGGGTAGGGCTTGGCCAGGGGAAGCTGGACGGGCTCGTTGGTCTGGAAGGACTTGATGGCGGCCCAGGCGCACTCGAGAGCGTAGCGCCCATCTTCTCCACCGGTTTGTGGCTCCTTGTCGTTCACGACGCAGTCGATGAAGTGCTCGATCTCGGCCACGTGGCCGGTGGGTGTGAAGGGAGAGCGAGCGATGTGCGTGTCGTCGCCGATCGGGCCGAAGCGGTGGACCTCTTCCACCACTGGATTGTAGTCCTTCATCCCGCGATAGATGCGCATGGGGCCGGCGCGCTCGGTCCTCACAGCTCCTTCCGTGAAGAAGATACTGCTGTGTCCGCCGAAGTTGCTCGGCTGATTCGCGCCTCCGTCGATGATGCCGATGGCATCGTTCTCGAAGCGCCAGAGCACGACGAGCTGGTCGTCGGGCAGCGTGGGGTCGCGGTCGGTGTAGATGAAGGTGCCGGCTTCGGCGTAGATGCGCTTGGCCGGCCCCATCAGCCACGGCAGGAAGTGGAAGTCGTGGATGACGCCCTCGATGGCCGTGCCGCCGCTCTTCTTCGGGTCCCAGAACCAGCCGGTGCGCTTGCGCAGCCACTCGGCCCGCATGTGGTGGGCGGAGTAGATGCGAATGGGCTTGCCCAGCTCTCCGCTCTCCACGATCTCCTTCAGCCGACGGCCTTGCGCGCTGTAGGGGCGAGGGAAGGCGATCATGAGCTTCACGCCGGCCTTCTTGCAGGTATCAATGGCGCGGTCCGCGTCGCCCAGGTTCACTGTGAAGGGCTTCTCGCACAGGACGTGCTTGCCGGCCTCAGCCGCCTTGACCACTTGGTCAGCGTGGGCAAAGGGCGGTGAGCAGATGTCCACCGCATCTACGTCCTCGCGCGCCAGCAGCTCGTCGAGATCGGTCGTCCAGGGAACGTCGCCCGATAGGTGGGCCGTTATCTGGGCCATCTCCGCGTCCACGTCCATGACGGCCGTGATCTCTGCTCTCTGTTCCAGATAGCGCCAGTCCATGACGTGGCTGGCGCCGATGCCCGCCGCGCACACCATGCCCACGCGCAGCTTGTCTGCCATAACCTCTCCTCCTCGCTTTCTCAGAAGCCGAACCGGCGCAGCGCGTCCCGGCTCCGGACGGCTGCTTCGTCGGCTGTGTCCGCTGTGCCTGGTACTTCAAGAGTCAGATATCCGTCATAGTCAATCTCGCGCGCGGCCTGCACGACGGAGGCCCAGTCGACTGCGCCCTCCCCTATCACGACGGTCTTCCGGCCTCCTTCAGCAGCAGCGAAATCCTTCACGTGCAGCATCGTGATGCGCCGGCCCAGCTTCCCCATGTCGGCGGCCGGGTCCGCGCCCTGCGCGGCTCCGTTTCCGACGTCGTAGTACACCTGGCAGGACGGAGAATCGACTCGGGAGACGATTTCGATGAGATCCTGCGCCGTACGAGCCAGGGCCTGGCCGACATTCTCCACACCATAGACGACATCGGCCGCCTCGGCCGCCGGCGCGCACTCCTTGAGCACATCGACAAGCTGATCGCGGGCCTCCTCTGCGGTGGACGCTTCCGGCTGCCCCACAGGCAACAGGATAACCCTGGCGCCGGCCAAGCTGGCGAGCGAGGCCGACCGGCGGATTATCTCGGTGGCCTGCGCGCGCGCTTCCGGCACAGGGCTGGTCGGACAGAACCGCCACAGCACGCCCAGGCACAGGGAGCTTATCTCTATCCCAACGCTGCGCGCCGCCTCGGCGGCGGCGGCCACGTGATCGGCGGTATACTGCTCGGGCCAGTGCAGGCCCAGGCCCGTGTTGCCGTAATCGCCGATGTCTATCTCGTATCCCTGGTACCCCATCTCGGCCGCGCGTCGGATGGCTTCGAGCAGCGGGTACTTTCGTTCGATGCAGATAGAGTGCATGGACAGCTTCATCACACGATCCTCCGTCGCGCGCATGCCGGCGTGACAATTCCGGCGAGGCCTCGGATGTCCTGCATCTATCTGAGTGCGACTCCGGCCAGGATAAACCGCTCACTCGGGCCGCTATACGTAGGTGCGTCGCGTGGGGTAGTACGACAATCGCCCGGACTGTCACACCGTCGGATAGAGGAAAGGGGGCAGGATGTACGCTCCTGCCCTGTTCGATGGCTTCCTGAGAAGGGTCTATCTATATCGATAAACGATCCGGCCGCGGGTCGGATCGTACGGGCTCAGCTCCAGCTTGACGCTGTCCCCGGGGAGAATGCGGATGCGGTACTTGCGCATCTTCCCGCAGGCCTGCGCCAGAACACGCACGCCGTTTTCGAGCTCGACTCGATACTGCGTGTTGGGCAGCACCTCCCGCACAACTCCCTCGGCTTCGATCACCTTGCGCGAGTCTTTTGCCACGCGGTCTCCTTTCGTCTTGCTCGAGCAGACGACCCTCACGGGATCCCCCCGCCCGTGGGACGCAGCTCCAACCATTAGGATACCACGCGCCGGCGGGAGGCACCAGATAGCAACCGCAGGTTCGTGTCGACCCGAACCAGCTAGCGATGGCCGCAAGCGGCCGCGTGCTACTCAGGAGCGATCTTGACTCCGTTGAATTCCCTGAGGATGCTGCGAGTATTGAGGACCCCCGTTGTTGTGGTCCTCACAAGCTTCTGCCCGCTGTGCTCAATAGTCGCGCCGACCTTCACGTTGTGTGTCCCCGCCACTGACACTATCACCCCGCGGCTTGGATCAAACAGCCACGTTTCCTCGCCCGACGACTTGACGCTGAAGTCCACCTGGCCGGCACCATCGCACGAGGTAACAGTGTCCTGCAGCTCTTGCCGGGTCTGCGTCTTGATCTTCCAGCACTTCGCGCCGTGGAACTCTTCCTCTCCGAGGAGGGCCGATTCATACGCGATCTGGTAGGTACCGCCGCCCCTCAGATGGGGCAATCCGGCGACGCCCTTCCACGTATCGCCCTTTCCCAGCGGCTGATCGGGGAAGACTCCGGCTCCGCTGAGCAGGAACGCTCCGTCCGGCGTCAACGCGAGGACTCCACCCCCGAAAAGAAGCACCGGGGGCTCGCCGCCGAGGAGCCTGACGCTCTTGATCTCGCCGCGGGGCGAGACCACGTACCGCAGACCGACATCGCCAAACGGGTGCGACTCCTCCTTCCCCTCCACCTTCACAGTGAGGACGCCGTCGGGGAAGCTACCGACCATCCCCCAGTCGCCGCTGGCGGTGTCGCCGAGGACCTCTACCAGGCACGTCATCTGCACCACCATCTCGGCCCGCGCACTCGCTCCACCTTCTTCTGTGATCTGAGCTCGGGATGAGACCCCACAAGCGTACACCGCCCTGTCACCCGGAGAGTGGTGATACTTCAGCAGGACACCCTCTTCGGCGAGGGCGGGGCAGGCTGTGAGGATGCAGGCTGCCAGCGCCAGCCACATGAGCCGGCCGGTTCGACGCCCCGAGAAGCGAGCCATTGGACTTCTCCCTTCGTTCCGATTCGTCTTCCGCCGGCTCGCACAGCTGGCAGGAGACTCAGGGGCGGTTCGCAGCCTGGCGGTTACCACTATCTTAGGCGGGTCGTGCAGGTTTTTCAAGCAAATGCGCGCACAAGTGAAGAGGCCCGGCTGTCGGCCGTCGTCATCAGCCTTGGGCCAATGCCGCGCCGAGCTTGACGCCGCTCACCACGTCCGGCACGTAGGCGATGGTCGGGTCCTGCAACTCACCAGTGATGGCCCCGACGAACTCGCCTACGCCACACCATGTCGTGCCGAGGTACCCGAGCATGCGCGGCGCGGCCTCGCGCCGGGAAACTTCAATCAGCCGGCGGATAGCAGCCGGCTCCTTCCAGCCGGACGTGCACACGAGGAAGCCTTTATCGAGGAAGTACTTGACTGAGGGGTAGTCTTGCATCAGATGATAGTGCCAGTCACACACGAGAATGTCCTTGGGCACGAGGTCAGCCGCCCCCTCGGTTCCGTTCTCGCTGCTTTCCCAATGGCTGAAGCCCAGCTCGCGGGGCAGCAGACGGTCTCCCCAGAGCTGCATCTGCACGCCCCGTCGCTCGACGAGATGGGCGTGATAGTCGTTGACGGCCTTGGCGAACAGCTCGGCCGGGCTACTGTTCCGGCACCGCGGGCAACGACCTATGATGAAGACCTCGTCCATCCCAACGTGGAACGCGTCGGGCTCGAAGGCGTCCAGAAGCTCGTCGAACAGATCGAATATGAGCGGGTTGACATCCGGATGGTTGGGGCACCAGCTGTAGCAGTAGAAGTCCGGGGCCGAAGTATCGACATCGGGGGACTCGTTGAACTCTGGGTGGGCACGAAGCAGGCTGCCCGTTCTCTTGCCCCAGGACTGATGGCCGAGGCAGTTGTACATCGGCACGAGGTGAACGCCATTATCCCTCGCCAGCCTGGCCAACCGCTTCGCCTCCTCCTTGTTCATCGGGTCGGCTCCCGAGACTTCCTGATGGCTGGCGTACGCGAAGGAGCCATCGATCTGGACGACGACCCAGTTAAGTCCCAGCACCGGGGCAATCTCCGTGACGAGGCGCTCCACAGCGGGCACTGCTCGCCGACCGCGGGCCTCGACATGAATTCCGCGCAGTTTCACAGGCTGTCACTCCTGCGCCCACACTTCCGTTCCGGCCGGGTGCGCCCTGTGCCCACGTGTTGATACCGCGCGTGATTCCCATGCGAATTCGCGCCAAAGAGCATCCGGCGGCGAGCACGCGCGGACGAAAGCGTAAGAGAGCGCTTTCCGCGAGAAAGAGAGGACCAGAGGTGACAGCGAATCGACGCGGAGAAGAACGTGGTACGCCGGAGAGGACTTGAACCTCTGACCTCGGGGTCCGCAACCCCGCGCTCTGTCCAACTGAGCTACCGGCGCATCCCCACAGATGCTATCACATGGGCACGGGAAAGACAAGCCGTCGGCGGCCAGGGTGTGACCGGCAAAGGTTGGCCGAAGTGGAAAAAAGTGATACCCTATCGGT
>CAZLHI010000013.1:0-69737 GCA_964559435.1 uncultured bacterium | reverse complement strand
ACTCGGCGCTCCTCACACCAGCCCAGCCAAACTCACTCAACCACTATAGGAGCGTCATCGCCCATTCTGCGCGCCGGTCTCTTCGGAGGAGATCCCGACCGCTTCTCGGGTGTAGTCGAGCGGTACCAGCAGATCATTCAGACAGCAACGCATAGCTGGGTCTAGGCGCGAGGCTCAACCGCCGCGCGGCCTAAACCCCCACCCTCTCATATGCCGCTTGGATGCGTTTGAGGTGGGATTCGTAGTCGAAGCACTCGGCCAGTTCGGCCTCGCTCAGCTTGCCCGAGATGGTCGGGTCGGCCGCGGCGAGTTGGCGGAAGTCGCCATCTGATTCGAAGGCCTTCATCGCCACCGCCTGCACGGTGCGGTAGGCTTCGTCCTTGGGCACGCCCTTGTCCACCAGCGCGAGCATCACGTGCTCCGACATCACCAGGCCCTTCATGCGCTCGAGGTTGGCCCGCATGTGATCGGGATAGACGACCATCCCCTTCACCACATCGGTGAACTTGCGCAGCATGTAGTCGATGAGCACGCTGCTGTCGGGAAGGGTGATCCGCTCGACACTGGAGTTGGTCAGATCGCGCTCGTGCCACTGGGCCATGCACTCCAGCGCGGGAACCACGTAGGAGCGCACGATCCGCGCCAGCCCGGTGATCCGCTCGCACGTCATCGGGTTGCGCTTGTGCGGCATCGACGATGACCCGCGCTGCCCCTTCTTGAACGGCTCCTCGGCCTCCAGAATCTCGGTGCGCTGGAGGTTGCGCACCTCGGTGCCGAACCGCTCCAGCGACCCCGCCATGATGGCGAGCGCGCTCACGTAGTGGGCGAAGCGATCCCGCTGCACGATCTGGCTCGTCGCCTTCGGCACCCCGACGCCCAGGCGCTTGCAGACGAACTCCTCCACCCGCGGGTCGACCGTGCCATAGCTGCCCACCGGCCCGGAGGCCAGCGCGACGCTCACGCTCTCCCGCGCCTGGCGCACCCGTTCGATGTCGCGCTCCAGCTCGGCCAGCCACACCGCCAGCTTCAGCCCGAAGGTGATGGGCTCCGCGTGCACGCCGTGGGTGCGGCCGATCATCGGCGTCCACTTGTGCTCGCGGGCCCGCTCGCGGATCGCCTCCGCCAGCGCCTTCGCGCCCTCCTCGATCAGGTCGCACGACTCCCGCAGCATCATGCACGTGGCGGTGTCCTCGATATCATAGGAGGTGACGCCGAAGTGCAGGTAGGCCTTCTCCTCGCCGAGGTGCTCGGAGACCGCCGTGAGGAAGGCGACGAGGTCGTGCCGGATGACCGACTGGCCGGGCTTCGGCTCGAAGCCGGGGACATCGCCTTCGAGTTCGAGGGTGCGGTGCACGATCTGGGAGAAGTCGAAGCCCTCGGCGAGCAGCGTGTCGCCGTTCTCCCGCAGCTGCGCCGCCGCTTCCTTCGGAATGCGGCCGATCTCGGCCCAGCCCTCGGCGATGAGCAGCTCAACCTCGAGCCACTTGCGGTAGCGGTTCTCCTGCTCCCAGATCGCCTTCATCTGGGGATATGAGTAGCGCTCGATCATACTCTCTCTCCGCAATGCCTCAACTCATTACCGTTGGGTACGGCCTGCCCTGCCAGTCATTGTGTAGGGCGGGCGTACCTACGCCCGCCACAAAGCTGTGTGCCCCTTCACTTGGCGGGCATGGGTATGCCCGCCCTACAGGACTTGATCTCCCGAGCCCTCCTGCTGCGCCATCTCTTTCCGCATAGCGGTGAGCTTCGCCGCCAGCGCCTCATCGCTGGTGGCGATGATCTCCGCCGCCAGCAGGGCTGCGTTCTTCGCGCCATTGATCGCCACGGTGGCGACCGGCACGCCGCCGGGCATCTGCACCGTGGCCAGCAGCGCGTCCATCCCGCCGAGGGCGCCGGATGCGGGCGCGATCGGCACCCCGATCACCGGAAGTGTGGTGCGCGCGGCCAGCACGCCTGCGAGGTGGGCCGCGCCACCGGCGGCCGCGATGATGACCTTGAGGCCGCGCCCCCTCGCCTCGGCCGCCAGTGCGGATGCGCGCTCGGGCGTGCGGTGGGCGGAGGCGACGTGCATCTCATGCGGGATGCCGAGCGCGTCGAGCATCTCCGCGGCCGGCTTGACGGCCGGCAAGTCGGAGTCGCTGCCGATCACGATGAGAACGAGCGGATTCCCCTGATTTGCCATGCGAGCAGGGCCTTTCGCGGGAGTATCGGCGTCACTCGAAGATGGCGCTCACCGACTCGCCGGTGTGAATGCGCTGGATGGCCTGTGCGAAGAGCGGCGCGACGGAGAGCTGCACGATCTTCTTCGAGTGCTTGTCCGCGCGCAGCGGGACGGTGTCGGTGATGACGACCTGCTTGATGGGAGAATCCTCGACGCGCTCCACCGCGTCTCCCGTGAGAACGCCGTGGGTCACACCGACGTAGATGTCCCCCACACCAAAGCCGCGCAGCATGCGCACGGTCTCGATGAGGGAGGTGGCTCGAGCTATCTCATCGTCGAAGTAGAGGATGGTCTTGCCCTCCACATCGCCGACGATGGCGCGCACCTCGACCTCCTCGTCGCTGACGCGGCGCTTGTCTACGAATGCAAGCGGTATGTTCAGGCGTGTGGCGTAGGGACCGGCGCGACGAGCAGAGCCGGCGTCCCCGGCAAGCGCGACGCAGTTTTGGAGGTCCAGCGAGCCGAAGTGCTTGCAGAGGATCGGAGTGGCAGAGAGATGATCTGTCTGGCAGCGGAAGAACCCCTGCACCTGCTCGGAGTGCAGGGTCATGGTGAGGAGCCGGTTCGCGCCGGCTGTGACCAGCAAATCGGCGGTCAGTCTGCCGGCGATCGAAATGCGTGGCATGTGCTTCTTGTCGGAGCGAGCATAGGAGTAGTAGGGCACCACCGCTGTTATCCGGCTGGCGGAGGCCCCCTTGAGCGCATCCAGCATGATGAGCAGCTCGACCAGGTTGTCGCTCACCGGGCTGCACAGCGACTGAACCACGAACACGTCCCGCTCTCGCACGTTCTCGCAGATCTGCACGAAGATGTTGTCGTTGGAGAAGCGGGAGATGTTGGCCTCGCCCAAAGGTATGCCGAGTTCATCGCAGATGGCCTGCGCGAGCTGCGGGTTCGAGCTCCCTGTGAAGATCTTGATCTCGTCCTGCAAGTCACTGCCCTCCAGCGGCGCGCCGGCCGATGTCGCGCCGGCAGTGCGCGCCTTCGAATGATATCTGATCGACGGCTTCGTAGGCCGTGCTGATGGCATCGGACAGCGAGTCGCCCAGTCCCGTCACCCCGAGCACGCGGCCCCCGGCGGTGACCAGCCCCTCGTCGGTCTTCTTGCTGGCCGCGTGGAACACCACCACGTCGTCCCGGTCGGCCAGGCCGTCGAGGCCGTGAATGAGCTTGCCCGTGTCGTACCCGCCCGGGTACCCGCCGGAGGCCATGACCACGCAGACCGCGGCGCCGTTCTGCCCGGACTCGGTCGCTGGTAGATCGCCCTCAATCGCGGCCTCCAGCAGATCGAGGAGGTCGCCCTTCATCGTCGGAAAGACGACCTGTGCCTCCGGGTCGCCGAAGCGGCAGTTGTACTCCAGGAGCTTCGGCCCCTCCGACGTGAGCATCATCCCTGCGTACAGGCACCCCACGAACGGCCGCCCCTCGGCCGCCATGGCGCCGATGGTGGGCTTCAGGATGTCCTCCAGTGTGTGCCGGTACATCTCCTCCGGGAAGATGGGCACCGGCGAGTAGCATCCCATCCCGCCCGTGTTCGGCCCCTCGTCGCCGTCGAAGATCTGCTTGTGATCCTGCGAGGCCGGCAGCGCATACAAGTGCTCACCGTCCGAGATCGCCGTCATCGAAACTTCCTGGCCCTGGAGGAACTCCTCGATCACCACCCGGCGGCCGGACTCGCCGAAGACCCCTCGCACCAGCGAGTCCGTGATAGCCTCCACAGCCTCCTCCCGCGTCTGCGCGATCGTGACGCCCTTCCCGGCCGCAAGACCATCAGCCTTCACCGCCATCGGGTATGTCTGGGTGTCGAGGTAGGCGATGGCATGCGCCGGGACGTCGAAGGTCGCGAAGAATCCGGTGGGGAGATCGTGCCGAGAGAAGAAGTCCTTGCTCCAGACCTTGCTGCTTTCCAGCACGGCCGCGCCCCGCGTCGGGCCGAAGATCCTGAGCCCGCGCTGTTGGAACACATCCACGATCCCCGCCGCCAGCGGGACCTCCGGCCCGGCGACGGTCAGGTCGATTTTCTGCTGGGCCGCGAAGTCCGCCAGACCCGGCAGATCGAGCACGGAGATGTCCACGCATTCCGCCCGCTGAGCGATACCGGCGTTGCCCGGAGCGCAGTAGATCTTCTCCGCTCGCGGGCTCTGGGCGATCTTCCACACGAGGGCATGCTCGCGCCCGCCGGATCCCACAACCAGAATGCGAAGCCGTGAACTCATGGAGAAGTCCGCCTTCCTCATGAAAAAGGTCGGGGGAAGCCGGCCCATGCGGGCCTCCGAGTCCGGCCGCTACGTCTCGTCTTCCCCTGAAGCCCCTTCCCCCTCATCCTCCGCCCCTGCGGGCCCGGGTCGCGCCTCGTGTTCCCGAGAGGCTTGCATGATCTCCAGCAGCCCCTCCGCGGCCGTCTCGTGGCTCGCTCGCAGCTCCTTCAGCCGCCGAGAAGTCTCGCGGACGGCAGCGACCAGCGAAAGCACAAACGCCGCCACCCAAACGAGCAGCAGGACCTTGACCGCTGTCGCCAGCCGCGGATCGGCCGCCCCCGTCTCCTGCGCCTCCTTGTGCTTGCCCAGGACGAGCAGAAAGGCGGCGAGTGCGAGAAACGCCAGCCCAAGCCACCCGACATAGGCACGGTTCCGAAAGCCGGTGATCCACCCCGCAATGAGACAGATCCCGACAAAGGCCGTCAGTCCGGCGGCCACTTGAGGAGACATCGCGCCCTTACTCCTCCGGCTCCATGAAGCGCTCCTCTAGGTTCTCAAACCGCACGAACTCGTCTATCCAGGCCAGGCGCACGACACCTGTGGGGCCGTTCCTCTGTTTCGATACGATGATCTCGGCCATGTTCTGGTCTGTCTCCAGATAGCCCGCCGCGCGAAGCTCGTCCGGCCCGTAGTACGCGGGGCGATAGATGAAGGCGACGACATCGGCCTCCTGCTCGATGGACCCACTCTCTCGCAAGTCGGACAGCAGCGGCCTGCGTGGGTGGCCCCTCGCCTCGACCGCGCGGCTGAGTTGCGAGAGGGCGATCACCGGCACGCGCAGCTCCCGGGCGAGCGCCTTCAACGAGCGCGCCACTTGCGAGATCTCCTGGGTCCGGTTCTCGAACTTGCCATAGCCCGAGACGAGCTGGAGGTAGTCAACGACGATCAAGTCCAGCCCGTGCTTGGCCCGCAGCCGGCGCGCCTTGCCGCGCATCTCGAGCACCTTCATGGTGGGGGTGTCATCGAGGTGGACCGGAGCCTTATACAGGCGGCTGGCGGCGATGGCTATGCGGTCCATGTCGCCCCGGTCGATATAGCCCTGTCGGATGTTGTGCTGGTTCACACCTGCCTCCGAGCACAGCATCCGGAGCGAGAGCTGCTCCTTCGCCATCTCCAGGCTGAACAGGGCGACCACCTTGTTCTGGGTCTTGGCGACGCTGGCCGCGATGTTCAGCGCAAGCGCCGTCTTCCCCATCGACGGCCGGGAAGCGATGACGACGAGATCCGATCGCTGCAGCCCGGAGGTCAGGCTGTCGAAGTCCTCGTAGCCCGTCAGCAGTCCGGTGCCCGGGCGATGCGACTCCTGCATCTCGTCGATGCGATCGTACGTCTCGCCGAGTAAGTCGCGGATCGGCATGAAGGCAGGAGTTATCGTCCGCTCTCCAACGGAGAAGACCCTCTGCTCAGCCGTGTCGACGATCGTCTCGACGTCCTCGTCGCCCGCGTTCTGCGCGAGGCCCTGGATCTCACCCCCGACCCGGATGAGCGCTCTCAGCGTTGCCTTCTCCCGCACGATCTTCGCGTAGTTGGCAACCGCCGTGGCCGTCGGCGCGGCATCCTGCAACTCGATGAGATAGGAGGTTCCGCCGACCGCTTCGAGCTGGTCCCGGTCCTGCAGGCGCGCCTGGAGGGTCACGACGTCAACGGGATCGCTGTCATTGAAGAGGTCTATCATCGCCCGATACAGCATCTGGTGCTGGGGGTTGTAGAAGTCCTCGGTCTCAAGAAGGTCGACCACCCTGGCGATCGCCTCCCGCTCCACAAGCATTGCGCCCAGAGTCGCCTGCTCGGCCTCCAGGCTCTGAGGAGGAACCCTTTCAAGCAGCGGTGCGCCCAAGACGGCCTCTCCTCATCCCTAGGCTGCAGCTTCTTCCGCTTCGGGCTCTATCTCGATCTTGAGGGTAGCGCCCACCTCCTTGTGAAGCCGGATGTGTGCTTCGTGAGGCCCGAGCGTTCTGATGGGGTACGGGAAAGTGATGGCGCGCCGGTCAACTTGCACTTCATGCTCGGCTGCAAGCGCCTCCGCCACCTCCGAGTGTGTGATGGACCCATACAGCTTGCCGGCCTCGCCGGCCTTCGCCTTGATCCTCAGCGTGATCTCGGACAGCCTCTCCGCGACGGCCGCCGCGTTGCTCGCCTCCTGGGCCTGCTTGCGACGGATCGAGGTCCGATACTGCTCGAGGTTCTTCAGGGTCCCGGCCGTTGCCGGAATGGCGAGCTTACGAGGTATGAGGAAATTCCGGGCGTAGCCATCGGCCACCGTCTCAACAGAGCCGGCCTCGCCAACGCCCTGGACGTCCTCTAAGAGGATTACCTTCACGGACACAGCCTCCGTCTACCACCTTTGACTTCGTCACCCCGCTCCTGGTCCGACCCGAGCCCGCGGCCGATCTGCCAACGGTGTCAAAAGCTGGCTCAACAGGGCTCCCCACAGCGTCCAAAGCCTTCGCTCGCGGCCAGCCCTTTTCCTTCCTTCAGCTCTCTCCAGGCGCCTCCAGTTCCTCACGCGGGTAGGGGAACCACGGCTCGCCCCCGACGTACACGACCTTCCAGTCGCCCTCTTCCCTGACAGTCGTGAACCCGGCCGAGGCCGGGTCTTCTACCAAGGGGACGTTGACAATCACGCAGCCGTCCACCTCCTCCCCGGCCTCAGCGGCTTCGAGGTCGAAGTTCGTCGCCTCGCCGGTCTCCGCGCGCCTGAGGAACTCTTCGTAGCTGTGCGCCTTGCGAGACCCCGAGGATAGCCGCTGGTAGGCCATCTCGAAGTCCTTCCGGTAGAGAGCGTCGACGTAGAGAATCACCGCCTCCTTCGGAGTGGCCGCCGTCACCGTTGGCTCAGGGGCCGGAGGAGGGGGTGGTGGGAGCGGCGGCTGAGGCCGAGGGACATATCGGACGAGCACGAAAACAAGCGCGGCGAGTACCAGGACGACCAGAGCAATCGCCACGCGCGTCTTCATGCAGGACCCTCCCGCCGACTGCATGGTACAGTCCCGGTCATCCCCTGTCAAGGAGAAGTCCACAGTTACAGCTCAAGGCTTGTCTATGTCGCGCCAGTGAAGCCCGTCGCGCCGGCCTCACTTGCCGGAAGTGCCGAGCCGCACCGACCAGACCTGCCGCTTCGCGGTGATGAAGAGAGTCCGATTGCCTTCGCCTCCGAAGGCGCAGTTGGAGGCCGCCTCAGGAGTCTTGATCTCACCCAGCAGCTTCCCCTCCGGTTCGAAGACGTGCACGCCGTCGCCGGCCGAAGCGTAGAGCCTCCCGCCCGTGTCAACCCGAAGCCCATCCGGGATCCCTGTCCCGATGGTCACAAACACCTCGCCGCCGGCAAGCGCCCCATCCTCAGTCACTCGAAACCGCCGGATGTGATGTATGCTCGTGTGACTGTCAGCGACGTACAGAATCTGCTCATCTGGAGCAAACGCCAGCCCGTTGGGCATGGAGAAGTCGCTCGCGACCGGCGCCGGCTCATCGGCCCCCGGGTCGAGCCGAAAGACGTAGTTGGCGAGTTGTTCCGCTTGTTCCGACTTGATGCCGTAGGGCGGATCAGTGAACCAGATCGAGCCATCGCTCTTCACGATCACGTCGTTCGGCGAGTTAAGCTTCTTGCCGTCATAGCGATCGGCCAACACGGTGATGCTGCCATCGCGCTCCGTCCGAGTCAGCCGGCGACTTCCATGCTCGCAGCTCACGAGCCGCCCCTCGCGGTCAACGGTGTTGCCGTTCGCCTTGTGGGAGGGACGCCGCCAGACCGACAGTCCGTCTGTTTCCGTCCAGCGGTAGATGGTATCGGCCGGAATATCGCTGAAGACCAATCCTCTGTTGTACCAGGTCGGCCCCTCGGTGAACTCGAAGCCATCCGCAATACACCGCAACTCCGAGTCCAAAGCGAGCCCCTGCTGGAAGCCCTTATCTACGATCTCGAACGAGCCGGACATAGCCCTGCCATTCTTCACCGCCTCCTCGCACAAGTTGTTGCTAAGCCGCGGTGCCCCCGGCTGAAGGAATCCGCGCGCTGTCCGCACAATATAGCACATCGTCACAGTGAAGGGCTCTCGGCAAAACCGTCGGCCGCGCCCGGCGGCTCGCATCGTCGGATTCGCCGAGCCTGACGAGAAGCGCTGGTTCGGGAGGGATCCATGAGTCATCAACTGTTGAGCAAACTGGCCGCACTCGCTGAGCCCCAGGTGCAGCCTGTTCTCGATGACAAGTTCCGTCCCGCGGTACTCGCGAACCGAGCTTTCCGCCGGGCCGTCAAGGATTCTGGGCACGCGACCACGCTGCGCATAGCGCTTCGGCGTCCGGACGGCACCTCATCGCTCTATGAGACACAAGTCTTCCCCAGTACTCACCATATGGCGGAACTCAACCTCCCGTACGCCGAACGTCTGGTGAAGTTCCTCCTCTGGCAAAAGGGCGGCTTCCAGGTGACCATCGGCGGCCTGCAGGAGGTTGGCGAGCACATCCGCGACACCTACTCTCCCACAGGCGCCCGCGCCTTCGACGAGGAGTTCATGGGCGAGACGACCTACGAGCGCCCCTTCGAGGTCGTCATCACCGATCCCGACAAGGTGCCGGCCGCGAAGGAGGTGTCCGTTCCACTCGGCCGCCACCTCGAGGGCGCCCGCATCGGCTTCGACCTGGGCGCGAGCGATCGCAAGGTGGCGGCGGTCCTGGACGGCGAGAGCATCTTCAGCCAAGAGGTCGTGTGGGACCCGCGCAACCAGGAAGATCCGAGCTATCACTACCAAGGTATCATGGCCGCCCTCAAGAGCGCGGCCGAGAAGCTGCCCCGCGTCGACGCCATCGGCGGCAGCTCGGCGGGAGTCATCATCAATAACCGCCCGATGATCGCCTCTTTGTTCCGCGGGGTTCCGCGGGAAGTCTTCAACGCCAAGGTGAAGAACCTGTTTCTCGACCTCGCGAAGGAGTGGGGGGTGCCCTTCGAGGTGGCCAACGACGGCGATGTCACCGCCCTCGCGGGCTCCATGTCCCTGAACGACAACGCCGTGCTCGGCATCGCCATGGGCTCCAGCGAGGCGGCCGGCTACGTGAACGAGCAGGGCAACATCACCGGCTGGCTCAACGAGCTGGCCTTCGCTCCCATCGACTACCACCCCGAGGCCCCGGCCGACGAATGGTCCGGCGATACCGGCTGCGGCGTGCAGTACCTCACCCAGCAGGCCGTCTTCCGGCTGGCTCGAAAGGTCGGCATCGAACTCGACCAGTCGGCTCCGCTGGCCGATCAGCTCGAGTCTGTTCAGAAGCTGCTCGAAGACGGCGACGAAACCGCCCGCAAGATCTGGGAGACTATCGGCGTATACGCGGGATACGCCATTGCCCATTATGCCGATTTCTACACGATCAAGCATCTGCTCCTGCTCGGCCGCGTGACCTCCGGCAGCGGTGGCCCCATCATGATCGACAAGATCAGAGGGGTCTTCGCCAAGGAGTCCCCCGACCTCGCCCAGCAGATCAATGTCCAGCTCCCGGATGAGAAGACGCGAAGAGTCGGCCAGGCCGTCGCCGCCGCGAGTCTGCCGGCGGTGAGCGCGTAGCATAGGACATCTGATCGGCGACGCGCAATCGGGAGGCTCGCGGAATCGAGGAGCCCCGGCTACTCCCGTTCTTCGGCGACCTCGAACGCCTCCCGCGCCGCCTGGTAGACGTCGGCGATGGGCACATCCTTCTGCTTGGCGAGTCGGGCGCAGTCCTCGTACTCGGGTGCGACGTTCACCGCCTCGTCGTTGAGTCGGCCGATCTTGATGCGGACCGGCCCGAACTCCGTCTCGACTTCTCGCCACTCCCGTTCGAGGCAGCGCCGCGCAACTTCCGTCACCCGCACGCCCAGCGTCGTCGTTTCCCGGAACAGGATGTCACTGAGCGTGTCCACCAACGCCGGCTCGGCGAGCACCGAGACGAGCGTCGCGGGCCGCGACTTTTTCATCACGATCGGCGTGTAGAAGACGTCGAGCGCACCGGCCGCGAAGAGCTGCTCCATCACGTGGCCGAACAGCTCCGGGTTCATGTTGTCGATGTTCGTCTCGATCAGTGCGAGCAACTGCTCCCGCGGCCGGGCCGTGGGCTCGCCCAGGAACATGCGCAAGAGATTGGGACGCGGCAGCTCCTTGGTGCCGGCGCCCCAGCCGATGGCCTTGATCGTCATCGGCGGCATGGCGCCGAACTCGCGGCAGGCGGTTGTGAGGATGGCCGCACCGGTCGGTGTCACCAGTTCCTCCTCCACCGGGCCGCCGTAGCTGGGCACGCCGTGAAGCAGCTCGACCGTGGCGGGCGCGGGGACGGGCAGCCTCCCATGGGCGGTCTTCACCCAGCCGCCGCCCAACGGCAGGGGCGAGGCGTATACGGCCTCGATTCCCAGCCGGTGAAACCCACAGAAAGCTCCCACGATATCCATGATCGCATCGATCGCGCCGACCTCATGGAAATGGACCTCCTCGACGGAGTGCCCGTGCACCCGCGCCTCCGCCTTGGCCAATCGCTCGAAGGCCCGCCGAACCGGACCGGTCACTTCAGCGGGCAGATCGGCCTTGCCGATGATCTCGATGATGTCGAACAGGCCGCGGCGCTCGTGAGCGCCCTCGGTCTTGACCGCCACCTGCGTGCCCACGATCCCGCCCCTGCTGACTCGCTCGGCCGTCAATTCGTACCCTGACAGCGGTAGCCGCGAGAGGTCTTCTCTGAGATCCGCGATCGCCAGCCCGGCGTCCACCAAGGCACCCAGGATCATGTCGCCGCTTACACCTGAGAAGCAGTCCAGGTAAGCGATCATCTTCTTTCCCCCGGGGAGGCGACGGCTTTCACTTCTTCCTCCTGTCGCCTCGGACAAGCAGGGCCGCGAAGTACCCCGCCCCGAAGCCGTTGTCGATGTTCACCACCGTCACCCCGGCCGCGCAGGAGTTCAGCATCGTCAGCAGCGCGGATAGGCCCTCGAAAGAGGCACCGTAGCCGACCGAGGTGGGAACGGCAATCACCGGCACCGAGACCAGCCCGCCGACCACGCTGGCCAGCGCCCCCTCCATGCCCGCCACCACGATGATGACCTTCGCCTCCCGCAGCTTGTCGCGGTGGCGCAGCAGCCGATGCAGGCCGGCCACCCCCACGTCGAAGATGCGCTCGACGCGGCACCCCATCGTCTCGGCCGTCACCGCGGCCTCTTCCGCCACCGGCACATCGGCCGTGCCCGCGGTGACCACGGCTACGGGCTTCGCTCGCGGCGAGGGCCGCGGCGGCTTCCCGATGACGAGGATGCGGGCCTTGTCGTGCCAGGCGACATCGGCAAACGTCTCCTTCGCCGCCTCGTACACCTCCGGGCCGCACCGAGTGGCCAGCGCGATCCGGTGCCTGACCGCGATCCGCTCGGCGATCTCCAATACCTGCTCGACGGTCTTGCCGGCGCAGTAGATCACCTCGGGGAAGCCGGTCCGCAGCTCCCGGTGTGTGTCCACCTTGGCGAACCCGAGGTCCTCGAAGGGCAGTTGCCGCAGCCGCTCCACCGCCTCCGCCACCTGCACTCGTCCCGCCTTGACGTCGCGCAGGAGGCGGGCGAGCTGCTTCTCGGTCATGGCATCGCCTCGCGCAGCTCCCGGACTCGCTGAGCCGCTACCTCGGCCCGGTTGCCGTTCGGCCGGTTGTAGAAGATCGCCCCTCCTGCCACGAAGTCTGTTGCGCCCAGCTGGGCAAGCTCCGCTATGTTGTCCGGGGCCACGCCGCCGTCGAGCAGGATGCGTATGTCGCGCCCGCGCTCGCGGATGACCTGTGCCATCGACTGGAGCTTTCGCTTCGCCGCGGGGATGAATCGCTGGCCCGAGAATCCGGGGTTGACCGACATCACAACAACGTAGTCTACATCATCGAGCACCCACTCGATCATCTCCAGAGGCGTCCCCGGGTTCAGCGCGACCCCGGGCTGTGCTCCCAGCTCCCGGATTCGCGCAAGGGACCGCTGCAGATGTCCGCCGGCCTCCGGGTGAATCGCAACTTCGTTCGCGCCGGCCTCGATGACCTGCCGGGCGAGGAGGTCGGGCTTCGCCACCATCAAGTGCGCGTTGAAGGGCAGGTCGGTCAGCGGCCGGATCGCCGCCACCAGGTCGCGGCCGAAGGTGATGTTCGGGACGAAGACGCCATCCATGACATCGAAATGCAGCCCATCCGCGCCCGCCGCCACAACTGCGCGGACATCCTCTGCGAAGCACGTGTAGTCCGCCGCCATGACGGACGCGAAGAGACGGCGCTTCGACATGGAAGGCCTCCCGTTATCCTGCCCGTTGGAACAGGCTGCTGCGGGATGTGGTCAAACGATCAATCCCCCGCATGGATGAGTGACCCTTCGACAGCCCGCCAACCCCGTCCTGCACCCCCGACGGGCGGCATGTACTCACCCGAGCCGCTGGCAGGAATCAGGCCCGCCGCCGCCAATACACCCTGTAGTGGCTTAGCTGCGTCCGCGCCGCGCGGGCCGGGCGCGTGAACGACCCCGAGGCGAGCCGGCTTGCCCGCGGCTCGCCGGACAGGAGGGGGCATGAGCACCGCGAAGGAGATCATGGTCAGGCAGGTCGTGAGCACCAGGCCTTCGTGCACGGTGGAGGAGGTCACCCGCGTCCTCTACCATCACGGCATCAGTGGTCTCCCCGTGTGCGACGACGAGCGCTGCGTGATCGGCATCGTGACCGAGGCCGACATCCTCGGCCGCACGACAGGCCAGGATACCGTCGCCGACATCATGAAATCTCCCGTCTTCACCGTCGCTGAGGACGCGTCGCTCGAAGAGATCGCAGTCCTGCTCACCGAGAAGAAGATCAAGCGCGTGCCGGTCGTGGCCGAAGGCAAGCTCATCGGCATCGTTTCCCGGGCGGATGTCGTGAGAGCGCTGGCCGGACGCCGCGGCTGACGAACGCAAGCGGCCGCATGCTGAGCGTGTCAGCGGAGGCGAGGCGAGCGCGGAAAGCCTTCCCCGCCCGACTGGCGGCGGCCGTGGTCTTGGGCCTGGTCGCGATCTCGCCGGCAATCGGGGGCAGCGAGATCCCGATTCTGTCTTCTGTCCTGTTCGACTTCGGCCCCCAGGTCGATGCGCGGGCGGTGGACTTCTCGGTCTCTGCCGCGATGGTCGAGCCCACCGGCGCGGGAGGCGCACTGGAGCTCTGCGCGGCCGCGCCGGGCGAAGACGCGAGCGTCACTTTCGTCGCAGCTGAAGCGCCGTGGGATCTGTCCGCCTACGATGCCCTCGTCATCGATGTCCGAAACACCAGCGGCGAGCCGGCCATCGCCCACGCGATCGCCGGCAGCCCCGGGGCCGAAGGCTATCAGGATAGTTGCCGCGGAGTCATAGTGCTGAAGTCGGGCGAGCACGGCAAGCTGAAGCTGAAGCTCGTCCGCCGCCCCGCCGATCCGGGCTCCGCTCCCTTCGAGCCCTTCCTCAGGTATGCGAAGAACATCAACGTCCGCGATGGCACCATCGACCCCGCGCGGGTAAGTCGCATCACTATCATCATAGAGGACCCGGCCCCCGGCCAGGCTGTGGAGATCGAGCGGATCGCGGCGGCGGGAGAGGGCGCGGCGGAGACGCCCGCCTTCCTCCCCTTCGTCGACGAGTTCGGCCAGTACATTCATGCCGACTGGCCGGGCAAGGTCTACTCGGAAGCAGACTTCGCCGCCCGTCGTGAGGAGGAGGAAACCGAGATGGCCGACCGGCCCGGGCCGACCGACTGGGACGCGTACGGCGGCTGGGCGGCCGGGCCGACACTCGGCGCAACCGGATTCTTCTACCCCACCAAGTACAAGGGCAAGTGGTGGCTGGTCGATCCGGAGGGGAAGCTGTTCTGGTCCTATGGCCCGACCGGGGTGGGGTTCGGCGGGAGGACGCCGATCACCGACCGGGAGCATTGGTTCCGCGAGCTTCCGGACAAGGACTCGCATCTCGGGCGGCTCTACGGCGAGGGCAAGGGGGCGCGGGCGCGATACTACACAGCCAAGAGCTACCAGACATTCGACTTCGCCAATGCCAACCTCTACCGCAAGTACGGCTCGGACTACGCGGAGGCCGTTTCTGAGCTTTCTCACCGCCGCTTGCGGAGCTGGTGCTTCAACACCATCGCCAACTGGTCGGACGAGAAGATCTACTTGCTGCGCAAGACGCCGTACACCGTCGCCATTCACTTCGGGGGGCCGTGGCTCGGAGGTATTCCAGACGCCTTCGATCCGGGCTTCCGCGAGACTGTGCGGGAACGGATGGAGCGGGAGCGCGGGCGGTCGGCCGGCGACCCGTGGTGCATTGGCTACTTCGTCCAGAACGAGCTCTGGTGGGGCTACTGGGATGACGGCCAGGCGGTGGCCCTCGCTGCTCTGCAGGCGCCAGCGGAGGCCGCCGCGAAGCGGGCGTTTGTGCGCGACCTCCAACAGAAGTATGACACAATCGCCGCCCTCAATGAGAGCTGGGGCACGGCCTGCGAATCGTGGGAGGATGTGCTGGACAGTCGGGGTCCGCCTGACCGCGAGCGCGAGCAGGTGGCGCGGGACTGCGGCGACTTCGGGCTGAAGTTCTGCGAGCGATACTTCGCCACCGTTCGGGAAGAGGTCAAGCGCGTCGCGCCCAACAACCTCTACCTCGGATGCCGCTTCCACGGCCACATCGACCTCGATCTGATCAAGATCGCGGCGGAGTACTGCGACGTCATCTCCTACAATGTCTACGGCAGGGAGCCGGGGGGCCGGCTGAATCGCTATCTCGGAGTGATCGACAAGCCGTTCATCGTGGGGGAGTTTGGCGTGGGCTCCGACCCGCGGCAGACCCCGTTCCGCGGCGAGAAGTTGAGCGTCGACCCGCAGGAGCGGCCCCGGGAACTGACCTTCTACGTGGAGCGGGCGTTCCGGCACCCCCTCATGGTCGGCGCGCACTTCTTCCAGTACCGCGACCAACCTATCACGGGCCGGAGCGACGGCGAAGCCGTCCTTCGGGGCTTCGTCAACGCGGCCGACACGCCGCACTTCGAGCTGGTCCAGGCCAACCGCAAGGCGGCCCACGAGCTGTACGAGAAGCGAATGGAGTCGGAGTAAGCAGGCCGGCCGCGCGGCGAGCGGCCTAATCCGCTCGCCGTCGCGCCATGCTCGCCGCCAGCTTGATCGCCTCCACCATGCTCGTCGCGTCGGCGGCGCCCTGGCCGGCGATGTCGAAGGCGGTGCCGTGATCGACCGAAGTGCGGATGATTGGCAGGCCGAGCGTCACGTTCACCCCTGCGGATCGCAGGCCGCCGCCGCGCTTGGCCGCGAAGCCCACCGTCTTCACCGCGATGTGACCGTGGTCGTGGGTCATCGCGACCACCGCATCGAATTCCCCGGCGCGGTGCCGGGCGAAGACCGTGTCCGGCGGCAGCGGGCCCGTCACCTCTAAACCCTCCCCCCTGGCCTGCTCGATGGCGGGAGCGATCTTACAGCTCTCCTCATCGCCGAACAGGCCCGACTCACCCGCGTGCGGGTTGAGGCCGGCCACCGCGATGCGCGGCACGGCCAGTCCCATCCGGCGCAGCGCGTCATGCGTCAGCCTAATCACCCTGAGCACGCGTTCCTGTGACACCAGCTCGCAGGCCTCCCGCAGCGAGACGTGGGTGGTGGCGTGCGACACCCGCATGTCGTCGTGCACGAGCATCATCGCCACATGGCGCACACCGCACAGCGACGCGAGCATCTCCGTGTGCCCCGGGTGCGCGATGCCCGCGAGTCGAAGCGCCTCCTTGTTGATAGGCGCCGTGACGATGCCCGCCACAGTGCCGGCCTGCGCCAACTCCACGGCCTTTCGGATGTAGGCAGCGGCCGCCTGTCCGGCGGCCGCGCTGACCTCCGCAAAAGGGATCTCGTCAGGGCCGGCATTCGCCAGGTCGAGCAGGCACACGGCCGACGTGCACCTAGGGCTCTCCTCAGCACTCCTGACAACCCGCGGCATGAACCGCCGACCGGCCGCGCCGGCCGCTCGGGCAAGGATGCGCGAGTCACCGATGATGAGGGCGCGACACTCCTCTCTCACTCTCCGGCGAACCAGGGCCCCGACGACCACCTCCGGCCCAACCCCTGCAGGGTCGCCCATCGTCACCGCAAGCAGCGGACGGTCATTTGAGCTCATATCGGCTCCTCCTGCCCGGCCGGCCTCGCGCGTAGCGAATCAACTGGCACAGCGCGTCTCTGTTGCCGGCCGCGCCGGGCTTCAGGACCACCGGCACGCCGTCGGCGTGACCTTCGATGGCGACGCCCGCTGCAACCCCCGGCAGCGGCTCGTCATCGACCTCGACGACGTGGGCCCCCAGAGTGCTCAGCACCGAGTGGGCCGTGGCTCCGCCGCCCACGACGAGCGCGGCCGGTCGGCCCTGCTTCAGCACAACGAACGCCAGATGGGCCAGGTGCTCGGCCACCAGGTCCACGGCCCGCGGCATGTCGGGGAGCGGTCCGACCGCGTACACGATGGCATCCCGGCCGGCCTGCAGCTCTGAGCTGGCCTGAGCGATGGCCGCGCCGAGTTCGGGCACCTCCTCCTCGTTCCACGACAGCTGGCTGCACGGGAAAGCGACCGGGCGCAGATCGTCCTGCTGCGCTGCTGCCTCCAGTTGCTCGGCGAGACGCTGGCTCGAGCTGGCCAGCACGGCCAGCGCGGGCCTGCCGGCCGACAGCGAGGCCGAATCCGCGGCCGTTTGCCCGCGCATCGCCGGCCCGAGAAGCCGCGCCGCCAGCGCTCGTGCAAGCCCTCCCGAGCCCGCGAGCACCGGGAGGGGATTGAACGAAAGGGCCGCCTCGGCTATCGCATCCAGGTCGGAATCCGTCTCCGCGTCGGCGACGACCACTTGCTCACGGTCCAGGCATTCCGTCACGGCGCGCCCCCGTTCCCGCACGGTCTCGAGGGAGCAGAGGCCGATGGCAAGCCCCGGGCGCTGCGACTGGATGATATCCTCAATGTGCGAGCTCAGAACCGGCGCCTGTGGGTCACGACCCATCTCGGTGTCGGCTACCGGGCTGCCATGTATCAGAGCCACCCCGTGAAGCACCGTCCGGCCGCGGGCGGGGAAGGCCGGCGCGAGCACGACCGGCCGTCCCGCTGCTTCGGCGACAGCCGCGAGCTCTGCGCCGATGTTGCCTCGGAGGTTCGAGTCAATCTTCTTGTACAGCAGCCCGGCCGGACAGGCCGACCGCACTGCGGCCGCGACAGACTCGTATGCGGCCTTCGGGAGGCCGCCGCGAGATTCGGTCGTGACGGCAAAGGCTGACCTCCCCTCCCTGAGTTGCGCCCGCTCACTAAGCGATACCGGCACAGGTTTCCCGGGCCGCGCAAACGCTGCAGCGGCATCCGCCGCGCCGGTCAGATCGTCGGCGATGATCGCCACGGGCAGCAGTGCCATGATGGGGTGAACTTCTCCGCCTGGTCCGGCGCGCCCTGCGGCAGGGGCCCGCGACCCCGCCGACGAAGTGTGCCGAGGCAGCACGTGAGACACGACCGATGAGTGAAGAGCTGGGCGTATTGTACAAGGTTCAGCAAGCGGACGCGGAGATCGCTCGGCACGAAGAGGCGATGTCTGGGCTGGAGACCGGCGCGGAGTTGAAGGCGGAGATCGACACCATCGAGGCAGAGCTCAGCGACCTGCGCAAGAAGCTCGAGGAGGCCGAAAACGAGAACCTGGATCGCGAGCTGGAGGTGAAGACGCTGGAAGAGAAGCGCAAGCGGTTCCAGGACCAGCTCTACGGCGGGAGCGTGCGCAACCCGCGACAGCTAACCGATCTCCACCAGGAGGTCGAGATGCTTGGCCGCGAGATCCGCAAGATAGAGGACCGCATGCTCGAGCTGATGGAAGCGCTTGAGTCGCTGCGGGCCGGGATCGCCTCGCGGGAGGAACGTCTTGGGGAAGCGACGACCCAGCTCGAGGCCGTGCGCAGCGAGTACCAGCGCAAGGGCGCCCGGCTGAAAGAGCGAATCATGGAGCTTCAGTCCCAGCGACGGGAGGACGCCTCCCGGGTCGGGTCTCGGCTTCTGAAGCGCTACGAGCAGATCCGCGCCAGAGCGGGGAATATCGCTCTGGTGCGGGTGACTGGCAACAACTGCCCCGGCTGCATGATTGACCTCCCACAGGAGACCGTGAAGGCCCTGCGGGCAGGGCGGGGCGGTCTTGCCTGCGACAACTGCGGCCGCCTGCTCTTCTGGGATGAGGCCAACGGATAGCCGCACGCGGGATTTCCTCCAGTCGGCCGTCCGCGTCGTCGGGCGGTCGGTCTGTCCGACTGGCACACTGTCCTCCTCCTTGGTGGGGAAGCAGGCCGCGCTGAGAGTGGAGACACTGGAGCACAACAGATGAAAGACCTGGCCGACAGCCCCGACAGCCGCGGGATCACCGTCCAGCGGGTCGGGGTGAGGGAGGTGCACCTGCCGATACTGGTCAGGCGGAAGGCGGGCGGCTTCGACAGCGCGCTTGCCCGAATCGACTTCGGAGTAACCCTCCCGCATCAGTTCCGCGGCACCCACATGAGCCGTTTCCTCGACATCCTCTTCCGGTGGCGGGAGAAGCCCATAAGCAAGCCCGAGGTGGGGGAGATGCTGCGGGAGGCCTGCCAGCGACTGGAGGCAGAGAACGCCCGCGTCGATGTGTCGTTCAAGTATTTCATGAACAAGAAGTCTCCTGCCACCAAGAGCGAGAGCGCGCTCGACTATGACTGCAAGTTCGAGGGCTCCCTGGACGGCGACGAGTATCGCCTGACCACATGTATCGAGGTCCCCGTGACCATCCTCTGCCCCTGCAGCAGAGAGATCTCACGCCACGGCGCGCACAGCCAGCGGGCCATCATCCGGGCCCGGATACGCACTCGGCCGGAGGCAATGGTCTGGATCGAGGACCTCGTCACTATACTCGAGCAGCAGGGCAGTGCAGAGATCTATCCTCTGCTGAAGCGCCAGGACGAGAAGTTCGTCACCGAGGCGGCATACGAGAACCCTAAGTTCGTTGAAGACGTCGTGCGAGACGTCGTCGCGATCTTGCGGGCCGACGATCGAATCGCCTGGTTCCAGGTCGAGTGCGAGAGCATGGAGTCAATCCACAACCACGCAGCCTACGCGCTTCACGAGGAATCGAGTTTGCCGGCCGACTCGAAGGCAGGGGCCTCGCCCGCCGGCGAAGAGGATGCGCCGTGAACGGCAAAATCGCCATCATCGGAGGGGCGGGCCGCGTCGGATCGAACGCCGCCTCTGCGCTCCAGCTCGGCAGCGTCGGCGATGAGATCGTGCTCGTCGATGTCGCCGCCGAGGCCGCCCGCGGAGAGGCCCTCGACCTCCGCCACGGCCGCGCCTTTGCAGGCGGTCCCCGCATTACTGCAGGAGACTATAGCGCGATGGCCGGCTCCGACGTCGTCGTCGTGACGGCCGGCCTCAGGCGCAGGCCCGACGAGTCGCGGCTTGAGCTCGTCGAGCGCAATGCCGTACTGTTGCGAGAGATCGTGCGGTCGGCCAAGGCAGTCGAGCTCGCGCCGGAGGCAGTCCTGCTCGTCGTGACGAACCCCGTGGATGTCCTGACATTCCTCGCGGCCGCCGAGCTTGGCTGGCCGCCGAAGCGCGCGATCGGCCTCGGCACTGTCCTCGACACCCTCAGGTTCCGCTCCCTGCTCGGCGAGCAGCTCTGCGTCGACCCATCGCTGATCGATGCCCTCATTATAGGCGAGCACGGCGATTCGATGGTCCCCGTATTCTCGCAGCTTCGCTACGATGGCCGGCCCATTTGGGAGCTTCCAGGATACTCCGAGGAGGGCGCGCGGAAGGCCTTCGAGGCCGCTCGGACTGCCGGCGCCGAGTGCCTCCGCCTGAAGGGCGGGGCCGGATACGCGGTTGGCCTCGCGATCAGGGAGGTCGTGGCCGCGATCCTCGGCGACTCACGCGCCGTGCTGCCGGTATCTACCCTCGCCGAGTCGGAGCAGTTCCACGGGGTGGCCCTGAGCCGCCCGACCCGGGTCGGGCGCAGCGGCTGGCTGGAGGACGTGCACATAGACCTGTCAGAGGAAGAACACAGGGGGTTAATCCGGAGCGCCGAAATTCTCCGCGAGACTCTGGCAAGCCTCCGGGCGGGACCATCTTCGGCGCGAACTCGAGGAGAGTCATGAAGATCAAGTATCTGGGACATGCTGCCTTTCTCATCACAACTTCCGACGGGAAGAAGATCGTAACCGATCCCTATGAGCCGGGCGGGTTCGGCGGCGCGATAGGGTATGGCGCATTGACCGAGCCGGCCGACTTCGTGACCGTCAGCCACGATCACGCCGACCACAACTACGTGAGGATGGTGCCCGGGTCTCCGCAGGTCATCAAGGGCGCGGGCGAGGCGCCGCACGGCGGGATTCTGTTTCGTGCGTTGACCACCCATCACGACACGAGCCGCGGAGCCGAGCGCGGCGACAATGTCGTGCGCGTGATCGAGGCCGACGGGATCGCCCTGTGTCATCTCGGCGACCTAGGACATGCCCTTAGCCCCGAGGACGCAACAGCCCTCTATCACATCGATGTGCTGTTCGTGCCGGTTGGCGGTACCTTCACCGTCGACGCGAAGGGCGCAACCGCCATCGTCAACCGGCTGCGGCCGCGGATCGCAATACCCATGCACTACCGCACGCCCAAGGTCGGCTTCGACATCGGGCCGGTGGACGACTTCCTCGCGGGCAAGGATCGCGTGAGGCGCGTCGATGGCTCCGAAGTCGAGGTCACGAAAGAAACGCTGCCCCAGCCGACCGAGATCGTGGTGCTCGAACCTGCCCTCTAGCGGCCCTGGTAGCTGCCGCGGATAGCTAGGGGGCTTTAGCACTCCGCCGGCTCCCTCGACAGCTCCTCTGCCCCCAGCCGCCGCCCCGCTCGTCCCAGGCTTCGCGTAAGGCGGCGAAGATCGTGCGACGGCGGCCTCCCGCGGGCAGCCCTACCGTCTGCTCGATTACGTAGCGCGTCGCCGCGCGGTCTTGCGGCGGAAGAAGAGGCCGGCTCGGGGTCGGTCTTTGCCGGCAAATGCCAGAAGGGGGGAGACTTGCGAGGTCGAAACGACTGATAGTTTGTGTATGCGAGGGGGCGGCGACCGTGGAAGTGGCACCCGGAATCTACCGCGCAGAGTCGCGCAACGAGGTGATCTACGCACTCGACTGCGGCGGCGCGCACGCCCTGGTCGATGTCGGGGGCGAGGCGGGACTTGCGGCCAAGCTCGACCAACTCGAGGCCGACGGCATCGGTCTCAGCACCGTCGCGGCCCTCTTCATCACTCACTGCCACGACGACCACGCGGGAGCCGTTCCTCGGCTCCGCGCCGAGCGATCTCCCCGCGTCGTCGCCCACCGGCTCGCCGCCGAGCAGCTTCGTTACTGCCCGGCCTACACACCCCTCGAGGGCAGCATGGTCGATTACACGGTGGACGAGGGAGACACCGTCGAGATCGGCGAGCTGTCCTTCCAGGTCCACCACATGCCGGGGCATACCCCCGACACGGTCCTGTGGCAGCTCAGCGATAGTCTCTTCGTCGGGGACCTCATCAGGTGTGATGGCACCATCGGGTGGATGGACGTGCATTGGGGTTCGTGCGTCAGTGACTACCGGTCGTCTCTTCAGCGTCTGGCGCGCCTGCCCGTCAAGTACATCTACCCGGGCCACGGCGAGTGCTGCCAGCTCACACGCGAGAGCGTTGAAGAGGCGCTCCGCCGTCTGGACGCGCTCGCCCACGCCGACGGCAACCTGCTGACGGCCATGGGCCGTCCGGCCCCTCGCCGTCCCGCAGACACCCCCACCAAGATCGTCCGCCTCCCCACTGTCCTTCCCGCAAGCTGACCCCCGGCGCGCCTACCCCGCTGTCTTCACCGCGCACCGGCGTGTTGTGACGCGTAAGGTATCCGGACGGCGCACGCCGAAACAGAGTCTCCGGTGGCGCTCCGACCGCCTCGAGCAGCACCAGCTGTCTGCCGCCGGATCACCGCCTGGAGAGGGTCCCCGCTTCGGCCCCACGAGGAGAACCGCGTGTCGACAGGCGCCGTGAGACTAGCAGGTACCGTGCCGGCCGGCGTGCTCGCAGCCACCCTCGTCGCGTTGACGATGGTGCCAACGCAAAGACAAGCGCCAAGAGGAGGCGACAAGATGAGCCGTGGCAGTATCGACGTGTGGGCAATCGGCGACGGTGTTCGCGTCAACCCGGAAACCGGACGCCTGATAGAGGAGCGGCCGGACATCCACGCGGACTACCCGTCTGGCGAGTACCGAGAGAGGAATGCCGTGTGGGACGCGTCCGAAAACCGAGTCACGCTTCACTCGGCCCGCAACGAGTTCGTCTCCTTTCAGGTGATCGTCGGGGCGAAGCAGCCGGTGCGTGGGGTCGAAGTGCGATTCGAGCGCCTCGTCGGCCCGACCGGCGCGGAGATCGCCGGCCGCAATGTGGCGCTGTTCAAGGCCTGGCATGTGCGGGTGCGGCAGCCCTCGACAGGATACGAGAAAACATCGCTAGGACCCGGCTGGTACCCCGATGCGCTGCTGCCCGCGCCGGCCGGCGAGCCGCTGCGCTTGGACTTGCCTGATGAGAAGAACGCGATAGGCGAGTCTCACCGATTCCAGACCGTGTGGATCGACATCTACGTGCCGCGGAACCGAGCTGAGGCCCCGCCCGGCACCTATCGGGGCACTCTTTCCGTGTCCTGGCCCGGCGGAGAGCGCGAGCTTCAGGTCGAGCTCGAGGTCTGGGACTTCGCGCTGCCAGACGAGATACACTGCCGCGGCGACATCTATAACAACTCGATCCAGCACATGGACCCCGATCTCGAGCTCCGCTACTTCCAGATGGCCCGCCGCCACGGGTTCCAGCCGGGCATCGTCTACCACCGCCCCGACCTGAAGGTTGACGGCACCAAGGTGCAGATTGACTGGTCGGCTTACGATGCCCGCCTCATGAGGTACCTCGACGGCTCGGCCTACACCGAGGCCGCCGGATACTGGGGGCCCGGCGTGGGCCTGCCGATTGACCACATCATCCTCCCCTTCGACTGTGGCAAGAAGCCGGCCCGCCGGAATGCCTGGCCCATGGCGGTGCCCGAAGGCGGCCCGACAGAAGAATTCGAGGCGGTGTGGGTGGAGACCGAGCGCCAGCTCAAAGAGCACTTCGAGGCCGACCCGCACCGGCGCCGCGTGGAGAAGATCGTCTTCCTCGAGGGCCTGGACGAGGCCTACTACGAGGAGGCCTACCAGCAGATGATCTACTACGCCGACCTCCTCCGGCGCGGCCTGGGGAAGGACTGGTTCAAGCACCGCATCGACGGCGGCTATTCCTGGGAGGCGATGGAGAAGCTCCATCCCTACGTGGACCTCGTCATCTGCCACACCGTCGCCTTCGATGCCGACAAGATCGCCCACTTTCGAGAGAAGGGCGTCGAGTCGTGGTTCTACGGTCCTATGATCTACGAGCGGCGCGAGAACTCGGCCTGTGGCTCCAACACCTTCCTCGACCTCGACCTGCTCACGTGTCGCGGCCTTGCCTGGGCCGCCTGGAAGCACCGCTGCGGCTACTGCCAGTGGGAGTTCGAGTGGGCCGCCGACCGCGCCTGGACGGAGCCGCTCAACTGGATCACCGAGCATGTCGAATACAACGGGTCGGGCTTGCTCATCTACCGCGGCGATGTCGTCGGCTCCCCCGATCCCATCCCCAGCATCAGGCTCAAGGCCCACCGGCGCGGCCTTCAGGACTACGAGTACTTCTGGCTGCTCCGCGAAGCCGGGCGCGAGGCGGATTCCGACGAGGCCGTGGATTCGATCATCCACACGACGCCCTTCGGCGAGGCCTCCATCGAGAATACCGAGATCTGGCGCAACGATCCAGAGCTGTGGGACAAGGCCCGCCTCCAGCTCGGCGAGAAGCTCCACTCGATCCTTGGCGAGAGCGAGACGAACTAGACCCCTGAGGGGCCGCCCGCCCAGCCCATCGACATGAGGAGAGTCGTGTGGAAGGGTCGCTGGAACGTATCCGACGAGTGATAGCCGGCGAGCGGCCGGGCCGCGTTGACTCAGCCCAAGCTTTCCGTTAACATCTTCGCTGCGGCCGGTTTCTGCCGGCCCTGCTGTAGGCCCCGGGAGGCGGACAACCGCATGGATTTCACCTTCAACGAAGACCAGACCGCGATTGTCGAAGCTGTCAAGGAGTTCTGCGACGAAGAGCTGGCGCCCAAGGCGCAAGAGACCGATGAGGCCGGGGTTTGGCCCGCCGACAACGTCAGGAAGCTGGCCGAGTTGGACCTCATGGGCATCCCCGTTCCCGAGGAATACGGCGGCCTCGGCCTGGACTTCCTCACCTGGAGCGCGGTCGGCGAGGAGCTGTCCCGCTCCTGCACCACCACCGGCGCCGTCTACGGGGCGCACGCGCTGGCCGTCGTTCCCATCATGATGTTCGGCAGCGACGAGCAGAAGCAGAAGCACCTCACTGCCCTCGCGACCGGGGAGAAGATCGGGGCCTTCGGGCTCACCGAGCCCGGCGCCGGCTCCGACGCGGCCGCCGTCGCCACCAAGGCCGAGCGCGACGGCAGCGACTATATCCTCAACGGCAGCAAGATCTTCATCTCCAACGGCGGCGAGGCCGGGATCTACGTCATCATCGCCAGCACCGACCCCTCTCGCGGCGCCCGCGGGCTGACCGCCTTCATCGTCGAGAAAGGGACCCCGGGCTTCGAGTTCGGCAAGGACGAGAGGAAGATGGCCTTCCCCTCCCTGCCGAATCGGGAGCTCGTCTTCAACGACTGCCGCGTGCCCAAGGAGAACCTGCTCGGGCGCGAGCGCGGCGGCTTCCTGGTGGCCATGCGCACCCTCGGCGTCGGGCGCATCGGCATGGCCACCGGCGCGGTGGGCGTCGCCCGCGCCGCGCTGGAGGCGGCCGTGCCCTATACCCACCAGCGCGAGCAGTTCGGCCAGCCGATATCGGGCTTCCAGGCCATCCAGTTCATGGTGGCCGACATGGCCACCGAGGTAGACTGCGCACGACTGCTCACCTGGCGGGCGGCCTGGCTCAAGGACCAGAACAAGCCCTTCGAGAAGGAAGCGGCGATGGCGAAGCTGTACGCCTCCGAGGTGGCGATGCGCACGACGACGAAGGCCGTGCAGATCTTCGGCGGCTACGGCTACACCAGGGAGTTCCCCGTCGAGCGATACATGCGGGAGGCCAAGCTGTTTGAAATCGTCGAGGGCACGTCAGAAATCCAGCGCATGGTTATCGCAAACCACGTGCTTCGGGAGCTGAACAAGTGACCCCGGCCGCACACCAACCACCGCGAGAGTCGAGCCAGTGAACATCGTCGTCTGCATCAAGCAAGTTCCCGAGACCACCGAGGTCCGCGTCGATCCCGAGACCAACGCCCTCATTCGCGAGGGCATGAAGAGCGTCATCAACCCCGTGGACGAGAACGCGCTGGAGGCCGCGCTTCAATTGCGCGAAGCCCACGGCGGCACCGTCACCGTCATCACCATGGGCCCGCCGCAGGCCGAGGAGGCCCTTCGCCAGGCGATGGCGATGGGCGCGGACGAGGCGATCCTGCTGAGCGACCCGGCTTCCCGCGGCAGCGACACCCTCGCCACCTCCTACGGCCTCGCGCAGATGGTCCGCAAGGTCGGCGAGGTCGATCTCATCCTCTGCGGCAAGCAGGCCATCGACGGCGACACCGGCCAGGTCGGGCCGGGGCTGGCCGAGCGGCTGGGCATTCCGCAGGTGACCTTCGCCATCGAGCTGTCTGTCGAAGACGGCAAGCTCCGCGCCAAGCGCGTGCTCGACGACTTCTTCGAGGTGCTGGAGGTCAGGCTTCCGGCCGTTGTCACCGTAGTGAAGCAGGTCAACGATCCCCGCCACCCGAGCATGCGCAATGTGCTCAAGGCCAAGCGGGCCGAGATCGCGACCTGGACGTTGGCCGATCTGGAGGCCGACCCGAAGCAGTCCGGCTTCGACGGCTCCCCCACCCAGGTCATCAGAGTGTGGCCGCCGGAGAAGCGAGGGGGCGGAAAGAAGATCGAGGGCACGAGCGAAGAGGTCGCCGAGGAACTCGCACAAGCAATCAAAGAAATGGACATCGCGGCCGGCTAGCACCGTACTGTAGGGCGCGCAGGTCTCTGCCTGCGCGCCGGCCCCGTCCCCTTCGCGAGCAGGGCGGCGCGGAAGACGGAGATGGCGAATGCTCAATGAGCCGATGTTGCGCCGACTCGCCTTCGTGAAGTATATGCACGGCGTTGCGGTTGACCAGTCACGCCAGCCCGAGCCGCAGTGTGCTGCGGCACTCTTGACCTTTCACGACTCGGTGGAGTTCTTCTTCCAGCTCGGCTGCGAGTATCTGAATGTGAAGACGGACGCGAGCACGAGGTTTGTGCAGTACTGGGAGTTGCTCGGCCCTGAGCTTGGCGAGTCGAAACTCACACAGAGGCAAGCCATGTCTCGCCTGAACAAAGCCCGGGTAGCGCTCAAGCACCACGGGACCCTGCCATCGGCCATTGATCTCGAGTCCTACCGGGAGACGACCGCAGCCTTCTTCCAGGAGAACTGCCCTCTCGTATTCGGCATTGATTACGACTCAATCAGCCTGGTCAACATGGTGGAATGCGAGTCAGCCCGGGCATTGCTCAAGGAGGCACAGGAGGCTCTCGGACGTGATGACCGAATCGATGCACTGGACAAGACGGCGCTGGCTTTCGCGAATCTGCTCCGTGACTACGAGGCCAAGGGGGCAGACAGATTCGGGGATTCACCATTCCGCTTCGCAGACGCGCATCGTCTCAGCCCGAGGAGCGGGCTAAACCTGGCCGGAGACCACAACACCCGTGAGTTCCTCCGCGCGGTAGCTGGCGTCTTCGACGAGGTTGCGCGGGCACTGCCGCGTCTCGGCGAAGCGGTAAGAGTGTTAGCGCTTGGCATCGACTACCGGCGCTATGTCAGGTTCCGGCGCTTGACTCCGCATGTCGATTGGACATTCGGCGGGCATGTCTTGCACCGGTGGGCTTGGGACGAGCTTCCTTCTCTATCGGAGTGCAACGCGTGTGTCGACTTTGTCGTGGATTGCGCAGTACGCCTTCAGCAGTTCGGGATGGAGACATCGCAAGGTCGTGGGCTAGGCAAGAAGCGTAGATCGTTAGATCCTCCACGTAGGGATTCCCTCGGTTAACCCAATGCGTTCGGCAGAAGCGTGGTTCCCGATATCCCCGCAGCCGTTAACGGTCGGCCGGGTTGGGCGACGGTGAGCGCGCCCTGCAGTGGCAGGAGACACGGTCCTCCCTTGCGAAGTCGGAACAGCCCATGCGCAACCGCCGGCGCGCAGGCAGAGACCTGCGCGCCCTACAGAACTGTCGCTGCCCTACATAGCTAGAAATAACTGGAGAATCGCTGGATGGCTGTACGCTTGATCACCGAGAACTGCACCGGCTGCAAGCTCTGCCTCCGCGCCTGCCCCTATGGCGCCATCGACATCGTCGAGGAGAAGGCGCGCTTCAACGATAACTGCACCCAGTGCGGGGCCTGCGCCTCCTCCTGCACGTTCGGCGCCATTCTCCTGGAGACGTCCTACACCCCCGACGTGGAGGTCGATCGGTATCGCGGCCTGTGGGTCGTCGCCGAGCACCTGCACGACCAGTTCCGCCGCGGCACCTTCGAGCTGCTCGGCAAGGGCCGCCGCCTCGCCGACAAGCTCGGCGTCGAGCTGGCCGCGGTGCTGCTCGGCGACGGCGTCGCCGACATGGCGAAGGACCTCTTCGCGCACGGCGCGGACAAGGTGTACCTCGCGCAGGACCCCGTGCTCGCGCACTATCGCACCGGCCCTTACACCGACGTCCTCTCCGGGATGATCAACCACTACAAGCCGGAGATCGTCCTCGTCTCCGCCACCCCGCAGGGCCGCGACCTCGCGCCCCGCGTCGCCGCCCGCCTCTCGGCCGGCCTCACGGCCGACTGCACCGGCCTCGACATCGACGAGGAGGAGCGGCTCCTGGTTCAGACGCGTCCCGCCTTCGGCGGCAACCTCATGGCCACCATCGTCTCCCGCCACGCCCGGCCGCAGATGGCGACCGTGCGCCCGGGGGTGATGAAGGCCCTCGACCCCGATCCCTCCCGCACCAGCGAGGTGATTGAGGTCCCGGTCCATCTCGACGAGCGGAGCGTCATCGCCAAGGTCGTCGAGATCGTGCAGCAGGAGACCGACGGGCAGGTCAACCTTCAGGATGCGGAGATCATCGTCTCCGGGGGCCGCGGCCTGGGCAAGCCGGAGAACTTCGCCCTCATCAGGGAGCTGGCGGAGGCGCTCGGGGGGGCGGTGGGCGCCTCCCGCGCGGCGGTGGACGCGGGCTGGATCCCGGCCTACCATCAGGTCGGCCAGACCGGCCGCACCGTCCAGCCCAAGCTCTACATCGCCTGCGGCATTTCCGGCGCGGTGCAGCACCTGGCGGGCATGAGCAGCGCCGACTGCATCGTCGCCATCAACAAAGACCCGGCCGCGCCGATCTTCAACATCGCCACCTATTCCATCGTCGGCGACCTGTTCGAGATCGTGCCCGCGCTGACGAAGAAACTGAGGGAGAACGGATGAGGCCGCAGTGGCCGTCCCCCGAAGGCGGCGCGCCTGGCCCTTGACGCCATCGGCTGGTCGTGGTAGGAACGAGCCGTCCGACACAGTTCTCAGAGGAGTCTAGCATGGGACGCATCGCTCTACCGCTTACCGCGCTTGCGCTGCTTGTGCTCTGCGGCGGGTGCGCGAGCAAGCTTCATCCGCCCGAGGTTGACACCGCCGACATCGAAGCGATGGGCGTCGTCGTGAGCCAGGAGGCGGGGCGGCCGCTCAGCCTGACGCTCGTGGAGTCGGAGGTGACGCGGCATCTCTACCGCCGTTTCCGGCTCTACACCGGGGCACAGCTCGCGGCCATCGTCGGAGAGCACCATTTGTCCCGCGAGCTGCTCCTCGACCCAGACACGTGCGCCAAACTCGAGCGCGAGACGGGAATCGATGCGGTGCTGGAGGTAACTGTCACGGCGCACGAGATCAAGTGGTCGCGAGCGGGGCCGCGCGGGGCCCACGTTGCGCTCGCCATGCAGCTCATCGACATCCCGGATGGTGTGGTGCGCTGGAGCCGGTCGGCGAAGGAATCGCGCACCACCGATACCATCTCGACCGCGGTCCACGACGCGACGAGCGCCGCGGTGTGGAGCTGCCTCAAGTATCTGGTGGGATGGGAGTCCATCGTCAGGCGCGAGGAGCTGATACAGCAGTGCGCCCGGACGGGGCTCGTGCTGGCCGGCGAAGACAGGTATATGGTTGAGCGAGTGGAGCGAGGGAGCGTCTGGGAGAAGGCCGGGCTGAGGGCGGGCGACGAGATCGTGCGCGTCGCAGGCGCACCCGTTGCCTCGGACAGCCTCGAGTGGCCGGGCGGTTGGCCTGCCGCCCCGGTCGCTGTGAGCGTGAGGCGAGGGGAGTCGCTGATCGAGATGACGGTGCCCGGGCTGACGAAGGAACTGCGGGAGGCGCGCTAGCCGCGCCTCAAGCGTGCAGACACGGTTCGACGCCCTCACTCGACAGAGGGCGGGCGTCAGCTGGCATCGGCTATGGGACCACTGCTAGGCCGTCGGCGTGGGAGCCTCTCGGCCGCCTGCAGCCATTTGGCCGTATCGACGGCGAATGGCGGCCCATTCGAGCAGCCAATAGACCGCGCACAGGCCGACTATTGCGTACACCAGCCGGCTCAGCACGCTCCCCATGCCGAAGATGGCGGCGACCAAATCGAAGTTGAACACCCCAACAAGCCCCCAGTTCAGGCCGCCCACGATGAGCAGTAGCGCCACAATGCCATCCAGCGTCCTCATGGTATGCCTCCCTCCCGGGCCTGACTCCCTTCCCACGGCCGAGAACAAGAGCGGCAGTCAGGCCTCACGAAATTGTAGACCGCCGTGTGCTCGCCAAGGAACCCCCCCATAGCGATTTGTCGCGCTCGTTTTCGTACAAGGGCTCATCCAGTGAACAGGTGGTCTTGTCGATGCCTCAGAAATGACATCCAGCAGTGCACAAAGCGAGCGGGAACACCAAAGGCGCCAGCGGGAATGCCCGAGGGACGTTTTGGCACAGCCATCAACTGCATGGACGGCCGCGTCCAAGAGCCGGTCGCCGCGTGGGTGAAGGCCAATCACTCCGTGGATTTCGTCGATACGGTGACAGTTGCCGGGCCCGACAAGGTGCTGGCGGAGGCGCGGCCGCGCCGGACGGGGCGCTGGCGGCGCTCGGGCCCACAGGTGGCCCAGGAGATCAGGTCCCGGGTGGCGATCTCCGTGGAGGCGCACGGCTCGAAGGTGGTGGCGGTGGCGGGGCACCACGACTGCGCGGGCAACCCGGTGACCGAGGAAGAGCATCGCCGGCACATCCTGCGAGCAGTGGAGACGGTTCGCTCCTGGGGCTTCCCGGTAATGATCGTGGGATTGTGGGTCAACAGCAACTGGCAGGTCGAGGTGGTGTCCGGCTGAGAACGATCGGTCAAAAGGCAGTGCTCCGGTAAGCATGAGGCGAGGGACGACGGCATAGGCGGGTGCGCGCGTCGACGTGACGGACTGAGGGGAGAAACGTGAATCTCCAGCACGAGTTCGCTGAAGCCGAGCTCAACCGCGTCTTGGGCTCATTCGTTCGCCAGATCTTGGCCTGCTTGGGGGCGCGGTGCAGGTCAGTGATTCTCCACGGGGCGGTGGTCTTCAACGACCTTGCTCCCGGCTACGGTGACCTCGACTTCGCTGTCATTGTTGACGACGGGCTGTCGGCCGGCGACTGCCGCGAGCTCATTTCGGCCCGCGCTCCCTTCCGGGACGGCGCCTATGGCGTATACGGAGCCATGTTGGAGGGAGCTTTCCTCCCCTGTGACTTGCTCCGGCCCGCGAACACGGGGACCGCTGTCTGGTGGGGAACGACTGGCGAACGTCTCTGGGACCGAAACAAGCTCGGTTGGTTCTGTCATCGAGTCATTCGCGACCGGGGGATCGTCATCCACGGTGATGACGTGCGCGAGCAATTCGAGGCTCCATCTCCGGAGGAGCTCGCACAGGAGATCCGAGAGAACTGCCGGGCCATGCGAGAACACGGGCGCGGCGGTTCCCTGCACTCGGTCGACTGGTTGCTCACCGCGGCCAGGCTCTTGCTGTGGCTCGACGAAGGCCGCCTAGGCTCAAAGACGGAGGCGGCGGAATGGGGAGCGGAGAACGCGCGTGGGGCATGGCGGGCGCTGCTGCCGCGGGCGAAGGCCGTGCGGCTGAGGCCGGACTTTGCTGAACGCGCGGAGATACAGAGCTGGTTGAACGACCTAGATCCAGTGATTGCGGAGGCGGCACAGGAGCTTGAGAATCGGCTGACGGCAGCCAGCTTCCGCCCCGGCTAGGACGAGATAGATACGGAAGCGCGGAAAGGCCGGGCGATGGGCACATTTGCGGAACAGCTTGGCGTTGCCGAGAGGCCTCGCGTACGGCGCTTCGGTGGGGCCCGGCGGCTAATCGGGGAGGGCGAATTCTTTCTCGATCTTCTGCGCGAGATGAGAGACAAGGGCGGCCATGAGCCGCTCCCCCAACCCCGGTGACGCCTGCTTTTGGAGATCATCGCTGAAGCGCCAGGTACCGCGTGGGGACTTGAACCCCCACGGGTTCTCGCGATACTCGTACTCGTACGGAATCTCCAGCTCGCCGCGGTACTTGTCCATCTGCACGAGTTCGGGCCGGATCGCCATCATGAGCGAGGTCTCGTACGTGTCCCCGTGATCGGGCTCGCATGGGAAGGGGCTGAAGTCCACCCCCTCATACTCCGCCTGCGCGATGATGCGCACGCCTCTGCGCGCCTCGTACTCTCCCACCGCCTCCGTGATCGTCTCGACCTGGAATCGCCCGTAGTGCCCGGTCAGCAGGACGATGAGCTTCGCGCCCATCTTCTCCAGGTTCTCGAAGAACTCCGCGAGGATGCGCTTCACCAGGTCCTTGCTGAAAGTGACCGTCCCCAGCATCTCGTCGAAGCCCACCACGCCGAACCAGTTCTGCGGGAGCAAGATCGCGCCGGCCTCCTCCGCCAACCGCTCCGCGGTGCCGCGCATCTTCAGCGCATCTGTTCCCAGCGGCAGGTGATCACCGTGCCACTCCAAGATGCCGGTCGCCAGTATGACCACCGGTTTCTCCTCCATCGCCGCCTTGAACTCGGCCGGCGTCATCTCCTCCGCCTTGAACTTCCGCGCCATGTATCTCTCCTCCGGAGCGTCTCAGCCGCATCACGACCCGTCGCGGCCGTCTACTTCTCCGGAGAGCGGCCGAAGCATCTTGTAGCATTGGGCGACCAAATCCACTCCGTGCCCGCAAGTGACCGCCGATGCCGCGCCGAAACCAGCAGCCGCGACCGCGGCGCTCCGCGAGGCCGACTGGAGACAGACCGCAGAAGGGGGATCGGCATGTTTATCGACTACATCACACTGCTACTGGTGAACATGGTGGCCGGCTACTTCCTGCTCGGCCTGTACGTCTATCGCGGGCTGGACGATCCGCTGCATCCGCGATGGGCGCCCGGATTTGCCGCCGTGGGATTGGTCGCGCTCGTGTTCGGAGCGCACATGGCCGCCACCTGGCCCCTCCCCGGCGCCTACAGCTCGGCCTACGGCGAGATGTCGGTGCTGTTCGGGATGGTCTTCCTCGGGGCCGCGCTGTCCATCTCTCGCAGGTGGAGTCTCACCTCGGTAACGATCTTTGCCTTCTTCGCAGGCGCGGCCGCGGTGCTCCTGGGAGCGCGCATCATCGGCCTTCAGATGACACAGAGCCGTGTGCTGGCCGGCACAGGATTCATCCTCTCAGGGCTCGGCGGCGTCTTCGCGGCACCCACTCTGGTCTGCCTCCGAACGAACCGATCCTGGCGCTTGCTTGGCGCGCTCGTGATGGTCGGCGCGGCCGCTATCTGGGCGAACATCGGTTACTTCGCTTACTGGGGCCACATGGAGGGCTTCGCGCAGTGGGTGCCGCAGCCGATGCGCGGGGCGGGCGGCGGGTAGCGCGCTACATCCTGACGGGCAGCTTCCGGGCGCGCAGGTACTGCTTCACCTCCCGGATGGTGAACTCGCCGAAGTGGAACACCGACGCCGCCAGCACGGCCTGCGCATGGCCCTCCGCGACGACCTCGTAGAAATGCTCCAACTTCCCCGCCCCTCCGCTCGCGATGACGGGCAGGCCGGTCGCATCGGCGATGCCGCGGGTCAGCACGATGTCGTAGCCATCCTTCGTGCCGTCGGCCCGCTTGCTCGTCGGCAGGAGCTGCCCGACCCCGAGGTCGGCCATCTCCTTGGCGAACTCGACCGCGTCCTTGCCGGTCGCCGTGCGGCCGCCGTCGATGTACACCTCGCGCTTCGAGGGCAGGGCTTCGTTCTCATCCGCGTCGATGGCCACCATGATCTTCTCGGAGCCGACCTCCTTCGCCGCGCCCTTCACCATCTCCGGGTCGCGGAAGGCCGCGCTCGAAATGGAGACACAGCTCGCGCCCGACGCCAGCGCCTGCTCCACGTCCTCCCGCGACTTGATCCCGCCCCCCACGGTCAGCGGAACGCTCACGACCTTGGCCACTCTCGCCAGCACACCGAACATCGTCCGCCGTTTCTCCACCGTTGCGGTGATGTCGAAGAAGGCGACCTCGTCGGCCCCTCCCTTCGAGTAGGCCGTGGCCGCCTCCACCGGGTCGGCCGCGTCGATGAGGTCCACGAAGTGGACCCCCTTCACCACCCGGCCGCCCTTCATGTCGAGGCACGGTATCACCCGCACGAAATCCATTGCCGTTCCCTCTCTCGCTCCGAGTGCCGCGCCGCGCTAGGACAGGGCCTCGCGGATGAACGCCAGATCGTCCTCGCTCAGCTTCCGCCCGGCCGCCGAGACGTTGATCGTCGCCTGCTGCGCGTTGCGGAAGCCCGGTATCACGCAGGCCACGTTCGGATGGCCGAGCACGAACTGCAGGGCCGTCGCGGCGAGGTCCCCGGTCGTCGCCCCAAAGCGCGACTTGATCTTCTCTAACTTCGGCTTCAGCTCGGACAGGCCTTCCTTGCTAAAGGCCTCGTTGCCGCACCGATTGTCTCCCCGCTCGAACTGCGGCGGGTTGTTCGGGTCGAACTTGTCGAGCAGCAAGCCCTGCGCCAGCGGGCTGAAAGCCACCAGCCCCAGCCCATACTCCTCCATCAGCTTCTGCATCCGCGAGCCCGGCCGGATGAACCCCTCGTTCAGCGCGCTCGACCCGGTCTGGAGCACGTGCGGCTGGACGACGGGGACCAGGCGCTCGAAGTCGTCCTCCGAGTAGGCCGACTGCCCCTTGAACCGCACCTTCCCCTGGTCGATGAGATCGTTCATCACGGCAACCGCGTCTTCTAGATACCTGTCCTTCGGGCCGAAGTCACCGTGATGGAAGTAGTAGAGGTCGATGTAGTCGCGCTTCAAGTTGATGACCGACTGCTCGCACTGATGCCGGATATGCGCCGGCTCGTAGGCGTGCTCGGCCGTCCCCGGAAACCATCCGACCTTCGTCGCGATGACGACATCGGTGCTTCGCACGCCGAGGCGATCCAGCGCCCTCGCCAGCATCCGCTCCGCGCGGCCGTTGCCATAGGTGTCCGCGTTGTCGAAGTGGTTCACTCCCGCGTCGAGCCCGGCCTTGACTCCGGCCGTGATCTCGTCCTCGTCGGGGTCGGCCCAGCCGGTCGGCTCCCCATCATAGCTCCAGTTCCGGCCGCCCATCGTCCAGCAGCCGAAGCTAATCTCCGACACCTCTATGTCGGTCGCGCCAAGCTTCCTGTACTCCATGCTCGCTGATCCTCAACTGCGATGGTCCTCCAGCAAGTATAGCAGAAAGGATCGAGCCCACGGTTTGGCCGTCTGCCCCCGCGAGTGCTGGAAAGGCCTCAAAGGTCCGCCTCCCCAGGCGCTTGACTTCGCGTAGGCAAGCTGTTAGGATTCAGCCTTCATGAGCGAAGCTCCGCGAGCGGATACCTATAGGCTGGTTTACGAAGGGACGGTCTGTCTCGTCCTTATCGTTGCTGCCTGGCCTGTGCGGCCGCCCGCCGACTAGCACTTCCTAAGAGAGCGGACGAAGCCACAGGCCAGCGAGGCCTGTGGCTTTCTGCATTTCTTGGTCCGCAAGCGGACCGGAGAGGATCCAGCGATGGCATGGTACGAGGAGTTCTTCGGCGAAGATTACATGCGGTTTCATCTGCGCGGCGGCGAGTGGCTCGAGGAGCGAACAGCTCCTCAGTGCGACTTCGTCGTCTCCGCCCTCGAGCTTCAGCCCGGGGCGCGCATACTGGACCTCTGCTGCGGGCAGGGCCGCCATGCCGTCGAGCTGGCGAAGCGCGGCTTCTGTGTGACGGGGTTCGATCTGTCAGAGTACTTGCTAGGCCTGGCACGGGAGAGAGCGGCAGAGGCCGGCGTCGAGGTGGAGTTCGTGCAGGGCGATATGCGAGAGCTGCCATGGGAGAACAAGTTCGACGCGGTGGTGTTGCTCTTCACATCGTTTGGCTATCTGGAGACGGATGAAGAGGACGAGCGCGTCCTGCGGGCCATACGGACGGCGCTGCGGCCGGGAGGGCTATTGCTCATCGACCATCACAACCGGGAGCGGACGACCTCATGGCTGGGCAACGGCCGCAAGGACTGGTGGGAAGGCAACGGGCACACCGTGCTGGACCAGGAAGACTGGGATGTGGTGAGATCGCGGGTCACGATGGCGCGGACCATCATCGCTCCTGACGGCGCGCGACGGCAGACCGGGTTCGTGCTGCGGATGTACTCGCATTCCGAGTGGATGGGAATGTTCCGCCGAGTCGGGCTCGAGTGGGCGCGGTCTTACGGGGGATACGATGGCTCGGACTACGGGCACGATTCGAGGGGTCTCATCATAGTGGCGAGGAAGCCGGAGGAGTCGCGCTGATGGGCTGGCAGGATCTCTGGCAAGACCCGAAGGTGAGGGCGCGCTGGGAGGCGATGCCGCCCATCCAAGAGGTAGTGGATATGGCCGACCGCCTGGAGGCCGAGGGGCGGCGTCGCATCCTCGACATCGGCTGCGGCCTCGGCCGACATACCGTCTACCTGGCCGCCCGCGGCTTCGAAGTCACGGCCACCGACAATGCGCCTGCTGCTCTCGCGGCCTGCAAGGCGAACCTGGAGGAAGCGGGGCTCACGGCGAACGTCATCGAGACGGAGATGACCGACTATCCGTTCCCCGACGGCCACTTCGACGGCGCGCTTGGCTCGCACGTCATCCATCACACGGACCGGGCGACACTCGAGCGAATACTGGCCGAGATCGCGCGCACGCTCGCGCCCGGTGGCCACTTCGTCTGGGTGACGCCAACGCCGCGGCACATGCACTGCGGCCGGGGCACCGAGATCGAGCCCGGCACCTGGGTCGATCCGAACCACCCCGAGGGGCCGATCCCTCACCACTACTCCACCGAGGAAGAGGTGTGCGAGCTGCTCCACGCTTATGACATCCTCTCCCTCCACGAGCATGAATGGAGGGAGGGCGACAGCAGCAGGTTCCACTGGCGCCTCCTCGCCAGAAAGCGAGTGGCACAATGAGCGATGATGTTCACATAAGACAGGCCACACTCGAAGACCGCGGGGCCATCGGCGCGCTGTGGCAGGAACTCATGGACTTCCACAAGCCCTATGAAGTGCGCTTCCGCCACATGAAGGCGGACGCGCTCGACATCTGGCTTCAACACCTGGACGAATGCATGATTGATGAAGGCCACATCATCCTGGTGGCCGAGGCCGGGAGCGAGCTCGTCGCCTTCGCCATGGCGAGGCCGGGCGAGGACCCCCCGGTCTTCGACGTCCCGCCCCATGTTTTCGTCACCAACCTCGCGGTGACGGCCGAGTGGCGCCGCCGCGGCCTCGGCCAGCGGCTCTTCGAGGCGATTGCAGGGCGCGCCCGCGACCGCGGCTTCCGCGAGGTCCGCCTCTCCGTCGCCGCCGACAATCCCGTCTCCAACGCCTTCTGGCGGGAGATGGGCTTCGAGCCCCACGCGGTGCACCTGCGCAAGGGGTTATAGGTCTGTCTCACACCGGGAGCTTGCTGAGACGCTGTCGCTATCCACGAGCGCGGTCAAGAGCCGGCTCCATCGCGCCCGCGCCAAGCTGCGAAGGGAGATGCTCAACATGATGTCCGATCACGAGAAGGCTTCCCTGGGAGTACCGGATGGCGAGCCCTGGGCGCTGAAGACGGTTCTGCTGGTCGAGCCGGAGGAGGCGCTGCGCAGCGCGCTGCTGAAGGCGCTGACCGAGGCGGGCTATCAGGTCATCATGCTTCCCAGCGGCGAGGCCGCGCTGGAAGCGATCGGCCGGCGCGAGGGACAGCTCCTCATTCTCGACAAGCAGTGCGGCGAGCCACACTGGACGGAGGCACTCGCGCTCGTGCAACTGGCCGCGCGTCGCGGAAGGAACGTGCCCGTCGGCGTCTTCGTCGACCCCGAGAGCGAACGGGACGTCTTTCTGGCGTGGCAGTGTGGCGCGGACTTCTGCCTGACTCGTCCCCCACACGCTGCCGAGGTCGTCGAGATGGTGACACGGGTGGCGGAGGCGCGCAGGCAGGAAGACGAGCACGAGTGACCCTCGCCTGAGGATCGCTCCACCGGAAGCACTCGCGCCGGCATCCCGGATGTGACCACGGAGCGTCCTCGTGCAACCTCTTTACAGAGGTGACTGATGGCACGGCCGAGGCCGACAACTCAGCCCATTGAGTTCGAGGCACTCGTGCGCGAGGGGCAGGGGCCGGTCCTGCGCTATCTGCTCGCGCGGGCAGACTCGCCGGGGGAGGCGAGCGAACTCGCCCAGGAGACCTTCGTACGAGCGTATTGCGCGCTCGCCGACGGCACCGAGGTCCAGCATCCGATCCCCTGGCTGCTCGCCATTGCGCGAAACGTCTTCCTGGAATCGCTAAGGAACCACCGGTACGAACGGCAGCTCCGGGAGCGGATGTCGCGCCTCATGGGCCTGGAGTGGCAGAGCCCCTGGCAGGATAGAGTCGAGCAGCGGCTGATCGTGGCCGGCGCGCTGGAGGGTCTCTCGGAGGACCTGCGCGAGCCGGTGCTGCTGCACTACTTCGGCGGGCTGTCGGTGGCGGAAGTGGCCGGTCACCTCGAGATCACCGCGGGGGCCGTGAAGACGCGTTTGTGGCGGGCGCGGCAGGCCCTGCGGGGAGACCTGGAGGTGCTCGTGAGCGACGCAAAGAGAAAGTCAGCAGTGTTCAGTATGCCCATCGATCTGGCGGCCAAGGCGAAGCTGATCGCGGAGCGGCCGCCAGTCTACGAGTCGCTGTCAGTAGGCTTGCAGGTCGGAGGACCTCGCTGGGCAACCCAGCCGATGTTCGAGCCTCTCTTCTCGGAGGAGCGGCTATCGTGGGACCAGGTGAAGTTCGCGGTGGAGCGGCTGCGCGCCGCCCTGGTGGCCGGTGAGCGGCCGTTGGCGGGGAAGCTGGAGCTGTGGCCTGCTCTGGAGTTGTTCTACCACGAGAAGCCGATCGAGGTGTGGTCGTTCCTGCGCAGCGCGGAGGTCGGGAACGAGGCCTTTCAAGACAGCGAAGAGGGGCGGCTGGTCATCACCGACGGCTGGCAGCTCGCCCGCGATTCCGACGCACCAGAGCTGCTGGCGGACTTCAGGGAAGCCCGGCTGCGGCATGTGTGGTTCACCTTCGCCGGCCTGCGCGAGACGCACGACGAGCTCTGCCAGCGGCCCGGCGCGTTCGATGCGATCGTGACCGCGATGGAACGATGTCGCGAAGCCGGGATCGAGACCGGGGCAAACCTCATCGTGACGACTCGCAACACTGGGGAGATCGGTGAGCTGGCGACTCTGGTCCGCTCGCTCGGCGGCGAGCGCTTCGTGCCCACATATCCGTTTTGCCTCTGGGTCCAACCTGAGCACGCCGACCTTCAGCCGGAGCCCGAGGATCTCGTTGGGCTGCGGCCCGAAGGGCTGGACGTGAACTGGGGCTATCAGGATTTCTGGTCAGATCCGGAGGCTTTCACCGAGGCTGCGCATGTCAAGCGCGCTGTGGAGACGACAGAGGAGGCACCTCCCCAGGGCAAGGCAGCTGACACGAAGCAGCGCCTTCATCTGTGGGTTTCCCCTTGCCTTGACGTCCTGATCAATGACACTCGTCCGCTGCCCACGGTCCGAGTGGGCAATCTGAAGGAAGAGACGCCGCAGCAGCTCTATGAGACGCTGGCGAACATTGAGTCGCCGGCTCCCCCGTCTGATGCGGACCTGGCGAAGCGGTACGGTGACTCCGAGAGCCGGAAGCTGTTCTACGGCCAGCTGGATTACCACAGCGGCCTCTACATGGTTCGCCAGAAGTGGCTCGAGGCATGGCGGGCCGAGAACGACATTCCGTGGCTTCCGTTCCCCTGGTGATGGTGCGAGACTAAGCAGGGCAACAGGGCTTCTTGCCGGCCGTGAAGAAAGCGGGCCCACATGAGCGCGCCTCCCAAGCGCTTGCGCTTTGCCGATCTCCTGGACAACCCCATCCTGCGACGGGAGGCGGTGCCGCGGATCATCCGCCGGGCGAGCCCCCGCGTCCGCGTCATCTTGGCGGTCGTTGCCCTCGGCGGCTCTTTCGTGCTCGGCGCCTATCTGGCCACGATCTCTGAAGGCTTCTCGGAGGTGATAGCCAGGGCCGCTGCGTCTGCGTGGAGCGGCCTTTCGCTGCTGGTCGCGGCGTTCAGTTCGTCCCGTTCAATCACTCAAGAGCGCATGTCGGGCACGTGGGACGCGCTCATCATGTCCCGCCTGGGCGGCAGGGGGATCGTGCTCGGGAAGCTCCTCGGCACGCTCCTTCCCCTCTGGTCTGTCGGTGTCATCCTCCTGCCGGTAGTGGTGCTTCTCCTCGCGGCGAGCCGGCCTGACCCGGCCATCCTCTATGCCATATTGACGGCCTATGGAGCGGTGATAGTCGGTGGCGTGGCGGCGACCTCGCTCGGCCTCTACTGCTCGATGAGGTGTCGTGCTGTCGCGTCCGCGCAATTCCTCACCATCGTGCTCGCCTTCATCATCACGATGGTCGCGCAGTTCGGCGCCAGGAGCCTCATGTTCGCCGTGGGCGACATGTCAGGGGAGTACGTCTACAGCGGTGTGCTCTACGGCGTAGTCTACTTCACCCTACTCCTGACCCCAGGGTTCCTGATGCTCCTGGATTTGCTGACGCGCTTCGACACGCTCGACGGGTACCACCGCAGAACTTGAGACGGGAGCGCGGGGATGTCATCGCCCGGGTTGCCCATCGTGGAGGGAGCGGCCGGTCAGCGCCCCTGCACCTGGGCCCTCGCCTCAATCACCGACAGCGGCGGCCAGGGGGTCTCGTAGAGAACCATGGTGGTCTCGCCGCCGGAGAACGGATTCTCGACCACGGCCGTGACCACCGGCGTCAGCAGATCGGCGCGCTGGGCCAGGTCGGGGAAGTCGGAGGGGCGGATGGCCAGGTGCGAGGGCCGCACTGTGTCCAGGTAGGCGAGCAGATTGGTGTCGGGGGCACCCGGGCGGGTCAAGTACTCCAGTCCCTGCTGGGAGATGGTGCCGCCGAGGTCGACCATCCGCCTCCGGGAGAAGAAGCCGATCGCGCCCACCTCCCGGCTGGCGATGGAGGCATCGGCGGCCACGTGATCGGCCGCCCAGCGCCCAATGCATCCCTGGAGATCGCTCACCTTCCTCACCCGGAAGCCGTGGTCGTGCCATGCGTACCGGTGCTCTGCCGCAACGCTGAGGAACACCGCTACGAGCCCAACCCCGATGGTCGCCCCTAGCGCAAAGCGACGCCCTCTCGTTCGCCTCCTCGTGGAGACCTGTCGCAGGCCCCGGTGGAGCGGGAAGAGCCCACACGCGCCCAGAACTGCGGCAACCGGCGTGAGATAGGTCGCGGTGTAGACCCCATTGCTCGCGCCTGCCTGGGGCCAGATCGACCCCGGTAAGACGACCGCCACCAGCGGGACGAGCAGCAAGAGGAAGCTCGGATACGCGCAGCCCCGCCGCATTGATGAAATGAGGGCGATCGGCGCGCCGATCAGAGCCGCGAGGAAGACAAGCGGATTGTCGAACCACAGTCCATCGAGGGTGGCGCTCGCCCATGTCCACAGGGCGGGCATGCGCAGCGACATCTCAGGCTGCTGCCAGACCGGACCGCCGCACTCCATGTTGTAGACGACGAAGGGCGCGACCAAAGCCACCGCGCCCCCGAGCTCCGGGATGCTTCTGAGCAGCCCGCCGCGCAGGCGCTCCCCGGCCTTCTCGTGGACGAGCGACGCGAGCCCTCGGTCGATCACGAGCAGTGGAAGCAGCAACACGAGCTCTGGACGGCTGAGCGCGGCCAGACCGATTGCAGCGGCGCCCACTGCACGCTGATAGACCGTCCCGTCCCAGCCGACTGCATGCCAGTAAAGCGCCGCCATCAGCATGAGCGCGGACCACGCGGCCTCGGTTCCGCTCAGCCCCTGCGCCGTCAGCTGTGGACTCGCGGCGACGAGAAGCCCAGCGATGAAGGCGAACCGCCAGTCACCCAGCACCGCGAACGCAACATACCACGCGAGGTAAGCCGTGAGGATGACCGACAGAACTCCCAGGAGCTTCGCGGCCGTGAGGAACTTCCCAGTGAAGAAGCCGACGACCGCGAGTGCCGCGATCCAAGACGAACCCGCCGCGCCGGCGACGGGCATGCCCGGATTGAAGCACAGCCCCTCCCGAATAGCCAGATTGCGCGCGAAGACGGCCCGCGCCCAGGCCGCGTCCGAGGGAAAGCCGAACCCGCCGACGAGATACCACCACTCCGAGGCCGCATAGATCATGGCGAGAAGCGCGGGAAGAGCCGCAAACAGGACGAAGCTGGCGAGCGTTGCGCCCGCCGGGGGCGGGGCCGCCGGAGATGTGGGGTGGCGCTCAGTGCTAGCGGCGTCTATGCTCATTTGTGAGTAGGGATTTTACCTGCCACCGGCAAGGCGGTCAACCGGCAGCATGGCGGCCGGAAGCTTGATCGCGGGCTGCTCCCTGTCGCTGGCCGACTCAGCCCACGCAGGCCGATCCCATTTCGTATCTTCCCTGCAATCCCTTGATCTCGCGAACCGGGGTTTGGAAGAAGTATGGCCCGAACTGCGAGGCCAGGCGTCGCGCCTCCTCCGCCTGCTCGTCGATCACGTTGTGCTTCTCCCGCGGATCCTCTTCCAGGTTGAACAGCTCGTCTGGCTGGCCCTCCGGCCGGCGGACGTAGGACCACACCTCATCTCGCACACACCGCTCCTGTCCGGGGTGATAGCCGGAGATCACGGCCTGACGGTGGGCTTCGGCATCACCCTCAAGCAGCGCGCGGAAGGAGCGCCCGTGCATGGCAAGGGTGTCGTTTCTCATCTCCAGCAGATCGAGAATGGTCGGCAGCACGTCGTGGAATTGCACCAGCGCCTTCGTCTCCCGGCCGCCGTTGCGGCCGCCCGGCAACCTGACCAGGAACGGGCACTTCAGCAGCTCGCTGTGCATCCGGTCCGTGCCCTTAAGAAACTTGTCGTGGTCCCCCAGCGGGTGGCCGTGATCGTTGGTGATGACGATGATCGAGTCGTCGAGATACCCCAGCTCCCCCATCGCCTCGAACAGCCGCCCGAAGCAGTGATCCACAAAGGCCACCTCACCCGCGTACAGCCCGCGAATCAGCCGCACTTGCTCCGGCGATGCCCAGTCCCCCATCGCGCCCCCCGTCGGCATGATGATGCGGGGGCCGGAGTAGCTCGCCTCGCCGTAGGTGTCCCACCGCGCCGGCGGATCCCAGGGCTCATGTGGGTCGAATGAATCGACCCACAGCATGATCTTCTCGTGGCTGCGGTTCCTCCGCAGCCACTCCATGCTCTCGCCCACGACCTGCGCGGGGAACCAGTGCGACTCCTCGGTGAAGCCATCGGTATTGGCGAGGAACTGCTCCACACGCGCCCGCCACACCGGATCGAAGTTGTCGTTCACATACTCGTCCACGTTCCGGCGGCTCGGCGAGGAGACATAGGGGTCGTACTCCTGCCCGCGAATCCAGCGATAGGCGCGGAAACCCCGGTGGTAGTTCATCCCCGGCGCCCGATAGTGATAGGTATCGGAGATCAGCCCACAGACATACCCGCGGCCGCCCAGGATCTCGGCGATAGTGACGTCGGTTTCACGGAGTGGCTCCCAGCTTCTGAAGGGCAGCGTCCACTGCCCGGTCATGAGGGCCAGCCGCACCGGCATCGTCGGCAGCCCCTCGGGATAGGCGTTGTGGAAGACGATACAATCCTCGGCGAACCTGTCGAGGTGGGGCGTCTTACACGCAGGCACGTCGCCGAAAGGCCCCGCGCCGCGGTTGTACAAGCTCACATGGTCCTGCCTCAAGCTGTCCAGCACAATGACGATGACGTTCATCACATGTCTCCTGTCAGCGCTGTGTCCTGGTTCTCTACAGCCGCCCTGCGCACCTGGGCAACGACGACAGGGAGCGACGAGGAGGAACCGGCGGCCGCAGGCACAGCGCGGGAGAAGGTGATAGCGCAGCCCCACCTGACGGCGAGAGCGCTGCTCGCGCAGGCGGCGGGACCTCAGTGGTCGTCGGCGAGGCGGCGGACGATGAGACCTGCTGCGGCCTCCTAGAGTATCCGAGCGAGGCGGGCGCGGGAGTCGGGGTCTAGGGTGTTGACGTCCTCGATGTCGTAGCGGTTGCCCTCGGCATCGGTGATGAGGATGCGGGACCGACCGAGGTAGATGACGTTGTCGCGGACATCGCGGAGCGTCACTTCGCGAAGGCCGCGGTCGGTGTCGAACTCGCAGACCTGCACGCCGGAGTAATCCCGGACGGAGAGGATGGCGAACACCTTGGGGTGGAGGTAGCGACGCTCGAGCTCGGCCTCGACGATGGCGCGGGAGTCGGGATCGAGCCGGTGCCAGTTGCGGAGCAGGCCGAACTCCTTGCCCATGGCGACGCTGCGCTCCTTGGGCTCGACGCCGCGGATGGAGAGGTAGCGTTCCAGGTCGCTGAGGGGATGGGAGCGCATGAACATGGGGGTGAGAACCGTCAGCTCGTCGGCAATGGTGCAATAGACGCGGCCGTCCTCGCCGCGCCAGACACGGACCTCGTCCGGATCGAGGTAGCGCAGCTCGAGCGAGGACGCTTCCTGGACTCCTTGCCGCTTATCCATCGATGGCTCCGACCGTGGATGTGCGCCGGTGGATGTCGAGGAGCTTGGCGTAGAGGCCCTTTTTCGCCTTGAGTTCATCGTGGGTGCCCGACTCGACGATGCGACCTTCGTCGAGCACGAGGAGCTTGTGGGCGTTACGGAGCGTCGAGAGCCGGTGGGCGATGGCGAAGGTCGTGCGGCCCTTGATAAGGCGGCCGATGGCCTCCTGGATCTGCTGCTCGGTCTCCAGGTCAACGCTGGCGGTGGCCTCGTCGAGGATGAGGATCGCCGGATTATGGAGGATCGCGCGGGCGATGCACACCCGCTGCTTCTCCCCGCCGGAGAGGCGGTTGCCGCGCTCGCCGACCTGCTCGTCGTAGCCGTCGGGCTTGCCGATGATGAAGTCGTGGGCGTTGGCGATCTTGGCGGCGGCCATGATCTCCTCGGGTGTGGCCTCCGGCTTGGCGTAGGCAATGTTCTCGGCGATAGTGCCGGAGAAGAGGAACGGCTCCTGGAGCACGACGCCGAGCCTGCCGCGATAGGACCAAAGCGACACGTCGCGCAGGGGGACGCCGTCGATGAAGATCTCGCCCTCATCGGCGTCGTAGAAGCGACACAGCAGGTTGATGATGGTGCTTTTTCCGACGCCGCTCTTGCCCACGAGGCCCAGCATCTGGCCTGGCCTCACCGTGAACGACATGTCCTTGAGGACCTGCTGGTGCTTCTCGTAGCCGAAGCCGACGTTGCGGTACTCGACCTCGCCGTGGATCTCCTCCAGCTCGACCTCGCCCCGGGACTGCTCGCTCTCCGACTCGGCGTCCAGCACCTCGAAGACACGCTCGGCGGCGGTCAGGGCGCGGGTGATCCACTGGGTCGAGTGCCCGAGGAACTCGAGCGGGAACTGGACCATGGCCAGATAGGCAAGGAAGGCGACGATCGTGCCCAGGGTGATGCCCTGGTGCATCTGGAGCATGCTCCCGAAGTACCAGACGAGAAGAGACCCGCTCCCGATGATGAGCCACATCAGAGGGAAGAACGTGCCGGCGGTCGCGTCCGCGTAGGCGCCGGCGGCGCGGAGCTCGTCATTGCGATAGAAGTAGCGGCCGATCTCCGACTGCTGCTGGGAGAAGGCCTTGGTGACCTTCACGCGGCCGAGGGCGTCGGCGACGAGCCCGTGGAACCGCCGCCACCGATACCACCAGTTGTGGAAGGCGCGCCGGAGCAGCCGCCAGAGCTTCCGCACGACCAGGAAGAGGAGGGGAAGCGGGACCATCGCAATGAGCGCAAGCTTCCAGTTCATGCCCAAGAGGATCACGCTCACGGCGAAGATGGTGACGACGCTCACCACCAGGAACGGGAGCGCGTAGGCAAGCAGGTCCTGGATCCCATTGGCGTCCTGGGTCAGCCGCGAGATGATGGTGCCTGTCGGATGGTGGTCGTAGTAGCGCATGGAGAGCCACTGGAGGCGCTCGTAAAGCTGGGAGCGAATGTCGAAGCTGATGCGGGCTCCGAGCCACGCCGTCACGCGATTGCGCCAGATCTCAAGCCCAGTGTGGGCAAGGCTGGCCGAGGCGAGGCCGAGAACAAGCCAGATGACCAAGTGGTAGTTGGTTCGAGGGTCCAGCACACGGTCCACAAGGACCTTCGTCAGGTACGGAGGGACAAGGCCCGCCAGGATTCCGCCCATCATGAGACAGCCGACGAGCACCATGCGGCCGGCGTATGGCTTCGTGTACCCGAGGAGGCGCCGGAGCGTCGCACCCTTACGCAGGCACCGGGGACAGACGCGAGTGTGCTCGCCGAGGAAGAGGCCACACGTCGCGCACCGCTTTGCGCGCTCCTCCACTTCGGGGAGAGGCTTCCCCTCGATGAGAGCATCGAGCTGGATCCGCACGCGGCCGAAGGCGTCGGACATGGCGTGGCTGAAGGAGAGGAGATCCTCCCGCCGTCCATTGACCACGGCGCGGAGGGCCGCGCCTCCGACAAGTGTCTCGATCTCGACCTTGCTGACATCGGAGAACGGCAGATCCTTCAGCAGCTGCGGGCCTTCGCTGTCGGAGGAGAACACGAGGAGTCGGTCATCGGCGAGCGCGAGGAACTGCTCTCCGAAATTCCCGTCCGGACCCAGATCGCTGAAGGCGACGACACGTATCTCGGCGCCGGGTCGGACGCCCTGCACTGCCTCTCCCACGTCTTCAGGTATATGATTGGACTCGGCCATGGGTCTGCACCTTGGTAAGTGTCAAACGGAATAAGCAGAGACCAGATAAGGATGAGATGAAATGGGTTCCGCGCGCCGGTCCGCGCTCATCGGCCCCACGCCTATGCGTGCAGCCGATCGCGTCGAGCAGCCGCCCCCGGCGCCTATCAGCGCCCGATGCCGCCGCTGTGCAACTGTGTCACCTGGTACGCAGCTTCATCATTGGTCTCCCCCTTTGCCAGCCGGGGGTCCACACAGCTAAACGCGCCGAATCCTCGCCGTCTGACCCCTCAGATGGCTCGGAGCAGGCGCGTCAAGGGCTGATATCGCGTGGTTCCTGCCCAAATACAGTATCGTTTTGTCGCTGGTCAGCCGGCAAGAATATAGCCTACATTCGCCGGCCCTGTCAACCCCCGGCTGCAAGATTTCCTCAGGTGAACGCCCAAGACCGGACGAAGCTGTAACTCCGAACGGGGACAGATCACTGGAGGAGTCAGCACGAAAGCATGATACCCGCCGACGGCACTTAGAGCTTTCTCATGGCTACCTAGCGGCCGCATGTTACCCGGACAGCGGAGGGGCGGGGAAAGGGACCTCGCGGCGCCGTCAGTCGGCCTGGGTCCTGACCCGGACTCGCTGTGCCGCCTTCGGCGAGGCCGGAAGCTTCACTCGTATCCTGTGTCGCGGTGCCGTCCGGATGTCAGCCCGGCCACCGTCTACCTCTGCCACGGTGGCTCCACCCTGCCCGATGATGTCCGGCAAGTCCAGCACGACGTCGTGCGTCGGATGAGGGCTGTCAATAGTGACAACCACCTCATCTTGAGATAGTTGGCCGCTCACCAAGATGCCGCCACGGGCAAGCAGTGTCTCGAACGACACCCCCTGCTTCCCCCACTCGGCGGGAACCGCCGGGAAGACCTCGATCACCCCCCTCTCCGGGCACTGCAGCAGCATCTCGTTCACCGCTGCCACCAGAGCACCACAGGTGGTGAGGAAGTGGCTCCACGAGCTCCCCTGCGTTTCGACGAAGCAGGTGTCGTCGACGACGCTGGGGCTTTCCACAAGATCGCTGAGAAGCGCGCCCGCGCGGTCTCCGTCGTGCATGCGGGCGGCCGCGGCGGCCAGCCAGGCTCGGTTGAAGGTAGGCGTGCGATCGAGATCGACCCGGCGTAGGGCCGAGTGGAACGTGCGGCGAGCGAGGTCACCGTCAGGATCAGTCACCCCGAGCCACCAGATCGGCAGGATCGGCGACGGGTGCTTCATCGCACGTTCGGCAGAGTCACCTATGTACGCGGTGAGGACCGGACCATCCGGCGTGGACGACTGCGGCAGATGGACGCGGCCGCGCATCCTCTCGATGGCCTCGGTGGAGACTCCGCTATCGTGGCATACCTCCGCCAGCCAGGCCGCGCTTGCCTGGGTAGCGATGGCGCCCGCGACATCTGGTGCGTTTTCGTCCAGGTCGCTGGACCGCGGGCTGACGAAGGCCTGCACCCCCTCCTCCCACTGGAGGTGCGCAGCCAGGAAGCTGGCCGTGTCGCGCAGCAATGGCCCAATGCGCGCGGCCAGCTCCGTGTCTCCCGTCCACTCAGCCTGTCGCCAAGCCTGCCACGCGATGTCCGCGTTGACATGGTGCTCGTGACGGAATGGCTCAGGTGCGCACTCGTCTCCCCGCCAGTTCTGCTCCCAGCCATAGCGTGCCCCTGGCAGGTCATGGCCCTGTCGCGCCACTCGCCGGGCACGGTCGAGCGTGTCCAAGTACCACTCAACGAACTGGCCGGATATGGCGGGGTGGTTGCTGGTCAACAGCGCAGCGTGCATGTAGGTGGCGTCGTGACCGAAGATGCGCCCTCCCCAGCGACCCGGATGAGGCCCCATTGGGCCGGGAGGGAAGTGCGAGTGAGCAGACATCGCCGCCAAGTAATACAGCGAGCGGCGATACCACTTCATGATCTCCTGATCCGGGATATTGACCGTGCTGCGCGCCCAGAATTGAGACCACGCGTCGAGTGAGGAGCGACTCGCCTCCTCGAAGCTGGCATAGGGGCTGAGGGCGCCAACACCTTGCGCGTCGGCGCTTCCCTCGGGGAGTGCTCGCTGCACCAACGCAATGAAGGCCTCCCGCCCCAGGTCCGCCTGCAGCAACTCCCGCCGTTCTTCGCCGCGGCCGACCTCCGCAAAGCGCCACTCCGGCCTTGGCGATACCTGTAGAGAAACCATCACTGCGCCAATCGCGCTCTGCAGCCGCGCAGTGGCAACTCCGTCCTTCACCTCCCAGGCATCGAGGCCGATCAAAGGCGCCTTGGCGGACAGCCGCATGGGCCTGCCGGTGCTGCGGACCTGCCAGCAGATCACCCCCTCGGGCGTGACCACGGTTTCCACGCAGCACAGCCCGCGCCTGGCCGGGAACGAGCCGAACTGCCAGCAGGTGGTGGCTCGGCCCGTGTCGATGTCGAGGACCTGCCAGTATGGATCGCCCGACGAAGGGCCCGGAGTGAGGGAGAGACCCAATAGCGCCACCCGCGCCTGTTCGTCCCAGAAGTCGCCGAAGGCGATTGGCAGTGATCTTCCGGGGCGCCGCCTCTGCTCGGGAGCGCCGTCACCGGCCGGTCCCAGGAACACGCCGTTGCCTGCATACCCGACGTACAACCGTTGCCGATTGTCTTCGAGGTCAACGGTGGTCCGGACGAAGTCGGCCGAGTCGGTCGGCGGCATGGGAGCATGGCCGGGGGTCGCGCAGCCCGCAACCACCATGCCCAGCACTGCGCCTACGACAACTGCAAGTCGCCTGATCAGCGCGTCTACCCTTCGGGCCCACCCCCGCTTCCCTGGATGTCCTGCTTCTCTCAGCACAATCTGCGATCCTCCCCGCAGGCGTAGAGGCAGTGACGAGCCGCTGTGAGACTGTCCCGGGCTTGCCGGCCCCGGTTGTGAGATGCCCCTGCGTCTGTGCCCGGTCTGACAGGGGCCCCGCGACAGAAAACGACCGCCCAGACCGTATATACTGTGAGCACGGCACCAAGGGGGTCCGATGGACAGCGACCAGGCCTGCATAGACCGCTGCCTGGCTGGAGAGCCGGCCGCCTTCGACAGCATCGTCCGGCGATATCAGCACGCGCTGTTCCGCCATCTGCTTCGGCTGGCCGGCAGCCGCGAGCAGGCGGAAGACCTCTGCCAGGAGACCTTCATCAAGCTCTATCGGGCCCTGCCCAGCTTCCAGCGCGGCCGCAAGGTCGCCCCCCTGCTGTTCAAGATCGCCACCAACTTGTGGCGAGACGGGCGCCCGGGGCCCGTCGAGATCCCAGGGCTGGGCGAGCTGGGCAATCCCGAGCCGAGCAGACCGGTGGCCGATCAGGTGGCTCTCCGCCTGGAGCATCAGGCGATCCGCAAGGCGCTCCAGGGCCTTCGGTCCCAGTACCGAGAGGTCTTGTCGCTGCGCTATGACCAGGGCCTGAGCTACCGGGAGATCGCCGAGGTCACAGGGGTCTCTGTCGGCACCGTTGGGACCTGGCTGCGCCGAGCCGTCGATGCCCTCCGTGCCGCGCTCGCAGACCACCGAGAAGAGGAGGTCGCGAGATGAACTGCACGGATGCTCTCGCCCTCATGCAGGGGTTCGTCGATGGTGAACTGGAGCAGGGGAAGGCCGACCGCCTTCTCGCTCATACCCGAGGCTGCGACACCTGTCGGCGCGAGCTGGCGCTCTGCCGGCAACTCACCAAGGCTGCGGCGGCCGCGCTTTCGCAGGAGGCGAGCGCTCCTGCCGGCCTGGCACAGGCTGTGTCGGCCCGCATTGCGGGGGCACCCGCGCTTGCTACGCTCAGGCCGCCGCGGCGCCGACTCAAGGTCCGTCTTGCCATCGCAGGCGCGGCCGCGGTGCTGATCGCATTTGCGCTCGCGCAGGTCCGATATCGAGAGGCGCTGCCCTCCTGGCTCGCCATCGGGCGGCCCACCAGGGCGCCGCTGGTGGCGGTCACCGCTGCGATGCAGCCGGCCACTGATGGAGGCGGCGGTGCCCTCGAAGTCGGCGATCGGCTTCCAGGCGGCGCGACTGTCCGCACTGGCGACGGCGGCCGCGTCACACTTGTCACCCGCCACGGCAGCGAGTACACGCTGAACGAGAACACGGTGCTGCGCCTGAACCGCGGCGGCACGAAAGCGGAGCTTCGAAAAGGTGAGGTTTACTGCCGCAGCCGCGGCGGAGAGATACAGGAGATCGAAACCGCGGCCGGGCGGATCCATCTGCTCGGCACCGCGCTGGACGCGGCCACACAGGACGGCGATGCCGTCGCCGTCACCGTGGTCAGGGGGCAGGTTCGGCTGGAGAACGCCCACGGCGAGGCCGTGATAGAGGCGGGCCACAGGGCGCTGCTGGTTGCCTCACTGCCGCCCGAGGCCGGGTCGACCACGAACACGTTCGAGCAGACGGCCTGGTACAGCGGCCGCCGGGACATCTTCTCCGACTTCGGCGACATCGTCTACACCGTCAACCGGGAAGACGCCAAACATGTCGTTAGCGAAGTCTGGGCGATGAACGCGGACGGCACCGGCAAGCGCTATGTGAAGAGCTACCTCGCCCACCTGAGGCAAGCTGGGCCCTGGTTCCCGCAGGACCAGTGGCTGTTGATCCATGCGGGCTATCTGGTCCATACGCGCCCCGACCTGGAGCGACGGAGGGCCCACGCTGGCGGCGGACACCCCATCACCTGGGGCCCGCAGGTCTGGTTCCTCAATGCCGCCACGGGACAGGAGGTTCCCCTCCAGATGCCGCCCGGATACCAGCTCTGGCAGGTGAGCATCTCGCCGGATGCCAGGAAGGCCGTGTTCAACGGAGTGTACTGGCCGGACTTCCCCGAGGGCCCTTCCGAGGGCGGCGCCTGGCTCTATGACGTGGAGACGGCCGAGATCACCAAGCTGACGGACTCCACTGTGAACGGGCTTGGTTCGTGGTCTCCCGACAGCCGATTCCTGGCCATGTCGCTGCGCGACAGGAAGACGTACTACGGGCCGCTGGCCCTGATGGACACGAGCGACCGACACATCGAGGAACTCCAGCCTCAAGGGTTCCTTTCCAGCTTCTCGCCGGACGGCCGCTACCTCGCCTACTCCAGCGACCAGGAGCGGGATCCCCGCCGACGGACCCGCGCCTACCGCATCTTCGTGCTCGACCTAGCCGACCCCGACTCACCCGTTCCCGTGACCCCCCCCTGCCCCGAGATCGGATGTCCGACCTGGTCGCCGGACGGCACTCGCATCGCCTATAGGGAGAACCATTCGACGTTCACCGACGACGGGATCTACCTTCCCGCCTACGCGCTCTACGTCGCGGAGGCCGATGGCTCCGGCATCACGAAGCTCTCCGAGGCGCCGGAGCGAGTCGTGGCCGTCTCCTGGGCGCCCTCGGGCGATGCCATCTACCTGTCTACCAACGAGGGGATCCACCTCATCGCAGCCGATGGCAGCGGCCTCATCGCCGACCTCGGCGGCACCGAGCACGACAGCGTGCTCGGCCCGGAACAGCAGGCCCAGATGGAGGCCGCGGTCGCGGCCCTCAAGGAGGCGGTCTTCCAGTATGCGGTCGGCAGGATGCAGGACTTCGAGGCCAAGCCGGCCGAGTGCAAGGCGGCCTTCGGCACGGCGGCGGAGATCTTCGCCGCGGTGCCCTATGACTACCCGCTCGCCGCCTTCAGCCTGGACCAGGCGCTCATCCACGCCGACACGGCGCACGAGCGCGCCAGCCGGACCGATGCGGATGTGCTCGCCGACTCCTGTGCCGAGCGTCTCCGGCATCTACGCACCCCCATAGACCACTACGTCGAGGAGCGCGGCGAACTCCCGCCGGACCTCAGCGCCCTCGAAGAGTGGTTCCTCGACCAACGAGGACGCATCGGCATCATCTCCCGCACGCACGAAGACTGGCCGCTCTTCTTCCGGTGCCCGGTCGCCAACCAGTTCGTCTACGACCCACCAGCCGAGGGCGATCCCGAGGTGGGCGAGGCCATTGTGCGGTGCGCGACTCACCCGGACAGCGAGCTTGTATGGAAGGAGTGCATGGCCAGGGCCCTCACCGTGGCCCGTGAGAAGGAGGCCGAGAAGGCCGACCCGCAACAGTAGTAGCGGAATCACGTAGAACAGATAGGAATCGGGCAGTCCGCCCCAGCGGACTGCCCGACTGCATATCCCCCTCGCCGCGGCCGCCCAACCTCTTAGTCGTCCTCGTAGTCCTCCGGTTCCATGTAGTCGTTGCCACCTTCTTTTCCCTGTGTCTCTTCCTCGCCGCCGAGCCGACCGGAGCGCGCCAGTTCGGCGATTCGGTCCTGCGGTGTCGCGTAGACCTCCCGCGGCCTGCGCCCATCGTGCGGCCCGACGTAGCCGCGTTCCTCCATCATGTCGATCAACCGCGCGGCCCGCGTGTAGCCGAGCTTGAACTTCCGCTGGAGCATGGAGGCGGAGGCGTGCTTGGTGGCGAGCACGAACTCCAGCGCCTTCTCGAACATCTCGTCCTCGACTCCACCTCCCTCCCCCTTGTTCAGCTCGATAGAGCCCGCGCTCTCCAGCGCGCCCTTGGCGAAGTGCGGCTTCGCCTGTTTGTTCAAGAACGCCACCACCTCCCCCAGGTCGCGCTCGCCGATGTAGGCCCCCTGGAGCCGCACCGGCTTTCCGGTCGGCGCATCGAGCGGCAGGAAGAGCATGTCTCCCGAGCCGACCAGCCTCTCCGCGCCGTTGAGATCGAGGATTGTCCGCGAGTCCACTTGCGAGGCCACCGCGAAGGCGATGCGGGAGGCGATGTTCGCCTTGATCGTTCCCGTGATGACGTTCACCGACGGCCGCTGAGTCGCGACCACGAGGTGGATGCCCGTCGCTCGTGCGAGCTGCGCGAGCCGGCAGATGGAGGTCTCGAACTCGGTCGCCGCCTGCATCATCAGGTCGGCCAACTCGTCGACGACGATCACGAGGTAGTACATCGGCTCCATGTCGTCGTCGATCCGGGCGCGCTCGTTCCAGCCTTTGATGTTGCGGGTGCCGACATCCGCGAACTGCGAGTAGCGCAGCTCCATCTCTCGAATGGCCCATCTCAGCAGCCCGGCCGACTCCTTTGCGTCGTGGGCCACCGGTGCGGCCAGGTGGGGAATGCCCTCGAACAAGCTCAGCTCCACCCGCTTCGGGTCGATCAGCAAGAACTTGACTTCATCCGGCCTGGCGCGAAAGAGAATGGATGTGATGAGCGAGTTCAAGCACACGCTCTTGCCCGAGTTCGTCGCGCCCGCGATCAGCAGGTGAGGCATCGTCGCCAGATCGGCCATCATCGGCCGGCCGGAGATATCTCTGCCCAGCGCGAAGGCCAGCTTCGACTTCACTCGCTCGGCCGCCCTGGACTCCATGATCTCCCGCAGGTGCACGAACGTCACCTCGGGGTTGGGCACCTCGATACCGATGACGCCCTTGCCGGGCACCGGGGCCTCCACACGAACCGCCAAGGCCTTGAGCGCGTATGCGAGGTCGTCGGCGAGGTTGGTGATCTTGCTCACGCGCACCCCCGGCGGCAGCATGATCTCGTAGCGCGTGACGCGGGGGCCGCGCTCGACATCGACCACATGGGCCTCGATGCCGTAGCTCGCGAGGGCCTCCTCGAGGATGCCGCGGCTGGCGAGAGCCTCCTTCTGCGCTTCTTCCGACGACGGCGGCTCGGTCAGCAGGTCAATGGGTGGAAGCTGGAAGTCCGCATACTCGGCGTTGGGCTTGCGGGACTCATCCGCCTCCGCGCCCGCTGCCGAGTCGAGCAACTCTAACCGCGGAGGGCCGCCTTTCGCGTCGGTCTCACGGGGAATCGGATGGGGCGGCTCAACCTTGCGCCGCCTGCGCCCCGGCCGCTGTGGAACCCGCGCCGCCGCCGGCCTACGCAGAACGGGCAATCCGCTCAGCGCCCACCCAGCAGGCCTTCCCAGAAAGCGCATCACCGATACGGCCGCACAGAACAGCCCGGCCAGCACGCTCACCGTCACCCTTCCGAGGAAGCGCATCACCCACGCAGCCCCGGACATGAACGTGACCAGCGGCGTATCGCTGATGTACCCCACGGCCCACAGCCCGGCCAGGGCCAGGATCAGAATGCTGACGCCCGGGCCGAACAGCGGCCGTAGCATCTCCGCCAGCAGCACGCCCAGCAGCCCGCCGGGCTCCGATGCAAAGGCCCTCCCGAGCACCCCACTGCTCGGAAGGGCCAGCTCCCAAACGGCCAGCATGAGCCACAGCAGAATCCCGAACCCCGCCGCGAGGCGACCGAACTCCACTCTCTCCCAGCGAAGAACCATCACGGCCCCAAGGGCCAGCAAGGTGACAGAGACCAGGAACGCGCCGACTTGGCCAACCAGGAAGCTCAGCGCGTGGTAGAGGACGGGCGCGAGCAGGCCCGACTGCCGGCCGGCGCCTATCAGCAGCACGATGCCAAGCGCGAACAGCCCCAGGCCAATCACCTCGTAGCGGAGGCGTCGCCGGGGCTCGGCCGCCTCGGCCGCGAAACGCCTGGGGAGTCGCATTGCACCGGCCGCCCCCATCTGCGAGCGATCTCTCATGTGCCCGAACCTTTCATGTCCTGTGATCAGAAGGTGATTCGACGCGCCGCCGAGCCAACAACAACCGCCCGCGGGAAGGGGGCACCCGCGGCCGCACGCGACATGTAGAGTTACCACGTCTGCGACCGCGAGGACAAAGTGCCGGCGGCCTGGTGGGACGACGCGCCCACAGTGCCCCAAGGCGCCTCCAGCGTGCCCGGGCCGGGCAGGAGAGTCGCCCTCCACGCCTAACAAGTCGCTGCAGTTGTCGCACGGCCGTCTTGCACAACCGTCTTGCACGGCCGTCTTGGAGGAGGAACACGTGAGAAAGAGCCGAGGGCGGCGCAGCCAGGCGCCGCCGAAGTACGACATCATCTACTCGCAGGATCTCGTCACCCCCCATGTGAAATGGGCCGACCCCTATTCGGAGGGGCACGTCCGCGCCTTCATCATCTCCAGCGTGCACGAGGGCCGGGCCGTCGTCGAGCTGAGCCAGCGCATGTCGCTGGAGGCCCGCGTCCTCAGCATCGACCCCCGCTGGGATGTGAACAAGTGGTGCATGGATCGCTACGCCGATTTCGATCCGCTCGCGCCCGGCGATTACAGCCGCGCCTACTCGGTGCTCGAACCGGAGCTGGCCGCGAAGACCAAGTACGACGTCATCGTCATGCACAGCATCCTGGGCTGGAACCACCTGCCGGCCTCCATCCGCGACCTCATCTATAAGCGGGTCAAGCGCGGCGAGGGGCTCGTGCTCGTCCACCCACAGCTCGGGGAAGACCAGCGAGACAAGGGCCTGTGGGACCTGTCTCCCATCGTGTCCCTGCCGCCAACGCGGCTGACGGCCGAGGGCGCCGGCATAAGCTCGGGCTATCCCCACGCGCCCAAGGAGGCCATCTCGACCGAGCCGTGGACAAAGGCCGCCGACCATTACGTCGTCAACGGCATCCCCTTCGGGGCGCTTCCCTATGGGCCGCTTCGGCATTACGTCTACCGCCTTGGCAAGGACGCGAAGGCGCTCGCCACCGGTGAGGACGGCGCGCCGGTCGTGGCGGTGAAGCAGTTCGGCAAGGGCCGCGTCGTCGGCCTGGGCTACTATAACTACGCGCTCTTCCCGGAGCTGGAAACGCGCCGAGGCCAGCTCAACGGGACCTTCTGGGAGTACCTCTTCAGCCTCCTCATGCGCTCCATCATCTGGGCCGGAAGGAAAGAGCCGAGCCTTCAGCTCGCCGGCATCGAGACGCCGCCGGCCCGCCTCCGCTCCTCCAAGGTCGCCGACCTCGCGGCGACCATCCGGCTTCGCAGCGGGCGCCCCGCCAAGTCGGCGAAGGTCGAAGTCGCCTTCCGCGACGAGCTGGGCGAGGTCGAGCGGAAGACAGCGCGTACGGTTCGCCTGGCCAAAGGTGCGGCCGAGCTGCGCGTCGGCCTGCCGGGCGGCTCGGCGGCCGGCGGCCCTCATTTCGTCGACGTGAGGGTGAGCGCCGGCGGCAAGCAGTCCGATTGGGGCACGGCCTGCTACGAAGTCCGCCGCGAGGCGCGGGTCGCGAGGGTCGCCCTCGACGCGGAGGCGGCGGCCGTCGGCAAGACGATCTCCGGCCGGGCGCGCCTCGTCGGCAAGCCCCAGGGCATGACCCTGGTGTCAGAGCTATACGACCTCAGCGGCCGCCTGCTCGGCCGCCACCAGAAGCAGGTCGGGACCGGCCGCGAGGTGAGCTTCCGGCTGCGCTGCCCCGATGCGCTCGCCAACCGAGCCTGGGTCAAGTGCACGCTGCGCGACCGCGGCCGCCACGTCCACGAGGCGCGGGCCGAGCTCGCCCTCACCGCCCCCCGCCGCAAGTGGCAGGACTACGAGGTCATCCTCCCGTGGATGCACGACGGGGTGTGGCCGTGGACCGGCCTGATCGAGGACCAGTTCCGAAGCTGCGGGATCACGAGCACCTCCGACACCCAGTACGGATTCCCGCTCACCGTCTCGATGCACCCGCCGGGATTCGGCGTCTACTGGTATCGCCGCCATCCCTACCTCGAACGCAAGGACAACTACCGCAAGACCAAGGATCGCAAGTGGCTGGAGCGCGTGCCCTGCATCCACACCGACGACTTCCGCCGCCCGGTCGCGCAGACGCTCCGCAAGGGCATCCCGCCCATCCTCAAGTACAGCCCTCTCGCCTACTACATCGCGGACGAGTCGGCCATCACCTGCTACGAGGACGCCGCCGACCTCTGCTGGAGCAAGGCCACGCTGGCCGAGTTCCGCAAGTGGCTCCGCCGCTGGTACGGCAGCCTCCCGGCGCTCAACGCCGAGTGGGGCACCCGCTACCGGAGCTGGGACAACATCATGCCCGTGACCTATGACGAGGCCCAGAAGCGCGGCAACCCCGCCCCCTGGGTCGACCATCGCCTCTTCATGAACAAGACGCTGGCCGACGCCTTCCGCTATGCCAGCGCGGTCGCGCAGAAGGTGGACCCGCAGGGGCTCGTCACCATCTCCGGCACCCAGCTCCCCGGCTCGCACAACGGCTGCGACTGGTCGATGATCGACCGGATCGTCGAGTACCTCCAGCCCTACTCCGGCGGCGGCCAGGACGAGATGCACCGCTCCTTCAACCCCGACATGATCCTCACCGGCTTCACCGGCTACGCCATGTCCGGCGCTCCGCTGGAGTGGGAGATCTGGCACCGCTTCCTCCACGGCCACCGCGGCGCCTCGATCTTCTGGGGCTACTCGATGATCGACCCCGACCTCACCCTCAACGCGCAGGGCCGCTCCCTCGGGAAGTGCTTCGGGGAGCTGCGCGGCGAGGGCCTCTCGCGGGCCATCTCCGGCCTGAAAAGAGAACACGACAAGATCGCCATCCACTTCTCCATGGCCAGCGGCCACACGTGGTGGATACAGGACGGCAAGCTCAAGCACAAGGACATGGAGTACGGCCGCAACACCTCCGCCGCCTTCCGCCGCTTCATCGGCAGCCGCGTCGGCTGGGGGCAGGTGTTCGAAGACCTCGGCTATCAGTACAACTACCTCCCCTACCGCGACCTCGAGAACGGCGGCCTGGCCGAGGGCGGCTACCGCGCGCTCGTGCTCCCCGGTTCGATCGCGTTGTCCGAGCAGGAAGTCAAGGCGATCAGGCAGTTTGTCAAGCGCGGCGGCCTCGTGCTGGCCGACGAGATGCCCGGCCGGACGAGCGTACACGGCAAGTCATTGCCCGAATCCTCGCTCGCCGGCCTCTTCGCGGCCGGGAAGTATGGCCGCGGCCGCGCCGTCCTGCTCGGCCAGTGGCTTGACGACTACGAAGACAACCGGCTCAAGGCCAAGGGCAAGAAGCTCCGGCGGCAGATCGGGGAGGCGCTCGAAGCCTCTCGCCTTCAGCCCCGGGTCGAGGTGACGGCCGCGGGCGGCGAGTTCCCGACCGCGGTGGAGCGTGTGAGCTGGCGCGGCGGCCGCGTCGAGGCCCTCGCCCTGCTCAAGGAACCCGCCGGCCGCTTCTCCCAGAGCGCCGACCTCACCAACCGCTACGAGCCGATCCGCGGCATGAAGGCCTCCGAGCCGGTGCGCATCAAGCTCCCCGAGCAGGGGCACTGGTACGACGTCCGCTCCCACAAGTACCTCGGCCTCCGCCGCGATCTCAGGACGACGCTCAAGGAGGCCGACCCGAAGCTCTACGCGATGCTGCCCTACAAGGTGCAGGGCCTTTCGCTATCCCTGAAGGGCGGCCGCGCCCCCGGCGGGGCCGTGGAGTATCGGGCGAAGGTGCGAGCGGGCAACGCCCGTCCGGTCCGCCATGTGCTCAAGGTGCAGGTGTTCGCGCCGGGCGGCAAGAAGCAGGCGCTCTACTCCGGCAACGCAGACACCATCGGCGGCGTGGCGAGAGGCTCCTTCCGCCTCGCGCTCAACGACCCGAAGGGCAAATGGCGCCTGGTCGTGACCGACGTCTTCTCCGGCGAGAAGGCCGAGAAGACGTGGACCGTGCGGTGACGCGCTTCGTCGGCTGACCTGCGCGGCCGGTCGCGCCGCTACTCGGCTCCGGGCGCGGCGACTTCGACCTCGCTCAGGCTATACCAGCCCTGCGCGTCTCGCCCCTCGATGGCGAGGCGCACCGTCGGCTCGCGGGTGAAGGGATCGAGCAGCGCCACGGCCAGCCGGTATCGGCCCGGCTCGATGTCCGCCGGGAGGGCGAGGTCCAGCTTCACCTCGTGGCGGCCGGGCAGCCATTTCGTCACATCGACGGGGTGGGCCGGATCCTCTATCGCAATCGGCTCGCCCCACGCGCCCTCGAACACCGGACGCAGCTGCCACGCGACCACATAGCCGCGATAGGGCGGCGCGACGCCGATGTTGTCCCACTGGCATTCGAGCGGGAGCGACTCCCCCGCGGTCGCCCGCGCCGGGTGGGAGGCCGAGCGCAGCACCAACCGATAGCCCATCTTCCTCAGGAAGTCCTCCACCGCGCCCCACCAGCGCGGCGGGATGGGCGACGACTTGTTGTTGAACACCGAGCAGTGCCAGCGCAGGGCCTCGCTGAAGGTGAACTCGATGTCCCATCCCTCATCGGCCCAGTGCTGCATCGTCCAGCAGGCCTCGAACACCACCGGCGCCTGCTTCCACGCCTCCCCCGCGCCCCCCGCGTCGATCTCCTGCTGATAGGCGTCGTTCATGTGGTTCCAGTCGGAGCTCAGGTCGCCCAGGCAGTCGGCCCGCCAGCCGGTCCCGTTCGCGACCGCGTAGGCCAGCTCCTCCCGCCCGCCGATGAGCATGACCAGAGGCGTCTTCTTGAACGCGTCGAGATACATATCCACCAGCGCCCGCCGCACTTCCGGCCTGGCGTCGATCTCGCGATCCAGGGTGAGGGAGAGGAAGTAGAAGTGCCACTCGCCCCAGTGCCCCAGCGAACGGATGTCCACGTGGTCGATATCCGGGTGGCCGTCATAGCGCTTCCCGAACTCGCGCACCAGCCGGCCCATGTGCTTCACATAAAGGGGATCGTCGTGGTCGGGCATCCAGTTCGTGTGGCCGCTCTCCGAGACGTACTCGAAGCCCTTCGCGCCGAGGTCGCGGTACCATTGCGGCACCCCGCCGTGGCCGTTGGTCGGCATGAGGCGGATCGCCACCCGCTGGCCGCGCTCCCTCGCCTTCTCGATGACCTCGTCGATCAGCTCCCACCGGTAGACGCCGCTCTCCGGCTCGATCTCGTCCCAGTACCAGCCCCAGTAGGCGATGGTCGATTTCGGGTAGCCGGACGGCTCCCCGTCGAAGCAGTAGCTGGTGGTGAAACCCATGCCAGGATTGTAGAGGACGTCATCGATCTCCCGCGGCCGCACCGTCACGCGGTTGGCCTCGCTGCCGGCTCCCGCCCTCGCCGGCTCACCGGTGCAGCAGATCATCGCAGCAAGCAGAGCGATTGTCATGGCGCGTAGTGACATCGGGGCTCCCTCCCCTCTATCTGATCGGTGCCGCATGGATGCTACCAGTCCAGATTGAGCTTCGCGAACTCCCCGCCGTGGATGTTCTGGATTCGCTGCAGTTCCGCCAGCGTCAGCCGCCCGCCGGCCGCCGACGCATTGTCCTCCAGGTGCTTCACCGAGGTCGTGCCGGGGATCGCGGCGCACACCCCGTCGAAGGACAGCACGAACTGCAGCGCCGCCTGCGACCAGGTCCGGCCGGTCCCCTCGGCGAGAAACCTCACCTCCTCGAACAGCCGCTGGCGGCGGGCCGTCTCCTCTTCGCCCCAGCGCTCCCGCGCATCGTCGAGCTTCCTCGGGTTGCCCGGGTCGAGGTCGCCCCCGAGAATCCCCGAATCCAGCGGCGACTTCACGATCACCCCCACGCCCTTCCGCTCGGCCTCCGGGAAGAACCGCTCGGCCGGGTCTTGGTGGAACAGGTTGAACGTGATCTGGACCGAGTCCACGCCCCACTTGTCGATCGCGTCGATCCCCCGCTGGCCCCCCTCGGTGGAGAGCCCGTAGCAGCGGATCTTCCCCTCCTTCTTCACCGCTTGCAGCGCGGCCAGCAGCTCCTCGTCCTCCAGCACCGCCGGCGCCGGGCTGTGGAGCTGGTAGATGTCGATGTAGTCCGTGCGCAGCCGCCGCAGGCTGTCCTCCAGCGACCGCCGCATGTGCCCCACGCTGAAGTCCTTGCCCTTGCCGGGAATGGTCCCGAACTTGGTCGCGATGACCACCTTGTCGCGATGGGGCGAGAGCACTTTGCCGAGCCACTCCTCGCTGCGGTAGCTGCTGTAGAAGTCGGCCGAGTCGAAGAAGTTGATGCCCAGCTCCAGCGCCCGGTTCAGCAGGGGCGCGTAGTCGGCCTCCGCGTCGATCCCCAGCGGCCCGCCTCCCAGCCCGATCTCCGATACCCGCAGTCCCGTGTTTCCGAAGTCTCGATACTCCATGCCCGTCCTCTCCCGCTTTCCGAAGCGGAGGTAGTCTTGGCGGCCGCGCGGCCAGCTCCTTGCGCCCATCCGGTTTCTGTAACAGGCAGCGCGGTGAAGGGGATTGTGCTGAGGATGAGAAGTAGACTGCCAGTCTCTCAGGGGAGAACCGCGATGAAGATCGGCGCAATGACGACATCCTTTCGGAAGTCCTTCGACGAATCGCTTGAGGCATCGGCCGCGCTGAAGGTCGATGGCGTTCAGATCTGGGCGACCAACCTCACCTACTACGACCCCGACCATCCGGTCGGCGAGCTCGATCCCGACCTGACCACGGAAGATCAGAAGAAGGCCCTGCTCGCCAAGCTGAAGGAGCTGGGGCTGGAGATCTCCGCCCTCTGCGGCGACCTCGGCCGCGGCTTCGTCAAGCCCGACCATATCGAGGAGGATGTCGCCAAGACTAAGCGCATGATGGACATGGCGGCCTCAATGGGCGTGAAGGTGTTCACCTCCCACATCGGCCGCCTCCCCGCCGATCCAGACGATCCCGGATGGAAGATCGCCACCGAGGCGCTGGAGGAGATCGGCGCTCACGGCGACGCGATCGGCGTCACCTTCGCCAGCGAGACCGGCCCCGAGTCCGGCGCGGCCCTGGCCCAGTTCCTGCGCGGCCTCAAGACCGATTCCATCAGAGTGAACTACGACCCAGCCAACATGGTCATGGGCGGCTTCGATCCGCTCCAGGGCGCCTATGACCTCGGGGAGTTTATCGTCCACACCCATGCCAAGGACGGCATCGGCCCCGGCCCCAACCGCGGCGAGGTGCCGCTGGGCGAGGGCGAGGTGCCGTGGCCGGAGTACCTCCTCGCGCTGAAGGAGATCGGCTACGACGGCTACCTCACCATCGAGCGCGAGGTCGGCGAAGACCCCTCGGCCGACATCGTGATAGCCGCCAAGTTCCTGCGCGAGCACCTCGCGAAGCTCTGACCTTCGGCCCACGCTGCTCTTCGGTTCAGCATCCATGACCAGCTACGAGATCGTCAGGCGGGCGGTTGAGTTCGAGCGCCCGGAGCGCATTCCCATCCGCTTCGCCGCGCTCGACGTCGATGACACCTACTGCGCCGGCGTAGGGCCGGCGGCCGGCTGGCAGCCCTCCCAGCCCAACGCCGATGAATGGGACTGCGTCTGGGAGACGCCGCCGGAGGGCAGCGGCATCGTCAACATGGGCCAGCCCACCGGCCACCCGCTCTCCTCCCTCGACCAGATGGAGGAGATTTTCTGGCCGGACTCGGCCGATGAGGCGCGCTATGAGGTGACCGCCCGCGACCTGGAGGGCGCGGGCGACAAGTACGTGCTGGGCGGCTGCGGCTTCACCTTCTTCGAGCGGATGCACTTCCTGCACGGCATGCCGGAGCTGTTCGTAGACATGCACGAGCGGCCGGCCGACGTGCACGAGTTCGCGGACCGCGTGCTCGAGTATCCCATCGGCGTGGCACGCGAGATCGGGAAGCGCTTCCGCGGCCGGGTGCACGGCTTCGCCATGACCGACGACTGGGGCACCCAGCAGGCGGCCTTCCTCGGCCTCCCCATGTGGCGGGAGTTCTTCAAGGCGCGCTACCGGCGTCTCTTCGACGCCATCCACGACGCGGGCATGCACGCCTGGATGCATTCCTGCGGGCACGTCAACGAGGTCATCGGCGAGTGGATCGACTGCGGCCTCGATGTTGTCAACCTCCAGCAGCCGCGCAATCTCGGCATCGAGGAGATCGGCCGGCGCTACCGCGGCCGCATCTGCTTCGAGAGCCTCTGCGACATCCAGGCCACCCTCCCCCGAGCCAACGCGCGGGCGATTCGCGAGGAGGCCGCGCTGCTGCTGGACCGGTGGGGGACGCCCGACGGAGGGTTCGTGCTCGGCGACTACGGCGACGGCGACGCCATCGGGGTGCCCGACGAAACCAAGCGCCTCATGCTCGACGCCTTCATCGAACTCGGCGCGCCCGGCCTGCGCGTCTGAGGCGGGCGCGGCTTCGCCTCACTAACCGCCGAACTCCGCGGCCGCCTCCAGCATGGCGACCATGTTCTCGGGTGGCACCTCGGGCTGAATGTTGTGCACCTGGCAGAAGACGAAGCCGCCGCCGGGCGCGAGGTCGCCAATGCGCCGCTTCACTTCCTCCCTCACCTCGGCCGGCGTGCCGCGGTTGAGCACGTGCTGGGTGTCACAGCCCCCGCCCCAGAAGGCGATGTCGCGGCCGAAGTCGCGCTTCAGCGCGGCCGAGTCCATCCCGGCCGCTGACACCTGCACCGGATTGAGCGCGTCGATGCCAACCTCGATCAAGTCCGGAATGGCCCACCGCACCGAGCCGCATGAATGCAGCAGCAGCGGACGGCCGCTGATCGACTTGAGATGGGAGAACAGCCGACGCTGGTGGGGCTTGATCCGCGCCCGGTACACCTCCGGCGACAGCATGGGCCCGGCCTGGGTGCCGAGGTCGTCGTTCACCAGTATCACATCGACCAGGCCGTTCAGCGCGGGGAAGAGCGCGTTCGCCCGCTCGCAGTAGCCGTCCACCAGCTCCGTCAAGAGCGCCTCCGCCAGCTTCGTGTTCAGCAAGAGGTCTGACATGAAGTTCTCGAACCCGCGCAGGAGCTGCCCGGCCGCCAGAATGTGGGCCTGGAAGTTGAGAATCGCGGCCCGCTCGGAGGCCTCCCGCAGCCTGCGGGCGCGGGCCGCCAGCTCTTCCACGCTCTCGTCCGCGAAGGCGGGCGCGTCGAAGCTGTGGATCGCCGCGCGGTGCTTCGGGATCTCCGCCATCGACTCGACACTGGCCATCGGCGGGTTGACCGGATCGAAGTGGAATCCGCTCCCCGCCCGCCGGCCGATGACCACGCTCGAGGCATCGACTGCCTCTTCGGAGCCATCCGGCCGGGTGACGGTCCGCCACCCCTCCGGCACCTCGCACGGGCTGTCGTCGGGGAGTCTAGCCGGCCGCCATCGCCGCGGCTCGGCGATCACGGGGTACGTCGCAACGCCGAAGCGGTCCTTGATCTCGTCCTCGACCAGCGCGACATGCTGGTAGGGCTCGAACACGCGGCAGCCCTCGGCCAGCCCAAGGTGGCGCTTGAGGCTGTTGTAGGCGGGGGCCGTCAGCCCCGACGACTCGGTCCCTCCCAGGTCGATCGGGACGCGGTCAGGCTCCCTATGGGCCAGCGCGGCGAGCACGCGCTCGCGGTCGGTCATGCCTCCTCCATTGGCGGATGTGCTTCGGCTCGGCTGTCAGTCGGCCGGCTCGGCCTCGTCTTCCTCGGCTTCTTCGGCGCTGCCGTAGCGCTCGAAGTCCTCGTAGACGACCCGGGCCCTCTCGAGGTCGGAGCGCTTCACCAGAATGGCCGTCGAAGCCTCGAGCCCGAAGGTCGGGCGTAGGCCAGGAACGTCGAACGGCCTCGCAAATGGCGAGGCGCTTCGCAGCCGGCACGGGATGCCCTGTCCTGCGAGAGTGTTCTGCAGGAGCGTCGCGTGGAGTTCGTCGGGAACGACGCACAGCTCGACCTCGGCGAAGTCGCTCTGGGCCGCTGGCTCCTCGGCCGGCAGGGAATCAACGAGCTCGGCTCCGCAGTCGGGGCACCGCGAGACGCTGGCGGTATACTCGAATCTGCACTGCGGGCAGAAGGGCATGGCGCCACCTCCCGCCGGATTCTAGCAATGCTGATCCGCTGCGACAAGCCTTGACTGCTTGACTACCGGCCGGGCGGCCTCCAAATCCGCGTGCAACGCCCAAAAGGAGGAGTCCAACCCGACCCCGAATCCGCGCACAACGACTGTGAGGAGGTGTCACGTGAAGTGGACTCTGAACACCTATGAGGTGGCCCAGAAGTGGGACCTGGAGCACCTGATAGCGATGTGCCAGAAGACGGGCTATCCCTACATCGAGTTCCTCATGGACTTCGATCAGCCCCACGGCCTGGAGTGGGACACGCCCGCCGAGCGATTCCACGAGGTGAAGCGGAAGCTCGACGCGGCCGGGCTGAAGTACGGATCGCTCACGAGCTGCCAGACGTTCCACTCGCCCGACGCGAACGAGCGCGCCGAGTCGGTCAAGCGCGTGAAGCGGGTCATCGACATGGCCCGCGAGATCGGCTGCGATCACGTGCGCGTGCTCGGCGACATCCTGCCGAAGGAGGAGAGCAAGCGCGGCGAGGTGGTCAAGAATGTCGCGAATTGCATCAGGGAACTCGGCGAGTACGCGGGCGAGGGCATCGCGGTGTCAATCGAGATGCACAGCAGCTTCACCGACCCGCACTACTCGATGGAGGTCGTCAAGCAGGTCGATCTCCCCAACGTCGGGCTCGTCTACAACGGCCAGTGGCCTGTCGGCAAGGACTGGAAGTATACGCTGCCGGCCGGCGCCGAATCCATCAAGCCGTTCTACGACATGGTGCGGCCGCACCTGACCTCCATCCACATCCACGCGATGGAGCGGCCGACGGAGCTGAAGTATTGGCACGAATGGTTTCGCTTGCTGAAGCAGGACGGCTACGACCGCTACGTCGCGAACGAGAGCGCCTACAGCGGCCCGGACCCGGAGAAGGTGCTGCGGATGTACACTGCGCTCTTCGAGACCATGATCAGTTGATGAGAACCGAGGCGAGGTGAGATATGGCTGACAAACCGAAGATCGGAATCATCGGGTGTGGGCAGATTGCCAACATGCATCTTCGCCGCTACCAGAAGCTTCCCGTCGAGATCGTTGCCGCCGCCGACATCGACGAGGCGGCTCTCGCACGGACCGCGCAGGAGTACGACATCAAGCACACGTTCACCGACTTCCGCAAGCTGCTGAAGATGGACGAGATCGTGGCGGTCGACGTGTGCTTGCATAACAACCTCCACGCGCCCGTGACCATCGCCGCGCTCGAGGCCGGCAAGCACGTCTACTGCGAGAAGCCCATCGCCGGCTCCTATGCCGACGGCAAGGACATGATCGCCGCGGCCGAGCGAACCGGCAAGATGCTGGCCATCCAGCTGTTTACGCTGTTCACGCTCGAGACGAAGGCGGCGCGCCGGCTGATCGAGGAAGGCTACCTCGGTAAGCCCTACTACGCAAAGTCAATCGGCTTCCGCCGGCGCAACCGTCCCTATGTGGACGGCTACGGCACGAGCGCCTTCGTCCAGCAGAGCATCGCGGCCGGCGGCGCGCTCTTCGACATGGGAGTCTATCACATCGCGCAGATTCTCCATCTGCTGGACAATCCGGCGATTGAGACGATCAGCGGCGCGACGCACCAGGAGATCCCGATGTACGAGGACCGCCGGAAGAACTCCAACTACGATGTCGAGGAGCTGGGCGTCGGCCTCCTGCGGCTGGCCGGTGGCGTCACCTTCTTCATCGAGGAGAGCTGGGCGATGAACATGGGCGAGCCCCCTGCGAGCGAACTGCACGGCTCGAAGGGCGGGATTCGCCTCAGCCCGTTCTCCTTGCACAGCACTGTCGCCGACATGGAGATGGACGCCACCTTCGAACTAAAGAGCGCCGACGTTCGCTGGCGCCGCTGCATCCCCGACACCGACGCCTACGACAGCGCGCAGGCCCACTGGGTCGCGGCGCTCCAGGGCCGCGTTCCTCTCGTGGATTCGGCCGGCCTCGCCCTTTCGACCATGAAGATCAGCGAGGGCATCTACCTCTCCACCAAGCGCGGCCGAGAGGTCACGGGAGACGAGGTCGAGAAGAAATCGAAGTCGTCCTCCATCGAGGTCTAGCATAAACCGGCCGTCGAAGGCCTTCCGCGAGCCGCCGCGGGGCCGCGGCGGCCGCAACTCGGAGCTTCGCCGGGAGGCAGGCCACAGTGAAGGTTCAGATCGGCGTGATGGGATCGGCCGGAGGCCGCATGAGGAAGGACACTCGGCAGCGCGCCCGCGAGCTGGGCCGCGCCATCGCCGAACATGACTGTGTGCTGGTGACGGGCGCCTGCCCGGGGTTGCCCTACGACGCAGTCTGCGGATGCAAACAAGCGGGAGGACTGACGGCCGGCATCTCTCCCGCGCTGGACCTGTACGAGCACATCGACCGATACAACTCTCCCTACGACGAATTCGACGTCATGGTCTACACCGGCAGCGGACTGATGGGCCGCGAGGTCACCGGCATTCGATCATGCGATATCGTCATCCTCATCGGCGGCCGCTCCGGCACGCTGGGTGAGTTCGCCATCGCCTATGACGAGGGAAAGGTCATCGGCGTGCTCTCCGAGACCGGCGGCGTCGCCGACCACGTGGACGAGCTTCTCGAGATCATCAACAAGAAGACCGGCGCAAAGCTGGTCTTCGATCCCGATCCGCACCGGCTCATGGCGAGGGTCGTCCGCGCCTATGAGCGGCGCAGGGGACAGCCTCCACCCCGTCTCAACCGTCCAGAGACATAGTCCGGGGCGATGCCATGCCGCACGAACCTGACGTGACAGAGAACGGCCTCGTCCAGACGGTCGCCTACTGCGGTCTGCTATGCGGCCTCTGCGTCCACGCCACCGCAGACAGGGAGGGGTGCGCGGGATGCAGGAACGGCGGCGGCTCGAAGGACTGCCACCAGCGCGCCTGCTGCACTGCTAAGGATCTCGACGGCTGCTGGCAGTGCGAGAGCTTCCCGTGTGACGACGGCTTCTTCGGCGATGACGCATGGCGGGGCCTCTGCATCGGCTCCGTGCAGTGCATCAAAGAGTACGGGCTGGTGGGCTATGTCGGCCGTTTGGTGGCCAGGGTCGGCCGGTCAATCGAACTCGGCGACTACCGGCACAAGACCACGGAAGAGGTCCGCGATCTGCTCTGCGGCGAGCCCGACTCAACCTGACCTGCCCAACGAGAACGGCAGGACGCGGAGGTCCCGCTCCACTCACCAAGAACGGCCGGCGGCGATGCTTCCCTACTTTGCCGAGGCTACGTAGGGCCTAGCGCATGGCCGCCCTACAGCACGGCTAGGGACTCAGCTCGAAGGCCCTCGCGATGTAGACGGCCATCTGATCTCGTGTCACAGCCCAATCGGGATGGTAGTAGCCATCATCGTACCCCTCTACCACCCCGTACTCGACGCAGTATTCGATGTGCCTGTAGGCCCAGAAGGGCTCGGTTCCATCTTTCCCATAGCCGGTGCTTGGCACGTCTGGGAAGTCGCGGGGGTTTGTCGGGACGTAGTTGGCGAGCCCCTCTTCTCCAACGGGGTCGGCCATGGACCGGCTCATGTAGACCGCCATTTGATCGCGGGTGACGATCGAAGTCGGCGCGTAGAGGTAGATGGTGGCCTCAGGGTTGTCCGGATCGGGGTAGGGATAGCCCGCAACTACCGTGTGATCAACGCAGGCCTGGATCGCGCTGCCAGCCCAGTAGCCCGCCGGAACATCTGGGAAGAGCTCGGGAGCGGTGTTCATGTCGTCGTCAGTCTGCACCCAGCCTTCGGCCCCGGCGATGTACACCGCGATCTGTGCTCGGTCGATTGGCCAGTCGCCGTGGTACTGACCGTCATCGTAGCCGCGCACGATGGCAGAGTTCACGCACGCTGCGATCTCCTCGCCGGCCCAGTAGTCTTCCGGCACATCCGCGAACACATCGGACAGCATGCTCACAGTGACCGTGTCCGTATCGGTCTGCCGCACATCATCCGTCACGGTAAGAGTGTAGGTCGTCGTGGTGTCAGGAGAGGCGGTGGGCCAGGCAGCGGTCGGCTCATCCAGCCCTGTCGCCGGCGACCAGGAGTACTCGTAAGGAGGCACTCCGCCGGAGGCCGATCCCTCCAGCGTCGCGGCGCCGCCGGAGACGATCACCTTCTCCGGACCGGCCTCCGCCACCACCGCGCCGGCGACCGTCACCGTCACCGTGTCCGAATCCGTCTGCCCGAGATCATCGGTCACCGTGAGAGTGTAAACCGTGGTGCTTTCAGGGGAGGCGGTGGGCCAGGCCGCGGTCGGCTCATCCAGCC
>CAZLHI010000012.1:0-83154 GCA_964559435.1 uncultured bacterium | reverse complement strand
CCGGCATGCAGCTCTCCGGCCGCTAGGGTCCAGCGCCCGCGCCGGTCGAGGCGACTCTGAAAAGAGCGAGAAACGCCTGCAGGCCGGCAGGGGGCCGCGCCACTGTCCCGCACTCCCCGGGTAACTGGTGGCGCAGCGCGCCTGCGATCCCCCGGGCCACTGCGGCTGTGTCGTGTGCGGCGTTGTCTCACGTTGACACGGCCGCGGTCGGGGTGCTATAGTCACCTGCAGGCAGCGGGTACAGATGAGTGGGAGTACGTGTGGGATGCCCCTGTACGAGTTTCGATGCAAGAAGTGCGAGAACGTGATCGAGCGCCTTTGCCGGGTGGGCAGCAACGGCAAAGGGTTGAAGTGCCCGAAGTGCGGCGGTGGCAAGCTACGCCGCCTGATGTCGGTATTCTCTGCTCGGAGCAAGGATGAGAGCGGGGGCAGCACCGCCGTTGGCTCGAGCTGTAACACCTGCACCTCAGGCGACTGCGCGACCTGCCGCTAGCCGGATAGGCGATACACGCCACCTGGCTCCGGGCGAAGTGATGGTTCGCCCCCGCTGCGCGGCGGGGGCGAAGATGCTTTCCATCTGGAGCGTTTGCCAGTGAAGTTCTACGTCACCACGCCGATCTATTATGTGAACGACGTGCCGACGGTGGGGCATGCCTACACGACCGTCGCCTGCGACGTGCTCGCGCGGTACCATCGGCTTCGCGGCGATGACGTGCTGTTCACCACGGGCACGGACGAGAACGCCCAGAAGAACGTCCGAGCGGCCGAGGCGCAGGGGATCGATCCCAAGCACTTCGTCGACAAGATGGCCGATCGATTTCGGCAGGACTGGCGTGAGCTTGGCATCAGCTACGACGATTTCATCCGCACGACCGAGCCGCGCCAGCAAAAGGCCGTGCAGGCGCTCTTCGACACCCTCTACAAGAAGGGCGACCTCTACCTCGACAAGTACGAGGGCTGGTACTGCGTCTCCGACGAGACCTACCTCCGCGAGGAGGAGCTGATCGAGGGGCGCTGTCCCAATCCAGAGTGCGGCAAGAAGGTCGAATGGATGAGCGAGCCGGCCCACTTTTTTCGGTTGTCCAAGTACGAGCGGCCCCTGCTCGACCAGATAGAGAAAGACCCCGGCTGGCTACTCCCTGAGTTTCGCAAGAACGAGGTCGTCGCCTTCATCAAGCGCGGGCTCAGGGACGTGTGCGTCAGCCGGCAGTCCTCCTGGGGGATACCGCTGCCCGCCTCCATTCCCGGGTCCGAGGGGCACGTCATTTACGTCTGGGCCGATGCCCTCGTCAACTATCTGACGTGTGTCGGCTATCCAGACGATACCGAGCGGTTCGAGCATTACTGGCCCGCCGATGTGCACGTCATGGCCAAAGACATTTTCGTCCGCTTCCACACGACCCTCTGGCCGGCGATGCTGATGTCGGTAGGCCTTCCGCTGCCCGGCCGCATCGTAGCCCACGTCTTCTGGACCCAGGGCGGCGAGAAGATCTCGAAGTCCCGCGGGGGCGCCATGCCGCGGCCCGGCCCGGTCCTCGATTTGGTCATGGGGGAGACTGGTTGCAGCCGCCCGGCGGCCGTCGACGCGCTACGCTACTACATGCTAAGAGAAGTGCCGTTCGGACAGGACGGCGAGTTCTCCGGAGAGGGTTTGCTGGGCCGCTATGCGGACGACCTGGCCAATGATTTGGGCAATCTGGTCCATCGGGTTCTGCCCATGATCTCCCGCTATCGTGAGGGGCGACTCCCTCGGGCGAGCCCACCGGACCCGGATCTCCATCCGGCCGCGCAGAAGGCGGTCGCGTCCTGGGAACGCGCGGTCGAAACGCTCGACTTCAGATCCGGGCTGGAGGCGATCTGGGAGTTCCTGAGTTCCGCGAACCGGTACGTGGACCACAAGGCCCCGTGGTCCCTAGCGAAGGCCGGGCAGAACGAGGCCCTGGACCAAGTGTTGTACTCCGCGGCGGAGGCCATCCGAGTGGCCGCCTGCCTCGTCGCGCCGGTGATGCCGGCCACGGCCGATGAAATCGAGCGCCAGCTCGGGCTTGACAACTGGGAGCGACGGTGGTCGCAGGCATCCGAATGGGGTCTGCTTCCCGGGGGAAAGGAAGTGGGCGAACCCAGGCCCCTCTTCCCGAGGGTCGAGCATGGCAGAACGGCTATCGCAGCTGCCGATCAGACACCTCAGAAGGCCCGCGGCAAGGCCTCAAAGGAGCAGCAAGTGATTTCCTTCAAGGAGTTCCAAAAGCTCGACCTCCGAGTTGGCGAGATTGTGAGCGCAGAGCCGGTGCCGGACGCGGACAAGCTGCTGAAGCTCGTGGTGGATATCGGCGGCGAGCAGCGCACCATGGTGGCCGGGATCGCGCTCGCCTACCAGCCCGAGGAACTCGTGGGAAGGAGCGTCGTCGTCGTCGCCAATCTGGAGCCGGCCACAATCCGCGGCGTTCGCTCCGAGGGCATGATACTTGCGGGCTGGGTCAAGGGCGACGACGAGAGCATCTCCATCGTGGCCCCCGACCGGCCCCTGCCCAAAGGCTCGACGGTAAGCTAGCCCTCTGACTGGCTCGCAGGCTCGGATTCCTGGCCCGTGCCGCTGGCGGGCGGCGAAGCGGGTGCCACCTTCACCGACACTCTCACCTCCGGGTCGCTCATCAGGTTGACCCCCTCGGGAACGGCCAGGTGGAGGCTTCGCGTGAAGCTTGCGCGCACGGTGCTCAGCGGCAACTCCTCGGTGTCGATGTGCGTGACCTGCTCGACGCGACTGGCCGGCAGCAGCACGGTGACCATGGCGGGGTCGACCGCCACCGAGACCAGCTTGAGGCCTGGAGAGAGTGACCCCTGCGTCCGCACGACCACTGGCAGCGTCCTCGATGCAACGACCGGCTGCATCTCGGTCTTCACCGTGATCTGGCCGGGCGAAATCGAGATGCCGTCGACAAGCTCGCCGGAGCTATCGAGGGGCCGCGCGGACAAGGAAACGGGCACCCCCGGCACCACGCGCGCAAGATCAAGTGTGGCGAGCACGCGGGATACGCGATCCACCCGGCTGCGCGATCCGGAGACCTGCACCGTGCGGGGAGAGTATGTCAGGTCTATGAGCTCGTAGCCGACCGGCGGATCGCCTGTCCGGCGAAGCTCGACCGGGCGAGGGGCCGACACGATGCCCTCGAGTACGACAGAGACGCGGTGTGGGTCCACGCTGACGACGGTTACGGTCGGAGGTGCCTTGACCCTAACCGGAAGGCGGTGGCCGCCCTCGCCGAAACCTCGGCACGAGACCGTTGCCTTGACCGCGTCCCTTATGTCCTCCATATCGCGTTTGAGACCTCGCAATCGCAGGTCGGCCTCGGGCAGACTTCCCTGGAGTGCCAGGCCAGGCTGGATATTGGTGACAACAATGGGTGTGCTGACCGGCAGATCGAGGATGGGATTCCGTTCGTTGATTATCACCCAGAACCACAGGAATATGGCGAGCAGCACCGAGGCCGCCTTGAGCGGAAGGTTCCTATGCAGCATCCTTCCGCCTTCCCAGCCTGATGCGCGGCGCCCGAGGGGCGGGCGTCAGGATGCCCAGGAGTCGCTGCTTGAGCACGTCAGGAGTCAGATTGCTGTAGAGTCGGCCCTCGACCGCCAACGAGATCCCGCCCGTCTCCTCCGAGACTACGATCACGGCTGCGTCCGTCGTCTCGCTCAGCCCGAGCGCGGCCCGATGTCGCGTGCCCAGCAGCCCGCGGACATCGCGCCGCTCTGTCAATGGCAGCAGACACCCCGCAGCCACGAGCCGCTCTCCCCGGATCACCGCGGCCAGATCGTGCAGGGGCGTGCCGGGGTAGAAGACGGTCCGCAACAGATCGGCCGAGGCCACAGCGTCAAGTCGCCGGCCCGTCTGGACTACGTCGTTCAGGCCGACTTCGCGCTCGACAACGATGAGGGCGCCGATGCGCTCACGGGAGAGCTGGCGGGCGCTCAGCACAAGTTCATCGGCCAGCCGCGTGATCTGCTCCCGCCGCATCGAGGTGAGTCCGGCGCCAAAGATATGTCCGCGGCCGATCTGTTCGAGGGCGAGCCGGAGCTCCGGCTGGAAGAGTATGATCAAGGCGATAACGCCGGGCAGCAGAGCCTGCTTGAGAATCCAGTTGAGCGTGAAGAGCTTGAGGCTCTGTGTCAGAACTATCAGCGCGCCCAGGGTAAGCAGGCCCTTCAGCAGCTGAACCGCGCGGGTACCTCGGAGTAGCCGAAGCACGAAGTAGACGCTGATTGCGACGAGGGCGATGTCCAGCAGGGAGAGAAAGCCGAAGTTCTCCCGCATGACCTGCCAGACCCACCTGAGCCAGGTCATCATCTTCGGCTCCCGATAGCGGCCAGAGAGCTACTGGTCACCTGCTTGTTCGGCTCTCCTGGCAAGAGCTTCCTTTAGGCGTCTGTAGCTGTCAGCAAGCGCCTCCGGAACGACCCGCGTATCGGCGGTGACGGCCATGAAGTTCGTGTCACCGCTCCAGCGGGGGACCACGTGCACATGGACATGCTCGGCGTAGCCCGCGCCCGCAACATGCCCCACGTTCATCCCGATATTGAATCCTTCTGGGGAGAAGGCGTCCCGCAGGATCTCTATGGCAATGCGGATGCCGTAGAGTATCTCGCTGGACTCCTGTGGCGTGAGTTCCAGCGGGTCGGCGATATGCCGATAGGGCGCGATCATGAGGTGGCCCGTGTTGTAGGGATACGCGTTCAGCATGATGCAGATCAAATCCCCGCGATGCAGGATCTGATTCGCTTCGTCGTCGCCGGCCACAGGCTTCGTGCAGAATATGCAGCCTTCAGGCTGCTCAGCGCTCACGTAGCTAATCCGCCAGGGCGCCCACAGATGCTCCACCGCGCTCCTCCGCTGCCCTCACCCCTCGACCGCCATGATACCGGAGGAGCAAACCGGCGTCAAATCCCTCCGCCGACTATCCCGTTCGAATCGACACCATCCGGCCGGTTCGCGCGGCCTTCGCGACAGCATCGAGCATTTCCATCACGACCACCGCCTGAGAGCCCGGCGAGATCGGCTCCTTCCTGCGTCGGATACAGTCCACGAAATGCTGGTTCTCAGCTGCGTACTGGTCCTGTCGCCCCAACTGAGGGATCACATCGAGCTTCGTGTCGCCGGCAGTGCGATAGACAACGGTTTGGGGCTGGATCTGCGCGCCGCCCTTGGTGCCGAAGATCCTCAGCCAATACAGATCGCCGGTGTGAGCTGCCCACGAGATGTCGAGGCCGAGCGCGCGGCCATCCTCGAAGCGGATCATGCCGCCCACCATGTCTTCCACGGTGAACTTGGCGGGGTTCCAGCCGACGCCCCAGTCTCCCATACCTTGCCCGCTCCGGCCGAGGTGGTCGAAGCTGACTCCGTAGGCGGAGACGGGGCTGGGACGTCCCATCAGCCACCACATCAAGTCAACTGCGTGCACGCCCAAGTCAATAAGGGGGCCTCCCGCGGACTGCTTGGCATCCTGGAACCAGCCCTTTGGAATCCCGCTCCTGCGGAGCCAAAGTGCCTTACCATAGTAGAGCTCACCGAAGCGTCCCGCTTCAGCCTGCTCCTTGAGGAACCGGCTCGCTCGAGTGTAGCGGGCAGACTGCGCCGCCATGAGGATCTTGCGGGCCTTCTTGGCCGCCTCGACCATCCGCCTGGCTTCCCGTGCGTTCATCGCCAGCGGCTTCTCACACATGACATCCTTGCCCGCTTTGAGGGCCGCCAATGTCACCGGCAGGTGCGTGTTGTTGGGGGTGCATACCGACACAGCCTCGGCCACGTCTGCACTCAGCAACTTCCTGTAGTCACTGAACACGTGGGAAACGCCGAATTCATCCGCGACCTGCTGCGCGCGGTGCTTCTCTACATCACAGACGGCGGTCACCTCAACACCGGTACATTCCTGACATGCTTCCAGGTGGATGCGCCCAATGGTGCCCGCGCCAATGATCCCCAGCCGAACCTTCTTCCTCATCTGCGCTTTCCTCCGTCGCTGCTTGACCGCCGGCCGTGATCGCCGATGGTGAACAGTCTCACTAGTTCTTCGCGGTGCCCACCGATGTCCTCTTCACCATCCCCGCGGTGGTCTCGTAGCCGTTGTGGGGAAGCCGCTTGAACCGGATGTCTTCGAATTGCTCGGCCAGCTTCCGGCCCGCCTCTCGCTCGTGCCGCCTTCGCTTCGGGGTCACGTACTTCACGGTCATGATGGCCGGTGCTCCCGGCTTCAGCGCCGGCGCGAGTCGGCACATGACGTCGGCGGCCTCCCGGGGCTCGACGTTCATGTCACATGTCATCAGGTCGAAGGAGCCGAACAGGTCCTCTCGGCCCGCCAGGTCCTCGGCCTTCTCCTGTAGGTGTCGAACATTTGGCAGGTCCGCCACTCGCGGGTCCAGCCTCGCAGGATCGACCGCAACGACCTCTTTGGCTACACCGGCCAGCACCGCCACCCATCCGCCCGGGGCAGAACCGAGGTCGAGGACGCGGGACTCCGGATCGAGGTCGATCCCGAACGCCTCCAGGGCCTCGCGGATCTTCCACTGCGCTCGGTTGAGAGGCCGCTTCCCCGGAGCGTACTTGCGCTGTCGCCCGAGGGGCTTACGAAGAACGTCCCCGGGACGGTTCACGCCGACGAACGCAGTCTGCTGATAGACCTCGACGCCAACCAGCCAGCCCGGCTCGGCTTCGTAGTCTCCCTTGCCTCCGGTGAGGCGCTCTATTTCAAAGGCCACCGCGCGCTCGAGCTCTCGGCTCTGCCAGCGGTGCTGTCCGCGTCGGCTGCATCGAACCAGGAACGTCTCTCCTGCGCCGATGCGACCGATCCCGCTCGCCACCTCGGCGACCTGCGGAAAGCACCCGGCATCCGGCGACACGGAGACGCACGCCTGCACAGGCACGACACGAGATACGTAGTGAGTGGTCGCGGACGCCAGGGCCGCCAGGACCTCGTCCTCCTGCTGGTCGGTGAGCAGCAGGATATTGCCCTTCAGCATCATCGGACGGACGTCGGCACCGGGCAGGAGACCACGCAACTCGCGCCGCGCCTCCGCCTCCAGCCCGGCCGGCGTGGTCACGACGAAGGCTGCTTCTCCCGCGAGCCGGAGCTGCTTGCTTGCCCTCACGCCCGGCCCTCGATCATCACTATTGCGCCCGTGCCAACGCCAAGGCAGTCTGAGGCGCTTCCAAGGTTAAGCGCGATCTCGAGGCGGCCGCTGCTGCCAAACAGGGCGAGCAGTTCCCCCGGGCCGGCCCCGGCGTAAGCCACGCGGATGTCCTCGATCACGCTGTCCCCAACCTTGATGACGAAATTATCGGCACCGACCTCCCGCTGCCATGTGACCAGGTCATCCTCGGAAAGATCGGTGACGAGGTTGCCGAACCGGTCGACGTGCACGACGTGCGCCACGAGGTTGCTTTCGTCCATGACGGCCCGGGAAATCGGGAATCGCTCCAGCGCGTCCGTCACCTCGGAGCCGACCTCCTCCGGCGGAAGGCCGAGAGCGAGCCGAGCGGCCACCGGCGCGAGAATGTCTCTGCCGTGGAAAGTCTGGCTGACGTCCGGCAAGAACAGCCTCCGGCGTTCGAGCGAGTACGCGCGATAGTCTCGAGCACTGGCCAGCACGTATGTCAGGACCCCGTTGTCCGGTGCAACAAAGAGGTGGTTGTGCGCGTCAACGGCCAACAGGCGTCGCTCGCTGCCGACCCCAGGATCGACGACCACAACGTGCACGGTCCCCTCTGGGCAGTATCTCCAGGCGGTATCCAGGAGAAAGGCGGCCTGCTGGATATTCTGCGGGTCGATGTCGTGGCAGAGGTCCACGATGCGTGCAGCCGGACAGATGCCGAGGATTACCGCCTTCATCACTCCCACATATGTGTCCGCTGTGCCAAGGTCACTCAGCAAAGTAACAAGCGGCACCCCATCGCGTCTCGCCATTGCCCGACTCCCGCCCGTGTCGTTGCAGAGGGACATTTCGCCCGCTCCGGGGCCATTCCTGTAGGCGCTGACCCTTTGCCAAGGCGAGCGGTTTGTCACAATAAATGCACAATCGTATGCTAAGGGTACTTGACAGTCATCCACTCAATGGGCTACTATCCAAGCGCTGAATAGAACCATGCGAACAAAGCTGTAAGGAGGTGTGTTGAATGTCTGCGCTGAGAAGATGGGAGCCGTTCCGCAGCCTCATGAGCATGCAAACTGACCTCGACCGTGTGTTCGACGAGTTCTTCGGCCGGCCGCTCGCGAGGCAAGAGGGAGTGCGTGCGCCCTCCGTCGATGTGTCGGAGACCGCGGACGAAGTGGTCGTGAGGGCCGAACTGCCGGGGGTTGACAGAAAGGACCTCGAGGTGGAGGTCCTGCCGGAGTCTTTGTCGATAAAGGCGGAGATGTCAGAGGAGAAGGAGGAGAAAGAGCAGACCTACCACCGGAGGGAGAGGGTCTGGCGACGGTACGAGAGGCTGCTGCCTCTGCCGGCCGAAGTGGTGACCGATCGGACAAAGGCAACGATGAAAGATGGAGTGCTCGAGGTACGGATGGCGAAGAGCGAGAGAAGTAAGGCTGCGACTCCTAGGAAGATCACAGTGGAATAGCTAGCAGCTCTAGCTGGTACTTGTGGCGAGGCCGAGGCCTCGCCCGTTTCGCTGGCCTAGGCGCGGTACTAGCCGCTCTTGTTCTCGTCCAACTGCTGAAGAAGCTGTACGTACTGCTGGGCGCTCATGAGAGAGCGGATCTCGGCCCGATCGGAAAGCTCAATCTTGGCCAGCCACCCCTCATCATACGGAGACTCGTTGATCTTCTCGGGAGCATCGTCGAGAGCGATATTGACTTCGATCACGCGGCCGCTTAGTGGTGAATTGACGTCGGCGACGGCCTTCACGGACTCGACGCTGCCCAGTGGCTCGCCGCGCTTGGCCTCTTCGTCGGGCTGCGGCAGCTCGACGTAGACGACATCACCAAGCTGTTCCTGGGCGTAATTGGTTATCCCGACGGTCGCCACTCCTTCGTCGACTCGCGCCCATTGATGGGTCTCGCTGTAGTAGAGATCCCCAGGATACACGATCGCCCTCCTGCCTCTATTCCGAAGATCGCCGCGCAGGCATGTCTGCGCCGGCCTTCTGCCTTTTGCCCCACGTGCCCAGCCGTGTCTGCCGTTCGACCGTTCTTACGGCAGCTCTTCGCAGGCCACCTTCCCCTACTTCCTGTTTTCCTGACGTTCCCTCGGTCCCCCGCTGGCAGCCGACAAGTGGCCCACCACGGCCGCCATGTCCGGCGGCAACGGGGCCGTGAACGTCAGTTCCTGGCCAGTCGCAGGATGGCGGAACCTCAAGAGCTGCGCGTGGAGCGCCTGCCCGCCAAGAGACTTGACGAGGTGCTGAGCTTTCAAGTCCAACGCCGCCCGTTCCCGGCGAGCCCTCCGGACCCCGTATGTCGGGTCTCCAACGACGGGATGCCCCTGGTAGGCCAGATGAACACGTATCTGATGCGTTCTGCCCGTGCCAAGTCTGGCCTCCACAAGCGTCATTGGGCCCAATCGGTCCAGCACGATCACGTCCGTGCGGGCACGACGTACCTTGCGCCCCGCCGTCGGCCTCGGCACGGCGGTCATCCGGAGCCCTTCCCGCAGATGTCGGCCTATCGGGGCGTCGATCACCAAGCGATCCTCCTCAATGGTCCCCCACACCAGAGCCAGATAGTGCCGTTCCAATTCCCGTCGGCGGACCTGGCCTGCCAGGTTCTCGAAAGCCTGATCCGTCTTGGCCGCCACGAGCAGGCCAGTCGTATCGCGGTCGAGACGGTGCACGAGGCCGGGGCGCTGCGGCCCGGCCCCCTGCGCAAGCACACCTGTGTGCGCCAGTAGCGCGTTCACGAGCGTACCTGAATGGCGCCCGGCCCCTGGATGAACGACCATGCCCCGGGGCTTGTTCACGACTACGATGTGCTCGTCTTCGAAGAAGATGTCGAGTGGGATCTCTTCGGGCTGAGCGCGTGAGGGGCGCGGCGGCGGCAGCGATACCTCTACGCGCTCTCCGGCGTTCAGGCGGCGGCCGGGCGCGGCCGGTCGGCCGTCCACTCGGACTCGTCCGGACTTCGCAAGCCGCTCGGCCTGAGACCTCGTCAGGGAGCCGATGCTCGCCGCAAGGAAAGCATCGAGCCGGTGACCGGCGGCCTTCGGGCCGACGTCGAGGTATGCTCTCTCCTTCGTCATTGCGGCCGTCGCCCTTGGTCGGCGGCGGCCTCGCACACGGCCCGCCGGCCGCGAACGATGAATCCGAACAGCGCCAGCGCAAAGATCACACAACTGGCCATCTGGGCCTCGGTGAGCCCGTCGAACAGGACCCGTGCCGTGACCCCTTTGCGCAGAACTTCGACGGCCGCCCGCATGGGGGCGTAGAGCAGAAGGTAAAGCAGGAATAGCTGTCCGCGCGCCTTGAGGCGGCTCCGGGCGCCCAGCAGCACCGCTAGAATCGCCAGGCTCCCAAACGCTGAGTAGATCTGGGTTGGATGGCTCGGGTCGGTCTTGATCTCCGAGTCGGGCCAGATCAGAAACCGTATCCCCCACGGCAGATCAGTGGTCACGCCGTAGCAGCAGCCGTTCAGAAGGCAGCCCAGGCGCGCAATGGCGTACCCGAGCGCCAGGCCCGGCGCGACCATGTCGGCCAGCAGCCAGAACGAGAGTCCTCGCCGCCACGCGAACAGCAATCCCGCGAGCAAACCTCCCAGCAGCCCCCCATGAAACGACAAGCCGCCCTCGCGCCACACGCGGAGAATGTCGAGCGGATGGTCGGCGAAGTAGCTCCAGTCCAGGGCCGCGTACAAGCCGCGCGCAAAGACGACACTGGCCACCAGCACCCATAGGCCCAGATCGAGCGGCACATCGGGAGACAGCCCCAGCCGCCGCGCCTCGCGGCGCGACAGGAGTATGGCGGCCACGAAGCCGACCATGAGCAACGTGCCGTAGCTGTGAATCGGAACTGGCCCAATTCGGAATAGTATGCGATGCATCAGCACAACCTAGCTGTGGCGACGCCGACGGAGTATCTCCACCGCCAGCAGCCCAACGCCGACGGTGATCGCGATATCTGCGGCGTTGAAGATCGGCCAATGCCAGATATCGACATCAATGAAGTCAATGACCCCTCCGGTACGCAGCCGGTCACAGAGGTTCCCAAGGGCCCCGCCGACTATCAACCCCAGAGCGGCGGCCCGCCCCGGGGCCCCGGCCAGGCCGCCGGCAAGAGCGTACGCCAATACTACCACACACACAGCAGCGCTTGCAGCAGTGAGGATCCAGCTCTGGCTGATGAGGTTGAACGCAGAGCCAGTGTTGTGTTCAAGGCTGAGCTGGAGCAGTCCGTGATCCGGGACGGGCACGCCGAGCTGGAGGTGTCGCTCGGCAGCGGCCTTGGTGGCCTGGTCGAGGCCGAAAGCAGCGAGGGAAACGGCGATAAACAAAAGGAGAGGGCGTCGCCTCTCGGCGATCGCCCTCACCGTTAGCTCTCCAGTCTGTCCTGGCACGCCAGGCACAGCGTGGCGAATGGCAGGGCCTTGAGACGGGCCTTCTTGATGGGCCGCCCGCAGGCGTCGCACAGCCCGTAGGTGCCTCGATCGATCTTCTCCAGCGCGTTGATGACCTTGTGGAGCATGTGCTCCACGCTCTCCCCGATTGCCAGGTCTTTCTCGCGCTCGAAAGTCTCGGACGCGAGGTCCGCAGGATGGTCGTCGTAAGCCGACAGCTCGTTGGCGCGGTCTGACTCGTCGACACGGGCGGCGCGACTCTCGATCTCGTGCAGTTCTTCTTCGAGTCGTGCACGCTCCGCCAGCAGCTGCTCGCGGAATTGCTCCATATCCTGCGAGCGAGCTTTCTCTCTGCGCCCGGCGGCCCTCCTTCGAGCCCCCTTGACCTTGACCTTCGCCTTCGCCTCGCTCCTCGGCTTCTTCTTCGCCTTGCTCTTGACCGCAGCTTTCACGGCCATTGCCCATCCAGTCCTTTCGCTCCACCCGAGTTCTCTGCCGGGATAATGGACGCTTACTAGTATTACCCCGCGTCCGCCCAACCAAACGCAGGGCTGCGTCACGCAGTCACATATTCCACACACCGAGCGCAAAGCCCCGGATGCTGTGCGTCCTCGCCCACAGAGTCCTGTCGGCGCCAGCACCTCTCGCACCTGGCCGCTTCCAGACACCTACCCGCGATGCGCATGGGCTGATCGCCGTCCGCCTCGTAGGCATCAGCCGGCGCAGCATCGATCGGCCCTCCGTAGCTGACCTGCGACACTCCGTTGGCGGCCGCGAGATCGTCTTGGCCGAGGGCGCCCAGCAGGCGCTTCCAGTGCTGCTCGCCGCAGTAGAGCGTGAGCTCGGCCTCCATCGGCTGGCGGATCACACCGTGCTGTCGAAAGTGCTCAACAGCTCGGTCGGCCTGCTCGAAGTAGGGCACGATTGTCTTGTGCCACCGCTCCCCCAGTTCGCCGTCACGCCACTCCGACAGGTCCGGCCAGTCGGCTAGCTGAATGCTCTCCTCCTTTCCTTCCCAGGCGAGCAGGCGCTGCCAGACCTCCTCGGTCGTGTGGCTGAGGATCGGCGTGAGTGCCTTCGAGATCGTTGTGAGCAACACCCAGAGAGCCGTCTGTGCGGAACGCCGGCCCCGGCTTTTTGGCGGGTAAGTATAGAGTCTGTCCTTTAGCAAGTCAAGATAGATTTGGCTCAATTGCACGGCGCAGAACTCGTGTACCCGATAGTACACCTGGTGGAACTCGAACTCGTCGTAGGCTCGCCTCACGCGCTCCAGAAGCCGCTCCGTCTGGTGGAGCGCCCAGCGATCGACTTCCCGCATTTCCGCCTTCGAAACCGTGTCTCGGCCGGGCTCGAAATCGTACAGATTGGCGAGCATGAAGCGGAGCGTGTTACGCAGCCGCCGATACCCGTCGACCACTTGGCTGAAGATGTCGCGGCCCGTCGGCATGTCTTCCTTGAAGTCTATGTACGAAACCCACAGCCGCAGGATCTCCGCGCCCAGATCCCGCACGACCTCCTGGGGATCGATGGCGTTGCCCAGCCGCTTGGACATCTTGCGGCCCTGCGCGTCGAGGACAAACCCGGTTGTGAGAACGGTCTGGTAGGGCCTCCTCCCCTGGCTGATGAGCGCGTTCCACAGCGACAGCTGGAACCAGCCTCGGTACTGATCGTGGCCCTCCAGATACAAGTCGGCGGGCCAGCGGAGATCCGGACGGGTCTTCAGCACCGCAGCATGGCTCGAGCCCGACTCGAACCACACGTCGAAGATATCGCGCTCCCGCCTGAACCGCTTACCCCTGCACTGCTCGCACGAGGTACCCGCAGGAACGACCTCTTCAATGGGTATGCTGTGCCAGGCCGCCGCGCCGCCCTTCCGCACTATCTCGACGGCACGGCCGATCACGTCCAGGCTCAAGAGCTCGTGACCGCAGTCTTCACAGTACAGGGTCGGTATCGGTATCCCCCAGACTCTCTGGCGCGAGATACACCAATCGGGGCGCTCCTCCATCATGCCTCCGATGCGGAGTCTGCCCCACGGCGGTATCCACACGACCTGCTCCACCTCATCGAGCGCCTGGGCCGTGAATCTCGAAAGGTCCACAAACCACTGCCGTGTCGCTCGAAAGATCACGGGCGAGTCGCAGCGCCAGCAGTGCGGATACTGGTGCTGGTAGTGCCCGGACTTCAGCAGCGTGCCCCGCCTCTCCATCTCCTCAACAATCTTCGGGTCTGCCGCCGTGTGGGACAGCCCCGCGAACTTGCCTCCCTCGGCCGTGAACACGCCCCTCGCATCCAAAGGCTGGAGCGTGGGAAGCCCGTACTTCTGACCGGTTTCGAAGTCCTCCCGGCCGTGCCCGGGGGCAGTGTGAACACATCCCGTGCCCTGGTCGAGTGTGACGTAATCAGCGAGAACCACCGGCACCTCGCGGTCCTCGAATGGATGGCGAAGCTTTCCACCTTCCAGGGCGGCCCCTTTGGCCGACGACACCGCCTCATGGTCCTCGACGCCCAGCGCCTCCATCGTGTCGTCCATGAGACCTCTGGCGGTGACCAGATACTCTTCCGGCGTCTTCACAAGCACGTATTCGAGGTCGGGATGAACCGCAACCGCAACATCGGCCGGCAGCGTCCACGGCGTCGTCGTCCACACCACAAAGGACACGGCCCCCACCACGGGTATGTCCCCGAGCGCCTCCGATGGCAGCGAGACCACGGGGAATCGCACGTACACCGAGAGCGACGCCGCTTCGGCGTACTCGAGCTCCGCATCGGCCAGCGCGGTCTCGCATTCGGGACACCAGTGGACGGGCTTCAGACCCCGGTACACGCACTCCCGCTGCACAAACCTCTGGAATGTTTCCAGGACCGAGGCCTCGTACTCCCGGTCCATCGTCAGGTACGGATGACTCCAGTCCCCGCGAACACCCAGGCGCCGGAACTGGTCCCGCTGCACACCCACGTAGTGGCGCGCTGTCTCCGCGGACCGCTCGCGAAGCTCCGCGGGGTCGATCTGGTGACGGTCGATGTCGAAGGTGCGAATGGCGGCGATCTCGGTCGGCAGCCCGTGGTTGTCCCAGCCGGGCACGAAGGGCGAATCGAACCCGCGCATAGTCTTGTACTTGACGACAACGTCCTTGAGGACCTTATTCAGCGCCTGGCCCAGGTGAATGTCACCGTTGGAGAAAGGCGGGCCGTCGTGCAGGATGTACTGCGGGCCGCCCTTCCGGAGATCCTGAACCTTGCGATAGAGGTCGATCTCTTCCCAGAACTGCTGAATGCGAGGCTCCATCTCTCGCAGGTTGGCCCGCATAGGGAAGTCGGTCTTAGGAAGGTTCAGAGTCTTCTGATAGTCGCTCATCTTCGCCATCACACAGCTTCCTCGAGATAACTCCTGACCGCCTCTCGCCAGTCCCGCAGAGCGGGGATGCTCTGAAGCTCCAGCCATCGAGAGCGCAGCGCCGAATACGCCGGCCGCGGCGCTGGGCTGGGCCACTCGGCTGAGGTTATCGGCTCCACCCGCACGCTCTTGCCGGCCGCAGTCAGCGCTTCTGCGGCCAGCTCGGCCCAGGAGCAGACCCCGGAGTTTACCAGATGATAGGTCCCTGGGAGGAGCCGCTCGGATAGCACGAGATTGGCTATGGCGTCCGCTAGGTCGCGAGCGTAGGTCGGCGAGCCGAACTGGTCGCCCACGACCCTGATCTCATCGCGGTCGGCCGCGGCCTTCAGGATCGTCGACACGAAGTTCTCCCCGCCCGCGCCGAACAGCCAGGCGCTGCGCACAATGTAGTGACGCGGCACGAGGTCCCGGACCGCGCCCTCGCCGGCCAGCTTCGATGCCCCATAGACGTTCAGGGGATTCGGGGCATCGAACTCGGTATACGGCTCACCTTTCTTGCCGTCGAACACGTAGTCGGTGCTCATGTAGACCACGGCCGCGCCGGTCTCCGCGGCCGCGGCCGCAACGTTCCACGTGCCCTGAGCGTTGTGTTGGAATGCGCGGGTTGGGTCGCGCTCGCAGCCATCTACGTCTGTCCAGGCCGCGCAGTGAACAACGGCCTCGGGCTTGGCCGCGGCGAGCGCGTCTCGAACGGCGGCCTCGACCGTCACGTCGAAGTCTTCGAGGTCGACCCCGACAACTTCCTGGCGGCCTGAGAGCGCCTCGCACAGGTCGCGGCCGAGCATCCCGCGTGCACCGGTAACGAGAACCTTCATAGCCGATACCGTCCCAGCAGCCAGTTGACCCGGATGCGCGCGAGGTCCTTCAGAGCGTCCAGGGAGTCGCGCACGCGGCTGAAGCGGGTGTCGGGCGAGTCTATCCACGTGACCGGTACCTCGGCGATCTTCCATCCCGCGTGCCGCACGATGAACAGCACCTCGACGTCGAAGGCCGCGCCCGTCATCCGCTGCGCCGGGAAGACCCGCCGGGCGACCTCTCTCGGGAAGACCTTGAACCCGCATTGCGTATCCGCTATCCCGCGCACCGCGACCAGCCGCACCAGCACGTTGCCGGCCCTGCCCACCATCTCCCGGTACCAGGGCTGTCGCTTCACCAGGTTCGACTCCGGCAGGCCGCGAGAAGCGATGGCCACATCCGCGCCCGCCCGCAGCTCTCCCATCAGCTTCTCGACCTCCTCGATCGGCGTCGAAAGGTCCGCGTCCGAGAACAGAATATACTCGCCCCGCGCTGCCAGCATGCCGGTTCGCACGGCCGCGCCCTTCCCGCGGCGCGGCTCCTCGATCACCTCCACCCCCGCCTCCCGCGCCACTTCGATCGTCCGATCCAGGCTCCCATTGTCCACCACCAGCACCTCGGAGCTGTAGTCCTGCGCCGCCAAATACTCCTTGATCCTCGCCAGCGTCGGCCCCAGCCGCTTTTCCTCATTATAGGCAGGGATCACCACCGACACAAAGGGCGCCGCCGCCTTCCCGCTCACGAGGGCCGTCCTCCGGCCGCCGCGTCGAGGCGAGCCCGGGTCTCGGCCGGCGAAAGCCCGGACACCGCAACCCGTTTGGCCCGGCTTCTGTGCCCGCGAACAATGCGGACGGCCGACTTCGGCAGCGCCAACGCTTTGGCGACAATCGCCTCGCACTCCCGGTTGGCCGCTCCCTCGGCCGGCGGCGCGTGCACGCGCACGACGATGCTGCCGTCGCTGCCGCGCTCGATGCCCGAACGCGCCGAACGCGGACGCACCCATATGGTGAACAGTTCCTCGTTTCCGGAAGAGCTGCTGCTCATCAGCCGAACAGGGCGAACAGCATGACGAGGTTGAACATGTTGAAAGCGGCGTGTGCAGCCCAAGGCGCGGCCAGCGACTGAGTGCGCTCGAACAGGTAGGCGAACAGCAATCCGAGCAAGAAGTACGACGCGAAGCCGGCCACGTTGAGGTGTACTATGGCGAACAGGGCGGCGCTCACCGTGGAAGCAGCCCAGAACGACCACCGCCGGCGCAGGCCGCCAAAGAGTATCCCCCGAAACAGGGTCTCTTCGAGCGCCGGCGCAACCATGCCGACGGCGACCACAATGAGAGCCTTCCCCCACACCGTCTCGGGCAGCGTGAGCAACTGAAGCACGGGATCATCGGCCGGGGATCTTCCCAACCTCTCCTGAATGACCCTGTAAATGAGCAGCACTGGTATGACGGAGAGCCCGGCGCCGGCCAGGCCGGCCGCGACGCGTGACCGCAGTGAGGTCAGCCGCCACCCGACACGCGCCCCCCGCGGGGCCGCCAACCAGACCCATGCGATGGCGATGAGGGCCGCCAGCACCGAGGGAGCCGGCGACGCCAGTGCGAACGCCTCGGCCTCGGCCGGCAGGGACGACAGTGCCTTGCTGAACACTGTGCCGAAGAAGACCCAGAGAATGAACGCCTCCGTTGCCTCCCTGGGGCCCAGCAAAGTGCTGGCCGGCCCGTGGGCCGAGTCTGTCGCCGGGGCGCGAGAGCGCCGCCGCACGAGAGCCTGCAACAGCCACACCACCCCCCACAGGACGATGCCGCCGTTCACTCCGACTGCAATGATCAGCGTCCGACGAAGCGGGCGCGACTGTGCTGCCGCCTCCGCCAGCGTTGCTTCCGCGCGCGTCGCCTCTCCGATATCCCGATACCCGTTGGCGATCAGCAGCGGACCGGGTCCCAAGCCGAAGAGATAGTCATGAGCGTTCTCGAGGGCCTCCGGCGCGGGGTGCTCGGAGAGCACCATCGCGTAAGCCGCTCCCACCGCCTTCCGCGTAGGCTCGGGAAGCTGGCCTCTTTCCCATGGTCTGAGACGAGAGGCGGCTTCGATCCTTCGGCCCAGCGCGCACAGCACGAGCGCCGCGGACAGGCTGGTTCGCAGATCGTCCGGGTCCGCCTCCCTTGCCGCGAGATAGAACTCACCTGCCCGTCGAAGCAGTAGCGATCGAGCTCGGTCTTCCTCCCAGCCAGCGTCGAGCGCGAGGTAGTAGGCCTGCATGAATCTGTCGCCGCCACGCACAAGCATCCGCGCCTCGCCGGGCCTGGCCTCCTCCGCAAATGGCATGTACCATCCGCTCACCAGGCCAAGCACGATCGCTGCCGCCAGCAGTGCAAAGGCGACGGTACGCAGTCCCGACTTCCAGTCAGCTTGAGGAGCGCTCTCCAACCTTGGACTCTGGATTCTAGATGGGCAGTCTCAGCACTATGGCCTGCATGATCGAAAGGATGATCAGAGCCACCAGAGGGCTGAAATCCAGGCCTCCGCCCGTCATTGGCATTGCATTCCGAATCGGTCGCAGCAGGAGATTGGCTGTCTCCTCGATGAGGCGCACAAGCGGATTGCCATACGGCACGCGTACCCGGAACATCCTCAACCAAGAGATGATCACGCTGCCGATGATAGCTGCCATCATCACCTGGATAACAAGCAGAAGCAATCTTTGAACGGGGCTCACAACTACTCCCCTTGGGAGATCTCCCGGGAACGAGCCGCGGCGGCCCGCACGGCCTTCTCCACCAGTTCCTGGAACCCACCATCCATGAGCTCTGACAACCCCGCTTCAGTGGTCCCGCCGGGCGACGCAACCGCATCCTTGAGAGCGCCTGGCTGTTGATGGGTCTCCTGCATGAGCCTCGCGGCTCCCAAAACCGTCTGCACGGCCAGCAGCAGGGCAGTAGACGCCTGCAGCCCGGCCGTCACGCCACCGGCGATAAGCCCTTCGATCATCGAGAAAACAAAGGCCGGGCCGCTCCCCGATAAGCCGGTCACGGCATCCATGAGCTCTTCCTGCACCTCCACGACTTCGCCGACCGCGCGCAGCATGTCTTTGAGCACGGCCACTCGTTCGGCCGGCACTCCCGGCGCGGCCACCGCAGACACCCCTGCGCCGACGAGGGCGGGCGTATTGGGCATCACACGAACAAGGGCGGGCTTGTGGTGCCCGAGGTGCCGGGCGATCCGCGCGAGCGTCACGCCGGCTGCGATGGATACCACCGTCTGATCCTCGTCGAGGACCGGCCCGATCTCCTCCAGCACCTGAGGCAATGTGTTCGGCTTCACGGCCACGATGACATATTCACTCTCGGCGGCCGCCTCGGCATTCGACCCGGCCTGCTTCACGCTGAGTTCGCCGGCCAGTGTGGAGGCCCGCGCCGCATCCACATCGGCCACGATGACCTTCTCGGCCGGCACCGCGCCGGCTTCGACAATCCCGCGCACCAACGCGGAACCCATGTTGCCGACCCCGATCACTCCGAGTCTGTGTTGGCGTGGCATAATGGTCCTCCCAAGAGGAGAACGACCGGAGGGGTCACCTCCGGCGTTGACGCTCTCCCCGCCCCCTGCCCTGAGCAGAAGGCCTTCGCTGTGCGGCCAGCGCGACCGGATAGAGGCCGGTCAGATCTCCTGCCAGACGTTTGAATTCGGCGTCGTCGGGCCTCCCTCTTCCTCCGCCATCACGCCAATGTTCTGCGGAGTCAGGAGATAGACGCCATCGCCTGCCTGTTCCAGTTGTCCCCCCACCGCGTACGTCGCACCCGCCAGGAAGTCGAACACGCGCAGCGCATGCTCGGGCTGCACTTCCTTCAGATTGACGACCACCGCTCGCCGGCTTCGCAGACAGTCCACACAGATCCGAGCGTCGTCCTGGTTGCGCGGACGCCGAATGAATATCTCTCCCGCACGCGAATGCAGCCTGATAAGTCGCTCTCTACGCCGCGGAGCCGGGGCGCCGTTTTCATAGTCCTCCTCCAGTGGCACCACTCCGTACCCCCCCTCCGCGAACAGCATGGACTTGATCCTGTCTACGATGCCAAACATGTGCGATAGCCCTCCCGTTGATGCTAGTACGATCGATTGCTGCTGAGGTCGCTGTGCTGTGCGTTGCGGCTATCTCGGCCGAGGACCGAACACCGCGGTTCCCACCCTGATTAGGTTTGCTCCCTCCTCGATGGCGACCTCGAAGTCGTGGCTCATCCCCATCGACAGCCACTTCATCGCCATCCCGCTGCGATCTCTCAACTCCCTCGCCAGCTCCGCCAACAGCCTGAACTCGGGCCGCGCTCTCTCCGGGTCCGGGTCCCACCGGCCGATCGTCATCACTCCTTCGACCCCTAGGCCGGGCATATCGCGAACCGAATCGAGCAGTCCTTCGACCTCCTCCGGCGCCACGCCGGACTTGCTCTCTTCCCCCGAGGTGTTCACCTGGAGCAGCACGGACATCGTCCGGCCGGCGGCTTCGGCCCGGCGCCCTATGGCCTCGGCGAGTCGTTGGCTGTCAACCGTCTGTATCATGTCAAAGATCTGTACGGCTTGCCCGGCCTTGTTGCGCTGGAGGTGGCCTATCATGTGCCACCGCGCCCCGCCGCCGACTTCCGGCCGCTTTGCGGCCGCCTCCTGCACGTAGTTCTCGCCGATGTCGGTGATTCCCGCGGCCACGGCCTGCCTGACCTGCTCGGCCTCGACGACCTTCGATACGGCCACGAGTCTGATGTCCTCGGGCGAGCGGCCACAGCGCTCTGCGGCCCGCGCGATGCGGTCCCGGACCCGGGCCACATTTTCGGCGATATCGACCGATGATGCTGTCTTCGACATCGCCGAGATACCTCCAGAGAACGCCTTCGGTGGTCAATTATACCACATACACTAAGACCCGACCAATGACGCCCCAGTCCGCGCTTGCTGACGGCTGAGTCAGCCGCACCAGGACAGGAACTGCTCAGCGCATCGCCGAATCACAGCCGGGTGAGGAGCAAAGATCCCACCGAGTTCAGCGTCTCGGACATCCCGGCCAACCTCGACGACGGGGCCTGGTTCCACGGCTCGCCCTTGCGCCTCGAAGAGCTTCTGGTGGGCAGCTCGATCACCCGCAGCCGCCCCGTTGCCGAGGCCTTCTCCCACAGACCCACCTGCCTCGGCCTCGGCGTGGGTCATACGGACAGCCCGGTCTCGGTCTGCCACAACGGGACCCAGGACGGCATCCTCTACGTCGTGGACCAGCCGGTGTCCGACAGTGACGTGCGCATCCACCCCAAGTCAGCCTTCCCCGTACGCGGCTTCGAGTGGCTCACGAATCGCCCCCTCCGCCTCCGCAAGATCGCCGACCTCCCCGTCTCCGACCCGCCCTGCCAGCCCGACTGCCCGCGCCGACCCAAGCCGTGACGCAGGGGCAGCAGGCGCCGGGTGGAATAGAGGGGAAGGGTGAGAAGGCCCGAGTAGCCGCGAGGAGTTCGCTCATGGACAGGAGCCAAGCCGAATCCTTTGCCCTCCACATGCTGGAGTTCATCCGGGACAAGTGGCCCGCCATCGAGCTGGCCTCCCTCGAAGTCGGTCGCGATGACACGAACGAAGTGCTTTGGTGCAAGGTCCATCGAACGGAGGATGCTCTGACCCACGGCGGGGGCTACCTGTTCACCGTCGCCTACCTCGACCGCGTGATCTCCGAGCAGCGCGGCTAGCCCGGCCGCCCATCTCTACCACCAGATCGTACGGCTCGGCCGCGACGATCTCGGCCCGCACGAAGTCGCCGGCTCGCAGCGGCCGCTGCGAGCTGAGCTTCACCGTCCCGTCGATCTCCGGCGCGTCGCGGAAGCTGCGGCCGATCCATTCTGCGGAACCCTGCCCCGGTGACTCCACCAGCACTTCGATCTCGCGGCCGACCCATGATTCATTTCGGGCGAGAGAGATCTTCTGCTGGAGAACCATGAGTTCGTGGTACCGCTGCTCCGCCACCTCGGACGGCACCTGATCCTCCATCTCCGCAGCCGGAGTGTGGGGCTCACGCGAATAGCAGAACACCCCGGCACGGTCCAGCTGTGCCGCCTCCACGAACTCAAGTAATCGGTCGAACTCGGCCTCGCGCTCACCCGGGAAGCCCACTAAGAACGTGCTTCGGAGGGCGATGTCGGGCATGGCTGCGCGGAGGCGCTCTATGAGCGCCAAGTAGGTTTCCCCATCGCCAGGCCTCCCCATCCTGCGGAGCACGCCCGGGTCTGCATGCTGGAAGGGCACATCGACGTAGTCGCACATCGAGTCGTGCTCGGCCATCACGTCGATCAGCTTCTGCGTAAGGCCGCGGGGGTGGCCGTAGAGGAGGCGAAGCCACTGGATGCCGTCCAACTGCGCGAGCGCGGACAGGAGATCCGCGATGTCGCACTCCCCCGTGTCGGTGCCGTAGGCCATCGTGTCCTGGGCCACCAGGTTGAGTTCGCGGACGCCGCGGTCGGCGAGGCGCCGCGCCTCCGCGATGATCGCCTCCAAGGGCCGGCTTCGGTACGGGCCCCTGAGCCGTGGGATAACACAGAACCGGCAGCTATGGCTGCATCCCTCGGCGATCTTGAGATAGGCGGTCCACGGTGGGGTGGCCTGAAGCCGGGGGGCAGCCTCGTCGAAGAGATATGCCGAGGGCGGCGACTGCGGGCGATGTGTGCCCAACCCGGCCAGGGCGTTCTGGACGACAGCGACCACGGAGGAAACATCCCCCGGACCCATGAACGCGTCGATCTCGGGGAACCGCTGGCGCAGGGCAGCGACATCCATCTGCGGCCAGCAGCCAGCGCAGATGAGCGCCCTTCCCTTCCTCTTCCGCCGCCACTCCGCGGCCTCCGCCAGGGCCTCTGCACCTTCTTGGCGAGCTGCCCCGATGAAACAGCAGGTATTGACGAGGAGAACGTCGGCCCGCTTGGGATCAGACACAATGCGGAAGCCGGCATCGCGGAGCAAACCGAGCATCACCTCGGTGTCCACGAGGTTCTTCGGACAGCCCAGCGAGATAACGGCAACCGCTCGGCCTTCCGCCGGGCGGCCGCGGCGGCGCATCAGCTCAGCCCCAGCGCCTCGTCCAGCTTGGCGAGCTCGAGGTGGGCCTCGAACTGCTCGACGGCGTGCTGGATCTTCCTCGGCTCGCGCACGCGGAGCTTCCCCAGCAGTTCCTCGATGGCCGCCACAGTCATCAGCGTATCCTTGGGGACGAGCAACACCGGCACACCCAGCTCCTCGGCTCGCGCCAGCACGGTGTGGCTCGGCTGGAGGTCTCCAGTAAGGATCAGGCATCGCGTCGGGGTCTCCAGTGCGGCCAGCTGGATGTCGCTGCGGTCCCCTCCGGTGATGACGCACTTCCGGGGCGTGCGCCGGAAGTAGCGCAGAGCTCGGTCCACACCCATGGCGCCGACGACGAAGTTCTCCACCAGTTCCCCGGCCGCCTCCTCGCAGCACAGGAACTGACCCGCGGTGGCCTCCGCCAGCTCTCTCACGCTGACGGAATGGAGGATGGGGTCTTTGGGCATCAGGCCGAATACGCTCAGCCCCACGGACTCGAGACAGGGCACGACCTCATCCCAGACCTGGTCCTTGAGGCGCGGCGGCACCAGATTGATGATCGTGCCCACGACCCGATCCCCCAGGGCGTGTCGAGAGGCCACGATGCTGTCGGCCTCCAACAGCGACTCGCAGCGACCCACCAGCAGGACCTTAGCATCCAGCATTTCGGCCACGCTGACGCCGTTCAGCCCGATGACGCTCCCCCTGGTGAGGACCGAACCAGTGCCGCAAACGATCATCACGTCGACCCCGCTCGAGACCGCGTCAAAGGCCTGCTGCAGTTTCCGCCTGGCCTCTTCATGGCTCATGCGACAGGCTTCGGGAGTCATCAGGATAGGGCACAGGTCCGAGGGGCTGGCAGTGACATTGAGCTGCTGCGCGACGAACTGCGCGTCCTCGTCCGTCACCTCTTTTCCCACAGTCACCGGCAGCAGACCCACTGGCTTCATGTATCCGACGCGCCGGCCCTGGCGCTGCCAGCGCATGCCGAGGACGATTGTAGTCAGCGTCTTGCCCGCGTAGGGTTCGCTCGAGCTTATGTACAGCGTGACCATCGTCAGCCTCCTGCGACCGGCTCTTGTTCCGAAATCGTGATCCGCGCGTCGACCGCCACCGCCCCCTCCCCGGCATCGCCCACCTTCAATGGGTTGATGTCCATCTCCACGATCTCCGGGAAGTCGGTGACCAGCTGTGAGACGGTCAGCAGCGTGTCGACGATAGCGTCGATGTCGGATGGCTTCTCACCCCGGGCGCCGCGGAGCAGCGCCGCGGAACGGATCTCGTCGATCATGCGCCGGGCGTGCCTCTTGCACAAGGGGGCTATCCTGAAGCTCACGTCTTTCAGCACCTCGACGTAGATGCCACCAAGCCCAAACATCACCAGGGGGCCGAACTGGGGATCGCGGGTGCTGCCGACGATGACCTCCCGACCGGTCTGGATCAGCTCCTGCACGAAGACGCCGCGCAGGACCGCGTCGGGGGCATAGCGCTGCACCCGCAGCATCATCAGATCGTAGGCATCCACCGCCTCCTGCCGATCCCGGATGCCGACGCGCACGCCGCCGATGTCGGACTTATGCAGAATGTCCGGCGAGATGATCTTCATCACAACCGGAAAGCCGATCTTCTCGGCCTGCTCGGCCGCCTCGTCGGCGCTTTGGGCAACATAGCTCTCGGGGATCCGGAGACCATAGGCCTTCAGCACCCCGCGCGCCTCGATCTCTCCCAGGTTGACGCGTCCCTCTGCGCGGGCGGCCTCGAAGACCTTCTGGACTCCCTGGGTGTAGGGCACCACCCGGATGTACTCGTCGGGCGGCTCCTCCAGCCACTCCTGGTACTCGGCCATCCTGGCGAGCGAATGGACGGCCCTCTCGGGATAGGGGTAGACGGGGACGCGCTGCTCGTTCAGGACCTCGAGGGCCCCCTCCATGGCGCTGCCACCCATGAAGCACGCGAGCACGGGCTTCTTCGACTGAGAGGCAACGCGAGCGACCCCTTCCGCCGTCTTCTTCGGGTGTGTCATCGCCTGGGGCGTCACCACGGCGACAAGGCCGTCGACATTGGGGTCTTTCAGCAGGTGCTCGGCCGCGTAGGTATAGCGGTCTGCGTCCGCATCGCCGAGAACGTCGATCGGATTGTAGAAGTTCGCCGCCTCCGGCAGTTGCTCGCGGAGCGCATGGATCGTCTCCTGATCCAGACCCGCGAGGCGAAGGCCGTCCCGCTCGACGGCGTCGGTCGCCATAATGCCGGGGCCGCCGGCGTTGGTGACGATCCCAACCGACCGGCCCCGAGGCGGCCCCTGATAGGCAAAGGCGACGGCCAGATCGAACAGCTCCTCGATGGAGTGGGCGCGAATGACCCCCGACTGCATGAAGGCGGCGTTGTAGGCCTGCTCAGAGCCGGCCAGGCTTCCCGTGTGAGAGGAGACCGCACGGGCGCCGGCCTCCGTGCCTCCCGACTTCACCACGATGATCGGCTTCTTCTCGGAGACTTGCCTTGCGACCGCCATGAACTCCGGCCCGTTCGACAGGCCCTCGATATAGGCCACGACGACCTTGGTCTCTTCGTCGTCTTCCCACGCGCGCAGCAAGTCGACAACGCCGACGTCCACCCCGTTGCCGAAGCTCACGAACTTGCTGTAGCCCACGCCCTGCTGGATCGACCAGTCGATGATCGCGGTGGCCAGCGCGCCGGACTGCGACATCAGCGACACGTTCCCCCGCTTCGGCATGCCGGCCGCGAAGGTGGCGTTGAGGCCGGTGCTCGTGGACATGACCCCAAGGCAGTTCGGCCCCACCACGCGTATCCCGAGCTCCCGCGCCAGCTCCCCGAGCTCGCGCTCCCGCTCCAGACCCGCCGGGCCGGCCTCTTTGAAGCCGGCGGAGATGACAATGGCGGCCCCGATGCCCTTCTCGCCGCAGTCCTGCGTCACCGACAGCACGGCCGCCGCCGGGACGACGATCACCGCCAGATCGACGTCGTCTTCAACCTCCGTCACTCGGGGGTAGCATTTCCTGCCAAGGATCTCCTCGGCATGAGGGTTGACCGGGTAGACCTCGCCCTGGAAACCACCTGTGAGCATATTGCGGAGTATGTCGTGCCCGACCTTGCCCGGCTTCGTGGAGGCCCCGATGATCGCGACCGACCTCGGTTCGAAGAACTGCTGCATGCCAACCGTGTCAAGCATGAACCAGTCTCGGCCTCTTCAGCTCCACTCGGCGAGTCGCCCGCCTCTATGGGCCTCGATGTACCCCATGCACATGTCGTCCTGGCCTAGCAAGGCGCTGCCCGCGCACACCGCGGCCATCAGCCCGCCGTCGAGGGGGTCCAGGATCGCGGCGTCCATGCCTCGCGCCATCGCCATCGCCAGGAAGGTCCGGTTGAGCAAGCGCCGAGCGGGCATCTGGAAGGAGATGTTGCTCAACCCACAGATCACATGCACGCCCGGCAGAGACTGGCGGATGCCGGAGACGGCGTCGAGGAAGGCCGCCCCTTGCTCGTTCTCGACGCCTACCGCCCGCGCCAGCGGATCGAGGAAGATGTCGTCGCGGTCGATGCCGATGTCGTCGGCCTTCGCCACGAGCTTCTCCGCGATGCTCATTCGCTGCTCGGCGGTCTTCGGCAAACCCGAATCATCCAGTGTCAGGCCGACGACGCGAGCCCCATGGCGATGCGCGAGTGCCAGCACGGCCTCCATGCGTGCCGCCTCGGCGCTGGCCGAGTTGAGCATGGCCTTGCCGGTGCAGGCCTCCAGTCCCGCTCGAAGGGCCTCTACATTTGGCGAGTCGAGACAGACCGGCGTTGAGACCCCGGCCTGCACCGTCTGGACGAGCCACACGAGATCATCGGCCTCCCGCTCGGGGCCGGTGCCGGCGTTCACGTCGATGTAGTCGGCTCCCGCCTCGGCCTGCCGCTGCGCCTCTGCCTGCACGAAATCCGCATCGCGCGCTATGATGGCGTCCTTCACGCGACTGCGGGTACCGTTGATCCGTTCGCCAACAATGATCATGTCCGACTCCCACAATTTCAACGGGCGATTCGCGCCGCGTACGTCTGCTCCAGGCCCCGAATCAACTCGGCGAGCACCGAGTTCACCGGTGTCGCGACCCCAACGCGCTCGCCCTCCCTTACCACTGCCCCGTTGATGGCGTCCACCTCAGTGCGCCGCTGCCGGTGCACGTCCTGCAACATCGAGTTGACGTTGTCGGCCGTTCGCTGACAGATCCCCTCGGCATACGACTCCATATCCTCCTCCGGCAGCTCGATTCCTAGCTTCTCGGCTACCTGGACTGTCTCCCTTACTGCCGAGCGCATCATCTTGCGGAGGCTGCCCGATTCCAGGATGCCGCCGTTGCGGACCTGCGCCAGTGTCGCCACTGCGTTGACGCCCGCGTTGACCGCGAGCTTCCCCCACAGCACGGAGTTGAGATCCGCCGTCAGCTCTGTGCGCAGGCCGCAAGCAGAGAACTCCTCCGCGATCTCCCTGAGCCGAGGCGTCAGCTCGCCGTTCAGCTCCCCTATCACTGTGGTGCCTTGTCCCGCGTGACGCACCTGCCCTGGGGCGATCAGAGTGGCTCCCTGGGAGGTGACGCCGCCGATGACGCGGTCCTCCCCCAGCGCGCCCACAAGCACTTCGATGTTCCCAAGCCCGTTCTGCAGAGTCAGGACTGCCGTCTCTGGTCCGACCAGCGGCCGGGCCGTCTCGGCCGCCTGCTCCGTGTCGTAGGACTTCACGGCGATGAGGGCCAGCTCCGCCGTGCCTGCATCTTCCGGAGTGACGGTGGCCCGAAGGTTGGCGCCGAACTCGCCACTGCTGCCGGACACCCACATCCTGCGCCGATTGAGGAGCCGCGCCCGCTCCGGATGCCTGTCTATCAGCCACACTTCGTGGCCTCCCCGGCTCAGCATCGCCGCGAATAGACTCCCGATGGCGCCGGGTCCAACTATGGCAATCCTCATACCAGCGCGGCCTCTGCTCCCTTTGGCTCAGTGGCACCACAGCCGCCAGCTCACCGCGGCTTCTCCCACTTCTCCAGCTCGGCCAGCTCCCCGTAGGTGCCGCCTCGAGCGATCTCTTCTCGAATGCGGTTCTCCCGTTCGTAACACTCCATGCCGCGGTTGGCCCACTCGGCGGCCTGATCCCTGGGAATGCGCACGACGCCGTCGTCGTCGCCCAGGATCCAGTCGCCCGGATCGACGGCCTCCCCGCCGACGGTGATGGGCACGCCGATCTCCCCCAACCCTCGCGGCTCCCCGGCGTTCGGGCAGATGACGCGGGCGAAGGCCGGGAACTTCAGCTCCCTGATGTCGCCGCTGTCACGCAGGCCACCGTCTATCACCACTCCGGCGACACCACGATTCATGGCACTGCGGCTGGCCATCTCTCCCCACACGGCGGGGCCCACTCCTCCCGCGCCCACCACGATGACATCGCCCGGCTTCGCGCGGTCTATCGCCTCCACCGGCTTCGCGTAGTCGCCGGGCGCGGTCCGAACCGTGAGCGCGCGACCGAGGACTTTAAGCCCGGTTGCCACAGGACGCAGGCCCTGCAGCACGCCTCGACGGTGCATCGCATCCGAGAGGTTGGCGGCCGATATCTGCGACAATATCTCGCGGATGTTCTCCTCTGTGACGCGCTTGTAGAGCTTCGTCGGTATGCTGACCTTCTCCGTGATCGCCCGCTTGAGGTCTTGAGTGGCCTTCCGCGCGTCGGGGGCCTTGCTGATGGCGCCGCCCACGATCACGACGGAGGCGCCTGCCTCGACCGCCCGCCCGGCGCTTTCGGAGTGAAGGCCGCCGGCCACGCAGATCGGCACCTCCACTGCCTGGGCCAGCTTGTGAAGCAGCCCGAAGGGATCGGCCGCCTGCATCTGTGCGTCGATGGCCGTGTGCACTCCGATGTAGTCCACCCCGAGTTTCACCGCCTCCACCGCCCGCGCCAAAGGGTCCTGTGTCCCAAGCAGATCGGCCACGATCTCAGCGCCGTAGTCCCGCCCAGCCGCCACGCACTCGGCCAGCGTCGCGTCGGGCGCGGCCGCCAGCACGTGCACGATCTTCGCGCCGGCCTTGGCCGCAGACTCGACTTCGATCCGGCCCGCGTCCATCACCTTCATGTCGGCAACGATGGGAACCCGGGGGAACATCGCCCGCAGTCGGCGCACCGAGTCGAGACCGACGCTCTTGATGAGAGGCGTGCCGGCCTCGAGGATGTCGGCACCTCCTGCTGCCGCCTCCTCGGCCACCTTGAGCGCCCGATCGAGTTCGACGAAATCCAGCGCGACCTGCAGCCTTGGTATCGATACGGTATTGCCCATCTTATGACGAGCCATCTATTCGTTTGCATTCGAACGAACAGCACCACTCGCCACCAGATTGCCAATGCTTATGGTCGGTCACTTGGTAGTCGTGACCCGTGGCTACGCCGAGAACTCCCTCGATGTAGCCTGCCATGTATTCGCAGACGGGAAACTCGTCGGATATGCCGTTCATCAGAAACGAGTTGCGGACCTGTATCGTCACGTGCCCCTCCTCCAGATCGAGTGCTTCGTTCGTGAACTCGCCCCATCCAGCCCAGGAGTCATAGTCCGCCCAGAGGGTTAGAAACGACCGTGCGCGGAGGATCGGATCATCCGAGGAAAGCAGCCTCACCGCACGTTCGTCTGAGTCAATATGCTTTCCGAATTCCAGCATGAACTGCTCACCCACTTCCGCCCCCAGGTTATGCAGCGTCGAGCCCACGTTGACACCGGGCTGTGCCCTTAAGAGCCGGTCGAACATCATGTGGAACGTTCGGACCCTGAGCGATACGTTCCGCACGCCGCCCTTCATGAGCTTTCCGCTCTCGTATTCGAATGTCTCATACTTGCCTCTCTCGATGAGGCCTACTGTGCGGACGACGGTCCCCCTGGGCAATATGCTCCTAAGATTGGGGATAATCATTTCGGGTCCCAGTGGGACTTCCCGGTGGGCCCACAGGCCGCCCGCGAAATGAGTTGTTATGCTAAGCCGTAGGTCCAATCGGTTGATATCGGCTCCGGGGAAGATGGCAATAGAGGCAATCCCGCTGATTGTAAGACTCCTCTGAGTGTCCGCCAACAGACTTATGTCTCGGAACCGCCACAGCGCTTGTCGCGCGGACGAAATGGTGCCTACCACGCGCTCGGGTCGGAAGGGCAGAGTGACTTTGATGCCGGGTATACCTTCCAGACTGAGTGATCCCACATCAGCTATCTCGCGCCTGGGCACGAGGTCTACGATGGCCGCCTTTGCGCCCTCGGCCAGTTCGAGCGCAACGCGAACGTCGCGAATCTTGCGGAAGCGCTCGTCCCCCGCGACGCGCACGATCCAGCGGTAGGGCGCGATCGTATCGACGGCCGGGAACCGCGGGCCGAGAAGCGCCACAAGCGATACACTGGGAGGCCATATGCCTGAGGTTACCTCCCGTCGGAGGAGGTTGCTGACGTCGCGCTGTGGTGCCACAGTTCTCACCCCTTTCCCGCTTGCGGCTTCCGTATCTTCGGTAGGGCACGCTCCAAGCAATATGCGGTGGTCAGAAGCCGCTGTTCGCTCAAAGCAGGAGAGAGCATCTGCGCGCCGATGGGAAGTCCTCTCCGGGAGCACCCGCACGGGACAGAGATCGCAGGTATCCCGGCCAAGTTGGCGCAGACCGTGTAGATGTCGGACAGATACATCTGCAGAGGGTCGTCTATCAGTTCGCCAAGTCGAAACGGAGGCGAGGGGTAGGTAGGACCGAGGAGTACATCGCAGCTTTCAAATGCCTTCTCGAAATCGCGCCGTATCAAGGTCCTTACTTGCTGAGCCTTTAGATAGAAGTCGTCATAGTACCCAGCACTCAGAGTGTATGTCCCAAGCATCATACGACGCTTCACCTCCGCCCCGAAACCGGCTGTTCGGCTCGCGCTGTACATTCCGATGATGTCCGTGGTTCTGTCATTCCTGTATCCATACTGAACCCCGTCATACCGGGCAAGATTGGAGCTAGCCTCTGCGAGGGCTATGATGTAATAGCACGGAACCGCGTAGGGAATGCGCGGCAAACTGACGTCCTCACACCGCGCTCCGAGGCCCTCTAGAGTCTGCGCAGAGCGGAGAACAGCTTCTTTCACCTCGGGGTCAATACCCTCCCCAAGGAACTCTCGGGGTATGCCGATCCTCAGGGCGCGTACTGTGGATCTCTCCAACGCCCGGACGTAATCCGGCAGCGGCTGCGCGATGGAGGTGCTGTCCCTCCAGTCGTAGCCTGCAAGGACCCCAAGCAGCAGAGCACAGTCCATTACGTCCTTCGTAATGGGACCAACGCAATCCAGGGACGAGGCATACGCGATGAGCCCATACCGCGATACCAGTCCGTAGGTTGGCTTCAGGCCCACCACACCGCAGAACGATGCGGGCTGACGCACTGACCCTCCGGTGTCGCTCCCGAGGGCGCAGGTTGCCTCACCGGCAGCAACCGCAGCGGCTGACCCTCCGCTGCTTCCGCCGGCCACCCGACTCGAATCCCACGGATTCCGCGTGGGTCCGAAACAGGATGTCTCCGTCGACGAGCCCATGGCGAACTCGTCCATGTTCGTCTTGCCCACAAACACCAGCCCGTTGCGGCGGCACCTCTCGATAACGTCGGCATCGTAGGGCGGAACGAAGCCCTTCAGGATCCTCGAGCCGCAGGTTGTCTCGATGCCCTTCGTGCAGTAGATATCCTTCAGAGCGATCGGCACGCCGGCCAGGGGCGGCAGTTCCTCCTTCTGCGCCCGCCGCTCGTCGATCTCTCTGGCCTGGGCTTCGGCCACTTCGCGGGTCTCCAGCACATAGGCGTGTATCTCGTCTTCCACCTCGTCGATGCGCTCGTAGACGGCGGCCAGCACCTCCCGCGCGGATACCTCGCCGGAGCTAAACAAGCCCGACAACTCGTGCGCCGTCAGCTCGTTGAGCCGTCTGTCGGCACTCACTCGATCACCCTCGGCACGCGGAAGCAGTCCCGATCCTGGTCGGGCGCGTTCTGGAGAGCCTCCTCTGAGGCCAGCGAAGGCGCCGGCTCATCATCCCGAAGGACGTTGGACATGGGCACTGCATGCGACATCGGCGGAACACCCGAGGTGTCGATCTGCTGAAGCTGCTCGAAGTGCTCGAGAATCGAGTTGAGCTGAGTCGTGAAGCGCTTTCGCTCTTCCCCCGTCAGCCGCAGTCGGGCGAGCAGCGCTACGTGTTCCACCTCCTCGGGGGTCAGACGCATTGGCATGTCCTCACTTCGCTACGCTTGTGGCTCGATGGTGATCCTGGCCTGAGTGATCGTCTCGCGTATCACCAAAGAGCCGGTATCCGGGTTCGGCATCAGGTCGCGTTCTCGGGAGAGACGCCCTGCTGTTCCCTGCTGAATCGTCACGCGATAGACCGAGTCGGCTGACATCCGCCCGTTCCAGTTCCCCACCTCGATCTCAACAGGCGTCCCTTCGCCTCCGAAGATCTCTACCTGCCCATCGCGGACCCGAACACCCGCCCCAGTGCCGTGGACAAGAAGTTCGATGCCGTCGCGGTCGTAACGGTCCACCGACAGCGTCGCCACGCCACCTTCTTCAAGGGGCAAGACGCGTATGGGGATCGAGAATGCGCGCGCCAGAGGATCGCCCGGGAACAAGAGCTCGACCCGATCTTCCTCGGCTGCGCTACCCAGGCGCATCGCACCTCCCGGCACGAGATACGCCTGATTGCCGGCGCCATAGGCCAGGACCGAAGTCGGCGCGCCTGCCGGCGAGGCCACCCCCACAGACCAGTCGTCGTGGAAGGTGGCGGCCACGCCGGGCCAGACCCCTTCCGGTACGATAACCTCGAGGTCGACGTCGTTGGATAGAATGCGGTCGTGAAACTCATCGAAGTGAGGGGTTGTTGAGTCCCAGACCTGATAGAGGAAGTCCGGGGCGTAGATCGCAAAGCCTTTCCCGAGCCCACTGACGCTGACCCCTTCTCCGGCCTCCCCAACGAAGTTGTCCCCGAGGAACTCCGCCACGTCGGCGCGAGTCAGGAACAGCTGCAGGGCCTGCACGAATCTCGTGAGCGCGGGATCGAATACCTCGCCCTCCTGCTGGCCCGGCGCAAGTGGGGTGATCTCGGTGGGCACCGCGGGGTCATAGACCTCGCCGTGTTCAACATATGTCTCGAACTCGCCCTCGCGCACCCCGACGAGATCGAGATACCGGAGCTTCAGGGTCGCCCTCATGATCTCCGGCATGGAGGTCGTCGTTCCCTCCGCCTGGTACATCCCAACGCCGGCATCGACGAGGAGGGCTCCGCCTCCCAGGACGTAGCTCTGCAGTGTCAGCTGCGCCTCGTCGGGCAGGTAGAACACCATCGGAGCGATAAGGGTCCCGTACTGCGACAGGTCCGCTGCGGGGAGCGCCTCCGAGCGCAGGATGTCGAGCAAGCCGAATCTGGTGCCTGTGCGGGCGACGCGGAACAGGCTGGTCGGAGAGTTCGGCGTCACCCCGTCGAGATAGCCGTAGAGGCCCTCCCCCCTCATCATGGCACCTCCAGCAATTGGCTCGTAAATCACGGCCGCCCTCGCCATAGGCGTCACTGGGTAAGCCTGCTCCCGGATGATCTCGACGATTTGGGAGACCGCTCCCTGAAGGTCCACCGAGTCCCTGATCTCGCCCCAGGAAGAAAACGCAACGCCGGCCGCGCCGTGGGCCAACGCAAGCGCGCCCCAGGCCACGACTTCAGCTTGCGAGCTCTCCGCTCCAACCTGGAGCGTTTGCACGGCCGCGAATTCATTCGCCCGCCGCGCGATGTCGACGGCGTGCACATTGTGCGTCTGCCAGTCCGCCTCCGCGACTGTGGGGTACGTGGTCAGGATCATCCCGTCGAAGTCCGAGGGAACGCCGATAGCAGATCGGTAGTCTGTAACTGCCGCCGCCAGGACAAGCCTGCCGGGGTCTGCCGCGCGGACCGCCCGCGCCCAGAGCGACATGACCTCAGCGTAGGCGGACTCCCGGTAGTAGGCATAGTCGACGCTCGCCCGTCCGATCCCATCTGGCAGGTCCGAGTCGACGTCGCGAGCTGCGCCAAGTGTGATCTGATCCCACTCCGTGAACTCAGTGCCCCAGGACTCGTTCAAGGCGCTCAACGACGAGTACCAGGAGCGCAGATAGGCCACGAATCCCGGATCGTCGATGACGACGTCGCGCGGGGGCACTGCCTCTACGGACCAGGCAATCAACCGCGGATGGGCACCGAGACCTTCCACGGCGGCCCCGACGAAGGTCTCGACCGTCGCCGCATATGCCTCCGACATCAGGCCGATGGCCAGGTCATTGCCTTCCTCGTCCCGTAGGGGTCTGGGGGACAGCGCAACAACCACCAGCAGTCCGCGCTCCTCGGCCGCCGAGGCGAGATACGAAACCCGCTCGATCTGCTCGGCGGTGACGTCCGTCAGCGCAAGGTAGACTGTGTTCAGGCCGAGTGCCGCGTATTGATCCAAGTCCGCGGCCCTGCGCAGCCCTCTGGCCCATGTCAGCACCGTCGGCGTTGCGTTGACGCGCACGACGTTGGCCTCGCGCTTGGCCACAGCGCCACGAATACCAGCCAGGCCGCCGCCAGCCTGCTGCGCGAGGCCGGGCCCGACCGACGGGCCCGGCACTCCCAACATCGCCAAGGCTGCCCCGGCCACCAGAGCCACTCTCGCCTTCATCAAGATCCCCCTTGATCCCAAGGCTCGGACGACGAACTATGCCTGCTCTTCTTTCGAACGCCGCTACCAAAACTTCGGCGAGGGACCCCGAGTCCCTCGCCGCCCCCTGGCCGACAGGCGCACAACGCTCCTCGCGACCAGCATAGCCGGCCCGTCTCAGTGGCGAGCGCGCGCCGTCGCGACGGGCTGCTAGGTCAACGCCACTTCGCTCTCCGGGTCGAACAGGTGCGTCTTGCCCATGTCGAACACGATGTCGAGCGGCTCCCCGTCCGTCGCCTTCGTTTCGGCGTCGAGATCAGCGATGAGAGAATGCTTGCCCGCCGTCAGGTAGACATACACTGTCGAGCCCATCGGCTCGGTGACATCCACCGTAAGCGTGGCCTCCGCGCCATCGCTCGTCGGCGGCGCCAAAGCCCGATCGTAGATGTCATCAGGCCGCACACCGAAGACGACACTCCGGCCCACCCGGTCCCGCACCCTGGCGGCGTGGCTCTCCGGCAGCCGCAGGCTGAGCGCATCAGTCGTGACGTATACCTGGCCGTCTTCGCTCTCCAATGTCGCCTGCAGGAAGTTCATGGCCGGGCTGCCGATGAACCCCGCCACGAAAATGTTGACAGGACGGTTGAAGAGCGAAAGCGGATTGTCCACCTGCTGCATCTTCCCGTCGTTCAGCACGGCGATCCGATCTCCCATCGTCATCGCCTCGGTCTGGTCGTGGGTGACGTAGATCGTCGTGATGCCCAGCCGCCGGTGCAGCTTGATGAGCTCGGCTCTCGTCTGCACGCGCAGCTTCGCGTCCAGATTGGACAGGGGCTCGTCCATCAGGAACACTTTCGGCTCCCGCACGATGGCCCGTCCCAGAGCCACTCGCTGACGCTGGCCGCCCGAGAGTTCCCGAGGCTTGCGGTCGAGCAGCCCTTGAAGGCCGAGCATCTCGGCAGCACTCGCGACCCGCTGCCGTATCTCCGCCTTCGGAAACTTGCGCAGCTTCAGCCCGAAGGCCATGTTGTCGTAGACATTCATGTGTGGGTAGAGGGCGTAGTTCTGGAAGACCATGGCGATGTCGCGGTCTTTGGGAGAGACATCGTTCACCAAGCGGTCGCCGATGTAGATCTCTCCGGCAGTCACGTCCTCCAGCCCAGCGATGCACCGGAGGGCCGTCGTCTTGCCGCACCCGGACGGGCCGACGAGGACGAGGAACTCCTTGTCCTCAACGTCGAGAGTGAGATCATCCACCGCAACGACGCTGCGGAACCACTTGCTCAGGCTCTTCAGTACCACCCGCGCCATGCGTGCAATCCCCTGCCGCCGCACCGTAGCGGCGCGCTCTCGGTTGGGAAGTAAGACCATACAGAGGGCGCCGCAAACCCACTGAGCCTCTTCTGAAAGGCGATTATAGCAAAGCCATCCGCCCCTGGCAAGCTGACGTCCGCTGTGGCCGCGCTGCTTTCGCTTGGCAAGATTGCGGCGATTTCTGGAATGAGAACAAGGGGGCCGCAGAGGGTGTGGCCGGCTTTCTCCCGAGGTGAACGCAAGTGGGGCACTACGCTTCCGCCTTCACAACCGGACTCCAGCTGGCGGCGGGCATGATGGTATTCGCCGCCGCCATGACGGTACTGCTCGGCCGCTGGATAACGGCTGATGAGAGCGCACTGGGTGTCGCCGTGCGCGGAGTGCTTTTGCTCGGGCTTGTCGCCGCGGCCTTCACTTGCTTCGGCACGATCTGGTACTGGCTCCTGCTTCCCCTGGCAGCATTGCCTTTGCTGCAGTTCTGGTGCGGTGAGGGGATAGCCGCGGGCTGGCTGAACCAAAAGCGTCACAAGCGCCTGGCCGAGGCCGCCGCTCTCGCCGCCGACCACTCCACGAACGCGGTCAACCGGCTGGCCCTAGCTCGGTCCTTGCTCGAGACCGGACAGATCGACGTCGGCCTGGCCGCAATGGAGGCGGCCGTGTTGCTGGCCGACGAGGAGAGTCGCGAGCTGGTGCAGGAGATGGCCGAGGAGGCCAAAAGCGAGTTCGTGACCCAGTGCCCGCGCTGTCGGATGCCGAACCGGGCCGCCGCCAGAGTATGCCGGGCGTGCCTGCGGGCCATGCGGGCCGACCCCGTCACGCGGGCTGTCGTGTGGATCTCGCGTCCGGCCCTTCGCCTGCTGGCCCGAGCGAACTAGGCCCGGGCCGCTCACTCAGCCCCCGCGGCCCGCCGGTTGTCGCCTCAAGGGCTCAGTCGTCGGTCTTCACGGACAGGGGCGTTGTCTTTCCTCGCCGTAGTAGCCCCTTGACCGGTAGCCGACGCTAGGCGGCAAAGCACTTGCGGGGAAGGCCATGAGCGAGACAAAGAGCGGCACTCAAGTCGAGCCCCACCTCTTCGTCGTAGTCGGCGGGACCGGCGACCTGACCCAGCGCAAGCTCCTGCCAGCGCTCTATCATCTCTCGGCACAGGGGTACTTGCACGATGGCTGCCGCGTGCTGGGCGTCGCCCGACGGGGGGACTTCGACGATGAAGGCTATCGACAATGGGCACGCACGTCTCTCGCCGACTTCGGCCTGGCAGTAGACGAAGCGGCCTACGCCTGGTGCTGCGACCGGCTGCACTTCCACCGGCTTGGCAAAGGGGAACGCCAGGACTACGAAGCGCTGGCCGAGCGAATCGGATCGCTGGAGAGAGACCATAAGCTGACCGGCAACCGGGTCTTCAACCTGGCCATACCGCCCGCCGCTTTTCCATCCACCATCACGGGTCTGGCCGAGGCCGGTCTGAACGCAGGCTCGGGATGGACGCGCATTGTGGTCGAGAAGCCGTTCGGCAGTGACCTCGAGTCCGCGCAGGAGCTCAACCGCCTCATACACGAGCACTTCGAGGAGTCACAGATCTACCGCATCGATCATTACCTGGGGAAGGATACAGTCCAGAACCTGCTGTCCTTCCGCTTCTCGAACGCGATCTTTGAGTCCCTGTGGAACCGCGATCGCGTTGAGAGCATCGAAATCACGGTGGCAGAGGACCTCGGCATAGAGGGCCGAGGCGCTTTCTACGACAAGGTGGGCGCGCTGCGCGACATCGTCCAGAACCATCTCGTCCAACTGCTCTGCATCACCGCCATGGAGCTGCCGCCCGCACTGGAGGCCAACTTCGTCCGGGATGAGAAGGCAAAGGTCCTCCGCTCCATTCGCCCGTTGGCCCCGGAGAATGTGGTCTTCGGGCAATACTCCAGCGGCTCGGTCGAAGGGGAGCCTGTCCCCGGGTATAGGGAGGAGGAGGGCATCCCCGAGGATTCCCGCACTGAGACCTTCGTCGCGATCAGGTTGTACATCGACAACTGGCGGTGGCAGGGAATCCCGTTCTATATGCGCACCGGAAAGCGCCTGCCCTCCCGGGCGACTCATATCGTGGTCAACTTCCGCTGTCCCGTCGTCACGTGCTTCGAGCCATTCACGTGCGACATCACCTGCAACCGCATGATCATCACGCTCCAGCCGGATGAAGGCTTCGATCTGTACTTCAACGTCAAAGTGCCTCGGCAGCCCTTCCGGCTCGATCACGAGCGCCTTCGCTTCCGATACAAGGAGGCCTTCGGCGATCTGCCCGATGCCTACGAAACGCTTCTCCTGGACGTGATGAGGGGCGAGCAGACCTTCTTCGTCCGCGCGGATGAGGTCGAGCTCGCATGGCGTATCTTCGACCCGTTGCTGAGGGAGCTCCCGCAGGTGCACTTCTACCCCGCGGGCACCTGGGGTCCGGAGGCCGCACAGGCGCTCTTCTCGGAAGGCCAGTGGCATGACCAGCCCGCGCAGACCTGACGTTCGAGTGCACCCGAGCCTGGAGATGTTGAGTCGCGCGGCCGCGGACTCTCTAGTCGGGATCGCCCAAGCTTCCGTCGAAGAGCGCGGGCGGTTCGCGGTGGCCTTATCAGGCGGCAACATTCCCCGCACGCTGTACCGCCTGCTGGCGACGGAGTGCCGCGCGGTCGTGCCGTGGCGGCAGGTGCATGTCTTCTGGGGTGATGAGCGCTACGTTTCGCCCGAGGACCCGCAGAGCAACTATCGGATGATAAAGGAAACGCTGCTCGATCGCGTCCCGGTTCCGGGCGATCACGTCCACCCGATGCCCACGCTTCTGCCCGAGATCGAGGAGGCCGCCGAGGCCTACGAGCAGGAGATCATGTCCTTCTTCCCGGGCCAGCGGCCGCGCTTCGACCTCATCCTGCTCGGCATGGGATCGGACGGTCACATCGCTTCCCTCTTCCCACAGAATCCCGTCCTGGACGAACAGGCGCGCATCGTTGCCGCGGTCAGGGAAGAGCGAACCGACCCGCCGCTGCGGCTCACCCTCACCCTCCCGGCCATCAACCACGCCGCCAACGTCCACTTCCTGGTGGCCGGGAAGGACAAGGCGGCCGCGCTCGAGCGCTCGCTGGCCCAGAAAGCAGATCCGGCATCCGCCCCCGCCTCTGCCGTGAGCCCGGTTGACGGGAAGGTGGTGTGGTGGGTGGACGAGGCGGCGGCTCCGGCGCCGGGCCGGTAACGGCCTCACTTCCTCGCCACGAAGATCATCCGTTCGGACGCATCGGTGAACGGCTCGCGCTCGTAGTCGCCGAACACCTCGACGCTCCCGAAGCCAGCCTCCGCAAGTAGGCCCCGCATCTGGTCTTCGGTCAACCACGTGTAGTGATCGATGAAGACGTAGCGCTTCTCGCTCTCGTCGGGAAGCTGCTCGACATATGTGTGCTCTACGGTGACCCGCTGCGCCTCTCTGTCGAGGGAGAGCTTTTTGCCCAGCTCCCGCGTCAGCAGGCCGGTTGAGGCAGACACGCCCCTCTTGAACTCCTTAGTCTCGCCGACCGTCTGATTCGCCATCCGGTCAGCCGGGATCAGATCGACTATGACTCCACCGCCAGGTTTGAGATGCCGGCCGACGCACGAGAGGCAACTCGACCGCTGCTCGTCTGTGTGCACATGGAACAGAGAGGCGGCGGGGATGAAGGCCAGGCTCACGGTCTCATGCAGCGCGAAGTCGCTCATGTCGGCCTCGATGAGCCTGAGACGAGCATGCACCTCGGGCCGCTCCTTGCTCAGCTTCTCCCTCGCAATCCGCAGCATCTCCGCGGAGAGGTCCAGACCGGTGACCTCGAACCCCTCCCGCGCGAGCGGGATCGTGATCCGCCCGGTTCCGCAGGCCAGCTCCAGCACCGGCGAGCCGTGCTCGCGGGCCGCAGCAAGATAGAAGGGAATGTCTTCGGTGATCCCCTCGTAGATCCAATCGTAGAAGCGTGCGTAGTCGCGGGCCTGGTATGCCGTCTTGGAATTCACGCGTCTTTCACCTCGCCACGGCGACGGTTCGAGCCAACAGCTCTAGCCTCGGGCCGCCGCTCTCTTGACCCCTTCGATGTACTCCTCCGTCACCTGCCGTTCGAAGCTGCGGAAGCCGGCGAGCTTGAAACCATGCTTCTCCCCCAGCGCGGCCATCTCTTTGACCTGCTCTACAGTCAGGTTTCGGCCGAGGGTGTAGCTCTCGTACCGCTCCTCCAGCGCGAGGATCATGGTCTCGGCCATGCACGCATAGGCGGTGTTCGGCGGGAAGCCGAAGTCGAAGTGGAAGTCCACGTCCCCGGGCACCTCCACCGCGCCGCCCTCGATAACCAACACGTCCGGCCGCTCCTTCGCCACCTTCTTCGATACATCTCGCGGCCGCGCCACATCGCACACGACCGCCCCCGGCTTGAGCGCCTCGCCGGGCACCACCGTATCCACCGCGCTCGTCACCGTGATGACGATGTCTGCCTCCCGTAGGCCGGAATGCGGATCGGTCGTGGAACTGATCTCGGCCTTGCCGTCAACGCTGGCCGCCAATTGAGACAGGCGGGCCTCGTTTTGACCGATCAGCGTGACCGACGGCGCCTCTTCAGCCATCAGCCGAACGCACACCTGACCTATCGAGCCCGTGGCGCCCATCACCGCCACCTGCGCGTGCGAGACCTCCGTCCCCATCAGCGCGGCCGCCTGCTTTGCACCTTCGACGGCCGTCCAGACCGTGTAGCTGTTGCCGGTGGTGACGGCGATGCCGACGCTCCTGTCCACGGTGATGCCCGCGTCGGCGACCACCGACGTCATCGCGCCAAGACCAACCACCTTCGCACCCAGGTCCTGCGCCACTCGGGCTGCCCCGATGATCTTGTTGAGCACGAACTCGGCAGGCAGATCGAGGAACTGCCGCGGCGTGAGCGGGCAACTCACGAACCAGCCACGCGCCTCGGCGCCGGTCTTGCTCCGCACGCCGGTGATCTCCGAGACCGGCTTCGGAGACATCTTCTTCAGAAGTTGCTCGAGCACGACCTCCGGCAAGATCCGCAACGCTGGGTACTTCCTCGCAACGTCCTTCGCGCCGCTCACGGGATGGATTATGAAGGCGAACTCACCCATGATGTCGCATGCCCAGCCTTTTACTTCACCCAGTACCGACTGCTTTCCCGCCGACATACCGCGTTCGGCTACCTTACGCCCCGAACAGCTCCGCCGCCCGACGCATCTGTGGGATGACGTCTACTGCGAATGGGCAGCGCTCCACGCACGAGCCACACTCCGTGCAGTCAGAGGCCTTTGCTGGCAGGTCCGCATAGGCTGCGCGGGTGTCGTGGGCGATTCCCTGTTCTGCGATGGCGGCGAGCCGCAGCGTCTGGCCCACGTCAATGCCGACCGGGCACGGCAGGCAATGGTTGCAGTAGACGCAACTCCCTTCGATCCGCCAAGCCGAGCGGCCCAGCGCCTCGCCGAACTCCTTCTCCTCGGGACTAGCAGAGAGGAAGGCCAGGACCGATTCGAGCTCCTCTGCGTTCTTGACACCTGGCACCACCGCAGAGACACCGGTCTGCGAGAGCGCGTAGCTCAACAGCCTGACGGGATTCAGCCCTCCTCTCTCAGCCTCCGGCAGATGGAAGAACCGGCCGCCCGCGAAGGGCTTCATGCCGACGAGGCCGATGCCCTCCGCCGCGCAGGTCTGGTAGAGCTGCCTTCTCTCGGGGTCGACTCCGCGCGACCGCGCGTTGGCTTCGGCATCGATCTCCTCCATGTGCGAACGGCCAGGCAGCGTGTCGAAGGCGGGGTTGATCGGGAACATGAGGACCTCGAAGTCTCCGCTCGTCACCGACTTCTCCGCGACCGGTGCGACGTGCGAGCTGAGGCCGATGAAGCGCGCCTTCCCCTGTTCCCGTAGGCGGTGCGCCAGTCCGAGCAAGCCACCCTCCTCTGTGACACCGGCGTAGTCGTCCTGCTTGTCAATCCACTGGATCATGACGATGTCCGCGCAGTCGATGCCCAACCGAGAGAGCATGTCGTCGAAGATCGCCTCGCACTCGCTCGCGTCCCTCGACAGGCGGTACTGCCCGCTCGACACAGCAGGGCCCAGGTGGAGCGTGAGCGCCACGCGGTCTCGCAGTCCGTCCAGGGCCGCGCCCAGATTGTCCAGGTAGTCGGGGTAGGCCCAGAGGATGTCGAAGTAGGTGACGCCGTTCTCCACCGCGCCGCGCACGACTTCCACCACCGTCTCACGCGGCTGTCCGTGCAGATATTCCGTGCCGATCCCGACCTCGCCAACGGCCAGCCCTGTCCGGCCGAGCTTCCTTTGGTTCACGTGTTCACCTCGCTTCGGGTGGCCGGAAGGGCTCGACCGGCGGCGCGCTTCGCGCTAGTTCCCGAACTCCGCCACCCCCGGCCGCCAGTTGACTTCCCCTGCCAGGCGCAGATAGTCCTCTTCGACCAGCTCCTCGGGAAGCTTGCCCGACAGCGCGACGAGCACGCCCTCCATGACATTGGCGCCGAAGCTCTCGCCGGAGATGGAGGGCGTCATGGTGATGAGCTTGGCCACGCCTCGTTTCCGCAATTCGTCGACATCATCCGCACGCGTCGTATTCGTCACGACCACCTTGTGGGCCATGTCGTCCGGCATGTATCGCCGAATATACTGGAAGTCGCCCGCGACGATGTCGGCTTCTTCGAAGTACCGAGGATGCTTCGGTTCTGTCCTCTCTTGCCGGCTGCCGGTCGGATAGAGCACCGACATGGGTAGCCGCCGCAGTATCGGCAAGAAGATGGCGCCGATCACGGAAATCTGTCTCAGGCTCGTGAGCGCGACCGGAAGGCCGACCGCGTAGATGAGATCGCCGTAGACGACCTGGGCTCCGAGCGCGGGGAAGGTCTCGGCCATCCCCGGCCGGTCCACGGCCGACATGAGCAAGACACGCTTGCCCGAGACGTCCAGCGTGCCCTCATCGACAAGTTGCCTCAGGAGCAGTGGCTCCAGCACCCGCTTTATCCCGCCGCCGTCCACAACTGGGGTTTCTTTGGCGGCGCCGGCCATGCGCGCGGCATCGCACAACTCATATCGGCGTCCGCCTGCAATGAGGTATCGGTCGACTCCGCCCAGTCCGATCGCGTCGACCTTCCCGTCGCGTTCGGCGATCATCTCCTCTGCCAGGTGGACGTTGCCGTCGGTGCCGATCCGCTCGAGCTGAAACGGCTCGCCGGCGAAGTCCATGTAGACGGATCGATTCCGCCGCGACGAGCCGAGGCTGATGCTGACCACGTGCTTCATCCGAGCCTCCCAGCGGCGGCGAGGGCGGCCTCGCGTGCCTCCCCCAGAATGGCGAGCAGGTCGGCCTCAGTCGTTGCGCGATTGGTCTTCTCCCGCAGCGAGCGCGCCATGGGCATCCCCTTCAGGTACCAAGAGATGTGCTTCCGCATTTCTCTGACGCCCCACTTCGGCCCGCGGTCCGCGACGACCAGCGAGACGTGGCGAGCCGCTAGCTCAATTCGTTCGCCCACAGTCGGCGGCAGCGGAGCCGGCCCGGCGGCGAGCGCTGCCCCCACCTCCCGGAAGATCCAGGGGTATCCGAGCGCCGCCTGGCCTATCATCACACCGTGGCAGCCGGTGATCTCTCTCATCCGTACCGCATCGCTCGCGGAACGAACGTCGCCGCTCCCGATTACGGCGACCCCAACCGACGCTCTCACGCGCCGAATGACGTCCCAATCGGGTGCGCCCCCCAAGCCCTGTCTCACCCACCGGGGGTGTACTACCACCCCGGCCGCGCCGGCCCGCTCGCACCGGTGCGCCATCTCGACCGCGTCGGCGCCGCGGTCGCCCCAGCCGGTGCGGAGCTTGACGAGCAGGGGCGCCCGCACGGCCTCCGCACAAACGCGCACGATGGCTTCCCCGCGGTCCGGATCGGCCATCAGCGCGGCCCCGGCTCGGCCCTTCAGGACTTTGGGCACCGAGCAGCCCATGTTCACATCGACGAAGTCTGCGCCGTGCCGTTCGGCCTCGACGGCCGCCCGGGCGACGACCTCGGGCTCGGCGCCGAACACCTGGGCGCACACCGGATGCTCTTCCGGCAGGAACCGGAGCAGATCGTCCGTCTTCCGGCTCCGGTGCTGGAGAGCGTTCGCGCTGATCAGCCCCGTCCAGACAAGACCGGCCCCCATCTCCCGGCAGAGAAGCCGGAAGGGGCGGTCGTTGATCCCCGACATCGGGGCGAGCGCAACCGGCGGATCTATGATCAGATCACCGATTCGCATCGGACCCTTCGCGATGGTGCTCCCAGATGGCTGCGATTCCCTCGAGGGTGAGTGTGGGCACGACCTGGTGCGGTGTTTCGAGATAGGGCGATAGAAGCTCGGCGTCGCCGCCGGTAACGACCAGCGGCGCATTCTCACCGATGGTGTCGCGGATGCGGGCGGCGAGCCCCTCGACCAGCGCGGCCGTGCCGTAGATCGCTCCTGCGCGAATGCAGGCCTCGGTGTCTGCGGCAATCGGCGCGGACGGGGTATCGCCCGAGGTCTTCGGCAGCCTAGCAGTGCTCTCCGCGAGGGTGTCGAATCCGCTGGACATTCCCACCCAGATGGCGCCGCCGAGGTATTCGTAGGCGGGCGAGACCGCGTCTACCACGACTGCGGTTCCAAGGCTGGCGACAACCACCGGCGCTCCGCATCTTCGCGCCGCGCCGACCGCCGCCGCAAGCCGGTCCGGCCCGAGTCGCTCGAGTGCTCGGTACCGATTCACGAGCGGGGTCGCCGTGTCTCCCCGCACCAGGAACACCTGCCGGTTCCTTTCCCGGCACCACGCCACCCAGGCCTTCTCGGCCTCTGGGACCACCGAGCACAGCGCCACCTCAAACGGCATCTCTCCTACGTCGCCAGCCGCTGCCAGCAGGTCATTGACCCAGTCGTCGAAGCTAACCAGAGTGCGCGTCGGGCTCAGCGCTGTCGTCTTCAGCGAACCCGCATCCCACACCCCCACCTTGGTCGTCGTGTTCCCGATGTCAACGACGAGAAGCGTCACCCCGTCGGCCTCGTCCGCGCGGCCGCGAAGAGCTCTAGGCCCTTCGAGGTGAACAGCGAGCTGACGTATCCCATCACGAACAGGAAGCCTATCTGCACGCCGGCCGCAGCAAGCGGACGCGCCAGCCCTTGGCTTCCCACGCGGCTCGTGCTGAGCAGCGCCTCGGGAACGCGGAAGAACGCGGTCACGGCAAGGCCGAACACAACTGCCATCATCGCCAGGCCCACCGCGAATATCAGCCCGCCGAACCAGCGCCCGGGTCTGTGCTCACTATCCGATTCACTCATCGCCCACCTCCGTGTAGCGGTGTCGATTCTAGCAAATCGCACCGACCGGGGCAATCCAGAGCCGCTTCACTCCTGCTGGCACGGGCTCGGCCGAGCGGGCTACTGCGGGGGACGCTTCGGGCAGTTGACGCCGTGGTCATGGATGTTGTCCTTGGTCACCACTGCATTGCAGTGTCGGCAGCACATCACATCCCCGAACGCCGTGCCTCCCTTCCGGTAGATCTCGCGCGGGGAAAATACCAGCCTGGCCACCCAGACCAAGGCCGCTACACCCGCGAGAACGAGAAGTCCCAGGACGATCACGTAGATCACGTGTCAACTTCTCCTCGGCAAGGCGCCCTTGCCACGACGTCCGACTTTGGCGGAAGTAGGCGAAACAGGAGCGCCGCTCCCGCCCGACCGACGCAGCCGCAATGTCTACGCGAACTCGGGGACGAAGTCCTTCTGAAGCGCGAGCATCTCATCCAGCAGGCGCGTCGCCCCCCGCACGCTGTCGACGTTTGGATCGAGCAGCAGAGCTTGCAAGAGCAGTTTCCTGCTTCGCCTCCGGTAGGCCTCGGTGACGAGTAAGTTTATCGTACATTGCGTACGAATCATCGCCGCGAAGGCCTCTGGAATCGGCCCTACCGAAATCGGATGAACGCCGCCGCCGTCCACTCGGGCGGGGACCTCTACCACAGCGTCGCGCGGCAGGTTTTCAATGTGGCCCTCAGAGTTGAGGACGTTGACCGCAGGACGCACGTTGTCGCGATTCAGCTCGATATCCGTAATGATCGGCACCGTCAGCTCGCCGCTCGGTCTCAGGAGGTGCTCGTCCAGGCCGACCTCTCCGCTGGCATAGGCCTCCAGACTCGGCCGTCCCGGGCGGCGATCTTCGGAGACGGCCCTCGATTCACGGCCATAGGGCCACTTGACGCCGGTGAACTCAGCGCCCCACGACAGATATTCGCCGATGTGGTCTTCGGAGGGAAAGGTGAAGATGCCGAACACCTCGGCCAGCGTGTTGAAGAGCGACTCGGCCCCGGACGAGCGGTCGGCCGCCGCCATCTGCACCAGCTCCGGCAGCCATTCCCTGCCGGTGGCGCGCTCCCTGGCGCTCAAGATGCAGTAGAAGTGATTGATTCCCGCAGACACCACCTCGAACTCATCGATGGGTCGGCGGAGGTATCTCGAGATGGCCTCGCGTGCGCCGAACACTCCGTGGCAGATGCCGATGGCCTTCACCTTCGTCAGATGGCAGATCGCGTGAAGGACGCGGGACTCGGGATTGGTGAAGTTCAGCAGCAGCGCGCCCGGACAGAGGCGCTCAATGTCTCGGCAAACAGGGATGATGAGCTCGAAGCTGCGCAGGGCGTGGAACACCGCGCCCGGGCCGCCGTTCTCGCCGAGGCAGTGACGAAAGCCATGCGCGAGTGGCACGCGGAAATCCTGCTCCCACAACTCCATGCGCTTGCGGGCAACCGCCGTGATGACGTAGTCTGCCTCGGGCAGTGCCTCTGTGCGGTCGGTGGTGCTGTGCAGAGCGATGTCGCTGCCCGTGTGCTGCTTGATGCGTTCGGCCAGCTTCGTCATCGTGTCCAGCGCACGCCCGTCCACATCGACCAGACTCAGTTCCACGCCGCGACCGCGCAGCGCTTCCGCCTGCATCAGATCGACGATCTGGCCGAGCCCGAAGCTGTGGCTTCCTGCGCCAATGAGGACGATCTTCATCTGCTGCTCCTCCCCGCGTCCACCAGGTCATTACTATCCTATTCGTCACCCAACGCTCCGCCACTGCAGGAGGGTCGTTTTCGCGGTCACGTGCGAGTCGCCCCGTGGGAGCGAGCGACGGCCCGACAGGAGTTGCTCCCCCCGCTGCCGAAGCCCCGCCAGGTCACAGTTGGGAGGAGGACCGACGGCACATGCGTGCGACGAAGATCGTCTTCGTTGGCGGGGGGAGTTTTCACTGGGGGCCGGGTATCATTCGCGACCTGATCGTGACGCCGGAGCTGAGCGGCTCAACGCTCGTGCTTCACGACCTGAATCACGAGGCCGCGGAGACCAACCGCGTCATCGCCGAGCTGCTCAGGGAGAGGGCCGGCGCGGATTTCACTGTCGCGGTGATCGACGACCGCCGGGCCGCGCTCGACGTGGCCGGCTATGTCATCGTTGCCATCGCCACTGGGGGCCTGGAGGCTTGGCGGCTCGACATGGAGATCCCCGACAAGCACGGAGTGCGCCAGACCATCGCCGACACCGTCGGGCCAGGCGGCTGGAGCAGGGGCCTGCGGACGATCCCGGTTATGGTCGACATCGCCCGCGACATGGAGCAGGTCTGTCCGGGCGCGTGGTTGCTCAATGTCACCAATCCGATGACGACCCTCACGCGCAGCGTGAACAGGGAGACGAGCGTCCGCTGCATCGGCCTCTGCCACGAGATGTTCCACTGCATGCAGGAGCTCGCGCCGATGCTCGGCGCTCAGCCCGAGGAAGTGCACTTCAACGGGGCCGGCATCAACCACTGCGCGTGGATGCTCGATATCAAGGTCCGCGGACAAGACGGCCTCGAGCTGGTGCGCCGGTATTGGAAGGAGAACGGCTATCCCGAGGACACCGTCGCGCCGCTGCTGTTTGGGATCTTCGGCTACCTGCCGATCTGGCGGGGGCGTCACCTCTCGGAGTTCTTCCCTCACTTCCTGACGCCCGAGTCAGGCTATGGCGAGAAGTACGGCTTCCTGGATCAGATGGTCACGGTCAAGGATCGCTACGCCTCCCGCAAGCGCGGCCGCCAGCGATGGCTGAAGATGCGCGAGGGCGAGCACCTGCCCGAGCTGAAGATCGGCGGCGAGCCCATCGCGCCGATCATCGCCGCGCTCGAAGGAGGGGAGCCGGTCACGGTGCCCGCGAACTGGCCGAACATCGGCCAGGTGGCGAACTTCCCACCCGACGTGGTTGTAGAGACGAAGGCCGTAGTCGATCACCGCGGTGTCTCGCCCATCGCGGCAGGCCGCCTGCCGGCGGGGATTCACGCTGTCCTAAGCCGCCACGTGGAGAACCAGGAGCTCATCGTCCAGGCCGCCGTCAAGGGCGACCGGGAGCTGGCCTTCCAGGCACTCTTCAACGATCCGCTGGTCAAGGACCTCGACAGCGCCCGCGCCATCTTCGACGAGCTGCTCGCCGCGCACGCGGAGTACCTGCCGCAGTTCGGTGGCTGAGTGAGCGTCGGCCTGCGGCCGGCGACAGGTGAACTGTGAGCTGGCGCGGAACCCTCTGACTGACCCGGGAGAACATGAGACCGGGACAGATATGATCATGTCCCCCAGAGAACGCGTCCTCACCGCCCTGCGGCGGGAGCGGCCAGACCGGGTGCCGAAGCACTTCGATCTCTCGCCCGGGCTGATCGACGAGTTTCGCCGCCGAACTGGCGAGGAGGACTATGCCGAGTACTTCCGGCTGGAGCCGAGATGGGCTGGCATCTCGGGTACCTGTCAACCACGTGATTTCTCTTCCTATCTGGGTGAGGTGCCGAATGTGGACCACCACGACGAGTGGGGAGTCGGCGCCATCTCGGCCGGCTTCCACCATTTCGAGCGAATGGTCCATCCACTGCGCAATGCGCAGTCGGCCCGCGATATCGCGTCCTACCCGTGGCCGGATGTTCTCGCGCCCTACCGCTGGCGATCCGTCGGCGACGGCGTTGAAACCTGGCACAATCGCGGCTTCCCCGTATGCGGAAGTCCCCCGGGCGCCTGCGGTGGATCCCTGTATGAGACGTGCTGGTATCTGCGCGGGCAGGAGCAGCTGCTCGTGGACCTCTACGAGAACCCGGACCTCGCGACGGCGCTGCTGGACACGGTCAACAACACCATGATCGAAGCGGCCCGCCGCCTGGCTCACGCCGGTGTCGACATACTTCGCCTCGGGGACGATGTGGGCTCACAGCGGGCCATGCTCATGAGCCCGGACACCTGGCGGCAGTGGTTCAAGCCGAGGCTGAGGGATGTCATCCGGACAGCGAAGGCGGCCAAACCGGATATGCTCGTCTTCTATCACAGCGACGGCAATATCGAGCCGATCATCCCCGACCTGATCGAGATCGGACTCGACATACTGAACCCCGTGCAGCCCGAGTGCATGGACCCGGCCCAGCTCAAGCGCGAGTACGGTCGCGACCTCGCATTCTGGGGCACGATCGGAACCCAGACCACGATGCCGTTTGGAGATGTCGAGGAAGTCCGCCGCGTGGTGAAGGAGCGAATCGAGACCGTCGGCCCCGAGGGCCTTCTGCTCGCGCCCACGCACGTGCTGGAGCCCGACGTGCCCTGGTGCAACGTCGAGGCGTTCGTGCAGGCGGTGGAGGAGTTCGGGGTCGGCTAGGGGCCGGGGGATGTTGCACGGGAGCAACACCGGCCGGCCGACTCGGGGGTAGGATGAGGTCGGAGGATAAGAACGATGGACGATCCCATGGCCTTCGGCTACGGTGATCTTCGTTTCTCCTGGGGCGATCACATCTGCACGATCTTCGAGACCCGCGAGCAGCAGATGGCGATCATGGTCCCGTTCATGGCTCAGGGTTTGAGCGTGAACCAGCGCTGCGTGTGGGCCTCGTCGGAGCCAGCCGCGGAAGAGTTTCGGCGCGCCCTCACAAGGGCGGGGGGAGACGTGCCAACACTGGAGGCGTCAGGGCAACTTCTGATCATCCCGGAGGTCGACTATTACCTGCATGATGGCGTCTTCGAGCCAGAGCGGACGCTCGACCTCGGGCTCACGCTCTACGAGGACAGCCTGCGCGCCGGCTACACTGGGATACGCGCAACGGGCGATATCTCGTGGTTGGGGAACGGTCCCGTGGACCTGGACTTGTGGGAGAGATACGAGCATGAGTTCACGGAGCGCCTCCGAGGCAAGCCCGTTGTAGCGGTGTGCCAGTACGACCAGCGGAGGTTCTCGGGAGCGTTTGTGGTCGCGGCGCTGCACACACATCCCATCGTCATCCTGGGTGAGACGGTTTGCCGGAATCCGTTTCTCACGTCGCCGCCGGCGGAATTGGACGAACGCCGGCAGGTGCATTGAGATGCATTGAATCGCCTCAAGGGCGTCACGCATCGGGCGCCCGGCCGGCAGTAGGCCGGGCGGCCGTTCGTTGTGTGAGGGAGCGGGTACCCGTATCGGCTCGGTTGACTCCTGCACGCGGGCGACCTCAGCCCGCGGCCGGCAAACGAGACTCACCCCGGCATCTCCCGCTGCACACAGAGCTCCCGCGGTCAGGCGCGCGCGGCCTGTGAGGTAACAAGCCCGTGGCCCCCATCTAGTCCCGGCTCGGGGCTTCAGCCAAAGCCCATGAAGAGCATGGTGAAGGCGGTATTCACCTCCTTGGCCGCCTCCGCGATGTCGTCATATAACCGAGCCGCGACCACTTCCTCGAACTCCGCCAGCGCGCGCGCCTCTTGCTGCATGCCGAAGGAGAACCGCCGCATGTTTCCCAGCGGCGGCCGATGCTGCGTCAGGCGGCGCCAGGCTTCAAGCAGCTTGAGCACCTCCACTTCAAAGTCCTCGATATTGTCCGGGGTCACCCCGCCATGTTCGGCGCCGGTGCCCCACCCCACGACCGGCTCCATCACCGCATGATACCGGGTAAGAGCGTCGCCGAACCAGCTGACGCCGTTCCTCGCACGCAGTTCGAGCCACACCCACCGGACCTGCTCTAGAGTTTCATGCGCTTCGTCCACGCGGCCCGCGTGGAGATGCCATTCGGCGACATGGTGGTATCCGGTGATAGCCGCCAGGTTGCTCTGCCAGTGCGCGTCCTCGGCAAACTCCGGCGGCGGCGCCTCGTAGTACTTCCCAAGGAACTCGTACCACCGTTCGCGAGCTTGAGACATCGGCCGCTTGGCTCCCTCCTGCGTTCCGCTCTTGGTGGCCATGAGCGAGCGCTTGTGAAACGTGTTCCAATGCAAGTACGCGGCCTCGAACTCGGAGCGCGGCACGACAGCCGTGGGCCCGCCTCTCCTTCCCCTGGCTGCGCGCCGGCCGCGCATCGGCCCCCTCCTCGCGCGTGGACCCCGGCTGTCCGCGCGGCTCGCGCTTTCCCGAGGCCTGGCGGCCGCCGGCGCCGGGGCCACCAGCAGCAGGCCCGCGACCATGCTCGAGAAGACTGCCCACACGGTCACGCGGCGAGTCGCCATCGGTCGCACCACCTCCTCCTCTGCGAGGTCCCTACGCCGGATAGCGCCTCATCTCTACGAGCACCCCTTTCCCACTGCGCACATAGGCGCCTATCCCCAGCAGGACCGTCAGCGCGCCCGTGACAACGCCGACCACGGGCACCCACGCCAGTCCGGCAAGTACAAGCATGCCAATCAGCAAGCCCAGATATGGCGAAACTGCTCCAGTTGTGAACGGAGAGACAATGCAGCGGCCCAGGAAGATCGCCACAGGCACCTCACTGAAGGCCACCGCGGTAGTCCACGCGATCAGCGCGAGCACGCCTATGGGCAGGCCGACTACAGTGACCATCACCAGGAAGACGGCCATCGGGCCCAGGACCAGCACGAGGAACCCGAGCAGCAGACTCCACCAAGCACGGTGACCTACCGCGTTCGCCGATGCGACGAAGATCCGAGGGCTCACCAGCAGTCCGACGGCCCCGAACGCGAAGACCACCGGCAGGCTCAGCATCCCCAGGATGCGGGCAATGGTCCACACCCCGGGCCCGCCCCGGGTGGGCCTTGCCTCGGCCGTGGACCGCCGCCGCGGGAGCTCCTTCGTCTCCCCAACGATCACAGCGCCCTCTGCGATTTCCGCCACGCCGGGAGAGCGATACACGAGATCGCCGCGGACCTCCGCAGACTCGGCCAGCCTCACGGTCTCACCCTCGTAGTAAAGCGTCTTCCCTATCTTCCCGCGAACTGCTGCACCTGCGCCGATCAGGCGGGCGTTCCGTCCCACCGTGCCGTCGACCTCGATGCTGTTCGCAGCGGTATGGAGATCCCGCGCGATCCGGCCGTCGTCGGCCAGCAGAACACTCTGACCTACTCCCACTGCGTTCCGCCCGACCTCTCCCCCCAGCGTCACGCTCCTTCCGGCCGCTCGCACGCTTCCCTCGACGTCGCCAGTGACGCGAACGTCCTCCCCGGCAGCCATCACAGTTCCGCCCACCGGCCCGGTGAGTCGCACCATTCTCCCGGCCGCGAGGAGATCGCCGGTCACCTCACCGGCGACCTTGACGTTCGTGCCAGCGATGAAGAGGTCATCGTCGATGACCTCATCGGCCGCTACTGAGACAGTGTGGCCGGTTCGAAACTCCGTTGCGCCGGCCGAGGCGGCCGCCGCAATGAGAAGACAGAAGGCCATACTCGCTATGCGCATTCGTCTCACCACCCTTTCAGGCTTCGCCCGACCCCGACGCTCTGGGCATCACCTGGCCCCAGCTTTACGCCTGATACGCGTGGGATGGAATCGGGCAGCCGATTATCTCGCGGATTGCTGGGCCGGCAGGCATAGCATTCGTTCCATAAACAGGCCTCTTACTTCCTCTGCGCGCAGCCTTGGGATCTCGTGCCGACGTGTGTGGGCCGGCTAGGTCATGCTCAGGCTGCATTTCCGCAATCCAATCACTGGAGATCGCCACCACATCGAACTCCGGTGAGGGGAGCGCAAACGCCGTCGCCATGAGATCGTCAATGTTCTCGCCGATGTCAGTGTCGATTATGACCTTGATCGGCATGGGACGCCCGAGGGCCGGAGACTTCCCACGCGCCGGCCCGGGCGCGATTAAGCACTTGACTTCGCAGGCAGTGAACGCGCCCCTTCCGCGGTGGCGCGCCAAGGTGCGAAAATCCACCAGCGCACCGGGCACGCCGCCCGCCGGAGCCCGTCAGCCCTTCATCCCGCTCAACGCGATGCCGCGGGTGAAATAGCGCTGGCCGACGAGGAAGATGACGAGGACCGGAATCGTCACCACAACCGTACCGGCCATGAGCAAGTCCCAGCTCGTGGTGTACTGAGTCTGGAAAACCTGAAGGCCGACCTGGAGCGTCTTCATCGAATCCTTGCTCATGATGAGCAGCGGCCACAGGAACTCGTTCCAGGCGGCGGTGAAGGTGAAGATGCCAAGCGTGGCCAGGGCCGGTTTGGACAGCGGAAGGATGATGCGCCAGTAGATGCCGGCCTCCGAGCAGCCGTCGATGCGAGCGGCGTCCTCCAGCTCCCGCGGCAGCGTCATGAAGAACTGCCTCAGCAGGAAGATGCCGAAGGCGCCTACCGCAACCGGCAGCACCAGGCCGGTGTAGCTGTTCAGCAGACCGTGTCCCCCGGCCCCAAGAAGGTTGTTGCCTCCCGCCATCGGCCAGTGTCTCAGCATGACGAACACCGGCACCATCGTCACCTGGGCCGGGATCATCATCGTGCCGAGCACCAGAACGAACAGCACGTTGCGGCCGCGGAACCGGAGGCGAGCGAACGCATAGGCGGCCATCGAACAGAAGAGAAGATTGGAGATCGTAACGGCCCCCGCGTAGATGACCGTATTGATGAAGTAGCGGCCGAAGGGCGCGGCCGCCATCGCCTCCCGGTAGTTGTCCCACTGCCACCCGCTCGGAATCCACACCGGCGGGAAGCGGAAGATCTCCGACTCCGGCTTGAGCGAGGTCGAGATCATCCACAGAAACGGCAGGATCATCGTGAGCGCGCCGGCCGCCAGCACGACATGCAGGAGCGATGGCTTGACGATTCTGCGTATCATACGTACTCGACCTCCCCGCCCCGCAGAAGGCGAAGGTTGATCAGCGACAGCACGAAGATGATCGCGAACAGCACGAACGCCATCGCCGAGGCATATCCCATCTTCATGAAGCTGAAGGCGTTCTGGAAGATCTGGTGCACGATCACCGTCGTCGCGTTGTTCGGGCCGCCATTGGTCATCACGTAGACTTGCGCGAACACCTGGGAGGCCCCGATGACCGACACCACGAGGATGAAGGCCGTCGTCGGCTTCAGCAGCGGCCAGGTGATCGAGCGGAACCGCTGCCAGGGCGTGGCGCCGTCGATGATCGCCGCCTCGTGGAGGTGGTCCGGTATGCCCTGCAGGCCGGCCAGATAGATCACCATGTTGTAGCCGAGCCCGCGCCAGATCGACATGGCGATGATCGCGGGCATGGCCTGGCCGGGGTCGGCCAGCCAGGTCTGCGGCGAGATGAGCACCTGGCACCTGGCGCCCGGCGACGGTGCTCAGCCCGCGGGAGAGCAGCTGGAGGGCATAGTTGAGCAGCCCGTAGTTCGGATCGTAGATCCACATCCACACCAGCGACACCGCGACGAGGCTCGTGACGACGGGAAGGTAGTAGGTCGCCCGGTGGAGCGTCACTCCCCTCAGCCCGGCGTTCAGCAGCATCGCCAAGCCGAGCGCGAGCGCCATGCCGATGGGGATTGTGCCCACTGCATACTGGGCCGTGTTTCGCAGAGAAAGGTAGAAGACGCCGCGGTTCCCCACGTCCTCCGCGATGCGGGCGTAGTTCTTCGCGCCGATCCAGACGGGCGAGTGGATGATGTCGTAGCGGCAGAATGACAGGTAGAAGGCCGCCACCACTGGGAGGAGAACGAAGAGGAAGAAGAGCGCCAAGCCCGGCGTCAGGAACGCCCAGGCCGTGCGCACCTGGCTCTTCGCGATCGGGGTGGTTCGCGCCATGCTCTCGGCCATCGCAAGCCCACGGCGAAAGTCAGCGGCCCCGGTCGCCCGCCGCTCGGCGCGGGCGCGCCTCCACCGCCTGACTCGCCTGCCTTCCCTCTTGCTTTACCACGGAGGCGAGTCAGCACATTACAACCGCGGGCGCGGCGCGACCTGCCCAGGCCTTCACTCGCTCCCGACCCGTTCGGCCAGCAGAGCGTCGAGTTCCCGGCTGTAGTCCCGCAGGGCCTGCTCCGGCGTCTTCGTCTGGTAGACCGCGGACTCGACCGCCCGCTGGAGGCCGGTTCTGATCTCGAACCATTCGGGAATGGCGGGAAGCGACCGACCATAGCGATCCATCAGCTCGACAAACTGCTGGAGCTCCGGGTTCTGCTGCATGAACTCCGCCCCGGCCACCGCCGAGCGACGCGGCGGGATGAAGAACAGCGTCGCGTTGTAGGCCGCCAGGTTCTCCGGCTCCATGAGGAACGTCATCAGCTCCCAGGCCAGCTCCTTGTGCTTGCTCTGGGGCGACATCGCCAGCCAGTCCGTGTAGACCGACACCACCCTCGTCTTGCGACGAGGCGTCGGCGCGATCCCCACCTGCGGGAGCAGTTCCGGCGCGTACTTCCTCACATTGTACAGCCCGAACTGATTGTTGATCTCCATCGCCGCCCGCTGGGAGGCGAACACCGGGATGGCGCCTCCCGCCTGCGGCATGCCGGCCGTCGGGCACACCTCGTACTTGTGGTAGAGGTCGGCGTAGAACTGAAGCGCCTCGGCCGCCTCGGGGCTGTCCAGCAGCGCACGCGTGCCCTCGTCGTTGAAGATCCGGCCGCCGTTCTCCCACAGGAACTCCACGAAGACCTGCCACGAGACCGCCACGTTCATGCCGGCCATCTCGAAGATCGGGCCGCGCTTCACCGTCATCCGCCGCGCGGCCTCGGCCAGCTCCTCCCAGGTCTCGAGCGGCCGGTCGAAGCCGGCCGCTGACAGCAGGTCTTTGCGATAGATCAGAGCGCGGGGCGCCGACAGATACGGCAGGCCATACACGCGATCCCGATAGACACAGGTGTTCCAGGAAGCGGGGAAGTAGTCGTCGGCCTGTCCCCACTCGGCGATGTACTCGTCGAGGGGCGCGGCCATGCCGCGATAGGCAAGGCCCCCCACGTACTCGGCCCCCACCTGGAACACGTCGGGCGCGACGCCGCCCGCGAAGCTGATCGTCAGCTTCTCGTCGAGGTGGGTCCAGGAGATGTACTGCGTGTTGACCTTCACACCCGGGTGGGCGGCTTCGAAGCGGGGCACGAGTTCGTTGTCGATCAAGTCCCGCGTGTCCTGGTTGAAGTCGACGATCCACAGCTCGAGCTCGAGGTGCTTCTCGCTCGGCGCACATCCACCCAGCGCGAGCGCGGCCAGGCCGAACAGGAGCCAGAGCGGCAGCAGTTTCGCGGACTTATGAGACAAGATAGGGCTTCACGAACAGCAGTGCTGTGAGCGACGCCGTCACCACCACGTGATAGTGTTCGCGGTTCATCAGAACCAGAGAGAGCCGCCAGCGCTGCCCCGTCCCAGTTGCGACGCGGCCGGGCCGGGGCACGATCAGCGGCACCGCGGCCGCGAACTGCGCGTGGGCCGCGCCGTAGGTGGTCCGCAGATGGCGCTCTTCTGAGGCCACCTGTCCCGCGTAGAGGGCGGCGAACAGCGGGACGATCACGACCCACCCCCAGACCACGTTCATCATGACGGCAAAGCCCACCGCCGCCACCGTGCTGCCCAGATAGAGCGGATGGCGGACGAAGCGATACGGCCCATCAGTGCACAGCTCCCCGCCCTTTTCCAACATCCCCGCCGCCCACACCCGCAGGGCCATTCCCCCCAGCACAAGCGCGCTCCCGATTAGGCTGGTCGTGAGGCCGGGCCGCGCCAGCACCAAGCCCAGCACCGCGAGCACGAGATGGCCGTGGATTCGCCTGAGCTTACCGGCAAGCCTCACTCACAACCCTTTCCAGCCCCGCGAAACCGGCGACGAAAGCCCTGCCTAGGAAGCACCCCAGAGCTTCCCCAGGGCCGCCAGCCTCAGCTTCAGCAGAATCAAGACCACGACGACACCTGCTGCGACCCTCACTTCGTGGTTCCGGCCCAGAGCCGACCAGGACCATCTCTCCTCCGACAGCCTCCGCCGCGGCGGCAGCGGCAGCCAGCGCCTCACCTGGGCGCAGTAGTCCTGGTACTCCTTGCCAAAGAGAGCGACCAGATGCCGCTCCTCGCCCAGCACCCTGGCCTGCGCGTAGAGCCAGAAGAAAGCGATGTAAGGGCACACGATGAACCAGCGCCAGGTGAGTAGCGTCAGCCCCAGACCCACGAAGAATCGGCCCAGATACATCGGGTTGCGCAGCCATCCATACGGCCCCGACTTCACCACCTGGACGTTCTTGCGAAGATAGGCGGCGGCCCATAGCTGAAGGAATTCCCCGGACAGCGCAACGACGACGCCCGGCCACATCGGGCCGTGATCGGCGAACAGGAAGAGCACGACGGCGGCCGGTATCGCGAGGAGAAAGCGCAGCCGCGTCGCCACGCCTTGGAGGCGTGCCACCAGACCGGAGGCCAGAACGCTTCGCTCTTCCGGGATGGGGTCGGAGTTCTCGGTCATCGTCGCCGCCGATGATAGCGGCGGGCACAGCCACTGTCAACTTCGGCGCGGCTGATAGAGCGCCGCAGCCGGACTGCCTCCGAGCTGGCGTGAGAGGCCGAAGCGGGGCCCGCAGGAGGCGTTGTGTTGCACACCGGCGAACCGACAGGGCACTCACAGAGGCGTATGGATGCCTGGCCGCGATCCCGCTAGTGAGCGTTCCTCAGCCGTGCCAGAGACTCCGGTCTCGGGCGACGGCCGACGGCACGCGCGCACCCCGGCCATCAGACTCCGCACCATCGTTCTGATCCTGGTCCTAGTGCCGGCCTCGGTGTTCTTCGGCGTCTGGAACTGCTGGGTGGCGGGAGGGGCCGGCGCACTCGACTCCCTCATCGGCCCGGCCGTGGCGGGCCTGACGATTCTGGTAGCTCTCAACGGGGCCCTGCGGAAGTGGAGGCCGGCGTGGGCTCTCTCCCGGGCCGAGATCATTGCGACCTACACCGTGCTCATCATCTCCATCGGCATCACCTCCAGCCCCTGGGACTGGTGCGCCTCCCTGACGACCGTCATCGCCTGGCCCATCTGGAACGCAGGGCCGGAGAATCAATGGGAACACCTGCTTTGGCCCAACCTTCCGACGTGGCTGATCGTCGCCAACCGGGAGGTGCTGGAGGGGTTCTTCCTGGGAGATGCCACCCCTTACCGCGCCGACATCCTGCGCGCCTGGGCGCGTCCGATCCTCTGGTGGACGGCCTGGACGGCGGCGCTCGCCTGGGTGTCCATGTGCCTCAACGTGATCATCCGCCGGCGCTGGTCTCAGGAAGAGCAGCTCCCGTTCCCGATGACCATCCTCCCCCTCCAGATGACCGAGCCGACGGCCGCGCTCTTCCGAAGCTCCCTCTGGTGGGTCGGCCTCGCCCTGTCGGCCGCCATCGTCCTGCTGGGCATGCTGTCTCGGCTCATTCCCGCCCTGCCCGGGATCCCCACCGGCACCGACATCGGCGCGCACCTAACCAACAACCCGCCGTGGGACGCGCTCCGCACTCCCTCCCTGAGCTGGGCCCCTTGGCAGATCGGTCTCTCCTACCTGATGCCCGTGGATCTCGCCTTCTCGATGATCGCGTTCAATCTCTTCTGGCGCGCCGAATACGTCGCCTGCCGCGCCCTGGGATGGACAACCGGCCCTTGGGCCGGGTTCCCCTACGGCGACCAGCAGACCATCGGGGCCTACGCGGCCCTCATGGTCTCGGTCCTGTGGCTCGACCGGCGCTATCTGATCCAGGTGGCGCGCAAGGCCTGCGGCCTGCGATCAGTCGCCGACGACAGCGAAGAGGCCTTCAGCTACCGGACGGCCGTGCTCGGCGCCGTGGTCGGCATGGCCTTTCTGTGGTACTTCCTGGCGCGAGCCGGAATGACGGGCGGCGTGGCGTCTGGCTGGCTGCTGCTCTACTTCCTCATGGCCATGGCAATAAGCCGAATTCGCGCCCACCTGGGACCGCCCAACACCGAGCTCTACGGCGCAATGCCGCCCTACGCCCTGACCGAGTTCCCGGGCACCCGCGCCATCGGGTCGCGGGGCGTAGCCATGCTCTCCTTACTTCGACCGTACACCGGCGAGCAGCGGCCGAACCCCGCGCCGGCTCAGCTCGAAGCGCTCCGAATGGCCGAGCGCGCTCCGATCAACCCGACGCGCCTCGCCTGGATCCTTGTCGCTGTCGTGCCCCTGACGATGCTGTGCTACTTCTGGGCGAGCTTGCACTTCGGCTATGACCTGGGCCTTGGCACCGCCCGCATCGACCGGGGCCTTGTCTTCGTCGCGAGGGAGGCCTCTTCCGAGGCCGACGCCCGGCTGCGCAGTCCCGGCGGCCCAAACTGGGGCGGAGTGCAGGCGGTTGGCGTCGGCTTCGGGGGGACCGTGCTCCTCATGGCCATCAAGCTGCAGTTCCCCGCCTGGCCTCTCCATCCGGTGGCCTTCCCACTCGCCTTCTGCTACCCCATCGACGCGATGCTTCCGGCGATGGTGATCGCCTGGGCCGCGAAGACTCTGCTCCTGCGCTACGGCGGCCTGCGAGCCCACCGCCGCGCGCTGCCCTTCTTCCTCGGTTTGATCGTTGGCAGCGCGACCATGGCCTTGGTCCAGTCCCTCGTCTTTCGCGCCCTTGGGATGCCGGGCTGAAGGCGCCCGCGTTCTCCTCCTCGCCACCCCGCGCACAGGGGAACGGTCTGCCCATGCCTAAGTGGCTCTACGATAACACCAGGCGATGGGCCTGAGAGGAGATATCATGTCGCAGAAGATCGAGAAACGCCGGCTCGGAAAGACGGGGCTGGAGGTCACCGTCTTCGGGTTCGGCTGCATCAAGTTCCCCCACATCTCCGCCGAGCAGGCGGCGGCCGCGCTGGATCATGCCATCGACCTCGGGGTGAACTTCATCGACACGGCGCGCGGCTACGGGGACAGCGAAGTCAAAATCGGGCCGGTGCTCAAGCGCCGGCGGGACGAGGTCTACATCGCCACCAAGACCCCCACCCGCAACGCGAAGGGCGCCATGCGCGATCTGGAGACGAGCCTGAAGAACTTGCAGACAGACTACCTCGACCTCTGGCAGGCGCACTGGGTGTGCGACGAGAGCGTGTACGGCGAGGTGGTGAAGAAAGGCGGGGCGCTCGAGGCGCTCCAGCAGGCGAAGGAGCAGGGGAAGGTCCGGCACTACGGCATCACCATGCACCGAGACCACAAGGCCATCCGCCGGGCCATCCGCGACGAGTTCTGGGAGACGCTCATGCTCGCCTGGAATCCACTCGACGAGGAGGGCACCGGCCCCGAGCTGATTCCTCTGGCGGCCGAGCACGATATGGGCGTCATCATCATGAAGCCGCTCTCGGGCGGCGTGCTCGTCTCTCCGCCGGGGACGGAGAAGGTGGACGGGATGGACCCAGTGGTGGCCGGCACGCTGCGGGCCATCGCCGCGAACCCGAACGTCACGACGGTGATCCCCGGCATGATCAGCGTCGAGCAGGTGGACGAGAACCGGAAGGCGGTCACGACCGCGGCGCAGTGGGGGAGCGAAGCTCGCAAGGACCTGTTCGACCGCATCGCGGCCATGAAGAAGGAGATGCGCTACGGCCAGCTCTGCCTCGGCTGTGGCTACTGCCTGCCGTGCACGGAGGAGATCGAGATCCCGAAGGTCTTCCGGGCGCTGTACATGCACAACCAGTACCCCGATGATCAGCGGCACATGGGCCGGGAGATGTATGACGATCTCGGAATGCCCGCAGACGCCTGCGCGGGATGCGGCGAGTGCGTCACCCGCTGCCCGGCCGGCATCGACATACCGGAACGGATGAAGGAGGCGATCGCCGCCTTTGGCTCCCGCGAAGTCCCCACCTAGCCGGGCAGGATAACTGGAGGAAACGAAGGGGAGCCGCACCGCGGCTCCCCTTCTCCGCATCTCATATTAGGAGCCGCGCTGCCTGCGAAGCACGAGCAGCAGCGCGGCCACGACGATCAGCAACGGCGCGAGACTCGCGAGCCCGTCCAGACCAAAGGGCCGGAGCAGGCCGAGATTCCCCTGCAGGAGATTGCCGGAGGCGAAGTCGCCCAGAATAACCCCCAGCGGGTTGCGCAGGTCTTCGGGCACGAACGGGCTGCGTGCCGTCACCGCGGCCATGAATGCTATCGACACCACCGAGAGCGCCTTGAACGCCACCGGCCAGCGCTGAGCGGCCGGCGCCGCGGCGATGATCAGCAGCGGCAGGGCCGCGATCTGATAGCGTGGGCCGAACACGCTCCCCGTGGTCCAGTTCTCATAGCCGGAATGAACCAGGAGAACGGCGAGGTAGGCGGCGGCGATGGTGACGGCCTCGGCCCGCCACTTCCGGCCGAGGAGGACAACGCCGGGCAGCGCGAGCAGCAGCACCGGGCTGCTATGGAAGAGACCCCGCCACGGGCCGACGGTGAGCTGATAGAGTGGGTAGAGCTGGGGCAGATGGAGGCCGAACAGCCCGGCGGTGTGGCGGGCGCGGAAGCTCTCCTGCGCGTGATAGATGTGGGGGAAGGTGAGCGGGCTGCCGAAGCTCGACCAGTTGGCGACGAGCTGAGTCGAGAAGACCGCGAGCGCGAGGAGAGCGAGGGGGGCGATGCGGCCGACCACTGAGCCAGCCTGTGCGCGTTGCCGTGCCGCGAGCAAGATCGTGTAGAGGCCGACAATGAACGCGATGAAGAGGCCCATCACATCGGAGATGGCGGCGAAGCCGAGGAGCGCGCCCGCGCCGAGCGCGCGGCGCGGGGACCAGTCACCGCGCTGGCGCCACAGCAAGAGGAAGGCGAGTCCGATCGCGACCGCGGCGAGCTGGTGCCCGAAGAGCACGGTCGAGTAGGGGAAGGCCAGCGTCCCGAGGCCGTAGGCGACCGCGAGCCACACGCGAAGGGCGGCCGATAGACCGAGTTGTGCCAGGAACAGATAGAGGAGCGCGCCCAGGAGGGCCGACGGGAGAGCATTCGTTACGACGTTCGTGATCCGTAGAGAGAAGTACACCGATCGGCGCAGGCTCATCCCGGCCGCCGTGCACACTCGCCGCGTCAGCCAGTAGGCCGGAACCGCGACGAGACTCGGGCCGACGAGCTTATCGCTGTAGTAATGCCCCTCGTACCGCGCCGCATCGCCGCCGTCTTCAGGCAGGAACGGATAGCTGTCGATGACGAGCGTGCCGTGCTCGGCCAGCGCGTAGATCTGCGCGTACCGCGATTCGACGTTCCAGTTGCCGCCGAGATAGAAGAAGTACGAGTAGCACGCGAGCAGCGCGAGGCCGAGGAGAAGAGCGCGCCTGCCTTCGAGACCCGGTGTTGGTGCGTTCGCTGTCTTGGGCATGCTCTCCGCGACATAGTACGGACGCCACGGGCCGGAGTCAAGCAAGCCGCAGGGCTGGCGGCCCGCGGCAGAGAAGTAGCGCGGGGTGATTGCGGCCCGACGGGCACGCCCCACGAGCGCCGCGGGAGAGGAGCCAGGTTATGCCGAGGAAGATTGCGGCCCTGCTGGAAGCACCCGATACAGGCAAGCGGCAGGCCGAGCTGCCTTACCCCACCATGCTGAAGGACCTCTCGGTCGAGGCGCTCCAGCGCCGGCCCCTCTACGACTATCGGGGCAAGACCGCGCGGCAGGTCCGGGCGCGGCTTCGGGAAGTCAGGCAAATCGTGCGGCGCTGCCTCCATCTGGCCGCGGGCTCTGTTCCGGGCAAGCCGTCACGCGTCACCGAGCGCCGCCCCGTCCAGTTCGATGGCTTCTCGATACGGCCCGTTGCGATCGAGCGGGGCCGGGGCTGGCACATCACGGCCCACCTGTATGTGCCCGACGGCCTGCGGGGGCCGGCGCCGGCGGTCATGCACGTGCACGGGCACTCCTACCAGGGCAAGTCAACAGACTTCTACACTCGCCGCTGCCGGGGCCTTACGCGCCGGGGCTTCGTGGTGCTGTTCCTCGACTTCCCCGAGGCCGACGAGCGCAAGGGCACCGGCCACGCGCTCTGGTACCCGACCATGGCGAACCTGCCGCTCCAGAGAATCATGGTGGAGGACAACTCCGCCGCGCTCACCTATCTGGCCGGCCTGCCCTTCGTCGATGCGCAGCGCATCGGCATCACCGGAAGCTCCGGCGGCGGAAACCAGACTGTCTTCTTCTCCGCGGTCGATGAGCGCGTGGCGGCGGCGGCCCCGACCAATGCGCCCTGCCTCATCTCTGAGCACGCCGCCTCCGGGTCGGGAGCCTATTGCCACTGCGAGGCCGTCCCGGGCCTGGTCGCGGCGGGGGTGGAGTATCACGATCTGCTGGCGGCGATGGCGCCGCGGCCGGTCCGCGTCTTCGCCGGAATCCGAGACCCCTTGTTCCCCATCATCGGGGCGCGCAAGGCGGTGGCCGAGGCCGCGCAGGCCTATCGGGCCGTGGGGGCGGCCGGCGCGTGTTCCATCGAAGAGCACTACTGCGTGCACGCGGTCCCCGACGCGATGCGGGAGGGCTCTTACCGCTTCTTCGAGCGCGCTCTCAAGCGGCCGGGCGATGCCCGCGGCCCCGGCGGCGAGGGCGAGGACATCGACATGTCCGACCCGCGGCTGAAGGCCCTGCCGAAGCGGCCCTCTCGCTTCCTCACCGTGCCCGACCTATATCGCACCGCGCTCCGCAGGCGGCCCCGCTCGCGGCCGAGCGCGCAGGCCTTGAACCGGCTGCTCGGGCGCCGGAGCGCGGACTCGAAGCCCCGCGAGCTCGTCGCATCGCCGGGGCAGCAGTACCTGCGCGTGCTTCTGGGGATGGGCGACGGCGGGCTGGTGCCCTTGGTCGCGAGGGCGGCCCGGCCCGGCCGGCTCACGCTCGCCGTCGCCGACGGCGGCAAGCATGAGGCCCTCAAGCGCCTTGCGTCTCGGCGCGGGCGGGTCGCCGCCTTCGACTGGCGCGGCCAGGGCGAGACCGCCCCGCCGACACACGAATGGCAGCAGCGGGCCGCGCACTACCTCTCCTACTCCGGCCAGACCCTGGCGGGCGGCCGCGTCACCGATCTGATCGGCGCCGTCCGCTGGCTGGCGGGAAAGAGCTATGAAGTGGACAAGGTGCTTGCCTTCGGCGGAGAGGCCAGCCTCATCGCGCTGCTCGCCGCCTCCGTCGAACCGGATTTCCCGAGCGTGGAGCTGCACGGCCTGCCGCGCTCCCTGAAAGACGCGCCCGGACTGATGGGTCAGGTCAGATACACCGCCTGGGTGCCCGGTCTGGCCCTGGTGACAGACATACCGCAGCTTCTCCGCGGGCTCGGCAGGCGGGCCACGGTGCGGAAGTGGCTCGAGCCCGGCGCGGAGAAGCCGCGGGAGGGGTACACGTAGCGCAAGGTAGACACTGGCCGAAGGAGCAAACCAGCGTACTCCCATCGCTGGTTACGACAGCGCGAGGAAGATAGTAAGATAGGGAAGCGACGGAAGGGGGACCAGCAAGTGAAGAGTGCCTGCTTGGCTATAGCGGCGGCACTGGTCGCTGTCGCATTCGCCCCGGCTGGCAATGCGAGTGAGGACCATCAGCCGAAGAGTGGAGCTGTCATTGGCAACCTGGACCTCAGGAAGAATGGGCGGGGCAATCTGTACGTCATCGGCGGGTCCGTCTCGAGTGGTGGCTGGCTCGACAGCGACAAGGTTGACGGGCTCATGGGGAAAGGTGCAGAACTGACAATCTGCTCGTTAACTGAGGGAGCCGTTGGGACTGCCAAGCTCCTGAGTGATGGCAAACTCGGCTCCGAGGACCCCCTTGATAATGTGTTCACGGAAGGTAGGTGGTATCGGTGTCAGGTGTCCATGCCTGGCGAATGGCTCGCCGAGTACTGGAAGCAGCACGACAGGTGGCAAGACGGGGAGAAACAGGTCGAGCCTCCCGCTCTGATGGCCCTCTGGCATTCGACCAACCGCCCCGCGCCAAAGTGGATCAAGGGTGAGAGGCTGGACCCCGGCAATGTGGTCTATCGGGAGCTCATTGCCGACTGGGTGAAGCAGAAGGGCGTCTCCCCCGAGACTATTAGCTCCATCATCGTAGAGCAGATCGTCCGCGCGGATATCGACGGCGATCGCCGGGACGAGGTCTTCGTCTCCTTCCGGACACCCAACACGCCAGCTCCGGAATGGATCCCCCAGCCGACGAAGGACACTTTCTCCTATCTGCTCATGCGCTACCCACCTCGGGGGTCGAAGGAGCCGAGGACAATCATCGTCAGTCATGTCCCGAATCTCGTGCACAAGGTAACGGGGCTGTGCGATCTCGACGGCGACGGCTCCGCCGAGGCGACGACGATTGACTACGGCTACGATGTCTGGGGTGGCACGCTCTATCACCGGACCGACGGGGAATTCAAGGCAGTCGCCAGTTGGGGCGGAGGGTGTTGATCACACCGGGCGGCTTGAGCCTATCAGCGGGGGCGCCCCGCCCGTGATCCCGAGCGATTGCGCACCAATGCGGATCTGGCAGTTCGAGCTGCTCTCGGCACACGACTTGGTGTGTCATGCCGTCACCGGGCGGCACGGCGGGGTGAGCGAGGGGCCGTACGCCGCGCTGAATGTGGGGTCACATGTCGGCGATAATCCTGAGCACGTCGTGGAGAACCGGCGGCGCGTGTGTGAGGCCCTGGGAGTGGAGTTCGAGCGGCTGACCTTCGGGCAGCAGGTGCATGGCGATGGGGTGCGGGTCCTCGGAGCCGAAGAGGCCGGGCGCGGCCGGGCGAGCTTCGAAGATGGATTGCCGCAGACGGATGGGATGATCGTGCGCGAGCCCGGCGTCGCCATCGGAGTGTTTGTGGCGGACTGCGCTCCGCTGTTGCTCTACGATCCGGAGCGTCATCTCGCCGCCGCGGTGCACGCGGGCTGGCGGGGAACCGCCGCCGGCATCGCCGCGAAGGCCGTGCATTCTCTCGCCGAGCAGTTCGGAACGGCTCTCGGCGATCTCGTCGTCGGCGTGGGCCCCGCGGTCGGCCCCTGCTGCTATCAGGTGAGCGAGCGGGTGGCGCAGGCGGTCCGAGAGGCGGCCGGATCGGAGGCGGTCGCCGCGCGGCGGGACGACCATTGGTATGCGGACCTGGCGGAGGCGAACCGGCGGCAGCTCCTCGCGGCCGGAATGTCTTCGAATCGAATCGAGCTATCGGGAATCTGCACGAGCTGCAATCATGACGACTTTTTCTCCGAGCGGAAGCTCGGCAAGCCGACCGGCCGATTCGCGGCCATCATGGCGCTGAGGTAGGGTCTCTGGACATCGCGTTCCTGGTAAAGGGCCTCGTCGTTGGCTTCTCCATCGCGGCTCCGGTGGGGCCGATCGGCGTGCTCTGCGTTCGGCGGTCGCTGGCCTGCGGAAGGGCGGCCGGATTAGTGAGCGGGATGGGAGCGGCCACGGCGGACGGCGTCTACGGAGCGGTCGCGGCCTTCGGGCTAACCTCCATCTCGGCCTTCCTGCTGGCCCACCAGACGTGGTTCTCGCTGCTCGGCGGGGGCCTGCTGTTGGCGCTCGGGGCCCGCACGTTTTTCTCCCGGCCGGCGGATCGTATTAACGAGGCGAAGCGAGAGTCGCCGCTGGAGATGTATGGATCGACCTTCCTGCTGACGCTGTGCAACCCGGTGACGATCCTGATGTTCGCCGCCATCTTCGCGGGGCTGGGGATCGCGGCCTCGGCCCGGAGCATCGGCTCGGCCGCGCTGCTGACGGGCGGGGTGTTCCTCGGATCGGCGCTGTGGTGGGTGATATTGAGCGCGGGCGTCGGCGCCACCCGCTCGCGCTTCAACCCCGATTCCCTGCTGTGGGTGAACCGACTCGCCGGCGCGGTGATTGCGGGGTTCGGCATCGCCGCATTGGCGCGCCTGGCTGGCTGAGGCCGGCTCGTTGCCCGCCTCGGGAAACAAACCGCCCCACCTCTGGCAGCTCGGCGAAGACAATGCCGGCCAACTCCGACTGGGCGTAGTCGCTGATGCCTATCGTCGCGCCATTCTGGTCCCGCCGCATCCACTCGTGCGCGGACATCTACTTGAGATCATCAGGAATCCTCAGTCTGTCTCCCTCTTCGCGACTTCCCTCCAGGACGGTCGCGTCCGGCGCGGCACAAACGGCATCGCGGCAATCCGCGCTTTGAGCGATCCACACGCGCACGGCATCCTGCGCGGCGCCGAACAGCTCGAAGCCGTCTTCGCCCGTGTAGCCGCTCCGCGAGACGAGCAGGTCGGCCCCGGCGACCGTCCCATGGAAGAAAGCTCCGAACGCCATCGGCATCCGGCCGCGGAACCCGGCCGCCTTCAGTATCTCCTGGGATTGCGGGCCTTGCAGGGCCAGGCAGAACGTGCGGACGCCCTCGTTTTCGACGGCCGCCTCGCCGCTCGCCGCCAGGTGGGCTGACACGCGTTCCAGATCGCGGTCGTGGTTGGCGGCGTTGACGACCAGCCGCATGACCTCCTCCGTCTCCGACATCACCCACGCGTCGTCGATGATCCCGCCCGAGCTATTGCACATGAGCGCGTAGCTGCCGCAGTTGAATGGGATCGAGGCCGGGTTCCGGGTGAGAAGCTCGCCGGCGGCCGCGCGGGCCCCGGCGCCGAAGACCCGAAGCAGCCCGAGGTGAGAGACATCGAAGACGACCGCCGCCCGCCGCGCCGCCCGGGCCTCTTCCGCGACGGAGGAGAACTGCAGCGGCAGCCGCCAGCCCGGGAAGCTCGTCATCTTCGCGCCTAGACCTTGATGCACCGACGACAGCGGGGTCTCACGCCTCCCCATTGGCCTGCTCAGATTCCAGGCGCCAGCGGAACTCCCCCTCCTTCGCAGCCGCCGCCTCCTCTAGCCGGCCGCCGTGTGTCAGCTGACGGCGGCCCCGTCTTTAGGCCCGTCCGCGGCCAGCCGCTCCACAGTCTCCTGCAGAAGGGCGGTCGCGCGCTTCAGATCGTAATGGGCTTCCAGCACTCGCTTCGTGGTGTCCGCGTGCCAGCTCAGCACTTTCAGCAGCAGAATCACTCCCCCAAGACAGAGCGCGATGAAGGCGGGCTCGGCCTGCAGCGCGTCCAGCTCCGTCAGGAGGCCGACCAGGAGCACGAGGGCAAGGCACACCGCAAGCACCGTCGAGACTATGCTCAACGCGCCGTAGTAGCGAATGCTCCGGTCGAGGGTGTCCCTACCGGCCGGTGACCGCCCGGCGAAGAAGGCCGCGAAGAGGAGCGCGGCGCCGACGAGACCGAGGAAGAGGAACGGCAGCGCCCGTTCGTAGAGGGGCGGCTCGTAGTCGGCGGGCGGTGGTGGGCCGGCGGGGTGCCCATGGGCCACCCACTGGCCGCTGGCGTCCCGTATCCAGGTGTCTTCTGGACCTCGGGCCACCACCAGAGTCACGGCGAGCACCCACAGCACCAGCAGCACCCATCTCGCGACATGCCAGAACTTCATCTCTTCCCCTTCTCCTTCCCGGGGTCGACTTTCTTGGACTCAAGCCAAGCGTCTACATCCCGTTTGTCGAACTTGATGTTGCGAGCCGTCAGGCGCATGTAGCGGGGGCAGTCGCCGGACTGGAGGTACCTGTAAATCGTCCGCTTGCTCTCCCCCAAGTACTCGGCCAGCTCCTCAATCGACATCAAATACATCTCGAGCCCACCTCCCTTAGCCGACAGTTTCGCCTTTTTAGTGACATTTATTGCCAATTATGCCCTAAAAGGGACATTTGTCAAGACCCAGAATCGAGCGGTGCTGGCTGGGAAGACCTTGATCTTGGGATAGGCTTGTGCTAAGCTTCGCGGCGCGGGCGGCTGTGCCGCCTGCGTTCCCTTCTATGAGAAGCGGAAGGAGGCCCTATGTATCCAGCACTGAGCCCGGGCATGATTGGCGTTCAGCTGCCGTTTGAGGAGTGCGCCAAGCTAGCTGCCGAGGTGGGCCTGAATGGTATTGCGGTAGACATCGGAGCCGCGGCCGAGGACCCAGGTGCCGTTCGCCAAGTGCTGGAGGTCAGCAAGCTTTCCCCGGCAGCCTGGGGCCTGCCGGTAGAGTTCCGCAAGGATGAAGATACGTTCCGCGAAGGGCTCTGTCGACTGCCCGACATTGCGAAGATCGCAAGCCAGGTGGGAGCCACCCGCTGCTCCACGTGGATCCTGCCATTCTCTGACTCGCTCACCTTCAAGGAGAACTTCGAACTACACAAGGCCCGGCTCCGAGCCTGCGCAGAGGTGCTGGCCGAGCATGACTGCAGGCTGGGCCTGGAGTTCGTGGGGCCGAAGACGATGCGAGAGAACCGCGCCCACGAGTTCATTCACACGCAGGACGGGATGCTCGAGCTCTGCGAGGCAATGGGGACGGGGAACGTGGGGCTGCTGCTCGACTCATTCCACTGGTACACATCCCACGGCACCAAAGAGAACATCCGTAAGCTGAGCGACGCGCTCGTCGTTGACGTTCATATCAACGACGGCGTGGAAGGGCGAGGGCCCGACGAACAGATCGACAACGAGCGCCGTTTGCCCGGCGAAACCGGCGTCATCGATCTCGCTGGCTTCCTCCAGGAACTCGACGCAATCGGGTACACGGGCCCTGTGACGCCCGAGCCGTTCAGCCAGAGGGTCCGCGAGATGCCGCCGGATGAGGCGATACGCACCACCGCGAAGGCGCTGCTGAAGGTGTGGGAGCAGGCTGGCCTCTCATAGGCGCCCGGCCCGGCACCGGCAGTCAGATCAACCGGCACCCTCCCTATACGACGTCTCGCACAGCCATCGACTGCCTCACGGCGGCTTCTGTACCGTGCCCGTCTCTCGCGAGTCGTAGCCGCCCAGGGCCGCCAGCTCCGACCGAAACCGCTCGCCCTCCAGGGCGGCCTTGACGACTTCTCCGACCCGGGAGCGCCACACCTCCGGCCGCATTGCGAGGTCGTATCGTTCCATAGCCAGAGGCACGAAGTCCAGGCCCCGAGCGCGTGCCGCTGCAAGAATCCCCAGACCGACATCGGCCGTTCCCGTCTCGACCATCGAGGCAATCGCAAGGTGTGTGAATACCTCTCGCCGATAGCCACTGACTTGGCCCGGGTCGATGGCACGTTTGGAGAGCTCGCTATCGAGCAGCACGCGGGTCCCTGCTCCTGCCTGGCGGTTCACGAATGTCACGTCCGGGCGCGTCAGATCTTCCCAGGCTCGGATCCCCTTCGGGTTACCAGACGGGACAATGAGGCCCTGCTGGCGGTGGGCGACAGTCACCAGCACGACTTCCTGGTCTCTGAAGAGCTGCCGAACATATGACCAGTTGTACTCGCCGGTATCAGGGTCGAGCAAGTGCGTCCCGGCCATGTGGCAGAACCCTTGCCTCAACGCCGCCAGCCCCGCTAAGCTGCCGACATGAGTCGAAGTCACAGTCAGCTCGGAGTCAGCGAATCGGATCCCACCGGCCAGCAAATCGAGAGCGACGTCGTGGCTTCCCGTCATCAGCACCGTGTTGCGGATCTCGTGCTCCGGCCGAAGCAGCTCGCACTCTCCCTGCGCGCCCTTCGGCAGCCCCTCACTCAGCGCAGGGATGGCGAGCAAGCCGTCGGCTCGCGCCAACGTCTTCACGAGGCCCGCTCCCCGTGCGCAGGGGATTGCCACCAGGCGCCCCTCGACTTCGCCCAGATTCACGCGAAGGAACTCCTCACTGCCGGCGGGCGAGGCGATCTTGCGGCTCACGACGGCCCGGGCGCGGCGCCTTTGCGGCGCGGGTATCCCGAGCATCTCGCATACCGTTGGAACCACGAAGAGCTCGCAGCACAGCATCGCCGACACGGGATAGCCGGGAAGCGCGATAACCGGCTTGCCGCTGACGGTGCCCAGCGCAACCGGTTTTCCCGGCCGTATCGCTACGCCATGGACGAGGAGTTCGCCAGCTGCACGAATCCCGTCGGCTGTGAAGTCCCGCGCTCCGGCCGAGGCGCCGGCCAGCGTCAGCACGAGATCGAACTCCTCGCAAGCATCGACCACGGCCGCCCGGAGCGCTTCTGGATCATCGCCCACCGTAGGCCGGTGCACAGCCTCCGCTCCAACTTCGGCCAGGCGCGCCGCGATCATGGGCGAGTTGAAATCCGGAATTTCGCCCGGGTCCTTCGCCTCTCCCGGCCGGACTATCTCGGCTCCGGTTGGGATGATGGCCACCCGCGGCCGCCGAACCACTTCGACCTCGAGAACGCCGCCGGCCAGCAGCGCCCCGATGTCCGCGGGGCGGAGACGGTGCCGCGAGGGCACGACTACCTCTGTCGCTACAACGTCCTCGCCGATGACGCGGGTGTGCTGCCATGGCGACGCGGCACCCACGATCTCCAGCTGCCCTTCGCCCACCTCCGCCACATCTTCGATCATAATGACTGCGTCCGCGTCCTCCGGGAGCGAGTCCCCCGTGTTGACGTAGACTGAATCCGCTCCCGCCCGCAGGCGCTTCGGCGAGCTCGGAGACGCGCCCGCCGTGTCGGCCGCGCGCACGGCGATCCCGTCCATCGCGGCCGCATGGTAATGCGGCGAGGAGGCCGATGCGAAGACCGGCCCGGCCGTCACACGCCCGAGAGCGTCCTCGCTCCTCATTGTCTCGGGCGCAAGGAGCTCCTGGAGACGGAGGCGCTGGCAGGCTCCGCGCCAGATGTCGGTCGCTTCGCTGAGAGGGACGCTGCTCAGGTAGATGTCGCGCCGGGGGGCAGGCTTAGCTTCGTTCTTGTCGGTCATTGCAGAGGCTCGACGTCAACTTCCTCACCCGCGTAGAGTCCCTCTGCGGCTGCCGGGATGCGGACCAGCCCGTTTGCCCGCACGAGGGTCGAAATCAGAGCCGACGGTCCGAGCAGTGGCCTCGCGCTCCATCCGCCCTCACGCGCCTCCAGCAGCACCGGAAGGAACTCCTCCCGGCCGGCCTGGGAGGCGAAGTTGCGGGTCAGCGTCGCTCTGACGGGCTCCGGAGGTGCTGTGAGGTCCGGGCGTGCCTTTTGCAGAATCGGCGCCACGAGTTCCCGGAAGATGATCAAGCAGGAAGTCGGATGACCGGGCATCCCGAAGACGGGTACCTCCCCCACAAGCCCGATGATCACAGGCTTGCCGGGCTTCACGGCCAATCCGTGGACCAACACGCCCGGTTCGCCCAAAGAGTCGATGATCTCGTGGATCGCATCTTCCACCCCAACCGAGGTGCCGCCCGACACGAGCACGAGATCGGCCTCGGCCACGCCCTGCTGCATGGGGGATCGGATGGCCTCCGGCTCATCTCTGACCAAGCCGAGGTCCACCGCCTCTCCACCCAGTGAGCGCACACCGGCCCGAAGAGCGGGCCCGTTCATATCTCGAATCCGGCCGGGCGCGGGACCTACCGTGTGGGACACCAGCTCCGAGCCGGTGGAGAGCACCCCAACGACCGCGCGCCGCACCTTCACCTCGGCGATCCCCAGCCCCGCCAGCGCCGACACATCCTGCGCTCGGAGTCTGTGCCCGGCAGACATGATGACCTGTCCTTCCTTGACGTCATCGCCGCGCCGAACAACATTCTCTCCAGGGGCAACCGGCCGGAGCACCTCGATCGTGTCCTCGCCCCAGGGCTGCGTGTGCTCGACCATCACGACCGCGTCCGCACCCTCGGGGAGCATACCGCCGGCGGGAATCGCGGCCGCCTGCTGGCCGGACAGAGAGACCTCTGGTTCCTCCCCCATCACGATCTGGCCGACGAGCTTGAGGTAGGCCGGAAGCCCCTCGGAGGCGCCGAAGGTGTCTTCCGCCCGAACCGCAAATCCGTCCATGATCGACCGATCGAAGGGAGGGAGATCGGCGGGGCAGATGACGTCTTCATCGAGCACGCTGCCCGCCGCCGCCGAGATCGCGGCTGGACGTCCGCCGAAGCGCCCCTCCCGCAGCCGCGCGGGCAGCGCCTCCCATAGGATGCGCCGGGCCTCCTCAAGGGTCTTCAGTTGACGGAGTTCGCCTGACACCGGCACTGCGCTCTCACCACGTGGGCGCTGCAGGTCCGTTCGACGGCGAATGCGGCCGGTCCTACGTGTGAGGAAGCCCAGAGCACCGGAGCTCAGGTCGCGCGCCGACGTTCATCAGTCCACTTTGGGGTCAAACCATGGTGGAGCCAGGCGGATTCGAACCGCCGTTTCGTCCGTGCGAGGGACGCGTCTTCCCGCTTGACCATGGCCCCACGAATGCGATCGCCCGCCCGACGGAACGAGCATCAGGCCTGTTCGGGCACCCCGAATCCTACCAGAAGCTGCGCGGGAGCGTCAAGGCAACCGCCGCCGCATCTGCTAGACCAACACGAGCACGCACAGTACAGACTAGATGACTCTCTGGCCTCGGCGCGGCTTGATCCGCGTTGGGGGCGGCTTTGGTTCGGTGGCACGCACGAGGCGGATACGCGACCCGTCTTCAGTCGGGCTCACGGTCACCGTGCGAACTTCGTCTTCCTCTGAAACCGCGAGCACGTAGCGCTTGCCGGAGTCATCGTCAAGCGCCTCCGCCTCCGGATTCCCCGGCAGCTCGGCCGAGTAGTACTCCGCCACCTTCTCCCACGGATCGGAAGTCACGAGCGTCGCGGACGCGTACTCGACGACCGGCCGGCCGTCCTTGACAGACACGTCGTAGGCGAAGGTCTCTTCTACTTCAGCGCCTGGGTAGAGCGACATCTTCAGGTCGTCCGGCGAGGCCGACTCCGAATACTTCACCACAACGGGAACACGGCCGAGCATCATCTCTTCCTGGCGGGAGGAGAGATACGGCGCCGCCACCGCGAGATAGAGGAAACCCAGCAGCAGGCCAACTACCGCCAGCATCAGCACCGCCCGGCCAGGGCATCGTGCCATCGTCGCCATGTCACCGCTCCCACCGTCCACCCGAGGAGACTCAGTCGAGATAATCTCGCAGCTTTCGGCTGCGGCTTGGGTGCTTCAGCTTCTTCAGGGCCTTGGCTTCTATCTGGCGGATGCGCTCCCGGGTCACCTTGAAGATGTGCCCGACCTCTTCGAGTGTCCGCTGATAGCCATCGTCGAGGCCGAACCGCAGCTTGAGAACGTCCCGCTCTCGCTCGGTCAGCGTGTCGAGGACGCTTTCAAGCTGCTCCCTCAGAACGAGGGTCGAGGCCGCGTCGGCCGGCGACACCGCATCCTGGTCTTCGATGAAGTCGCCCAGGTGTGAGTTCTCCTCCTCGCCGATCGGCGTCTCGAGCGACAGCGGTTCAGGCGCGATGCGGAAGATGTCGGTGACTCGCTGGATCGCCTTCTGGCGATCTTCGGCAGTCTCGAAGGGCCCCTCCATCTCCTCGGCTATCTCTTCCCAAGTGGGCTCGCGGCCGAGCTGCTGATGCAGCTGGCGCGAGATTTTCACGAGCTTGTTGATGGTCTCGACCATGTGAACCGGAATGCGAATGGTCCGGCCCTGATCCGCAATGGCTCGCGTTATGGCCTGGCGTATCCACCACGTGGCGTAGGTGGAGAACTTGAACTTCTTGCGGTAGTCGAACTTCTCGACCGCGCGAATCAGCCCGATGTTCCCCTCCTGAATGAGATCCAGGAAGGACATGCCGCGTCCGCTATACTTCTTTGCGATGCTCACGACGAGGCGGAGGTTTGCCTCCGTCAGTCGCTGCTTGGCGGCGCGGCCCTCGGCCAGCACCTCGTGTGCCCAATCAAGTGTTTCCTTGACTTTGGAGACCGGGACGTCGGCCGCCTTGGCGATCTCACCCAGCGTGGGCTCCCGCGGCGGATCCCCAACTTGGCGTCTGGCTACCGTAAGCACTCGGAGATTACGCCGAAGCTCCGCGGCGGATATCTCCAGTATTCCGGGAGCGTCGTAGCGTCCGACGGTATCGTCGTCCTCGGGAGGCGGCGCCTCCTCTTCGCTGCGGGCCTCCGCGCGGAACTGCTCCCAGACATTCCGGACGAAGAGGTCGCGCGCGACCCGGCGAATCTGCAACCGACGCCGGTAGCGGCGGTACTGCTCGCCGCGCTGGCGCGACTCGGTGAGCGCGCGATGAAGCTCCGCCTTGCCCACGCGCCGTCCATCCTCTTCCGGGGCGGCATAGTCGCGGAGCAGCAGCATCTGCTTGGTCTTCAGGTCCTCTAAGCAGTGCTGAAGATAGGACTGAACTTCCTTGTGCACGCGCTCGGGGGTGAGCTCTTCCTCGGCCGCGCCGCGGGAAAGCGAGCGCTTGATAACGTGATCGATGATTCCTATCTCTTCCTTCAGATCCGCGTCGGAAAAGCTCTCGATCGCGCGCACGACCTCCGGGAAGCGCGGCTCCCTGTCCAGGACGTCCATCCCGTACTCCCAGACCGTCTCGAGCTTGGCGACAATTGTCGCCCGCTCGAGCTGCTTCGCCAGGTCCACCTCTTCCGCAGGGGTGAGGAGCTGGACGCGCCCGATTTCGCGGAGGTACATTCTCACCGAGTCGTCGGGGGGGATGCCCTCGACCGCGGGAATCTCCTCCGGCGCATAGGCGACGGCCGTGCGCGAACTGCTCCGCCGCTCACTCGTGGACGCCTCGGGGCCACCCGTATCCTCGGACTTCTCGACGACTTTGATCCCCTCATCTCCCACCATCTGGAGAATGTCGTCGAGCTGATCCGGGTCAACCTGGTCCTCGTTCAGGGTGTCGTTGATGTCCTCATACGTGAGGACGTTGCCCTGCTTCCGCCCCTGCTCCAGGAGCTTCTGGACCTCTTCGGACTGCTTCAGGTCGCGACGTTCCCTCATACTCCACCACCACCCATTGGGCTTCGACACCCTCCCTTGCTGCGCCTGCTGTTCTTCCCCCACCACCAGTGCAATCCGCGCGACCACCGAGTCAAGCAGGAGGCTCGGCCCCTGCCTAGCCCTGCCCGACAATCCTCTGCCCGGCTAGCTCCGACCGGCGGCGAGTGACGTCTGTAAGCTCTCTCCGGATGGCCTCCCGCTCCTCGTCCGAGGAGGCCTCGCCCAGGCGCTCCTGGAGCCTGAGCTGGCGCCGCCGGAGCCTGCCCTCAACCAGACGCCGGACGGCGCTCGCTAGGGATTCCTCCACCCGCTCATCAGGCACGTCCTCAAGCGAGAAGCGCGCCAGCAGACCCCGAGCGTCGGCGTTCACCTCGGCCAGCACCGACTCCGGCGTGACGGCCTCCCCGCGCTCCCTGAGCCGGGCAACGGCCTCGAAGACCTCCCTTTGCTTCGGCTCCGGGAAATCCTCTGGCTCTAACTCGGAGATGACGCGGTCCGCGTACTCGCCGTGCTGAAGAAGAGCAGCCAGCAGAAACGCAGAAACACGGCTGGGGGCCGGCTTGGCGGGGTCCTGTAGGCTCGCGGTGGTGACGTCCGGCGCACCTTGCCCTGTTCTGCGAGGCGACTGCGCGCGCCTGGCGGCTTGTCGCGCATGTTCCTCTCGCACGGCGGACTCCACCGTCCGAAGACGGTCCGGCGATCCGGAGGCCGCGCGCCGGGCAAGCCACGTCAGGTAGTATTCCCGCTCCACGCCTGCCGGTACACGTGCCAACACCGTCACCGCGTCTCGCACCGCCTCCATCAACTCGCGTTCCCCCTTGCCCTCCGCCCGGGCGAGCACCCGGCCCAACTCCCACTCAAGCATCGGCAGCGCGGCCTCCACAAGCTCGTCGAATGCGGCCGCCCCCCTGTTACGAATCACATCGTCTGGATCCATGCCCTCGGGCATGGCGATGACCCGGACGTCGAGGCCCGCCTGGGCAAACAGCTCCCGTCCTCTCAGCGCTGCAGCGAGGCCGGCCGAGTCAGCGTCGAAAGCCAGCACAAGTCGCTCGGTCCGCCGGCGGAGAAGCTCGACATGGGCGCTCGTGAGGGCAGTCCCCATGGTGGCAACGGCTTCGGAGAAGCCGGCCTCATGGCAGGCGATCACATCGAGATACCCCTCGACGACGATCGCCCGCTCTGCCTCCGACGCCGCTCGTCTCGCCCGGTCAAATCCATACAACGTCTGCCCCTTCTGGAACAGCGCCGTCTCCGGAGAGTTGAGGTATTTGGGCTGCTGGTCCTCCGCAAGCGCGCGTCCACCGAAGGCGATCACACGGCCGCCAGAATCCCTGATGGGGAAGATGAGCCGGTTTCTGAATCTGTCGTAGAACCCGCCGTCGTCTCTCTGCAGCGCCAGCCCGGCTTGCGCCAGCTCCTTCCCGGCGAAGCCCTGGCTTCCGAGCGCGTTGAGGAGGCCGTCCCACGCATCGGGCGCGTAACCCAGGAGGAAACCGTCGATGGATTCGGCGGACACGCCGCGTTCCTTGAGGTAAGACAGGGCATGCTTTCCTATGGTTCGGTTCAGGTTCGCATGGAAGAACCGGGCGGCCTCCTCATGCAGTGACAGGAGCCGCTCTCTGGTCCGGCTCCGCGCCGCGTCTGCCGGGGTGCGAGGTGGCAGCCCCAGACGCCGAGCAAGTAGTTCCACGGCCTCCTGGAAGGTGACTTTCTCCGTCAGTTCGACGAAAGAGAACAAGTCGCCGCCGGCCTTGCACCCGAAGCAGTGCCAGAGGCCCTTCTCCGAGTCTACCGTGAACGAGGGGGTGCGCTCCTGGTGGAACGGACACAGCCCCACCAGTCGCCGCCCCGACTTCCGCAGGCGCACGTGGGGAGAAATGACATCGACGATGTCAGCTCTACGACGGATTTCCTCGAGGTCCCAACCACCCCCGGACACGCCCGTTCACCTCCTCGCCGCTCACTTCGTCCGCAGCAGCCCCATCACCTGCGTTGCGTTCGGGCGACATTAGGTCGGCGCTTCTCCGGGTATGATAGACTGGGAGCGGGGGCAGCCGATAGTAGCGGAGCGGCATTCGGCGAAACGTCAGCGGTCCTCTTCACAGCGCCCCTGTTTCCCAATTATCGCGTCGGTCGCTATGGCCGCGTCGGCGCTCCTACCCCGATGTCTCCAACTCCAGCTTCTGGACTGTGAAGTTATAGTCGTCCTCGCCGCCCGATGAAACCATGTAGACCGTCTTGCCGTCGGCCGCCCAGGTGATGGGCTACATGTCGCCATCGCCCTTGTGGTAGCGGAACTTGACGGGCGTGACCTTTGTGATGAGAGTGCTCCTCGGGTAATCGCGCCTCGGTGCGGCCATGCTCAGTCACCTCACAGGCAGAGATAGGATATCTCCGGCCTACCTTCTGCCGGGCGGAACACGTCCCTGCCGGAGGCGCTTGATCCGCCTCAGGTTCCGGCCATCGTCGCCGGGGCGCTCTATCGGCGTTTCGAGAACGGCACACCGGCCGCGCAGTTCCCTACCGCGAAGCAGAGCGCGGAACCCGACATCTCCAATCGTGCCCCGGCCGATGTGCCCGTGATGATCGACGTGCGAGCCGGCCGGGGCGCGGCAGTCGTTGAGGTGCACGAGCCGCAACCGAGAGAGACCGACGGCCGCGTCGAGGGCCCGGAGCGCCCGGCCGACTCGCCTCGGGCCGTCGAGGCGGTAGCCTGCGGCATGGGCGTGGCAGGTGTCGAAGCAGATGCCGACACGGTCGTCGCCATCCAGAAGATCGAGAAGAGCCGCGAACTCTTCCCAGTCGGCGCCCATCTCGGTACCCCGCCCGGCCGAGTTCTCCAGCAGCAGGTCCAGCCGCAGGGGTGCGTCGGAGAGCAGAGACCTGACGGCCGACGCAACGGCCCTCAAGCCAGTGTTCAGCCCCGCTCCCATGTGGTGTCCGAAGTGGAAGACGACAAAGCGCCCGCCCAGGACAGCCGCTCGCAGCATATCGTCTGCCACGCTCCACAGCGACTGGTCCCACAGGGCCTGGTCAGGGGATGCCAGGTTGACCAGGTAGCACGAGTGAACGACGACCGGTGATATGTCGCGACCAGCCAGCACCTCGCGGAAGCCTTCGATCTCTGCCTCGGTGTAGGCGCGGCCCCGCCAGCCGCGGGCATTGCGGACGAAGACCTGTACGCACTCGCAGCCGATAGAGCGAGCCCGGCGAGCGGCCCTCACCAGACCACCGGCAACAGGGACGTGTACGCCGACCCGCACCGGCCGCCCCTTCCTCTGTCCTCAGCGGCCCCGGCCGAGCCAGTCCAGGATTTCCTCGCACGATGGGCTGTGAACCCCCACGAAGCGCGAGACAACGCCGCCCGCGGCGTTGGCGATCTCAGCGGCCTCGATGTAGTCACCGCCGGCCGCAAGCACAAGGGCAGAAGCGGCGCTGGCCGCGTCCCCACACCCTGTCGCATCGCCCACCTCCCCGGACCCCGTTGCCGCCGGGATGTCCCTGACTTTCTCTCCGGGACCGAACACTGCGATGCCCCTGTCACCTCGCGTGATGAACACGGCCTCCGCCTCCAGCCGCTGTCGAAGTGCTCGGCCAGCGGCGAGCACGTCGCGAGGAAGACCACCCGCCGAGCTGGCAGAGGATTCGGAAGCTCCGGCCCGAGCCGACGCGTTCGAGTACGGTCCGGTTGCCTGAAGGGCCTCGGACTCGTTCGGGCTGACGAGCGATGCTCGCCGAAACAGATCGATGTTGCGAGGCTTCGGGTCCGCGCAGAATGGGATGCCGGCGCTGCGAGCGGCCGCAATGACATCGACCGGCAGAGACTCTTCTGAGACCGTCCCCTTGGCGTAGTCCGCGACCAGGACCACGTCGGCCTCCTCAATCCCGGCTCGGATCGCATCCCTCAGACGACTGCAAATGCCGCCCTCGAAGGTGCCGTCGTACTCGGTGTCGATTCTCAGCAGCTGCTGCCTGCTGGCAATGATCCTGAGCTTGTGCGTGGTCGGCCGCGATGCGTCGCTGATGACACAGGAGACGTCTGCGCCCCGGCGCTCGAGGTCGCTCACCAGTCGCCGGCCGAAATCATCATCTCCCGTCACGCCGACTGCTCGCACTGACGCGCCGAGCCCGAGCAAGATCGCGGCCACGTTGCCGGCGCCCCCGGGCTTCTCCGCTCGCGCCTGCGGTGTCAGCGGCATTGTGACGACGGGAATCGGCGCCTCCGGCGAAATGCGCTTCACGCTGCCAAAGACCCACTCGTCCATCATCAGGTCGCCGACGAGGAGCACTCGGCGGCCCCGCGCCTTCCCCAGCAGCTCTCTGGCGCGCTCCACCCTCACTCGAGCTTCCTCGCGGGCCCTTTCGAGGCCCCCACGCCGACCCGCGGGCAAAGGTCGGATAGTGGACAGATCCCACATCGCGGCCGCCGCGCGCTGCAGATCTCCCGGCCGTGTCGCACCAGACCCAGATGAAATGCCAGCATATCTCTGGCACTCCACTGCTGATTCGTGTCCGGGCCGGAGGAGTCGAGCATGGCCTGGAAGATCTCGTGGGCACGCTCCATCGTCGTCCTCGGCGGCAGCAGCCCGAGCCGCTTCGACACCCTCAGCACATGGGTGTCGACGGGAAAGGCCGGCTTCCCGAGCGAGAACAGCAGCACGCAGGCAGCCGTCTTCGGTCCCACCCCGGGAAGGCCGGTGAGGTAGTCTCGCGCCTCCGGCACCGGCCTTCGCCGCAGGAAGGACAGGTTGAGTTCGCCGCGCTCCCGCTCGATCTCTCTCAGGATCTGCTTGATGCGCCTCGACTTGATCTCGCCCAGTCCGCCCGATCGGATTGCACCCGCAATGCGCCTGGGCCGCGCGGCCAGCACATCATCCCATCTGGGGAACCGCTCCTTTAGCCGCTCGAAGGCGCGGTGGGAGTTGGCGTCGGTGGTGTTCTGCGAGAGCACTGTACCGATCAGGCTGTCGAGCGGGTCACCGCCGCGAGCATGGGAAGGCCGGCCGTATGTTCTGTTCAGCTGGCGAAGAATGAGCGGCAGCCGGGCCTGCGCAGGGCTCACCGCGAGGCTACCGGGAGATCGACTGCTCACGCTCACGGCCCACTAAGACGTAGGTGACGGGCGCACCAACCAACTCGCCGATCCGGTCGACGTATCGCTGGGCGTTGTCCGGCAGATCGGAGAAGCTCTTCGCCTGCGATGTGTCGCTGTTCCAACCCGGAAGTGTCTCGTAAACAGGTTCGCACCTGGCGAGTTCGACGATCTGGTTGGGGAACGACGGCACATTCGCAGCGTCACACCTGTAGCCCACGCAGACCGGTATCTCGTCGAACTGGTCGAGCACATCGAGGTGGGTGATCGCCAGCTCCGCGATGCCGTTCAGCCGGACCGACTTGCGGACGACCATCGCGTCAAACCAGCCGATCCCCCGCGCCCGGCCGGTGGTGCTGCCGAACTCCCCTCCCGGCTGCCGCATCTTCTCGGCGATGCTCTCGTCCAGCTCCGTGGGAAACGGCCCCGCGCCCACCCGCGAGGTGTATGCCTTAGCCACCCCGACGATCCGGTCAATAAGTTTCGGCGCGATACCCGCGCCGGCCGTCACCTCGCCGGATAGTGGATTTGAGCTCGTGACATACGGATAGGTGCCCCAGTCTATGTCCAGCAAAGTCCCTTGCGCTCCCTCGAAAAGCACTCGCTTCCCGCTCTCGAGGGCGTCGTGTACCAGAACTGACGTGTCGCAGATCGCATCCGCGAAGTGATCGTACAATGTCACCAGGTCGTCGTAGATGCGGTCCGGATCAGCCGTGCGTGCCTTGTAGACTCTCTTGAGAAGCAGGTTCTTGTAGTTGACCGCGTCGTGGAGCCGGTCAGCCAGCGTCTCCCGGTCTCTGAGATCTCCCACTCTCAGCCCACGCCGCGCCGCCTTGTCTTCGTAGGCCGGGCCGATGCCCCGTTTCGTTGTCCCAATCGCGTGCTTCCCCCGCCGTTTCTCCTCCTGCTCCTCAATGAGCTTGTGATATGGCAGGATTAGGTGCGCGTTTTCGCTAATGCGTATCTTCCCCTTCACCACGATCCCCCGCGACGATAGTTCCTCCTCCTCCTGAAGAAGAACGTACAGGTCGATGACCATGCCCGCGCCGAGCACGCTCAGCTTGCCGCGCAGCACGCCCGTGGGGATGAGATGGACAACGAACTTCTGGTCCCCTATCCAGACAGTGTGCCCGGCGTTGTTCCCCCCGTGGTAGCGGACCACCATGTCCGAGTCTGCGGCCAACAGATCGACGACCCGGCCTTTGCCCTCATCTCCCCACTGGCTGCCGACCACGACTGTTGCTGGCACGTACGGCCTCCCTTGGCGAGCACACTAGGCGCTCTCGGCTGTCATCGCGCCCATCTCGATGGCCAGCGCGCCGGCCCCGCGGGCGCGTGGTCGGGGAAAAGAAGAAGGCCCAAATGGGGGAATCCATTTGAGCCTCACCGGCCTGTTTGCTGCCGACTTCGTCCGGTGCTTCCTCCCACAACTATAGCGGAAGCCCACGGGTCTGTCAACAAAGCGCGCGCTGGCGCGCACCGCCTCCGCGTGAGCGCCGTTGGCCCGATCGGCCCGAGACCCCGGCCCTCTGAGGACGGTACCCCTCGCCGCCGCGGGTCCCACAACTAGAACGGCCCGCCCGGAACCCCGAGCGGACCGTCGGGTGCGGAGTCAGTTCTGGGCAAGGTAGGCATTTGAGCCAAAAGCTACCGACAAGAGCTTCCTCTTGCCTCGCCTTGCCCGGCCTCCCCTTGCCTCCGCCTGGCCCGCACCTCCACCACAGATATTAGCACAGCCCCCGCAAAACCGCAGACGCAGCACAAGTTCCCTTTGTGTACTTTTCCAGACATCGGTTCCTATCCCCGTCACAGCGCACAGGCGCCCGCGGCCTCCGCGGGAGACCCAAGCGCGCCGCTTCACCGCGGCGCGGGGCTCAGGATACGGCCGAATGTCCCCGAGCGCTTCGGATCACGTCCTCTGTGAGGGGCGCTCGCTGTGCTGCTGCCTGGAGAGAAGGCGTGGAAGGTCCGCAGGGAGCGTGCGAGAAAAGACAAAACCGGGAGTGCACAGCAAGGAGACCATTGTGAGCAAACAGGTCAGTCCGGTGTTCGCGATCATCGTGATCCTGGTTGTCGTGGCTATCGGCGTCATCTGGTTCATGGCGCGCGAAAGGACCTATCAGACCCAGTGGCAGAGGCAATCCGATGCTCTGCAGCGGCAGAGAGACATGGCGGTGACCAGCGGACGCGCCCGGCGCGGCCGGATACGTGCCGCTACCCCCAGGGGGGCGCGGGAGCGCATGTCAGAGGCAGGGACCAGCGGGGCACACATGGGTGGCGCGGCCGAAGCGGCGCCGGAGGAATCTCCGGGAGCCCCGTGAGCCTTTCGGGCTGCTCGGCGATAGCCATAACGCAATTGCCTGGCACGGGGCCAGCCGGGTGATCGTGTTTCCGTCTCGTTCGCTGCTACCGGGGGTCGTGGTGGAGGCTAGGGGATTCGAATGCGCCGGAGGCGCACAAGC
>CAZLHI010000011.1:32676-94986 GCA_964559435.1 uncultured bacterium | reverse complement strand
AAGCATTCTGGCCTGTTCCCAGAGCTATCACTATAAGGCAAGAGATTCTTTAGAACTTCCTGATCCAGAGTCAGGCGTGCTGCCAATTGCACCACCCCGCAAGTCCCGCCGCAGGCAGTTTATCAGAAGCCGTCGTGCTGTGTCAACGTAGGGGATTCGGATGGCGATCGAGGGTCTCTCGCCGGGACCGGAGCAGCCCTTCAGATTCCGCCAGGAGCCTGGCGCTCTGATGGTGAATACACGCGGCGATCACCTCAAGAGCGGGCCGCACGCTGGGTGCACGGCCCGGGAGCGAGACGATTCATGAGAGCCAGAGATGCCATGACGCGCGAACTCCATACCGTCAGCCCCGACGCGACAGTCGGAGAAGCTGCGCTTCTGATGCGCTCGAGCGGGCACGGCGCGCTGCCGGTGGTCGATGAGGAGGGCAAGCTCCTGGGACTGATCACCAAGTTCCCCCTCGTCCGACGTCTGCTTCCCAAGTACTTGGAGCAAGTCGGCGACCTCTACCGATCGGGAGAGTTCAAACCGTTCCAGGACAAAGTGGGCGAAGTGGCACTTCTTCCGGTCAGCGACGTGATGAACCCCGAGCCCCTGACAGCGAGCGGAGACACGCCTCTCGCCGAAGTGGCCGCCATGATGATCATGCACAACGCGCGGCAGGTGCTCATCGTCGAGAAGGAGCGTCTGGTAGGCGTCGTCGGCATGCAAGACATAGTGGACATGATCGCCTGGCCGGAGGGAGGCAGCAGCAGCGGCCCATGATCGAGAACGCCAATCACGCGATCGCGGCGGGGCTGATCTTCGTCATAGCCTATGCCCTCATAGCCAGCGAGAAGATACACCGGACCATTGTTGCGCTCGCCGGGGCGGCTGCGGTTCTCATTCTCCGGCTGGTCGAGCAGAAGGTCGCCTTCGGCACCGGTCACGGCGGCGTCGACTGGAACGTGATCTTCCTTCTGCTCGGCATGATGATCATCGTCGCGATCACGCGCCGCACCGGCATTTTCCAGTGGCTTGCCATCAAGTCGGCGAAGCTTGCCAGGGGCGAGCCCATCCGCGTCGTCATCCTCCTCTCCGCCGTGACGGCTGTGCTGTCCGCACTGCTCGACAACGTCACGACGGTCCTCTTCATGGCCCCGGTGACTCTCCTCATCGCAGACGGCCTCGGCATTCGGCCGCTTCCTCTGTTGATCGCGCAGATCTTCGCCTCCAACATCGGTGGCACGGCCACCCTTATCGGCGATCCGCCGAACATCATGGTTGGCAGCGCGGCCGAACTGGGCTTCCTCAGCTTCATAATCCACCTCACCCCCATCGCTGCCGTTGTTTTCATTGTGTTTGTACCCAGCTATCTCTGGATGTTTCGTGGCCAGCTGCAGGCCCCGCCCGATGTTCGCGAGAGAATGGCCGGCTTCGACGAGTCGCGTGCGATCCAGGACTTCAATCTCTGCAAGCGATGCATTGCCGTCTTGCTCCTCACGTTTGCGGGGTTCTTTGCTCACGAGGCCTTGCATGTGCCGCCCGCCACCATCGCGATGAGCGGCGCGGCTCTGCTGCTGCTCTGCGCGAGGGTCGAGATCAACGAGGTGCTCCACGAAGTGGAATGGGCGACACTGCTCTTCTTCGTGGGGCTGTTCATCATGGTGGGCGCGCTCATCGAGACCGGCATCATCGGCCAGGTGGCAGGCTGGCTCATCACCAGAGCAGAAGACAGCCCGGCTGGAACCGCGATCGCACTGCTCTGGATATCCGCCGGCGCCTCCGGCGTCGTGGACAACATCCCCTTCGTGGCCACCGTGAACCCGATGCTGATCGAACTCGCTCGGGGCTTCGCCGGGAGTCCCGAGCATCTCACGACCGCTCACTTGCAGTCGGCCGCAATGATGCCGTTCTGGTGGTCCCTGGCCCTGGGAGCTTGTCTCGGCGGGAACGCGACTCTGATCGGGGCCTCGGCCAATGTCGTGGTTGCCGGCATCGCCGAGCGCAATGGACACCCGATAGGGTTCATAAACTACCTGCGCTACGGCATACCAATCACCTTCATCACGATCGTCCTGTCAACCGTCTACGTCTGGCTTCGCTATCTGTAGAGCAGACGCCGCCTGTATCTCCAGCAAGTAGCCGTTCGCGCACCCATCTCTTTGCTCGCCGCTTCCCCGCACCCGTGGGCTCAGATCGCCACATGTTGTCGCGACAGCTTGTGGCGTTATGCTAAGATAGGCTCCCATGCCGGAGGCCAGCCACATATTCTTCGACTTGTTCGTGCTCTTCGCATCGGCGCGCATCGGCGGGGCGATTCTGCAGCGGCTGCGTCAGCCAGCCGTGGTCGGCGAGATACTGGCCGGCATGATCATCGGCCCGCACTTGCTCCATCTGGTCGGCGAGTCGGAGTTCCACCACATCTTCGCAGAGCTAGGGGTCGTCTTCCTTCTCTTCATGGTCGGGCTGGAGACCCAGCCCTCCGGCCTGTGGCGGGTGGGGCGGCAGGCGGGAACCGTGGCCCTGCTCGGCATCGCCGTTCCCTTCGGGCTTGCAATGCTGTTGATGCAGGCGCTCCAGCGGGAGCTTGTCGAGGCGCTCTTCGTGGGGGCCGCCCTCACCGCCACCAGCGTGGGCATCACGGCGCGCGTGCTGAGCGATCTCGGATACACCGGCACCAGAGTGGCTCGCATCATCCTCGGCGCGGCTGTCATCGACGACATTCTCGGCATACTTGTCCTTGCCGCCGTCTCCGGGCTTGCAGCAGGACGCCTGTCGCTGATCGAGATCCAACTGCTGACGCTGGAGGCAGTGGCATTCATCGCGGCCGCCCTGCTGGTGGGGCGCTTGGCGGTCCGGCGCATCAGCCCGCGGCTCTCCAGCCGTGCAGGCGGCACGAGTCGCAGTCCCCTGTTTGCCATCGCCATCGCGCTCTGCTACGCGCTGTCGGCGCTCGCCGACCGAATCGGCCTGGCGGCGATCATTGGCGCCTTCTTCGCGGGGATCATCTTCGCCGAGATCCCGGAGTCCGGAGAGTTGCGGCGTTCGATGGATCCGATCTACGCCATCCTCGTGCCGATATTCTTCGTGCTCATGGGCGCGCGCGTCGATGCCCCTCGGCTCCTCAGCATGGAGGTATTGCCGGTCGGCCTGCTCATTACACTGGTGGCAGTGATCGGGAAGCTCGTCGGATGCGGCCTCGGTGCCTACCGCCTGGGCAGGCGGGAGGCGCTGGCGGTGGGTGTCGGCATGACGCCCCGCGGCGAGGTGGGCATCGTCGTGGCCGTCATAGGCCTTTCGAAGGGCGTCATATCGAACGATGTCTATTCACAGGTCATCATGATGTCGATCTTGACCAGTCTCTTTGCCCCCTCGCTGCTGCGCATGCTGCTGGTGCCTCCGGCCGGTGAATCGAGAGCGGAAGAGACGCAGGAATCTCCACCTTCTTAGTGGCCTGCAGGAGCGGGTCCGCTTCAGCGGAATCCGTGTCAAGTAAGGAAACCCATGCATCCCTTCTGGCGCGGGGTCTTAGACCTGCTCTATCCGCCGCGGTGCGAGGCCTGCGGCAGCTTGCGCCGAGACGCCATGTGCGCTGAGTGCCTCGCCGCGGTCGAGCGTATCAAGCCGCCGGTCTGCGACGTGTGCGGGGAGCCGTTTGATCCTGGCGCTCAGTCGGCCCCGACGTGCGCGGGCTGTCGTCGTGCGAGGCGTCCATTCTCCGTGGCTCGCAGCGCCGCGTACTACACTGGGCCTCTGGTGAAGGCGATAGGACGCTTCAAGTATCACTGCCAGATGGTGCTGTGGCGACCGCTGGGGGAGTTGATGGTCGAGGCGCTGCACAACGGCGGGGCGAAGGCCCTGGATCCGGATTCGGTAGATGTCGTGTGTCCGGTGCCACTGCACCAGTCGAGGCTGGAACAACGCGGCTTCAATCAGTCGGAGCTGATCGCGGAGGTCGTCGCAGAGAGCATCGGCAGACCCCTGAGTTCCTTGCTGGAGCGGACCCGGCCGACGCTCCCACAAGTGGACCTTCCAGCACCGTCCCGGGCAGCGAATGTCCGCGGCGCCTTCCAGGCCAGGCTGCAAGAGGTCATCGAGGCCCAGCGAGTGCTGCTGATCGATGACTTGCACACCACGGGCGCCACCATTGCGGAATGCGCACGTGTGCTCCGCAGGGCGGGCGCGGCCGAGGTACGCGCCTTCACGCTCGCACGGCCGCTGCCTCGTTGGCGCCGGGTTCGGAGCACCGCGCCGTAGCACGGCCTCGCAGTGCCATGATCGACGGGGTAGACTGAGGATATGACTCGTCTGGAGATCCGAGCCGCGGGGACGGTGCAGGGCGTGGGCTTTCGGCCCTTCGTCTACCGCCTTGCCACCGAGCTGGGCCTCGCTGGCTCGGTCCGAAACACCCCGGCCGGCGTCGTGATCGACGTGGAAGGCGAAGAGGAGCACGTCGCGGAGTTCCAGCGCCGCCTCCGAGACGATGCTCCGCCGCTTGCGCGGATCAGCTCGCTCACCACACGTGAACTCGAGCCCACGGGCGAGCCCGGCTTCCGTATCATCGAGAGCGAGGCCGCCCCGCGGCCGACAGCGCTCATCCCTCCTGACGTAGCGCTCTGCGCGGATTGCCAGCGGGAGATCGGCGATTCACAGGACCGCAGACACGTCTACCCATTCACGAACTGCACCAACTGCGGCCCCCGCTTTTCCATCGTGCGCGGCATCCCCTACGACCGGGCGCAGACGACGATGAAGCCATTCGAGATGTGCGCCGACTGCGCGCGGGAGTATGGCAATCCGCGGGATCGGCGGTTCCACGCGGAGCCGGTGGCGTGCCCGAAGTGCGGGCCGCGGTTGCGCCTCGATGGCCGGCAAGTGCCGGACGCCATCGACCGGGTCGCGCAGATGCTGCGGGAGGGGAAGGTCGTGGCGATCAAAGGTCTCGGCGGGTACCATCTCGCCTGCGACGCTCGTAGCGCGGAAGCCGTGGAGACGCTTCGCAGTCGGAAGGGCCGGGGCCTGAAGCCCTTCGCCATCATGGTGCGCGATCTGGAGGAAGCGCGGCGGGTGGCCGACGTCAGCGGCCGAGCTGCCGCCATCCTCTCCTCACCCGAGAGCCCGGTCGTGATCATGCGCGCCGTTCCCGACAGCGGCCTCTCCGACGGCATCGCTCCCCGCCAGCGCACGGTTGGCGTCATGCTTCCCTACACGCCGCTGCACCGGCTCTTGCTCGACCGTGCGCCGCCAGCGCTCGTCATGACCAGCGGAAACCTGGCAGAGGAGCCCATCGTCCACACAGACGAGGAGGCGAGGCGGAAGCTGGGGCCGATTGCCGACCATATCCTCTCCCATGACCGGGAGATCGCAGTTCCCTGTGACGATTCAGTCGTGCGGGTTGACGGCGACCTCGTGATCCCGGTCCGACGGGCGCGCGGGTACGTGCCGCGCTCGGTGCCCGTGGACGTCGAGGGGCCAGCGGTGTTGGCTGTGGGGGGCTATCACAAGAATACGTTCTGCTTACTGCGGGAGGGCGAAGCGATACTCAGCCAGCACATCGGCGACTTAGACTCCGCGGAAGTGCTCGACTACTTCGGGCGTGCTGTTCGTCACTTCGAGCAGCTCTTCGAAGTGAGGCCGGAGGTGGTGGCCCACGACCTTCACCCCGGCTACCTCTCGACCCAGTGGGCGAAGTCACTGGAAGGCGTGCGACTCGTGGGGGTGCAGCACCACCACGCGCACGTCGTCAGCGTGATGGCCGAGCTGGGTTTGACGGGGTCCGTGATTGGCGTGTCGTACGACGGCACCGGCTACGGCCCAGACGGGACCGCCTGGGGCGGGGAGATTCTGGTCGGAGACCGGCGGACCTACGAGCGGGCCTTTCACTCGCTGCAGGTCCCGCTGCCCGGGGGTGAGGCGGCCATCGAGCGGCCGGGGCGGATGGCGCTGAGCCAGCTGATCGCGACCTTCGGGGCGGAGGAAGCAGGGGCGAAGGCCCGCCGCCTCCTTCCCGGCCTGTCAGAGACTGAATTGCGGATCGTATCGCGTCAGATCGAGAGGGGAATCAACTGCCCGCTCACCTCCAGCATGGGCCGGTTCTTCGACGCGGTGGCCGCCCTGCTCGGCGCGACGCCGGAGGCGACGTACGAAGGACAGCCGGCGATGGAGCTGGAGGCCATGGCGACCAGCGCCGACCCTGGCCAGGCCTATCCCTGGGAGATCGGCGACCGGGTCATCGACACACGCCCCACTGTCCGGGCGATTGTCGCCGACCTCGAAGACAGCGTCGAGCCCGGAGTGATCGCGGCACGGTTCCACGAGACAGTTGCCGCCTTGACCCGTGACGTCTGCCAGCTCGTTCACGGCCAGGGCGGCCCGGCCGACGTCGTTCTCGCGGGTGGCGTGATGCAGAACGCTCGCCTCCTCGCCCGGCTGCTGGAATTGCTAGCAGAGGCCGGCCTCCGGCCGCATATCCACAAGGAAGTCCCGCCCAACGACGGGGGCATGGGCCTGGGGCAGGCGGTGGCGGGAGCACGGCAGGTTTGACGCGTGTAGGGCGGGGTCTCCGTGCCCCGCCAAAGGGTGATCTTTTCATGCGCAAGGACCGCAAGCATCTGCGCCGTCTCGATCGGGTGTATGTGTCAGAGCGCGCCCCGGTCTTCTTTCTCACCTGCTGTGTTCGCGGGAGATCCCCATTACTGGCGAGCGCAGACGCGCTTGACATTCTGCTGGACGGCTGGGGTGGGGCTCCGGAGCGCTTCGGGTGGGCGGTCGGCCGCTATGTGGTGATGCCGGATCATGTCCACTTCTTCGCGTCGCCCTCGGTGGACGAGGCGAAGACGCTCAGTATCTTCGTGGGCAGCTGGAAGAGCTGGACGCGGAAAGAGATGAGGGCCCTGATCTACTCATCCTTCGAATGGCAGCGGAAGTTCTTCGATCACGTCCTGCGAAGCAGCGAGTCCTATGGCCAGAAGTCGGAGTACGCTCGCATGAATCCGGTTCGCGAGGGACTGGTGGCATCGGCCGATGCATGGCCGTACCAAGGGGAGATATGCCGGTTTGAGTGGTGAGCAGACAGGAGGTATAGCCAGAGTGGCAGGGCACAGAGACCCCGCCCTACAAGTGGCAGCTGCCGGCGAAGGTGACCATTTCGGCGGATCACGGTGCTCGGCCGGGGGTAGACTGAAGTCAGTTCGTCGAGCGGCGGGATTCTTCGCCCGCGGCTCCGAAGAAGAACAGCAGAGCGGTTCGCCCGCTGAGAGGTGCGGACGAGCAATGTGTCTGGCCGTTCCCATGAAGGTGACTGAGATCGACGGGCCGGTGGCGCACGTCGAGCAAGGCGGCGTGCGCACGCAGGCCCGCGTCGATCTCGTCGAGGGGATCAAGATCGGCGACTACGTGATCGTCCACGCCGGCATCGCGATCGATCGGCTCGACCCCGAGGAAGCGGAGGAGACGCTGCGGCTCTTCGCGGAGATGCTCGGTGACGAACCTCGACGAGCTTAGAGACCCGGCCCTTCTCAGCAGGCTGTCCCAGCAGCTTCGCAGCATGGCCGCCCCGCCGGCCACGCTGATGGAGGTGTGCGGGACCCATACCGTTGCCATCGCGCGGCATGGCCTGCGGGAGTGCCTTCCCGACGGCGTCCGGCTCATCTCCGGCCCGGGGTGTCCGGTGTGCGTGACACCCCAGGATCAGATCGATCTCTTCATCGCTCTCGGCGGCCTCGAAGGCGTCACCCTTGCGACCTTCGGCGACATGGTTCGGGTGCCGGGGACGGAGACGAGCCTGGAGCAGGCGCGAGCGGAGGGGGCCGACGTGCTCGTCGTGTATTCGCCGATGGACGCGGTGGAGGCGGCCTCGCGCCGGCCCGAGGAGCAGGTGGTGTTCTTCGGAATCGGCTTCGAGACAACGGCCCCAGCGGTGGCCCTGGCGATCCTCGAAGCCCAGCGTCGTGGCCTCGAGAACTTCTCGGTGCTCTGCGCGCACAAGCTGATCCCGCCTGCCATGATGGCCTTGCTTCAGTCGGAGGTGCCCGTGGACGGCTTCATCTGCCCCGGGCATGTGAGCGTCATCATCGGGAGCGAGGTGTATGAACCGGTCGCCGAACGAGGGAAGGCATGTGTCGTCGCGGGCTTCGAGCCGGCCGACGTGTTGGCCGCTGTGAGGATGCTGGTCCTTCAGGTCAAAGACGGTCGCTCTGAGGTGGAGCTCGAATACACCCGAGCGGTGCGGCCGGAGGGCAACCGGAAGGCGCAGGGGCTGCTGCGGCAGGTGTTCCGGGTGTCAGACGCCAGCTGGCGCGGGCTGGGGACGATCCCGGCGAGCGGATACGAGCTGGGAGAGGAGTTCGAGGAATTCGACGCGACGCGACGGCTCGACGTCGAGCCGCCGGAATCGCGTGAGCCCGAAGGCTGCCGCTGCGGGGACGTGCTGAGGGGCGCGATTGAGCCGCCGGAGTGCCCGCTCTTTGGCAAGTCATGCACGCCTCGGAAACCAGTCGGGTCGTGCATGGTCTCAAGCGAGGGGACCTGTCAGGCCCACTATCGCTATCGCAGCCAGGAGGTCGAGCGGTGAGCGAGGATCGAGTCCTACTCGCCCACGGCGACGGCGGGCAACTCATGGCCGAGTTGATCGAGAGCGTGTTCGTATCTCGGCTCGGCACGGGCGTGCCGCCGGGCGATGACGCGGCGCTGCTGGAAGCATCCGGCCGGCTCGTCTTTACAACTGATGCCTTCGTGGTTGACCCGATCTTCTTCCCCGGCGGCGACATCGGGAAGCTGGCCGTCTGCGGCACTGTCAACGACCTTGCCGCGGCGGGAGCGCGGCCGGTCGCTCTGAGCGCCAGCTTTATACTGGAGGAGGGACTGCCGATCTCTGATCTGGAGCGCATCGTCGCCTCAATGGCCGAGGCCGGGCGGGAGGCCGAGGTCCAGGTGATCTGCGGGGACACCAAAGTCGTTCCCCGCGGCAGCGCGGACCGTGTGTACATCTCGACGTCAGGGGTGGGTTCGGTGCCAGATGGGGTCATGGTCAGCGGCGCCGGCGCGCGGCCCGGCGACGTCGTGCTCATCAGCGGACCGGTTGGGGATCACGGCCTGGCGGTGCTCTCCCGGCGCGAGGGGCTCGAATTCGATTCCGAGATAGTGAGCGACTGCGCGCCTCTGGGCGGGGTGGTCCAGGCGTTGCTGGGGGCCGTGCCGGAGGTACACGTTCTCCGGGATCCGACGAGGGGCGGGCTGGCAACCGCGCTCAATGAGATCGCAAGGCAGTCTCAGGTAGGAATCGAGGTCGTGGAGACGGCGGTTCCCGTCAGAAAAGCGACGGCGGCGGCGTGCGAGTTGTTGGGTCTCGATCAATTGTATGCCGCAAACGAGGGTAAGATGATTGTGATTGTGCCGGACTCAGCGGCTGAGACGGCGTTGTCGGCGCTCCGGTCTCATCCACGAGGAACTGAGGCAGTGGTTATTGGTAGAGTGCTCGACGCGTCAGACGGCCGAGTGGTGCTGAAGACGGTGCTAGGAGCCCATCGGATACTCGATCGTCACGTTGGGGAGCAGTTGCCGCGGATTTGCTGAGACGTGTCGATGATGCCGCTGCCGGGACCGGCCATTTCCCCCGAGGCAGGAAGGGGAATGGAGTCCCGGGACGAAGTGTCCTCACGGTGGGGTGGACTGGCGGACCTGGCGGCTCACGGGCCCAGAGGATTCGGTCCTGTTTATCGCGCGCGGGCAACCGGTGGGCCCTCGAAGGACGGCACGACGCACCCGCGCAGGTGTAGGTAGGAGTCGGCGCGGCAGCCACTCGTGACGGACGGGTCCACCGTGGTCGGGGAGCGTGGGCCGGTGCAGCTATGTGTGAGTCAAAGGTCTATCTGGCCACGGATGAAGGCGAAGAGCTGGTACTCGAGGATGTCATCTCCATCAGGCCGGAGGGGGACGGCTACCTGCTCGTCAACCTCTTTGGTGAACAGGCTCACGTGCGCGGGCGCATCAAGGAGATTGATCTGCTGAAGCACCGCGTAGTCGTGGAGCCTGCTTCCTGATGCTTCTCTTCAATATGCTTCTCTCCAAGGGGCCGGCCGCCCGACGACGAGAGGGATTGGCGCGGTCGAGGGGGAAGTCTGCCGAGGCGTGGGCGTGCCTGGGGTCAGGTGCGCTCAATTCGCGCGTCTTGGCCCGGCACTGTGCGGGCGTCAGAGATGTCGCGGCGTGGGCGGGGGACGGGCGCCGAAGGCGTCCGGCCAAGGTGTGCTGGGGGAAGGGCGCGGTTCCTAAGGAGTGACTGAGGATGGATGACCATGGGAAGCGGATGAGAGACCCCGCCAGCCAGGAGGCCTTGACGGCGGCGGAGGCCGCCGGCGCGCCCACGGCTTTGGATAGGTATGATTCGCAGCAGCCGTCCTGCCGGTTCGGCAGGCAAGGGATTTGCTGCCGGCTCTGCAATATGGGGCCCTGCCGCGCTGGTACGACCGCCAAAGGTGAGCGCTTTGGAGTCTGCGGCGCGAACGCCGATACCATTGCAGCGCGAAACCTGCTTCGCATGATCGCAGCCGGCGCCGCGGCGCACTCAGACCACGGCCGAGACGTAGCTCATACGTTCGTGCTGATGGCCCAGGGCAAGGCGAAGGACTACCGGGTCAAGGACGAGGTGAAGCTGCGGCAGGTCGCCGAGCTATTCGGGATCGAGACAGACGGGAAGTCCGTTCAGGACATGGCACTGGCCGTGGGCGAGGCCGCCCTTGCGGAATTCGGCCAGCAGGAGGGTGAGCTTAAGCTGATGCTGCGCGCGCCGGAGACGCGTGTGCAGCTCTGGCGCCGCCTCGGCCTCATGCCGAGGGGCATCGACCGAGAAATCGTCGAGTGCATGCACCGAACCCACATGGGGACGGACACCGATCACCGCAGCATCCTCCGGCACGGGATCCGCACTGCGTTGGGTGACGGCTGGGGTGGGTCGCTCATCGCGACGGAGCTTCAAGACATCATGTTGGGGTCGCCAACGCCCATCCGCGCTAAGGTCAATCTGGGCGTGCTCAGCAAGGACAAAGTGAACATCGTCGTGCACGGCCACGAGCCGATCTTATCCGAGATGATCGTGGAGGCCTCCCGCGATTCGGAGCTGCTCAAGCTCGCCGAGGAGAAGGGCGCGAAGGGGATTCAGCTCGCGGGCATCTGCTGCACCGCGAACGAGATATTGATGCGCCAGGGCATCCCCTCCGCGGGGACGTTCCTCCAGCAGGAGCTGGCCATCGCGACCGGCGCCGTCGAGGCCATGGTCGTGGACGTCCAGTGTCTCATGCCCGGGCTGTCGGAGATGACGCGGTGCTTCCATACCGAGTTGATCACCACCTCACCGAAGGGGCGCATTCCCGGGGCGCGGCACATCGAGTTCGACGAGGAGAACGCGCTCGATGTTGCGCGGGAAGTCGTGCGAACGACGATCGAGAAGTTCCCCGAGAGAGACCAGTCGCAGGTCAACATTCCCGCGCACACGATGGATCTGGTAGCGGGGTTCACCGCCGATTACGTCTTCACTTTGCTCGGCGGCCGGTTCAGGCCGTCGTATCGCCCTCTGAACAACGGGATTATCGAAGGAAGGCTGCGCGGCGTGGCCGGTGTGGTCGGCTGCTGCAACCCCAATGTCCAGCCGGTTGACTACGGTCACGTCGAGATGGTGAAGGAACTGATCCGGAACGACGTGCTGGTGGTGCAGACGGGATGCTCCGCAATCGCCTGCGCGAAGGAGGGGCTGCTGACCCCTGAGGCCGCCATGCAGTACGCCGGCCGCGGCCTCCAGGAGATCTGCGAGGCCGTCGGGATTCCGCCGGTGCTGCACGTCGGCTCCTGCGTGGACAACAGCCGCATCCTGATCGCCTGCTCCCAGATGGTGCGGGAAGGCGGTCTTGGCGAGGACATCAGCGACTTGCCGGTGGCCGGCGCGGCCCCGGAGTGGATGTCCGAGAAGGCGGTGTCGATTGGCATGTATGTGGTGGGCTCCGGCGTCTTCACCGTGTTCGGCACACCGCTGCCGGTGGAAGGCTCGGAGGCCGTGTGCAGCTTCCTCACACAGGAACTTAAGGAAGAGGTCGGCGCTGGCTGGGCTTGGGAGAACGACCCGGTTGCGGCGGCGCGGCTCATGATTGAGCATATGAATGAGAAGCGGGCGGCGCTCAAGCTTCGCCCGATGATGTACGAGACCGAGGAAGCAGCGGCGCCTGCCAGCTAAGGGGGCGCCGCCCCGTTTTTCAGCCTGTTGGTGTGACCTATGCGAGGGAGGCTGTGAATTGAAGAGCGATCTTGAGATCGCACAAGCAGCAAAGATGAAACCGATTCTGGAGATCGCCGAGGGCGTGGGCATCGGCGAGGACGACCTCGACCTCTACGGCAAGTGGAAGGCCAAAATCCACCTAAGCGTGCTGGAGCGGCTCAAGGATCGCTCGAATGGCAAGTACATCGACGTCACCGCGATCACGCCGACGCCGCTGGGGGAGGGGAAGACGGTCACGACCATCGGCCTGTCGCAGGCGCTCGGCGTCATCGGCAAGACGGTCATGACCTGCGTCAGGCAGCCCAGCCTCGGCCCTGTCTTCGGGATCAAGGGCGGCGCGGCCGGCGGCGGGCATTCCCAGGTGGTGCCGATGGAGGACTTCAACCTGCATCTCACCGGCGACGTTCACGCCGTGAGCATCGCCAACAACCTGCTCGCGGCGATGATCGACGCCCACATGAAGCATGGCAACCAGCTTGGCATAGAACCACGCACTATTTCGTGGCGGCGGGTCATCGACCTGAACGATAAGTGGGGCGTGTACAACATCGTCTCGGGGCTGGGAGGCGAGAACCGCATGCCGCGGGAGACCGGCTTCGACATCTCGGTGGCCAGCGAGGTGATGGCAATCCTTGCCCTGGCCACCAGTCTGCAGGACCTCCGCCAGAGGCTCGGCCGCATCATATTCGGGCAGACAGAGGACGGGAAGCCGGTGACCGCGGAAGACCTGGACGCCGCGGGCGCAATGTGCGTTCTCATGAAAGACGCCCTCATGCCGAATCTGATGCAGACGCTGGAGAACACACCTGTGTTCGTGCACGCGGGCCCGTTCGCGAACATCGCCCACGGGAACTCATCCATCATAGCCGATCAGATCGCGCTGAAGCTGGCCGACTACGTGGTCACTGAGTCCGGGTTTGGCGCCGACTGCGGGATGGAAAAGTTCTTCAACATCAAGTGCCGCATCAGCGGCCTCAAGCCGGACTGCGTCGTGATCGTGGCCACCGTGCGGGCGCTCAAGATGCACGGCGGCGTGGGCAATATCCGACCCGGTAAGCCCCTGCCACCGGAGCTCATCGAGGAGAACCTGCCGGCGCTCGAGAAAGGGTGCGCGAATCTCGAGAAGAACATCGAGAACGCGCGGCTGTTCGGCGTCCCGGTCGTCGTGGCCGTCAACCGCTTCACGCAGGACACAGATGCGGAGATAGAACTGATACAGGACAGGGCGGTAGCGGCCGGCGCCGAGGGCGCCTACCTCTCCGAAGTCTGGGCGAACGGAGGAGACGGCGGCCGCGAGCTGGCGGAGGCCGTCGTCGCGGCGTGCGAGACACCCTCCGAGTTCAAGCTCCTGTATCCGGATGATGCATCCATCAAGGAGAAGATCGAGACCATCGCCGCGAAGGTCTACGGTGCGGACGGCGTGGACTATGCCCGGGAGGCCGAGCGGAAGATAGAGCTCTTCACCAAGTGGGGCCTCGACAGACTGCCAATCTGCATGGCGAAGACGCATCTCTCTCTGTCGCACGATTCGAGCCTGAAGGGCCGGCCGACCGGCTTCCGCGTGCCGGTGCGCGATATCCGGCCGAGCGCGGGCGCCGGCTTCCTCTATCCGCTGCTGGGGACGTTCTCCACCATGCCCGGGCTCCCGAGCAAGCCGGCCGCGCTCAACGTGGACATCGACCAGGACGGAAAGATCGTAGGGCTGTTCTGAGATGGGGTACCTGGCGGAGCCGCTGAGAAGATACACCGACGCGCTCGCCTCCGGGCAGCCTGCTCCGGGCGGTGGCAGCGCGGCCGCGCTGGTCGGCGCACTCGGCGCGGCGCTCAACAGCATGGTGGCGAACTTCACGGTGGGCCGGGAGAAGTTCGCGGCCGTCGAGGAGGAGGTGCGGCGACAGCTGTCCCGGTCGGAGGAGTTGCGCGGTGCGCTCCAGCGGCTCACGCAGGCAGACACCGAGGCCTACGGCCAGGTGGCCGCCGCGCAGAAGATGCCGCGGGACAGCGATGAGCAGAAGGCCGCGCGGAAAGCCGCCATGCAGAGGGCGCTGAAGGCCGCCGCCGAGGTGCCGCGAGAGGCGGTGAAGGCGGCCCACGGCGTGGTAGAGATAGCGGCCGACCTAGGGGACAAGGGCAACCCCAATCTCATCACCGACGTCGGCGTGGCCGCGAAGTTCGCGGTGGCGGCCATGGAGTGCGCCGCGCTGAACGTTGAGATCAACCTCGCCTATATCAAGGACGAGTCATACGTCGAGGAATGCCGAGAGGAGCTGAAGCCGCTTCTGGAAGCGGGCGCGAAGCTCGGCGGAGAAGTCTGGGAGAAGGTCCAAGCCATCATGCGAGGAGAGGCAAAGTGAGCGCAAAGCTGCTGGAAGGAAAGCCAATCTCGGAGGAGATACGAGCTGGCGTCAAGGCCGAGGTCGAGAGACTTCAGGCCAAGGGAGTGACGCCGAAGCTGGTGGCCGTGCTCGCGGGCGATAACCCGGGTGCGAAGTTCTACGCCGGCGCGCAGGAGAAGGCATGCGGGCAGGTCGGCATCGCCTATGAGCTCCAACAGCTTCCGGTCGACGTCAGCCAGTCCGATCTCGAGGCGGCCATCGCCAAGCTCAACGCGGACCCGAGCGTGCACGGCGTGCTGCTGCTCATGCCGGTGCCCAAGGGGATAGACGGTGCCACGGCACAGGCGCTGATCGATCCGCGGAAGGACGTTGACGGAGTGAGCCCCGCCAATCTCGGCCGAGTCGTACTGGGACAGCCGCGGCTGGCGCCATGCACGGCGATGAGCGTCATCGAGCTGCTTCGTGCCTCGGGCGTCGATGCCTACGGCAAGGAAGCGGTGGTGGTGGGCAGCAGCGAGATCGTCGGCAAGCCCGTAGCGCTCTTGCTGGTTGACAAGTACATTACGGCCGACAGCGACGGCAAGACCGATAAGCTGGCAGGGGCAACGGTGACCGTGTGCCACATCGGGACGAGCGAACGCGGCGATCTCACCGCCCACACGAGTCGGGCCGATATCCTCGTGACCGCGGTCGGCGTGAAGCCAGGCCTGATCTCTGGCGACATGGTGAAATCAGGCGCGATCGTCATCGATGTGGCGACGATTCGCGTGAAAGACGAGCAGACGGGGAAGACCAGGACCCACGGCGATGTTGACTTCGAGGCCGCCAAAGAGAGAGCGGCCGCCATAACGCCGGTTCCCGGCGGGGTCGGCGTCGTGACGACGGCGATTCTGCTGCGCAACACCCTCGAAGGGGCGAAATGGCAAACCGAGGGCTAGCTGCGCTTTCGATGATTCTGTAGGAGCGAAGTGATGGCGAATTTCGGACCCGTCGAAGAGCATCCGGCCGTCTGGTATCAGGCCTCGGCCTGCTCGGGATGCGCGGTGGCCGCGCTGAACGGCGTGGCGCCCAACGTCCGCGATCTGATCGTCGATCAGATCGCCCCCGGGCATCATGTGAGCCTGAAGTTCCAGCCGACGATCATGGCCGGCTCCGGCACGGTGGCCCTGGACATACTCGGCGCCATCGAGGAGGCGGGCGAGGAGTATCTGCTGGTGATTGATGGCGCGCTTCCGACCGCGGCCGGCGGCCTATTCGGCCGCGCGGCCGGAAGGGGCGGCGAGTCGACCATGCACGAGCGCGCGCTGGAGCTGGCAGAGAAGGCGGGGGCCGTCGTTGCGATGGGCACCTGCGCGGCCTATGGCGGCATGCATGCCGCCTCGCCCAATCCCAGCGGATGCGTGAGCGTGATGGATGCGCTGACGAAGGCCCGGATCGAGAAGCCGATCATCAATGTCGCCGGCTGTCCGCCCCATCCCGATTGGTTCACCGGAACGGTGGGGCACGCGCTTCTCTTCGGTTGGCCGACGGCCGATGAGGTGGATGCGGCTGGCCGGCCGAAGCGTTTCTTTGGCCACCTCCTCCACGATCTCTGCCAGCGCCGCGGTGACTTCGAGGCCAACAGGTTTGCGAAGTCCGTCGGCGAGCCCGGCTGTCTCTACGAGTTGGGATGCAAGGGGCCCTGGACGCACGCCGACTGCCCGGAGAGGGAGTTCAACGGGGGCGTCAACTGGTGCGTCAAGGCCGGGTCGCCCTGCCACGGCTGTGTGGAGCCCTTCTTCCCGGACGTCGCCAGTCCGATCTACCGGAAGATCGGGCTGCCGGAACTGCCGCGGGTGGCGTTGGACAAAGGGTCGGGGAAACTCGCCGCGGTTATGCGGCCCCAGCCCGCGGAGGACGAGTAACCGATGGCCGATACGCAGACCATACGTATCGATCCGATCACCCGAATCGAAGGCCACCTCAAGATTGACGTTGTCATCGACGCCGGGGAGGTCAAGGAGGCGAGGTGCTCGGGGCAGATGTTCCGGGGCTTCGAGCTGATGCTGCTCGGCCGCGACCCGCGGGACGCGGCTCTGCTGTCCCAGCGAGTGTGCGGCGTCTGTCCGGTGGCCCACGCCATGGCCTCTGCGCTCTGCCTCGACTCGGCCTTCGGCGTCGATGGGCAGATACCGGACAACGGCCGCCTGATGCGCAACCTGATCTTCGGGTCCAACTTCATCCAGTCCCACATCCTGCACTTCTATCACCTGGCCGCGCTCGACTATGTGGATGTGAGCGCGGCGGCCGACTACGACGGGGCCGACGATGGGCTGAAGAGCCTCAGCGGGTTCATAGGTCGGGGGCAGTTGGCGCCGTTCATGCCGCGCTACGAGGGTGACTACCGGCTTCCGAAGGAAGCCAACCAGCAGGCCGCGGCCCATTACGTGCGAGCACTCGAAGCGCGGCGAATCGCGCACGAGATGTGCGCCATCTTCGGGGGCAAGATGCCGCACCAGGTCGGCATCGTCGTGGCTGGATGCACCGAGACGCCCACCGCAGACAAGATCGCCGCCTTCCTGTCGAAGCTCGAGTGGCTCAGGCGTTTCATCGATGACGTGTATATCGCTGACGTTCTGGCTGTCGCCGAAGCCTATCCTGATTACTTCGGGATTGGCGCAGGCCCAAAGCGCTGCCTGTCCTGGGGCGGCCTCGATCTGGAGACGAAAGAGACAAACCTGCTGAAGCGCCAGCGGTTCTTCCCCGCCGGCCGGGTTGGAGCGGACCTCACGCTCGAGGCCCCCGATCCGGAGCAGGTCGCCGAGTACGTCCGCAACTCCTGGTATGACGACGCGACCAGCGGCCGCAAGCCGGCCGAAGCCGACACCGTACCGGCGCCCGACAAAGAGTCCGGGTACTCGTGGCTCAAGGCTCCGCGCTACGCGGGTCAGCCGCATGAGGTAGGGCCCCTGGCCCGGGCGCTGGTCGCCTATGCCGCCGGGGACGAGGCCGTCAAGAGAGACGTGGAGGCGGTGCTCGGGCGATTCAAGGCGGGACCGGAGGCGCTGTTCTCGGTGCTCGGCCGTCACGCGGCACGGGCGCTGGAGGCACGGCGGCTCGCCGACGCCATGCTTGGCTGGGCGATGGCGCTGAAGCCGGGCGAGCCGGTGTGCGAGTGGCGGGAGGTACCGCAGAGTGCCACCGGCATGGGCCTGACGGAGGCGCCGCGGGGCGCGCTGGGTCACTGGTGCGAGATACAAGATCACAAGCTCGCCCGGTATCAGCTCGTCGTGCCGACGACGTGGAACGCCTCGCCGAAGGACGATGATGGCAATCCCGGGCCAATGGAGCGGGCCATCATCGGCACCAAGATCAGGGACCCCGAGAATCCGTTCGAGGTGGTGCGGATCGTTCGGTCCTTCGATCCCTGCCTCGCCTGCTCGGTGCACATGCTGACGCCGAAGGGCCGGAAGGTGGGCGCATGGCGAGTCCTGTGAAGAAGGTAGTAGTGCTGGGAGTCGGCAATCTGCTGCGCCAGGACGAAGGGGTGGGCGTCCACGCAGTTCGCGTCCTGGCGAGCGGACCGTGTGCCCAGCACGCTGCGATGGTTGACGGCGGCACAGCAGTCTTCGAGGCCCTTTCCGACTGGCAGGACATCGACAAGCTCGTGGTCATCGACGCGCTGCGATCGGGGAAGGAGCCCGGGAGCATTCACCGCGTCTCCCTCCGCGATGTGGCCGATAGAGACGCGCCGGCATTGTCGGTTCACGAACATGGGCTGCTCGACCAGCTGGGGCTGCTTCAGCAGGCCGGGCTGCGTGTGGGAGAGATCGTGATCTACGGGGTGGAGCCCGGCGAGACGGGCTGGGGCACCGAGCTATCGGACGCAGTGGCTGAGTGCCTCCCGCTGCTGGAGGTGCGCATGGCGCGGGAGCTCGGCTGGATACAGATTGAGGAGACGCCGATATGATCGCATCGGAACGCAAGCCCACTGAAGAGATACTGGGCTACCTCGAGGGCGAGGGTAAAGTTTTCCTCGTCGCCTGCGATGGGTGCTCGGCCGGATGCGGCGTGTCCGATCCCGAGCACACAGCGGAGATGGTAAAGGAACTCGAGGCGAACGGCAAATCGGTGACCGGGACGGCGCGAGTCGAGATGACCTGCAACGCGGGGCTGACCGCGCTCATGCTCAGCCAGCACCTGGCTGAAGTCGACTCCGCGGACGGCATCCTGGTTCTCGCCTGCGGTGCCGGCATTCAGGCGGTGGCCGCCGCCGTGGATAAGCCGGTACATCCGGGCACGAACTCGGTCTATGTCGGTGGTTTCCAGGGCCTGTGGCGCTCCGAGCCGCGCTGCGCCGAGTGCGGCTACTGCATGCTGGACTACACCGGGGGCATCTGCCCCTACACGGCCTGCTCCAAATCATTGCTCTACGGGAGCTGCGGAGGGCCGAAGGACGGCAGGTGCGAGGTGGATGACTCAGTCGAGTGCGGCTGGATGAAGATCTACGAGAGGCTGGAGGCGCGTGGAAGGGCAGATCGCCTGAAGGAGATGCCGCCGCTGCGCAACTTCAGGAACATGCTGCTCGTGGGGGAGAAGCGGCGCAGCAGTCTCTGGGCTCTGGAACTGGTAGCGCCCGAGCAGGCGGAGGGGGAGGGTTGAAGGACCTGGCGGGCGGTCACATTGGGTCGGAGGCGGCAATCGAATGAGGTTTAGAGAAGCTCTGGATTCGCACGATTTCGTGATCACATGTGAGGTGGCGCCGCCGAAGGGCGTTGACATGGAGCATGTGCTGGAGGAGGCGGAGCTCCTCCGCGGGCGTGTCGCCGGCATCAATGTGACCGATCTCCAGGCCGCCTCCATGCGAGTGAGCTCGCTTGCGACCTGTGCGCTCATCGAGCGGAAGGGTCTCGAGCCGATCCTGCAGATGGTGTGCCGAGACCGGAACCGGCTGGCACTTCAGAGCGAACTGCTCAGCGCCTATGTGCTCGGGATACGAAATGTGCTGTGCCTGACGGGCGACCATGTAGTTCTCGGCGACCATCCGGAGTCGAAACCGGTATTCGACCTCGACTCGGTTTCACTGCTCCAGGCGGCACAGGGCTTGATTCAAGGGTACGATCTCAGTGGGAACGAACTGGAGGGTCTGCCCGAGGGCCTGTTCCTCGGCGCCATCGTCACCCCGGGCGCCGACCCCGTCGAGCCACAGATCTACAAGCTTCACAACAAGGTCCGGGCGGGGGCCAAGTTCATCCAGACGCAGGCCGTGTACGATGTAGATACGTTCGCCGAGTTCATGGAGCGAGTGGCGGACGTTGATGTGCCGATTCTGGCTGGGATCGTGCTTCTCAAGTCAGCCGGAATGGCGCGCTACATGAACGCCAACGTCGCCGGCGTGTTCGTGCCGGATAGTCTCGTCAAAGAGATGAGCGAGGCCGGTGAGAAGGACAAGTCGGCCAGGGCTGAGGGGAAGAAAGCTGACTTCAGAACGAAGACGAGCATTGACATAGCCGCGCGGCTGATCCGGGATCTGAGGCCGCACTGCGCGGGGGTCCACCTGATGCCGCTGGGCTGGGGCCATCACGTGCCAGCGGTGCTCGAGGCCGCGGGCCTTTAGGGAGACGGGGTGCGGGTCAGGCGTCAGAGTCGTTCCTAAGGAGTAGGGAGGATGTCTAAGGCTGTTGCTGCAGCTGCGATCCGGGGATCGAATGAGATAGTGGCACAGGCGGAGGAGAAGCTCACCGCCGCAATCGAGAAGCACGGCGAGTCGCAGGCGATCGAGTTTCCGGAGACCGCGTTCTTCCTGCCGATGGCCTACGCGCTGCTGGGCCTGGAAGTGTCAACACTTGGGCAGGCGCGCGAGATAGTCGAAGCTGCGAAGTCGCTCCTATCCGAGGAGCCGTCGGAGCGCATCTGGCTCCCGTACCTGCCGGCCACGCTCGATGCCGGCATCGCGACGCTGCTGGCCGAGGAGCTGCTGAAGGCGATCGCGTATCTCGAGGGTGAGGAGCCGCTCGAGGGATGGCACGGCTTCATCTCGGACACCATCCTGCGAACCCTCGGCATTCAACTCGTGGACGGTCGTCTCCCGGGGTTCGCGGCCGTCGTCGGAGCTGCTCCGGATGTCGATGCGGCGGTCCACGTCATCCGAGAGCTCCAGAAACGCAACATCCTCACCTTCCTCATCGGCAACCACAAAGGTGAGACGATGAGGGATCAGCTCATCGAAGCCGGCGTGCTGCCAAAGGATGCCTCGGAAACGGAGGACGGCGATCTCCGGAAGGCCTGGTGGGGGCGCTACATCGTGCCGCTCGGCCCGGACACGGAGTCGATCATCTACGCCCTCAACTGGGCGATCCGCGGCGCGCTGACCTTCGGCGGCCACAAGAGGGGCCAGTGGAAGGAGTGTCTCGACTATACCAGGGCCCGCATCTTCGCCTTCGGGCTCGGGCTGGGCGACATCGACGACCTGAAGTACGCCAGCGGCGCGGGCGCAATCAACATGGGCTTCCCCGTCATCTGCGACACGGAGATACCGGAGATCCGGCCCAGCGGTGTCACGACCTACGAGGCCCTGGTGAGGGAGTTGGACCGGCAGCGGATCGTGGAGACGTGCGTCGAGGTGCGCGGCGTCAAGGTCAGCGTCAGCAAGATCGACATCCCGGTGCCGGTGGCAGCGGCCTTCGAGGGCGAGACGGTCCGCCGGGACGACATGCAGGTGCAGTTTGGCGGCAAGTACACGACCGCAATCGAGTTCCTTCGAATGCGCCCAATGGACCAGGTCGAGGACGGAAGGATCGAGCTCATCGGCGCGGATTGCGACTCTGTCGACGTCGGCGAGGCCATGCCGCTCGGGATCCACATCGAGGTGGCCGGTCGCAAGATGCAGGAGGATTTCGAGCCCATCCTCGAGCGGCAAGTTCACACCATCCTGAACCACGCGATGGGCCTGTTCCACATGGGCCAGCGTGACATGAGCTGGGTGCGCATCTCGAAGGACGCTTTCAAGTCGGGCCTGCGGCTGAAGCACTTCGGGGAGCTGCTGCGGGGCGAGTATCTGCGGAACTTCCCCGCCCTGGTGGACAAGGTGCAGGTGACGATCCTCACAGAGGAAGAGGCGATGACCCCCATTACGGAGGACGCGCGGCAGGTATGGGCCGCCCGCGACGCGCGGGTCGCCGGAATGACAGACGAAAGCGTGGACATATTCTACTCGTGCACGCTCTGTCAGTCCTACGCGCCGAACCATGTCTGCATCATCAGCCCCGAGCGCCTCGGCCTCTGCGGCGCCTACAACTGGCTCGACGGCAAGGCCGCCTATGAGATCAACCCGGCCGGGCCGAACCAGCCCGTGCAGAAGGGCCGCGTCATCGACGACACGAAGGGCCAGTGGGAGGGCGTGAACGAGTTCGTGTATCAGACATCCAACAAGTCCGTCGAGAGGTTCAACGCCTACTCTCTGATGGAAGACTCCATGACCTCCTGCGGCTGCTTCGAGTGCATCATGGCCATTCTCCCGGAGCCCACCGGGGAGGTTCACGGCGTCATGATCGTGAACAGAGAGTATCCGGGAATGACGCCGTGCGGCATGGCATTCACCACGCTGGCCGGCACAGTCGGCGGCGGCCTGCAGACCCCGGGCTTTCTGGGCATCGGGCGGCTGTACATCGTCAGCGAGAAGTTTATCTCCGCCGAAGGCGGGCTGCCGCGGGTTCTCTGGCTGCCGAAAGAGTTGAAGGAGGCTCTGGCAGAACGGATCGAGGAGCGCGCAGCCGAGCTCGACATGCCCGACTTCCTGGAGAAGATCGCCGATGAGACGGTGGCCACGACCGTGGAACAGCTCATGCCGTGGCTCGAAGAGCACGAGCATCCGGCGTTGAAGATGCCGTCGCTTATGTAGATGTAGCGCGGCGCGCAGGCGAGCAGCAAGCACCTGGAGGTGGAGCCGTGGGTCTCACCGGCCTCGATATCTTCAAGCAGCTACCGAAGACAAACTGCGGCGACTGCGGAGTGCCGACGTGCCTTGCGTTCGCCATGAAGCTGGCGCAGAAGCAGGCCTCGCTCGACCAGTGCCCGCATGTATCGGAGGAGGCGAAGGCCGCCCTCTCGGGTGCCTCCGCTCCTCCGATCAAGCTCATCACTATTGGCGCCGATGAGCGGAAGCTGGAGATCGGCAACGAGACTGTGTTGTTCCGACATGAGGAGACCTTCTATCATCCGACCGGAATCGCTGTCACGGTTGATGCAGGGCTTCCGGAGCACGAGCTCTCGGCTCGGATCAAGGCCATAGGAGCCACGGGCTTCGAGCGGGTGGGTCAGACCCTAATGCTCAACGCAGTGGCGTTGAAGGGGGAGGGCGATGGCTTTGTCAAGGCGGTCACGCTCGCGGCCGAGCAGTCGGCTGTCCCGCTCATATTGATGAATGAGGACCCCGCGGTGATGGGGGAAGCCCTGAAGGTCTGTGCCGAGAAGCGCCCTCTGATCTACGCCGCCACTGCGGACAATGTCGATGCCATAGCCGCCCTGGCCAAGGAGCACAACTGCCCATTGGCGGTGCGGGGGAGCGACCCATCCTCGTTGGCCGAACTCTCGGAGAAGGCCCGGGCGGCCGGCGCTACCGACCTCATACTGGATTCCGGCGCGCGCAAGCCGGCGGAGGTGCTCGCAAACGAGACCGCCATTCGGCGAGCGGCCTTGAGGAAGCGATTCCGGCCGCTGGGGTTCCCGACGATAGCGTTCACCGACGGGGCCGACCCGCTAGAGGAGACGCAGCAGGCTTCCACGTACATCGCGAAGTACGCGGGGATCGTGGTGATCAACAATATGGAGCCCTGGGAGCTTCTCACGCTTGCCACGGTCAGGCAAAATATCTACACTGATCCGCAGAAGCCGATTCAGATTGAGGAGGGGCTCTACGAGATCGGATCGCCCGACGAGAATTCTCCCGTGTTGGTGACCACAAACTTCTCGCTGACGTACTTCACCGTCGAGGGCGACGTCGAGGCCAGCCGTGTTCCGGCCTGGGTGGTCGTGGTTGACACCGAAGGGACGTCGGTGCTCACGGCCTGGGCGGCGGAGAAATTCACTGCCGAGATTATCGCCGAGAAGGTGAAGGCCTTCGACACCGCGAGCAAGGTCAAGCATCGGAAGCTCATCATCCCCGGACACGTGGCTGTTCTGAGTGGTAAGCTGGAGGATGAGTTGTCTCAGGAATGGGAGGTCGTCGTCGGGCCGCGGGAGTCCTCCGGCATACCCAGCTTCCTGCGAACCTCCTGGGTGGTGTGATTGCACCACCGGGACGCGCCGGCGGGAGGTTGAGAGCGGCACGAATCGATGACTAGCCACATAGTTGTGTTCCTACCGGATGGCGCCTGTCTGGAAGTCGAGTCGGGGCAGACCATCCTGGAAGCGGCGAACGCGGCGGGTGCGGCGATCGACTCCTCCTGTGGGGGGCAGGGGGCCTGCGGCAAATGCAAGGTCATGGTATCGCTCGGCCAGCCTGGCGGCAGGCCGGGCGATTTGCTTTCCAAGGAGGAAGTCGAGCAAGGGATGGTGCTGGCCTGCCAGGCGACGGTGGCCGACGACCTGGTGGTGGAGATCCCGCTTGAGTCTCAGCGCGGCGAACTTCAGATACTTATGGGCAGGACCGAGGTCACGGAGGAACTGGCGGCAACCGATATCCCCGTGGCCGCGCGAATCGCCGCCGAAATGGCACCACCCAGCCAAGAGGACGATGTCAGCGACGGCGAGAGGCTCCTCGAGCAGCTGTCGAAGGCTACTGGGGAGAGCTTCTCCCGCCTGGATATCGATCTTGCCGCACTGCGGGCCCTGCCGCACATGGCGCGTGAGAACTCCTGGCGAGTTGACGCGCTGGTCGGAGACTTCGACGGCGAGGGCCGGGTCTTCGGCTTGACGCCGGCGCGCGAGTGGGAGACATACGGCCTGGCCATCGACGTCGGAACCACGACCGTTGTCGTGCACTTGATTGACCTGGACACCCAGGGTTTCGTCGACGCCTGCGCGTCTCTGAACGACCAGATCGCCTACGGCGAGGACGTCATCTCGCGGATCATCTACGCGCAGGAGCATGATGGCGGGCTGATCCACCTCCAGCATGCCGTGCGCGCCACCATCAACCGATGCATCAAAGAGGTAGTCGAGCAGCACGAACTCTCGCCGGAGCAGGTGGTGGCCGCGGCCTGCGTGGGCAACACCGTCATGACCCATCTCTTGCTGGCCATAGACCCGGCGGGCATACGCCGGGAGCCGTATGTGCCGGCCCTCAAGACCGCCCCCACTCTGCGGGCGGCAGAGGTCGGGCTGAGCATTCATCCCAGGGCGCCGGTGTTCCTGGCCCCCTGCGTCAGCAGCTACGTCGGGGGTGACATTACGGCTGGAGTCCTGGCGACGGCAATGAGCGACGCCTCACGACTTACGCTCTTCATAGACATGGGCACCAACGGCGAGATGGTGATAGGCCACAAGGAGTGGCTCATGTGCTGCTCCTGCTCCGCGGGGCCGGCCTTCGAGGGCTCCGGGGTCGAGTACGGGATGTACGCGACGATCGGCGCCATAGAGCGGCTCTCCTACGACCGCGAGAGCGACCAGGTTGAGTATGTGGCCATCGGTGATGCGAAGCCGCGCGGCATATGCGGGTCGGGGCTGGTGGACGCGCTTGCTACGCTCCTGCGAGCTGGCGTCATAGACCGGGCGGGACGGATCGACCTCGGCTTTGCCAGCCGACGCGTGCGGGTGAGAAACGAGCGCCCCGAGTTCGTGTTCGTGTGGGGTGAAGAGGTCGGCAGGTCGGACGACATATCGCTGGGCGAAGACGCCATACAGAATCTCATCCGATCGAAGTCGGCCGTCTATGCTGGTGCGGAGACGCTGCTCGAATCGCTCGGCCTGGATGCCGGCAGCGTGGAGCAGATCATGGTGGCAGGCGCGTTCGGCAACTACCTGGATGCCGAGAGCGCTGTGACGATAGGCTTGCTTCCCGATGTGCCGCTGGAGCGGATGCGTTTCGTAGGCAACACGGCGGTCGCCGGCGCTCGACTCGCCTTGCTCGGCCGCGGCGCACGCAGAGGTATGGAGGAGTTGGCCGGCCGCATGACCAATTTCGAGTTGAGCGTCGTGCCGGGGTACATGGATCGGTATGTGTCGGGGCTGTTCCTGCCGCACACTGACCTGCGGCGCTTCCCATCGGTTGCCAGTAAGCTGGAGTTGAGCGCATGAGGCCGCCGCTCTACATAGCATCGGTGGACAGCTTCGCCGGGAAGTCGCTGACCGCGCTCGCGCTGGGTCTCGAGCTGCGCGACGCGGGGCACCGCGTGGGCTACTTCAAGCCGCTGGGCACGCTGCCGCATATCGTCCAAGGTGTCACCACAGATGAGGATGCCCATTTCATAAGCACGCGGTTGAACCCCGACGCGCCCGTGGCGGCGATCTGTCCCATACTGCTGAGCCCCGAGCTGGTTGAGCGCTCGCTCCAGGCTGAAGTCGAGGGCCTTCCACAGCGTATCCGGGATTGCTACCAGCAAGTCTCACAGGGCAGGGATCTCGTCATCGTCGGCGGTGTGGGCGACCTGTCGAGGGGCTCGCTGCTGAGCCTTTCGGCTCCGGCGATAGCCGATCTTCTGGAGGCGCGAGTCATACTGCTGGACAAGCTGTCCGCAGAGCCCGTGGTCGAGGAGGTGCTGCTCGCAAAGCGGCTGCTGGGCGACCGGTTCGGCGGCGTCATATTCAACTTTGTGGGGCCGGACGAGCAAGAGGCGCTGCGCGGAACGCTGGGACGCTACCTGGAGCGGCGCGGAATCCCGGTGCTCGGAGCGCTCCCGCCGGATGACTTGCTCGGCGCGATCACGATAAGAGAGCTATCCGAGCATTTGCCCGCAAAGCTCTTGTGCTGCGAGAAGGCAGTTGACGAGCTGATCGTGCACTTCGTGATCGGGGCCATGGGTGTCGCGAGTGCGTCGAAGTACTTCCGTCAGTTGGCCGACAAGGCCGTCATCACGGGGGGCGACCGGGCCGACATTCAGTTGGCCGCGCTGCAGACGGCGACGAAGGCGCTCGTGCTGACCGGCAATATCTACCCGAGCGCGCCGATCGTCAAGCGCGCCCAGCAGCTGGGCGTGCCGCTGTTGCTGGCACCACACGACACCCTGGCCACGGTGGAACGCATAGAGCACATAACCGGCAGACTGAGAGTGCGGGAGAGCGCAAAGGTGGAACGGGCGCGGGCGCTCTTCCAGAAGCACGTGGACATGGAGCGAATCTCAGCGCTTGCCGGATTGACGGACGCGCCCGCGAGCCAACCACATGATGTGAAAGAGGGAGCATGACAATGTCGTTCGAGATGCCAGTGGAGAAATGGGCTGCGGCCGTCAGCACAGTCACGATCGGCGCGACCGATGCCGAGGGAGGAACGCGCACTTCGACCGTTACGGTGGGAGGAGCAACGACGCTCCCCTTCCTCCGCTTTGAGGGCGAGAGTCCGAGCCGGCCAGTGATCGCAATGGAAGTGTTGGATGTCCCGCCGCCGAACTGGCCGGACCCGCTTTCGGCGGCCTTCGGGGAGGTCGTCGGCGATCCGGCCGCCTGGGCCAAGAAGTGTGTGGATGAATTCGGAGCAGAGATGATCTGCCTCCGGCTGCTCGGCGCGCACCCGGATCAGGGCGACAAGTCGGCGGAGGACTGCGCGCAGGCCGTGAAGTCGGTAGTGGGCGCAGTGGGTGTTCCCCTCATCATCTGGGGATGCGGGCAGCCGGACAAAGACAACGAGATCATGCCGCGCTGCAGCGAGGTGGCGGCCGGGGAGAACTGCCTGCTGGGGACCGCGAGCGAGGACAACTACAAGACCATCACAGCGGCCTGCATGGCCGACGGGCACAAGCTGATCACCGAGGCGCCGATCGACATCAACATCCAGAAGCAGGTGAATATCCTCGTGTCGGAGATGGGGTTGGATCTTTCGCGGATCGTCATGTTCCAGGCGACCGGCGGGCTCGGATACGGCATGGAGTACGCCTATTCGATCATGGAGCGGACGCGGCTGGCGGCGCTCGGGGGCGATCGGATGCTGTCCATGCCCATGCTCGCCGTCGTCGGCGCGGAGGCCTGGAGGGCCAAGGAAGCACGCACCCCGGAGAAAACGGCTCCTGAGTGGGGGGCGGCGGAAGAACGAGGAGTGTCCTGGGAGACGACGACGGCCACCTGCTTCCTGAACGGTGGGACCGATATATTCGTGATGTGGCATCCGCGCGCGGTGGCGCTGCTGCGGAAGACCATTGATTCTCTTATGGGCGAGGAGGCTTAAGTAATGTACGCCATTGGCGAACGCATCAATGGTATGTTCAAGGACGTCCGTGAGGCCATACAGGCACAGAACCCGGAGCCGGTGCACGAGCTGGCGAAGCAGCAGCTGGCGGCCGGAGCGAACTGCCTCGACGTGAACGTCGGGCCGGCCGCCGCGGACGCGCTGGCCGCAATGGAGTGGCTGGTAAAGGCCGTTCGGGAGGTAACCGACGCGCCGGTGGCCATCGATACGACGAGGCCGGACGTCATGAGCAAAGGCCTGGAGCTGGCCGGACCGGGTTCGATCATAAACTCGACGAAGGGGCAGCAGGATCAGCTCGACATCTTCATCCCAATGGCTGTTGAGCACAACGCGTCGCTGATCGCGCTGACTATCGACGAGAACGGCATTCCTCGGGACGCAAACGGCCGCGGAGAGATCGCGCTGCGCGTCGTGGCGGCGGCGATGGAGAAGGGGCTCGCCCCGGATCGCCTCATGATCGACGGCGTGATTCTTCCTGTCAACGTCACGCAGCCGACTCCGCACCATGTTCTGGAGACCATCCGGAATATCAAAGTCCTGTCTGACCCGCCGCCGAAGACGGTGCTGGGCCTGAGCAATGTGTCTCAGGGGACCCAGCTGCGGGAGCTGTTGAACCGCACCTATCTCGTGATGGCGCTCGCGGCCGGCCTGGATGCGGCGATCCTGGATGTTCTGGATACCGAACTCATGGACGCGATGATCGCCTCGGAGGTCCTTCTGAACAAGGCCGTGTATGCGGATGACTTTCTGAAGGCCTATCGGGCGTAGGCCACACCTGCATTGCTAGGAGGGTAGTCGGGTGCACGTAGAGATCGTGCACGAGGGCGGGAGGTACTTCGAGCGCGTGCTGGCTCACCTCTCGAAGATGTCGCCGGGAAAGGTGGACGCGTATCAGCTCCCGCGGTCGCTGCCGCCCGTGCTCGACGATGCGGCGGAATACCTGCCTGCCGAGCTGGGAGCTGGCGATGTCATCATCGCGATCAACATCCATCCCGAGCTGCTGCTGGAGATCCCCAATATGGCGGGCGGCGGCAGCACGAAGGCGCTCATCGCGCCGATCGAGGACCCCAACTGGATCAAGCCCGGCCTCCAGCGGCAAGTGACCCAGGCCTGCGCTCAGAACGACATGGAGTCCTCCTTCCCGAAGCCCTTCTGCGCCCTCGAACCCAGCACGCCGACCATCACCGAGTTCTGCGAGGAGTTCGGGGTCAGCCTACCTACGCTCGAGCTCACGCTGGAAGAGGGCACCGTGGCGGCGGTCGAAGTGGTCAGGGGCGCCCCATGCGGCCTGACGGATTTCGTCGCCCAGAAGCTGGTCGGCCTGCCCGCCGCCGACGAGCTTCCGGAGAAGGCGGGTCAGTTTCATCATGCCTATCCCTGCCTCAGCTCAATGGCGCTCGACCCGGCAACGGGCGACACCATCATGCACAGGTCGCTGTACCTGCTGCGGGATCGAGTGAAGGAGGCGCTGGAGGAAGCGCGGCAGCGTCGGCGATAGGGCCGGGCTGCTTCCCATTCACGCCGTAGCGATCTGGCTGCTGGACCGGCTTCTATCTGCACGTGTGGGGGCCAGCCTTGGCGGTTCTGCTGGGGCTCTCGAGAGGCGCCGTGGCTGCCTCGTCGCGAGGGGCAGATGATATCTGTTGGGAACGCGCACACGTTACCACATAATGGACTGGGCGCGCGTGCTTGGCGTCTGCTGGCCGGTGGGGCGGTGCCGCCGCGCCGCCGTTGGCTCATTCGAGTCATCTTCCTTGCTCTGCTGCTGTTGGCCGCCGACTACCTTGCCTATCCTATCGCGTCCCGCGCGGGCGGCCGAACCGGGAACAAGGCCGCAAACGGCATCTGGCTCCGGTACACGTGGTACTTCCAGGAATGGGACGAGGCCGAGCTGAGGCGCTGCGCGGAGCGCCTACGCGAAGGGCAGATGCGCTACGCATACTGCCATGTGCGTCACATTGGACCCGATGGTCGGCTCGCCTTCCGGTACTCGCAGAACGCCCAGCACTTGGTCGACCAACTGCATCGACAGATACTCTCCCTGAGAGTTCTCGCATGGGTCTATGTTGGCAATGACCGCGCCGGGGGCGCCGTTGACATCGCGGACACGGCCGTTCGGCAGCAGATGATCGAAGAGGCCGTATGGCTGGTGACAGAATGCGGGTTCGACGGGATCCAGTGGGACTACGAGATATGTCCGAGTGGCGATCGGGCTTTCCTCGATCTCCTTCGCGAAACGCGGCTGGCGCTTCCGGAAGGGAAGATTCTGTCGGCTTGTACGCCGATGTGGTACCCGCGCCCCTGGCCCCGCATCTATTGCTGGGAGACGGACTACTTCTCTCGGGCCGCGGCGATTTGCGACCAACTGGTGGTCATGTGCTACGACTCGGCGATCTATCTGCCCCGGGCCTATGTTTGGCTCGTGCGACAGCAGGCGGCGCGGGTGACTCGCGCTGTCGCGCAGGGCGATCCAGACTGCCGCGTGCTGCTGGGTGTCCCGACCTATGGCAGAGGTGGGTCTTCTCACCACGCCCGCGCCGAGAACATACGCATGGCACTGAAAGGCGTGCGGGAAGGCCTGGCCAGCAGGCTGGCGACCCCTGCCTCCTTCGCCGGAGTGAGCATCTTCGCGGACTATACGACCGATCCCGATGAATGGCGGGATTACATGACGCTGTGGGTACGGTCCGAGCACTCGAGATAGCCCCAACTGAGGCCGCCACGATCCACTGAGGGATGCGTCCGCTACAGCCCCCAGAAGCTGTACGTCGGCAGGTCGAAGATGATGCCGATGATGGGCCAGGCGCAGCCAACGACGGACTCGCCGAGGATGAGCCCGAAGAACAGCGGAAGGGCCTTGCGATAGGCTTGCAGGCCGCCGTACCGGAGCAGGAGCGACTTGACTATCCAGGCGATGAGCATGGGCAGCCAGACGATGTGGATGGACCAGCTTGCCGAGAGCGCGTAGGCGACGGGGTGGAGCGGCCAGCCCACGTAGGCGGTCCGGGCGGCGGCGAGGAGCATAGTGATTCCGAATCCGACCCCAACCGCGATGAGGGAGCGGAAGTTGCCTTGCGTCGGGTTGTCGATCCAGGATTGGAGCGTCGAGCACATCTCCACACCACGTGCCTCGGTGGCGTTCCATTTCGAGGCCACGCCGAGATCATAGGCGGAGTCGAGCCACCCCCAGAACACGGCAAGCGCACCTATGATCGACGCGACGACGATGGCCGCCACAATGGCGCGACTCCGTGACCTCGTCTGTGCGGCCATCTGAACGCCTTCGATGTTGTTGCCGATGGGATGAGAGCGATAGGCGCGATTGAACCACCACAGGAGGCCCAGCATCGTGAGGTCGCGGTTGCCGATATTCGCGGTCCCGCCCACGAAGGTGATGATCTTCCCGGGGCCGGAGAAGTGGAAGTCGTGCACCGGCGAGCCGAACTCGGCTCGCACGCGCGCGACGGCGATGGCGACGGAGAAGAAGATCAAGAAGAAGACGACGGCCAGGGACGGTGACAGTCCGGCGTGGGTGCTGAACGCGATAAGCGCGGCCATGCCGAGAACGATGCCGATGGCGGCTGTCCGGTAGCTGAGCCCCTCCTCGGAGTCGTCGACCTCCGACGCTCGACCAATGATCCTCAGCCAGACCTCGCCATAGTAGCGCCTCCCGATGATGAGCGGGCCGATGGCGATGGCCAGGTAGCCGCCGAACATCTGCTCGTTATGGTAGGGGAACACGCTCTTCGCCATCGCCTCGCCCCATCCCTGGCTCAAGCCCAAGGCGGCAGAGAGAATGAACATGGCCTTCCACCAGAAGAAGAAGAACACGGCCGCAAAGAGGATGTCCAGAGGCACGAGGAAGGCGATGCCGATGACGGCCGGATAGAGGGTGATGGGAAGCCAGCCGATAGCCGCCCATGGCATGTCGGTTATGTACGTCATGAGGTCGTTCGCGCCATAGTTGTCGAGGGTGGGAGCGATCGAGATATACGGCAGCCACGGGTACAACCAGTGGAGCCCGTTGATGATGTCGATGGCACCCGCGAAGGCGAACCCTATCCAGAGGAGAGGGCTGCGCCAGATCGGAGAGCGGGGTTCGGTCATGGCGAGCGGGAGCTGTATGATGGGAAAGGCAAGGCGCTCGCGGTCGGCCCACTGAGAGCGCACGATGACGGAGATGCAGACGGTCACGAATATGAGAACAGCGATGAAGCCCGTCCAGGCCAGCACGGGCGTGAGCCATGCAGAAACGATGGCTGGCTCGTACAGGGCGGCCGAACCGTTGTAGTAGCCGTACAGGATCTCGGGATCAGAGACGACGAGCCATGGGGGCGCGTTGGAGAGCATGCGGTCCCACTGGTTCTCGGGCGTGGCGAACCAGAAGCCGTGGGTCATGACCGGGAGCAGGACCTGCATGCCGTCCAGGCCGGCCAGCGAGGTGCCGGTCGTGAGCATCACGTATACGATGATCAGCTCGCCGCGGTTGAGCGCCCATCGCGGCCGCAGCGAGCGGAGCGCGGAATTGCCCAGCACGAGGAAGAAGAGGATGAAGACGACGTTGAAGAAGAGAGAGATCGTGGAGGGAATCGGGCCGTAGGCCAGGATGTGCTCCATGTACAGCACCCACAGGGCATTGACCGGAAGCAGCACCAGGCCCACGAGGAAACCGCGCCAGACTGACTGCTTTGCAGGACGCGCCATGCTCTTGTCAGAGGACCCCGACAGAGGATTAATCGCCCCCGCGTCTGGTTCTCCGCGTCGGTCTGCGGTCCTCCGGATGGGCCCGGCAAGAAACACCTGCGCTCCCGCACATAGCGATGGATAGCCCGAAGCCGCGGACACTGCAGCGCGCGCCCCGGGGCGCGTGCCACGCGAGGCCACCGGCGAGCGGAAGGCAGCGAGGGATCTTGAGATGATGCGCGCCGACGATAGCTTCGTTCGCCGCAAGGCGGAAGACAAGGGCCTTCCCTTGGCCGACGCCATTGTGTGCGCGCTGCGCACCGGCTACGCAACGGCACAGCCCGTGCCGACTGTGCTGGCCGTCTGCCCCAACTCGGAGGCAGTCGTCAAGGCTTCAATGCTGGCGGCCCGCGAGGCGGCCGCGCCCCTCTTCTTCGCGGCCACCCTGAATCAGGTCGACCTCGACGGCGGCTATACTGGCTGGAATCAGCATGACTTCGTGCGACTGGCTCGCGGGCTGGCCGAGGCGCACGGGTATGACGGACCCATTGTGGTCGGACTCGATCACGGCGGCCCCTGGCTGAAGGACATCCAGACGAGGGAGCAATGGCCCTTGGAGAAGGCGATGCGAGGCGTGAAGGAGTCCCTAGCGGCCTGCCTGGATGCCGGCTACGATCTGCTCCACGTTGATCCGACTGTCGATAGGACACTGCCGAAGGATCAGCCGATGCCGATCGACCTCGTGATAGAGCGGACGTTGGAGTTCATCGAGTTCGCCGAGTCCCACCGCCGCTCCAAAGGCCTTCCCCCGGTCAGCTACGAGGTGGGTACGGAGGAGGTGCACGGCGGGCTGGCCGACATGAGGGTCTTTCGGCATTTCCTCGACGGGCTGAAGGCGGGCCTCGCCGAGCGGGGGCTGTCAGAGGTGTGGCCGTGTTTCGTTGTGGGCAAGGTGGGAACGGACCTCCATACGACGGAGTTCGATCCGGCGGCGGCGCGAGAGCTGGCCGGGGCCGCGGCGCCATATGGATCAGTCATCAAGGGACACTACACGGACTCTGTGTCCAATCCCGAGGCCTATCCGGAGGCGGGCATGGGAGGCGCCAACGTCGGCCCCGAGTTCACGGAGGCCGAGTACGAGGCCCTGCAGCACCTTGTGGAGCGAGAACAGGAGCTCGCTGAGGCTGGCAAGGCGGGGGAGGGCCCGGGACTCATGGACGCGCTCAAGCGCGCCGTCGTCGCGAGTGGCCGCTGGGAGAAGTGGCGCCAGCCCGATGAAGAAGGGAAGTCTTTCGATGAGCTAACGCCGGAGCGGCAGGGATGGCTCGTGCGGACGGGCTGCCGCTACATCTGGGCACAGCCCGAAGTCGTCGCTGCCCGTCAGCGGCTGTACGCGAACCTGGAATCGGCCGGTGAGGCCGGCGAGCAGGTCGTGCTGCGGGCGGTCGCGGACGTGATGCGGAAGTACTACCGCGCGTTCCGGTTGGCCGGGACACTGCGCGAGATCGAGGCCGCCTTACGGGGGTAGCTGTTCGGTCGTGCTCTCCACACACTCGAGGTCGAGCGGCAGCGGCCCGGAGTTGATCAGGATGGCGAGCTTCTCGGCCCTATCCCTGCCACCCGGTTCGTCGAAGCCACCCTCGATTACCCCTTGTCCACCAGCGATGGCCGACCGGATTATCGGGGAAGAGATAAACTCACCGTCGATGACAATCGCAAGCCAGGTGTCTACGTGATCGCGCGTGAAGACGTGGAAGGCTTCTCGTGCCTCGTTCTGGAGGGAGAAGGTCACACAAGTGTACTGATCCCGTCTGAGCTCGACCCGGGATGTCGGCGCGAAGTCGTGGCCCGACACGATGACTGGCCACTCGGCGAGGAGATCGCGTGCATCCACCAGCGTGCCAGTCTCATCCCGGAAGGTGTATGGGAATCCCTCGCCAACCGGTGAAACCTCAGGTCCTCTATCCTCCCCGTGGGCATACCGCCGCGGGATGACGCGGAACTGAAGGAGGCCTCTGTCTGTCAGCAGTTCCTTGGCCCACTCCGGGTCGCCGGCGCAGGCGAATCCCACGACGAGAGTATCGGGCGGCCGCGGCTGCACGGAGAAATCGCTCAGCCCGGCCGCTTGTGCGCGGGCCTCCAGGATCTGTTCGACTTCGTCGAAGTCCGACGACGTCACCGCATCGGTGGTCGCACTTACCAGTTCGGTCTTCTCGTACAGACCAGAAAGGAGCTGCTCGATTCGCTCAGACTGCCGCTCGCAGTCGGCAGCATCCTTCACCCGCGTGCGGACGGTGAGCTGTCGACGCTCCAGGCTGATCTCCTTGACCTCATCCGTTCCGATGCTGGCTGGCGTGAGCTTCTGGGCGATTCGCGGGTAGTGCTCTTGAAACCACTGGTCGCTGCTCACACTCTCCAGATCGACGGCCCTGAGAGTGAAAACCCCTTCAGGCTGCGCACGAAGCGTGAGGTGCACGTGGGCCGTAGGACGCGGCTCACCGCAGCCCGCGGCCGCCACCGCGCACAGGGCCAGAGCGAGCATGCTGCGTAGCAGACTCGTTGGACATCCTAGGCTCATGTGTCATCCTCCTCTGGTAGCCTTCGGAAGGCCGGACGCCCTTACCTTCAGCATCCTCCAGGCGCTCGCGGCGACCGCGCTGAGGCGCACCTCACGCCTCGGTATGCTTCAGAAGCACCAGATCGCCTTGACGGCGAGGCGGGAGACCCACTCATCGGCATTCGGGTCGCCGGCGACGATGAGCAGATCCATCCCCTTGCGCACGCGCTGGCGGTAGGCAGCGTAGGCGTTCGTGCTACCGTCGCTGTGAACAAGGCGAGCACTCACAGTCTGCTCGGGGCTGATGTCGTAGGTGGTTGTCAGCACTGCCTGCCTGCTCCATTGAGGAGGCATGACGTTGTCCTCGTCGTCCAGGCTGGCGACGTAGACCCGCTCAAGGCTCACCTCTCCGAACCAGCAGTGGGATAACTTGAAGGCTTGGCTTATGCTGTGGAACTGGTAGGGCTCGCCGTAGCGTTCACCCCAGTTACCGAGGATAGCGCCGCGTCGGTACATATCGCGTGACTTCCAGCCAAGCTCCAAGTAGTTGCTGGCCAGGCCCAGCCCATCGCGTTCACCTCGGGTCCCCCCGATGTTGACGTAGTTGCCGTTCCGCCACGTCCATATGTGTTCTGCCCAGATGCGCGGACGCCGGCCGAGATCGGACTTCCCGCCGTGAGTATGGACCGACCATCGCGTCGAAAGGATGGATCCCGTCTCATGGGGGAAGTAGCCGTCGAAGCCGATCCCGAACTCGCGAACTCCGGTCTCGGGCACGTAGCCGTCATCCGCGCGGTAGTCCTCACCTACTGCGTCGTATTGCGCAAACCAGGCGATTCCCTGATTGCGCCACTCGGTCGCGCCGATTCTGTAGGAATTCCCATCACCGCCTTCCCCCTGGGTCTGGCTGCCAAACCATTCGGCGTGAGCGTAGCGTCCGCCGCCAGGGAACCGCCAGACCCTATCTGCTGCAAGCAGATAGGCCTCGTTGTCAGGTTCTGATGGGACGTTGCGATCGACACCGCCGAATGTGATGCCTCCTCTTATGCCGAGCAGGTGCGTGTAGTTCCACGCTAGATGGTTCTCTCCCCCGCGGCGATAGGTATCAAGGAGGTAGAAGCGATGTGATCCCACTGTGCCGAACGTCTTCGCTCCGATGTCGACCTCCTCAATGCGTCGGGTGTAGAAGACCCGCGACTCCGGTGCGAAGGAGTTGCCCTCCTGAAAGAAGGGCCGGTAGTCAGAGAGATAGCGCTCAACGTACGTGAAGTCAATCGTCTCGACGACATCCTCGATGTTGCGGAAGTCCGGGTTGTAGGTGAACAGCCCGACTACGCCGTTGGGAAAAGTCCCCTTGAAGTTGAGGCCTGCAGTCAGGGGCTCGCGCTCCTCGTCATCCTCGGAGAGGACGGTCAGAGCATATGGCATGAGCACCCACCGGAAGGGGGTGGGCGGGGTGCAGATGCCGTGGAGACGCGCGTATCGGTCTGGGTCGTACTTCAGGGCAAGGGACCGCGGGTAGGTGACCCAGTCTTCCTCGCGGGCGAGGTAGCGAGAAAGGCTGAAGCGGAAACATTCCTGTCCAGGCGGGTAGCGGAGGATACTGAACGGGATGGCCATCTCTGCCGACCATCCCTGTTCGTCTTTGTAGGCCGCGGCCTGCCAGTCTCCCTTCCATTCGATCTTCTCAGATGTCCCACCAGGGACGGAGTCGGACTGCGTGCCCGCGGCGTTGACGGTGAAGTAGTACCGATTGTGTCCGGCGTCCTCGACGTCGAGTGCGAGGGACACGCGATCGTCGTCGGACATATTCCCTTGTCGCTTGCGCTGCTGACAGCGGATATCGCACGCCTGGCTGTCATCGCACCGGAAAGCCACATAGAGGTTCTCCGAGTCGCAGCAGATCCAGGCCTGTGTCTTCTCAAGTGGCGGCAGGTCGCAGCGTTCTCGCCAGAACCCGTCGACGTTCGTGGCCATCGCCCAGCACGCGTCGTCGAGCTTGCCGTCGATCACCGGCGGCTCGGCCACGACGACAGCCTGGACACTCGGAGGCCTCAGCTCCTCCGGGTCCTCATCCCCGCTCGCAGCGCCATTGATCACGGCAGCGATTGTGAGCGCGGAAAGCGCAACGAGACAGCGTGTCATCTGTTCCCCTCTTCACCTGCTCGGTCCGTAGAGGCCCAGCAGTCCGTCGAAGTACCGACATTGATCCGATGTGCTACCAGTCGCTCTCGCCCGCGTGTACGGGTCAGAAGCACCATATTGCCTTCACCGCAAGCCGGGAGACCCATTCATCGGCGTTGGGGTCGCCGACCACGATGAGGAGATCCATGCCCCTCCGGACCCGCTGGCGGTAGGCGGCGTAGGCGTTCGTGTCTCCGCTTGTGCGGACCAGGCGACCGCTGACGCTGCGCTCCTCCGTGATGTCGTACGTTGCTGTGAGGACGACCTGGCGCTCGAGCTCCGGCGGCACCAGATTGCCGTCGTCATCGAGGTCGGCAGCGTACACCCGTTCCCAACGAAGCTGGCCCGACCATTTCTCGCTCGGGTGGAAGGCCTGATTGATCGAGATGTAGCGGTACGGGTAGGCGTAGCGCTCGCCAGCGGTTAAGTCGAGGCCCCCGTCTCGGTACATGTCGTTCTTGTTCCACCCGAGGCCGAGGGCGGCGTCCCACTGGTCGAACCCGTCTCGCTCCCCGGCGGAGCCGCCAATCCACATATCGCGCCCGCTTCGCCATTCCCGGTAGTAGCCGACGTGGGCCATGCGCCGATCGCCCTCCTCGGACTCTCCGTTGCTGAATGCTGCGTTCCAGTCGAAGTGCTTGACCGCCCCCTCGTCGTAGGTGCGATTGTAGTTGAGCCCGACGGAGAAGTTTCTGACGCCCGTCTCAGGAACGTATCCGTCATCGGCCCGAAACTCGGGGCCGGTGGCAGAGTAGTTGGCATTCCAGCCAAATCCCTGAAGGCGCCACGTGCCGGTGCCGATCCTGATCCGCGAGTCTTCTCCGCCCTCCCCATCCGTATGTGTCCAGGCGTGGTTGAAGTAGTAGTTCTGGTTGCCCCCCTCGAAAGGGCGATTCCAATGGCCAGTGAGCCGATAGACCTCGTTGTGCGGCTCATCGGGAACGCGCCGGTCGGTGCCTCCCGCGTACACGCCGGCATTGCTGCCGATCCGATGGCCATATTCCCACGCGAGATGGTTCTCGCCTCCGCGGCTGTAGGCATCAAGGAGGCCGAACTGGTGCTGGCCGAGCGTGCCGAAGGCCTTGGCTCCCAGATCGAAGTCCTCGATCCGGCGGCTGTAGAAGATGTCCCCCGGGAAGTAGTACTCACCTTCGCGGAAGAAGGGGCGATACTCCTCCAGATAGCGCTCGACATAGGTGAAGTCGATGGTTTCCACGACATCTTCGAGGTTGCGGAAGTCCGGGTTGTAGGTGCCGAGGCCGACGACCCCATTGGGGAACGTCCCCTTCACGTCGAACCCCGCGGTCAGCGGGTCCCGATCCTCCTCATCTTCAGACATCACAGACAGCGCGTACGGCATGAAAGTGCAGCGAAAGGGAACCGGCGGCGTTGTCAGACCGGTCCAGCGCGCGCAGTTGTCCGTGTCCCACACTCGGGCGAAGGCGGGAGGCCAGGTGCACCAGTCGCCCTGGCGGGCGAGGATGCGAGACAGCCAGATGCGGAACGTATCCTGTCCGTCCGGGTATCGGAGGATCGAGAACGGTATCTCGATCTCGGCCGACCATCCCTCCTCGTCGACGGAGCCGGCGGCGCGCCAGTCGCCCTTCCACTCGATTTTCTCAGATGTCCCGCCGGGAACATTGTCGTACTGCGTGCCAGCCGGGGTGACGTTGAAGCTGTACCAGTTCGTGCCGGTATTGCTCACATCAATGCCCACCATCACGCGGTCGTCATCCCAGATGCGGCCCTGGCGCTTCTTCTGTGCGCAGCGGATCTCGGAGGGCTTACTGTCGTGACAGCGGAAGGCGACGTAGATCGCCTCGCCGTCGTAACCAAGCCAAGCCTCTGTCTTCTCTATCGGCGGTTCGTCCTCACGCTCGCGCCAGAAGTCGGCTATGTGCGACGCTTCCTCCCAGCAAGCGTCGTCGAGGAGGCCGTCGATCACTGGAGCCGTCGTCAGTGCGATGGCTGTTAGGGAAACAGGGCCCTCCGGCGCGGCCTCCTCGGCAGCGGCCCACAGAGACGCAGGCATGAGAAGCGCCGCGCACGCGCTAACGGCACCGATCGCGCGGCCGGTGACCGCGGGTGTTGGCCAGCGCCATGCTCGAGGGCGCGCGCGGAAACGGGCGACGGTGCATCGGGCTCGTTCAACAGCAGCTCTGGGATGAATCACTTCGGGTCCCCTGTAAGCTGACGACGCCAAGTGACGGAAGGCGACCGGAAGCTCAGACAGGTCACTGGCGGGCCAGAAGGTCTGTTTGTATGCACTCTAGCAAACATATGTTCTCATGTCAAGTGGCGATGCAATGAGAAGCGCCACAGGCTCTGGCTGCCTGTGGCGCATGGGTCAAGCGATCGCTAAAACGGTCAGGTACGCGTGTGCCCCTCAGGCAGGAAGGCAGGGCGGCCTAGGTTGTTTCGGAACAGCAGTCCAAGGTGAATCATTGCCGCCACCTCCTTTCTGCCCGTGCAGGCGCGTGTGGAGCCCGAAGTATAGCGGCATCCCGATGACTTGTCAACCACTTACATAGACGCGAGAACGCGCCGTAAGGTTGCCTCGCCGGCAGCTATTTCTGAGTGTCTCCTTCTTCCTTCGACTGGCGGGTCAGCACGCGCATGACCTCCTCGATGGTCGTGATCGCCCGCATGGCCTTCTCCACCCCGTCCTTCAGGAGCGTGGTCATGCCGGCCTCGATGGCGGCAGCTTGGAGCTCAGCAGTGCTCGAGGGACGCGCAATCAGCTCGCGGATCGCGTCGTCCACCAGGAGGAGTTCGAAGACGCCCGTACGCCCCCGGTAGCCGGTGTTCCGGCACTCGCTGCATCCCGTGCCGCGCTGGAACTCGGCCTCCGTGAGGTCGAGATCGGTTTCCATCTGGAGCCGGCGGAGGGGGTGTGGAGATGGCTCGTATCTCTCCCGGCACTTGCCGCACACTCGACGTACGAGGCGCTGCGCCAGAACCGCGTTCAGCGACGCGCTCACAAGGAACGGTTCGAGGCCCATATCGATGAGCCGGGTAACCAGGGAGGGCGCGTCGAGCGGCAGCATGGCGGTGAGGACGCGGTGCCCTGTCATCGCGGCGTTGACGCAGGCCTCAGCCGTTTCCAGGTCACGCAGGTCGCCGACCATGAGGATGTCGGGATCTGAACGCTTGAAAACGCTCATCGCCGCGGTTGGAGTGAGGCCCGCCTTGCGGTTGACGTGGACCTGCATCACATTGCGAAGGCGGAATTCGACGGGATCTTCGATGGTGCAGAGCTTGACATCGGGAGAGTTGAGCAGGTTAAGGGAGGCGTAGAGGGTCGTCGTCCGCCCGCTGCCGGCCGGGCCGCTCACGACGATCATGCCGAAGGGCATGTGCAGTCTCTCCTCGAAGGTCCGCTGCATCCCCTTCGAGAGGCCGAGCACATCGAGGCCGATCAGGGAGATGTTGGGATCGAGTATGCGACAGATCGCGCTCTCACCGAAGATCGCGGGGACGGTGGTGACCCGCACGTCGTACTCGAGACCTTTGTGCTCAATCGCAATCCGACCGTTCTGCGGGATCCGTCGCTCGGAGATGTCCATGTCGCCCATGAGCTTCAGGCGGGAGACCAGCGGACGCGCGGCGTCACGGGGAAGCGTCATAACCTCGCTAAGCACGCCATCGATGCGGTAGCGGACAAGCATCTCGTCTGCGTTGGTATCGAGGTGGATGTCGCTCGCGCGGGCCTCGATCGCATCCGTGATGAGCGTGTGGACCGTCCCGATGACGGTGCTCTCTTCGGCCGTCTCCGCCTCGGGCCACTCAATGGGCTTCAGCCCTTTGGACTTCCTCGCCTTCGTCACGGCCGCGCGGAGGGCATCGGCATCTATGCGCAAGGCCGAGGGTTCCTCCGCCCGGAGGAATGCCTCGAGGTCGTGCCTGTAGAAGCGCCACTGCCCGCCGGCCTTGAATCCCTTGATCTTATCCTGGGCCAGCCACCGGTAGAAGGTCGGCTTGCTGACCTTGAGGAACTTCGCCGCAGAGGTGAGGTCGAGGACCTCCGCATCGGCTTTCCGCTCTTTGCTGGCAGTCGCCGGCTTTCGCCGCGCCTGCTTCTTCCTACGCATTTGATGCCTCCTGCTTCTGACGTCGCGTCGGCTCATCGGCAGCGACGTCGAACAGATAGTCGGCGATGACGGGGAGCGCGCCTCCGAGCCGTCCGTCGCGCTCGGCGTCGCGGATCATGTCGATCGCAGCGTCCGGTAGATTCGGGCAGCACTGCATGAGGGCGTCACTGAGATCGACGCCGGCGCGGAGAGCGTTTCGCGCGGCGAGCACCTCGCCGCGGGCGTCGGCGTCGGTGAGTGACTCGGCGGCGGCCTCCAGTGCGGTGAGAATCGGAGCCTTCAGGTCGAGCATGAGACCGAGACGCGCCAGCGTCAAGCCAAGTACGCCCAGCCGCGAAGCGGCCGACCGAGGGAGACTGGCCTCTGCCTCGAGTTCATCCGCGATTCGGTCGAGGCCCTCCGTGGTTGCGGCCCAGGTCTCCGCGGCGTAGAGCGAGCGCCAGACCCAAGCCGGAGCCCTCGCGGCCGCCAGGCCTTGGCTCAGGAACTTCCCCGCGGCCACACTCGCCCGAATGGGCTTCAGAAGCTCGCGCACCTCCGCTGCTGCTCCCTCCTTGACGGATTGCAGAGCCTCCAGCACCGGCATGTCGGCCTGCAGGGCAGACGACAGTCGGCGGCAAAGCCAGATGAGGTGCTCTGTCTGGGCAGTCGAGGTCGCCTTTGGGCTCATGGCCTTCCTCCCGTGGTGACAGGGCAGATGCTATCATCACTACGCATCCGTTATCATATACCACATTTGATAATATTGTCAAGACCTATTTGGGGCTGTTCTGGGCAAGAAGAGGTGCGTCTGTGGGAGATATCCCAGCTTTGCCCGAGATGCGACCCATCACGCTGGATGATCGGGAGGGGATTCAGGCCGTCCTGCGTGAGGAGCCTCCGCAGCAGTCTGAGCTGACCTTCACGAACCTGTTCATGTGGCGCGACGCATACCAGCTTCAGGTCTCTCGGCTGGACGAGGCCCTCGTCATATGCTCGTGGCGAGCGGACCCGGAGGACTCCTTCGTCTTCCCGCCGGTCGGCAGTGCCAATCCGGATGCTGTGGGCCAATGCCTCGACCATTTGGCCGCCAACGGCCACGCAGGCGTGATGAGCCGCGCAACCCGACAAGACCTAGAACGTCTGGGCGTGACGGAGGATGACTTCGCAATACAGCCGGACAGGGACAACTGGGACTATGTGTACCTGGTGCAGGATCTGATCTCGCTCAGCGGCAATCGATACCACCGGAAGAGGAATCACATCGAGCAGTTCAGGAGCCAGCACGAATTCAGATACGTGCCGTTGACGCCAGACCTGGTCGCGGCCTGCCAGGAACTGCAGGATCGGTGGTGTGATGAGAAGCACTGCGACCTCGTTGCGACGCTGCGCGCCGAAGCGCGCGCAGTGAAGGAAGTCCTGGCGAACCTCGACCTCCTTGGCGTCACGGGCGGCTGCATAGAGATCGAGGGAAAGATCGAGGCCTTCAGCCTCGGCGAGCTACTGAATGAGGATACTGTGGTAATTCACATAGAGAAGGCAAACGCAGCATTCCATGGGCTCTACCAGGTGATCAACCAGCAGTTTCTGGCGAACGCGTGGTCGCAGGTTCGCTATGTGAACCGCGAGCAGGATCTCGGGGTGCCCGGGCTGCGTCGCGCCAAGCAGTCGTATCATCCACACCACATGGTAGAAAAGCTCCGGGTTACGCCGATATGAAGCACATAGGTACAGTCGTAGCAGTGGGGATACTCGCGGTAACCGTTGCCACCGGGCTCGGCGAGTCGGCCCCAGATGTTGTTTTGGTTCCAGTTGGTCCCCGCATTGGCGATGTGATGTTCCTGCAAATGCGGCCGGAGAGCGAACTATTGCGAGCAGCCTGCTCATGGTCTGGTGAATCGTATCTGCTTCTGCCGAATGGGGACATGTTCGAGGTCGTGCTTCCGGTGTCACTCAAGGCGAAACCCAGCGAGACTCACGCTGTGCTGTACTGGAAGTACACCGACGGACGGATGGGGAAGCTGTTTCTGCCGGTGCACGTGCAGCCGCGTGAGTTCGACGTGCAGCATCTGAAGTTGTCGAAGAGCCAGGAGAGGAAGTATTCGGCAAAGGAGACCCAGCGAGAGAAAAAACTGATTGGCGCGGTGCTGGATCTCGTCAGCGCGGAGCGTCGATGGCATGGGAGTTTCGTGATGCCCGTAGAGGGGCGGATCAGCACGAGCTTCGGCCTTCAGCGCTACGTCAATGGCCGATTCAGTTATCGTCATCGCGGCGTTGACATTGCATGCCCAGAGGGGACTACGGTCAAGGCCGCCGCAGACGGAGTTGTCTCCCTGGCCGACGAGTCGTTCATCCTGCATGGCAAGAGCATCATTCTGGACCACGGCCAGGGGGTGTCCTCGCTGTATATCCACCTGTCCGATATCGCGGTCAGCGTGGGCGAGGAGGTGCGTCAGGGCCAAGTCATCGGGCGTGTGGGGGCCACAGGCGTGGCCACTGGACCACATCTCCACTTCGCGGTGTATGCCTATCAGGAGGCCGTTGATCCGTTCTTCTGGATGGATCTCCCGGCTTTCTAGCGGGTGCATATATGGTCGGGCGAGGGGCAGGGCCCCTCGCCCGATTTCTTCTTGGCCGAGACTTGCTCTCGGCCGTTGCGCGGCAGCTTACCTTCTCTTCCTCTTCTTCGCTGCCTTCTTCTTGGCCTTCTTCCTGGCCTTCTTCTTGGCCTTCTTCACGGCCTTCTTCTTCGTCTTTTTCTTTGCCGCCTTCCTTTTCGCGGGCAACTCTCGTGCCCCCCTTTCCTGCGCGCCGCGGATGCTTTGTGTGCATCGCCTACACCCGGGTCCAGGCCCTTCCGGCGCGGCACGTTAGTGAGTGGCCGAACCGCCTCTATGGCCACTGGCGCGCGTGCGCGTACGCGCGACTAACTCCATCGCGATATGCCATACTATTGCCTGCAATTCGAACACGTTTCACACAAAAAAGTTGGTCCTCCATCGTTGTTCGCGCGCGGCGCAAACGCGAAACGGCCGCTGCTCATCGCAGCGGCCGTGAGCACTGGGAATTGGACGCGCAAGCCGCGCGAAGAGCAATGCTCTCACAACACTCGGCGGTGTGAGGTTGTGAAAGCACTGTTATGATCGGAGTGTTTCGGCTGTTCTCCCTGGACCGCGACAGAAGCAGGTCGAGAGTTCGCTATTCGCGCACCGCGAGAATAGAGTCTTCGTCGATGATGATGAGAGCCTCTCCTTCGATCGTTACCTCTGTGCCCGCGTATTTCGAATAGACGATCGTCTCCCCCGCTCTCACGGAGACGGGTACACGCTTGCCGTTGTCCAATACGCGGCCGCTTCCCACCGCGAGTACCTCGCCTTCAGTTGGCTTCTTGCGCGCTGTATCGGGGAGCATGATCCCGGCGGCGGTCGTCTCTTCCTCTTCCGACGGGCGCACGAGCACTCGATCACCCAGTGGCTTCACCATAGAAGCAGTCCTCCTCGCAGTTCTCCATCTGAGTCGTTCTCGTTGCTGCCGGGCGTCCCCTGAGCCGGCGCCGAGTATTGTACGGTCGGCCCGCAGGCAATGTCAACGGGGCGAGGTGCGTGTGCGCGGCCCCCTCAGGTGATTCAAGGCATAGTGGGCCGACAATCAGCGGAGGCGATAATATCATCTCCGGCCGGCGTGTTGCTGTCGGCGGCGGGGCGGGACGGGGGAGGGAGGGAGATAGCCGTCGAAGAGGACGCGGGACTTCCAGCGAGGAGGCTGAGCATGGGCGCGACCGGGTCGAGAAGCAGTCAGGATCCGTTCGAGTTGCAGAGGCTGTACAAGTATCTCCGGGTGGTGGATGTGTGCGACGCGCTCGATGGCATCGCTTACTTCGATCTGACCCTCATGTCCCCCGATATCCGGCCAGTCTGGCTCGGGATGAAATTCTGGGGTGTTGCTCTCACCATGAGGTGCGTTCCGGCGAACCGGCCGATGTGGCAGCTAAGCAGCACCGAGGAGATCGTGAACGCCCACGACATCTGGTTCGAAGAGGTCGGGAACATCGGGCCGGGTGACACGCTCCGTCCCGGACACGTCATCGTCACCGATACGGGGGGCGCCCGAGAGGTCGGCTTCTGGGGGTCGGCCAACAGCATGGCAATGACCGCGGCGGGCGCTGTCGGCATCGTGACAGACGGCTACGCGCGCGACACGGCTGAGCTCGTACTGCAGAAGACTCCGCTGTGTGCTCGGAGGCGGGGCCGCACAATCATACCCGGACGTATCGAGGTGGTTGAGACAGAAACGCGCATCGGCTGCGGCGGCGTGCAGGTGCGGCCAAGAGACATCGTGGGGTGTGACGACGACGGAGTGGTCGTGGTGCCGCTGGAGGTGGCCGAGGAGGTGGCCGTGCACGCCCGGGCTGTGCTGCTCGCCGACATGAGAGGTCGGCGCGATCTCTACCAGCGGTTGGGCAAGGAGCCAGATTCGACCGTCGACTTCGAGGCAGTAGAAGAGTACTACAGCCAGTTCGAATGACACGCACGACCGCGGAGCGAAGGGGCGGCCTGAGGCTGCCTGTTGCTCCTTTTCACTGCTTGCCGCTGCTGCTCATCTGGTGCGCCGACGGGCCGTGATGATGATGGATCTATCCGGGTCTTCACCTTCGCTTCGCGTTGTCACCGACGGATCATCGGCGAGCGCCAGATGGATCACTCGCCGCTCCCTCGCACTAAGGGAGCTGAGAGTAACGGGCCGTCCGCTGCGCTTGGCCCGCTGGGCGGCACTTCGCGCCATGCCCTGAAGGGTGCGGTCGCGCCGCGCGCGGTATCCCGCTGCGTCAAGGATGATGCGCCTACGCCGATCCGGTGGTAGCCCTCGGTTGGCCATCATTGCCACGATCAACTGAAGAGCCGCCAGCGTCTGGCCTTGCCTGCCAATGAGGAGTCCGAGGTCCTCGTCGCTGCGGATGTTGATCGCCACCGACTGCTCGTCCTCGCTCGTGACCTCTACCTCGCCCTCGAGTCCCATCAGGCTGATGACGCGGGTGAGTATCTCGACCGCCCGCTCGGCCAGGTCCGAGCGCTCTTCGACCGCTGCGACGGTGGGCCGCAATTCGTGTGCCGGCGCCTCATCTGCCTCGGCCCGCACCGCCTCGGGCTCCGCCGGCCTCTCCTTCACGGTGACCCGGACGCGGGCGGATGAGTAGCCCAGTATCCCCAGAAGGCCTCGGCTCTCCTCAGCCAGCACCTCCACGTCTACTTCATCGCGGGCAACACCGAGTGCCCTCAGGGCTGCTTCGACTGCTTCGTCGACGGTTCTGCCCGTCTGCTCGATTGACTCCATCAGCGTGCCTCCACATCCCACAAACCCCTGAGGCGAAGCGGTGCCTGTCTACTTCCGTCTCTTCTTCTTGCGCCGCCGAGTTCCTCGCGAGAGCCTATCGATGGCCTGTTTAGGGGGACCCGATCCGGGCGACGCCGGTTCCGCCATCGGCTCCGATCGGCCGCTGGCGTCCGTGGGCACGGCTGTTGCCCGAGTACGCATGATCAGGTACTGATGCCCGGTCATGAGGATGTTCTGAAGGAACCAGTAGAGAATAAAGGCAGCCGGGAGGTCCTTGAGAATCAACACCAGCAGCACCGGCATCATGTAGGCCATCAGCTTCTGCTGCTGCTGCTGCTCAGGGGTGGCCGCGGGAGTCGCGATCAGCTTCTGAGAGAAATACATGCTCACGCCGTAGAGCAGCAGTAGGGGTCCGGGCAAGAGCCGACCGGCGATGGGTATGACGTCGGGGTTGGCCAGGCTGGCGAGGTAGAGGAACTGGACGCTCTGGAAACGGTATACGAAGTAGCGGATGCCATAGTACACCCAGATGAGGATGGGCATCTGGATGAGCATTGGAAGACAGCTCGACAGCGGGTTGACCTTGTGTTCCCTGAACAGCTCCATCTGCGCCCTGGCCATCTGCTGCTTGTCGCCCTTGTGCTTCTCCTGCAGCTTCTTCAGCTGCGGCTGAACTCGCTGCATGGCCTGCATGCTGCGAAACTGCGCGGCCGAGAGCGGCGTCGTGATGAGCTTCGCAAGCACAGCGAGCACGACGATGGCCAGCAGGTAGCTCGCGTTCTCTCCGGCCGGGGAGCAGAGGGTCACGAGGAAGTCGAAGATCCGGTAGATGAGCCGCTCACGGTAGTACTTGTCGACTCGCCTACGTGCTTCTTTGAGGATGTCGCAATCAGTCTTCCAGTAGCCTATCCCCTCCGTACCCACGGGCGGCGTTCGCAGCAGCACATAGGGCCCGCGCAGCTTCTCGGTGCGGGAATCGTACTGCACGGGGTAGAACACCGCGCGATCGAGCGCCTCGAGAGCGTGTTTCCTCCAAACCTCCGAGTCATCGGCCGCACCCGCCTCCGCCAGGTGCTCGGATACCTGGACGATTCGCATGTAGGCTACAGACTCGTACTGGCTGCCTCTCACCTGCTTGTACCAGTCCACGGCCTCGCTGAACTCGCCTAGCCGCTCCCAGCAGTAGCCGATGAGAAGGCGAAGACGTGCTGCGTCGCTTTGCAGCTTACGATCTTTGCTGTCGGCAACGGGAGCCAAGCTCTGCTTGAGAGAATCGACGCGGCTTCTCAGATCGCCTTCCGCGGCCAGACGGTCGATCTCTTCGAGTTGCAGCGCCAAAGGCGCGCGTCTCTGCTCGGGGAGTGGGACCCCGCGGCCCATGCATCCCGCTAGCACTGGTAGCAGAAGGAGGGTGATGACCAGGGCCGACCCTCTCATTGGGCCCTCTCCTCTGCCGATTCGTCGGACCACCGCCCCGGATCATATCCGCCGGCCGAGAAGGGGTTGCACCGCACCAGTCGCCAGGCGGCGAGCAGGCCGCCGCGAAGCAGCCCGCAGTGCGCGATCGCCTGGCGGCCGTATTCAGAGCACGACGGGTAGAAACGACAGGTGGGGGGCTTCAGGTTGCTGAGGAATCGCTGATAGAAGCGCAGCAGCGCGATGGCACCGCGCGCGGCACGGCCTGGACCAGATTTCGTGACCTGAGCACTCATGTCGGCGACGCAATGCTATGCGCGAGTAAGCCCGCGCTCTGGAAGAGCTCGGCGAGATTGTGAAGGCGCTCCTGATGCGTCTCCGCAAGCGCCTCGGTTCGCGCCACCAGCAGCAGGTCCCAGTCAGCCATCGTATCTCGGAGCAAAACGCGACTTGCCTCTCGAACAACACGGCGCGCGCGATTGCGGGCGACAGCAGTGGGGAACTGCCGACCCGCCACAACTGTCAGCCGCACGCCCCGCGGCGCGCCCTCGTCCGCCGCGCGGGGACGCGCGTGGAGAACAACCGACGGAGAGTGAAAGCGTCGGCCCTCTCGGAAGACACGCTGGATGTCATTCTTGCGGCGGAGGCGGTTCAAGAAGGCGGCCCTACCGGGAGGGTCCGACCGCAAGGCGTACTCGTCTCTTATTCCGCCGGCGGCGAAGGATTCTCCGCCCCGCTGCCGTTCGCATGCGCCGCCGGAATCCGTGGGTTCGCACCCGCTTCCTTCGCTTTGGCTGGTAGGTGCGCTTCACAGGGCCCTCCCTAAGAGTAGCTGCTTGGCGAGGTGCAACTGCTCAGTCGCCCGCGCGCTCGGCAAGCTGACAAGCAGACCCGGGCCTGCCCGCCCGCGCCGACTCCCGACGAAGTCCTAAGAGAATGAAGCCCGGCCGGTCGACGGCCGAGGCCACATTGCACAGGTGATTATAGCACACGTCCTGAGGGCGCACAAGTCTTCCCCTCCGTCGGCAGGCCGCGGGCGAGCGCCCCGGTGAGGAATCAGTCCTCGGTAAGCTCCGGCACGGTCCGGTAGTAGGATACGGCCTCTCGGATGAGCTCTGGAATCGGCAGCTCATACGGGCATTTTGCAAGACACTCCCGGCACTCCCTGCACAGGTCAGCGCTGGCGATAACATCGACAGCTCCCCATTCCTTCCAGCGAGCTGCACCCATCCTTCTTATGATCGAGCGCCCGTGCAAGAGTGAGGTGATCTGCACTCCCTGAGGACACGGCTCACAATATCGGCAGCGACGGCAAGTGCGCTGGCTCAGCTCGGACCGCATTCGACCCACGGCCGCTCGCTCCTCGGCCGTCAGCTCACGGTCCTGGGCCGCCGCCACGTTCTCTTCGACTTCTCTCGCGGTGGCCATGCCGGGAATGGCGACTGTGATGGGCTGAGCTATGCACCATTTGACGGCGAGTGGTGCATTGGTGAAGTTGCCCCCGCCGACGGGCTTCATCGCGATGATGCCGACGTCCCGCTCGGCGCAGAGCGGCACGAGGTCGTCGAGGATATCGTCCTCCACGAGGTTGAAGGGCACTTGCACTGAGGCGAAGTCGTCGCACCTCTTCACAGCGTTGACGAGCGTTTCTCGCCGGTGGCCCGTGATACCGATGTGAGCCACCTTCCCCTCATCGCGTGCTCGCCGGAGCCCTTCGACTGCCCCGCCCGGGGCCAGCACGCTATCGAGCTCGTCGTCGTTGTTGATGCCGTGCAGTTGGTAGAGGTCGATCCGACGCCTGTGAAGGTTGGCGAGGGACCGCTCCACGTCCCGATAGATGTCCTCCGCTTCTCGGTTCCCGGATTTCGTCGCAATGAAGCACTCGCGCCCCTTGAGGGCCTTGCCTATCCGCTCCTCCGAGTTCGTGTATCCCCGAGCGGTGTCGAAGAAGTTTACCCCGAGGTCATAGGCCTTGCGAACGGCCGCGATCGCCACACTCTCGGGGACAATCTGAATCGGAATGCCTCCGAATCCGACCACGGTCACGTGCAGATCAGTCTTGCCCAGTCTGCGTTGTGGAAGATCGGGCCGGTTGGATGCCATGGGATTCTCAACCTCCGTGATTGCCTCATGTCTCGTCGGGACCGGTCTGTGCTGCCATCACAGCGCGAACACTACGCTGTCTTCAGCTTCGGCGGAAAACAATCGAAGCCTTGCAAAGAAGATCAGGACATGGTGCGCAACAGACTCAAAAGGTCTCAAAAGTGATCTATCTGCCAGTAATGGGAGTGCAGACAGGGAAAGAGCAGCTCCAGCGCCTCGTCGGCCCCGCCCGGCACGATGATCTGGTCCGCCGCGCGCAGTTCGGACACAGACCTGAAACCGAGCAGCAGCGAGCCAAGGCCAGCGGGCGTCAGCTCGACCTCGGTTGCGGCAGGCGAGTCACACACCGCCAACTCAGCGGGCCCGGCGGACACTGTCGCGGTCCCCAAAGGGGAGGCGAGCCTCAGGCGAATCGAGCCTGCCAACCGCGCCGCGCGTCGCCGGATCTCCGTCCCCAGTGTCTCCAGTAAGCCGCGGAGGTCGAGGACCTGCACCATTGCGCTTGTGTTCGATGCGCGCTCTGCTAGGGCAGCCACGCGTCTCACGAAGGCGTGGTCTTCGGGGAGGTTGAGCTCCAAGGGTTCCTTGCTCGCCGTGCTGCTGCGCGCGACGAGGTCATCGAATACGTCGAACAGCGCCTCCTCATGACCCGGGAGAGCGCAGGCTTCATGAATGCTGATCCTCCCCTGGTACTTCAGGGACCAGTTCAAGCCCCCGTACGCGACTATCTGCTCGTCCTTCATGGCGACCGACCACTCGTCGTCGAGCACGCCAAACCAGAGGTTGTCCCTCGCCCAATGAGGCCACTGGCGCCAGTACTCAGCACTGCGGATCAACGAGATGGGGTGGCGGCCGCAGCTCCGCTCATAGATGTCCGCGAGTCCGGACACGGACTCGCGTATCGGCAGACGGGCGACGCGATACTTGCCCGTACCGACTTTCGGCGCCGATCGAATTGGCAGATACCAGATGGGTACATCGATGGTGCCCCAGCCGAGAGGAGCATAGAACCCGTTAACTCCCGTGTAGAGCATGACGAAGTGCACATCCACGGATCGCATCCAGTCGAGCGCGGCTCTGAGCACACGATGGCCGATGCCGCGGCGGCGGAAGTCGGGATGAGTGGTCACCTCACAGACGCCGACCATGTTGAGCACAGCGCTGCCGAGGCGGACGGGTCTGTAGTGAAACCGGGCCTGCGCGACGAGGCGCCCTTTCACGAAGGCGCCGAAGGCCCGCTGGCGGGCGCGCCAGGGGTCGCGCTCGACCATCTGTTCCTGGGCTGGTCGGGGAATCTCCGGCCATGCCAGGCGGATTAGATCGAGGGCTGTAGGTACGTCTTCCTGCCGAAGGACGCGCACTGCGGGTTGGGATGTCGGCATTTTGTGAGTCAGGCTCCGGCGATGCGCTTCGGATGACAGAGCGCCTCGGGCTTGGCGGCGAGCCGCCCGCAGTGGACGCACTGATGCTTCAGGTGCTCGATCTGCGGGTAGCACATGTGGCGCGGGTCATCGGTCTTCGCCCCGCAGTATTCACATGTGTATGGTTGAGTCGGTTTGAAAGGGCGGCACAGATGTCCGGTTGCAGTCGTCGCGGCCCCGCAGGTCGGACATACGCTCTTTGGGGTATCCTGTTCAGCCACTTGTTCCTCCGCTGTCGAGTCGCTCACGGCAGTCGGCGTCGGAAGACATGTTGCCCCATTTACGCAGCGGCCGGAAGGCCTCCGCGTACCGCACACCAGATTGAATGCCGCGGTAGCGCCCCGTGACCTCCATCCACTCCATCCACGGGAGCACGGGATGATCTTGCCACACGCTCATTTCGCTTTCGTAGGCGAGCATCATGCTGCGCTTGCTCTCGATGACATCGCTGATACGAATCGCTCGGGGCGGAAGTTGACGCCAGCGACGGTGTCCATGCAGATAATCTCGGAGTAAGTCTTGGTGGGCGGCGATTCAGTCTCGACCACATACTGCCTGGCAAGCAGCGAGGACTCGTGCACGAGCGCTGTGGTGACTTGGTGCTCTGGGTGATAGTCCTCCGGATCGTGTGGGAGGATGACGTGGGGCTTGACCTTGCGGATGAGCTCAATGACGCGCAGCTTGTTCTCCGCCGTCCGGAACAGCAGCAGGGCCTCGAATCTCAGGAACTGGACACTGGCGCCGATGAGCGAGAGCGCTCGCGCCGGCTCCTCTTCTCGCGTGGCTGTGAGTCTTTCCAGGCTGAAGTGCGGCGGCTCAGACATGAGAAGTGCGAGATACGCCATGGCCACACTATGGCCTGCACGCGCGCAGCGCGCAAGAGCCCCTTCGCATAGAAACACGATGTCAAGCGGATGCGCGCCCACAGCGAGAACGTTCACTGTACGATGCTCCCGGCCGTATGCCACTACCGGGTTCAGACATGGGCTCGTTCAAGGCAGTAGCCTCGCCGTCCAGAACCGACCCCACTTCTTCGCTACGCGGAAGGCCTCCGCATAGCGAACGCCGCACTGAATCCCGCGGAACCTGGCGCAGATCTCCATCATGTCCACCGGGCCATCGAGAGATGGATCGCTCCGCCAGAGGGCCGCCTGACTGGCGTGACATTCTGTCATCTTGCGCTTGATGTCGAAGACGTCGGTGATGTCTACGAACTCATTCGGCTCGAACCCGAGGCCGCTCACAGTGTCCATGTAGTAGAGCAGCGGCCAGTCCGTCAGAGGTGGCGATTCCGTCTCCACTTCTCTATCGGGAGCGAGATTGAGGCACTCCTCGACAAGTCTGCTCGTTCGCTCGTGGTCGAGGTAACAGTCATCAGGAGCATGCACGAAAACGACGGTCGGTCTCGCGCCGCGTATGACCTCGGTGATCCGGCCCTTGATCGAATCATCCATCGGTATGTGATGGTCCGGGTAGCCGAGATGGACGGCATCTGCACCGATCAGATTCGCCGCGTCGAGCGACTCCTGCGCCCTGATCTGGATGGTCTCGCCCGCGGGCATCTCGCCTCGGCCGGCAACGCCATTGCAGACGACGACCATCGTGACAGAATGCCCGGCCTGTGCGTACTTGGCCAGCGTTCCTCCGCAGTAGAGCTCGACGTCGTCTGGGTGGGCGCCGAACGCGAGGACGTTCACGGCGAGATAACCCCTCTCGGCCTTCGGCCACTTTATTCGGGTTCGCCGCGACCTGTCCTCCTCATCCACTAAGCCGTCTTGATGCCTTTCGTGAACAGCTGATAGATTGATCCTGAAGAGCCGCGTAGCTCAGTTGGTAGCGGGGCTCATTCGTAACCACCCCCTCTGTATCCCCCGTTCTCTTTCGCGTCAGCGGCACGAAGTATACATGTAGGCCGAGTTGTCGGTCCAGCAGGGGAGGAACGGTGGACGTTTGGTGGACGATCTCAGGGCTGTTGCGGCGTCTTGCGCGCTCTTGCGATGGCGTACGGGGCTTCCTAGTGCGCAAACGCTCGGCTGGCCATGCGGCGGATGAGACCCTGCACTGGCTCTGGAAGCGGAGGCCGACCTCGGGGGCCTGCTCTGTCGTCGCTGCCTCGCCACCAACGACGGGAGTCACCTACCGGAGTAGCGTGTCAACCGTGTGGAGGCTGCGAGCAGCACCGATGGGTTTCTGCGCAGTACACTCCCACGGACGCACCGCGCTGGGCGCCCTCACTCCCTCTTGGGTTCCCCGGGACAGCTCAGCCCAACTTCTCGAGAGCGGCGTTCAGCTTCTGCTGAGGCAACTCCACGTAGCCTGCTTCATCCACATACTTCTGGCCATCCGTGAGAATCCAGAGCAGGAACTCCCGAGTAAGGCCTTCTGGCTTGCCCTTGGTGAGAAGGTTGAGATCTCGCGCGGGAGGAGAGGGATAGAGACCCTCGGCGATTGCGCGCTTGACTTCTGTGCGCGTTGCGTAGAAACTCTCGGACTCTGCGATGCGTCCGTCGCCATCGATGTCTATCGGGATGGGCATGAGGCCGGCGACGGGCTTATCGGTGTTGGGATCATAGGCGTAGTTGAGGTTGTTGAACCCGATTCCGAGGCGATCTCTCTGTAGGGCCTCGACCATCCGAGGATCACCGTAGACGCCGGTGCCTAGGAGATCCGCCTGGCCCTTGCCTAGATACTGGGCCCAGGCCTCCCCGGCGCCGCAGACGTCGGCGCGAGTATACACGTGAACTCTCTCCCTCACCTCTGGCCGGGAGACGAGCGATCCCCACCCGGCTTCCTCTCCCTCAAGCCAAAGGGGCGCACACTGATCTCGCGTCAGGCCGCGGCCGGCGAGTTCCTTTGCCACCGGATTGCTGGCATTGCCCACGAGCAGCACGGCGTCCCGGACGACAGGCACCCAGAAGCCGCCTCGGCTCTCCTCCTCTGGGTAGATGTCTCGAGAGACCATGCCGATGTCCACAACCCCGTCGAGTGCGTGAGTGACGCCCTTGCCCGTGCCGCCCGACCACACTCCCACCTGTACCCCGGGGCGGAGTCTCTGGTATTCCTCGGCCCAACGCAGCATCATCGGGTACAGCGCCCACGCCCCGGAGACGCGGATGGCGCTGGTCGGTTCTGTCGTTGCGGAGGACGGAGGTGGCGTCCTCCCACATGACACCAGACACACCGCCATGCCGACGAAGAGGAGGGGGACCATCGCCGCTGACAGCTTCTTCACGGTAGCATCTCCCTGCAGATACGTGCTCTCACAGGATTATACACCCGCAGTGTACCGAAACTAGTCCGTCGCCTCAGACAAGCCGGGCGTCGTCTGGATTCCTGACGTCTTGGGGTGGGATTGACTTCCAGCTTGGCCTGCGCCATCCTCTCAGCATGTTCTGGCACATCATTCTGGTTCTGTTCTCTGCTCTCTATCCGATATCCGCGCTGGTCTTCCCGGATGATCGGGACCCGGTCGGTCTACTGCCTGCGGAGGGCGGCCTCGACGCGCTGCCGTGATGTCACCGGCGCCGTCCTCTCAGAACCAGACTTGATACTGGGTGACGAACTTGTCGTTGTCCACCTCGTCCGCGGCCTCCCGGTTCCAGATGTAGTTGAAGCGGATCATCTCCTGGCACCGCTTCTCACCGTAGCGGCTGCCCCTTATGTGATAGTTGAGGCCGAGCGTGTAGGCCGTCAAGTCGTACAGATCCGTCGCATCGTCGTTAGGATCGAATTCCTGGTAGCCGAGGATCGCTTCGAGCTTGTCGTTCCGGCCTCGGTATGGGAGGAACTGGTGCAGGTAGACGTAGTAGCCGTCGGCTCTCACCGAGGAGCCGTCCCCCGGTTCGATCTTGGTGTTGATGTACTCGGCCCACACCGAGGTGCTGTTGTTCGTCCACTGGAGGTCGGCCTCCCAGGAGGTCTCATCGGCCTCGGCCGCGCCATAGGCGGGGAGCAGGCCGTAGGGGTCGCCGTTCTTCTTGAGAAAGCGCGACTGGTAGGGGCTGAAGTCGGTGTTGCGGTTGGATGAGAAGCTCGCCCCAAGCTTGAGACCGGGCGTCGGGCTCGCCGTCAGGCGGCCGATCCAGAGGTAGTCGCTGGTCGGATTGCCGGCATACTTGCCGCTGCCGTTTCCAACGAAGAACTGCCAGCCAAGCGGCTTCGCGGGATTGTTCTTGCTGCTCAGCATCAGGCCGATGTCCTTGTCGGCCGGGAGGAATGTGCTGACAGTCGCGCGGTCGGTGCAGAGCAGGTAAGCATCTGACATGACGATTTCGTAGCCGAACGGGGTCTGCAGCTGGCCGAAGGCCACTTCGGCGAAATCCCAGCCGTGGTAGTCCACTTCAGCGACGTGCAGGTTCGGGTTCGTCTGGCCCCAGTCAGACTGGTACTGGACCTTGTATCCGGTCTCCGGGCTGAGGTCGCCGAAGAAGTAGAGCCGGGCGCGCCTGACGGCGAACCCGTCCCCGCCCTTTCGATCATCGCGGTTGCCGAAGAATGGCTGATTCTCGTCCTCCTCAACCACCGAGAATCGGGGTTCAAGTCGGAACTTGGTCTTGACGGTCGGATACTTTTGCTTCTCGGGTGGCGGCGGTGCGGCCGTCTCCGCCGGGGGTGCTGGCTCCTCGGCCTTCTCGACACGTGACTTGAGCTGCTCGGCCTCCTCGGCCGACAGGATTCCCTTCTCGGCCAGCACGTCGATAAGGGCGGAGAGTGAGTCCTGCTCGGCATCTAGGGCCGCCTGTTCGGCGAATGCGGCGCTTGTCCCGAGGACGAGCACGACCATCGTGACAGCGATCAACCAGTGGGTGCGCATACGTCTATGTCCTCTCTTTGCTGAAGTGCACCTCGGGAGTGGGGTTCGGAGATGAAGGAGCGGTCGATAACGCCCTCCCAGTCAGGCGGTGCTTCCAGCGTCTTCTGCGCGACGAGAAAGTCGGCTATTCTCTGCAGGCTGGCCATCGTGTCGTCGTCGAGCTGGAGCCCGTAGTAGTGATGGCTCATGGCACGTTCGGTCGTCTCCTGCGAGAGGCCGGTCTTCCTAGCGACGAGGGCAGCGGCCTCTTCAGGGTTCTCCACGATGAACGACGCGGCACGGCCCATGGCGCGCATGAAACGCGTCACGGCCTCGCCGTGACCGGCGAGGAACTCATCCCTGGCGACGAGCAGAATGGGGTAGGTGTTGCCGAGCCCTCCCAGGGTGGCGAGCTCGCGGCCCCCGCGTTCCTCCACTATCGACGGGGTGGGCTCGCTCGCGACGATGGCGTCGATGGCCCCTGACAGCAGAGCATCGGCCATGTCTTGAGGCCGCATGTCGGTGACCTTGACCTTCGACAGGTCGAGGCCCCGCGAATCGGCCCAGGCCAGCAGCCCGCCATAGGTGGAGGTCCCCTTCTTCACGGCGATGCTTCGGCCGACGAGGTCAGCGGGAGAGCGGATAGGGCTGTCGGCGGTGACGATGATGCGGTGACGGTGTTCCCCGCCGCCGTGGCTGGCGATGATCTTCACCGGCGAGCGGGCAGCCGCGATCACGGCTGTGGTGTCACCCATGGTGCCGATGTCCGCGCTGCCGGTGACGAGGGCCTCGGAGCAGGCGGGTCCACTGCTGAAGACAAAGGTCTTGACGGCCAGGCCTTCTTTGGCGAAGAAGCCCTTCTCGACGGCGATGATGCTGGCCGCGTCGGCGATGCGATCCTGATAGGCGAAGCGGATGGCGGGGCCCGCCGCCTCGGTCGGCCCTGGTTCCCTCTCGCCACACCCGCACAGGAGTGCCAAGAGGGTGGCCAGGGCCCCCAGACGAACAAGTGACAGCAGGGGACGGTGTCTCACACACTGCCTCCTTTCGTGCGCCGGGTCTAGGGTCCGTGCGACTGCCAGGTCAAGTGACCCTAGCCCGGCATTGTTGTTGACGGCTCTCTCAGCGATGCCTCGCCGACACTGCGGGAGGGCAGCACGCAGCAGGGAAGATCGGCGAGGACGGCCATGAGAGCCATGGTTGCCTCCCTCATTTCAGGTGAGTATCGGTCTCGCGGGCGAGGAATCGAGATCGCCACGTCGGCCGTGATTCCGTCAGGAGCGGGGGCAAGCACGACCACGCGGTCGGCGAGGTAGACAGCCTCCTCGACATTGTGTGTCACGAAGAGGACAGTCTTGCGGTCTCGCCCCCATATTCCGAGCAACTCGTCCTGAAGGCGGTCGCGGGTCTGGGCGTCGAGGGCGCCGAAGGGCTCGTCCATCAACAGTGCATGCGGGTTGAAGGCCAGCACGCGGGCGAGCTGGACGCGCTGCTTCATTCCGCCGGAGAGCTGATGGGGCCGGGCGCGGGCGAAGTCGGAGAGCCCGACGAGAGAGACGAAGCGCCTGCCAATCTCCCTGCGCGCGGCGGCCTCCAGGCCGATGTTGCGGAGCCCGAAGTCGACGTTTTGCTCGACGGTGAGCCACGGGAAGAGAGTCGGCTCCTGGAAGACGACGCCGCGTTCGGGGCCGGGCGCCCGCACGGGCTTCCCCTCGAATTGCACGCGGCCTGCAGTAGGGCGTTCGAAACCGGCCACCAGGTTGAGAAGGGTGCTCTTGCCACAGCCGCTCGGCCCGAGCAAGCACACGAATTCGTTCTGCTCGACCGCGAGGTCAATGTCTTGAAGCGCCTGGACCGCCTGGCCGATTTCCTCGTTCGGGAAGAGCTTGGTGACTTTGTCGAGCTGAATCACTGTCTACGCGCTCCTGGCGAGCCCCCAGCGCTCGACGGTCCTTCGCTCCAGGGGGAGCAAGAGGCCGCGCTCGACGGTGAGGCCGATGATGCAGATGATGGCGATGCACACGAAGGCAGCCGCATAGTCCAGAGTCCATCGAGACTGGATGATGGAATACCCCAGGCCCGTGCCGGTGCCCACGATCATCTCGCCCGCGACCAGCACGCGCCAGCCATTGGCGAACCCGACACGCAGCCCGCTGAGAAGATGGGGGAGCGACCCGGGCAGAAGCACTCTCATAAACAGCGTGCGGTCCTCGGCCCCCATCATCCGGGCCGCGCGGAGGTACATCTCGTCGACCCCCTTCACACCGGCCGTGGTGTTGATCACGATTGGGGCAAGGGCCGTGACGGCGATCATAAAGACCGTGGCCCGTTCGCCGATCCCGAACAACAGAATCGCCACCGGGATCCAGGCGAGGCCGGGCACGAGCTGAAGGACCGTGATCGTCGGCATGGAGAGTCGCTCGAGCAGCCGCGACCAGCCGAGAAGCAGGCCGGCGAGGATGCCGATACTCATGGCGATCCCGAAGCCGAATGCCCATCGCTGCAGGCTGTCTCCGACGTGGTGGTAGACGGTGAAGTCGTTGAGCAGCTTGCCGCGAATCAGATCGACTAGGCGCTGATAGGTGTCGTGGGGAGTCGGGAAGGCGATGCTCCGCAGCTCGGAGACTCCGACTGCGAGGCCCCACCACAGGGCCAGTGGAATGAGCAGAGATGCGACAGCGGTGGCGACGCCTTGCCACGAGAAGCGACGCCGGGCGAGGCGCAGCACGGGCGCGGCCGCGGTGCCGGCCGCTGCAGGCGCGGGGCTGCCGGCGACCACGTCGTCACCGCTTTCTGGGAAAGTAGACACAGGCGTCTCCGTCACAGGTGTCGTTGGAGGCGAAGAAGGGGCAGCGGCCCTCGAACTCCTCTTCGGGCAGCTCGAAGCCGAGCTCGGCGAATTCGTCGCGAGCGACTTCCAGCGCGGCGTAGCTGCTCTTCTTGCAGCAGCGGCTCCCGCCGATGTCGGCCAGGCGGGCGACCATCTTGGCGGCGAACTCGATCAGCTTCTCCCGCTGTTCGGTGGCCACCGGCGTGGAGCCGAGGAGAATGGCATAGGCGCTGGCCGTGCTGGAAAGGGCTCCGCACGTGCCGAGGAAGCCGCACGACCCGCCGGGGAGCTGGCGGCCGCGGTCGACGATCTCGTCGATCAAATCGTCGGCGATCTGATAGCGGGCATTCTGCAGGCAGCGGAGGACTATCTCCCCGACGAGCACGTGGTGCCATACTCCATGCACCGGTGTGGCCTCACCTCGCGACAGCAGCTCTTCCAGCATTTCGGCCGGCTTCGTCCCCTGTGCCTCGCGGGTGATGAGGGTCGCGAGGGTGGTCGTCGTGTCGCTGCCATCGCCGGCACAACAGGCATTAGCGTCAACCGCGTTGCGGAAATCCTTGTAGGAGATGCGGCGAATCTTTCGTCTGTTCCGCGAGGCGTTTCTCATGGGTGGCTCTCCGCAGGCAACTAGTTCGGTCGGTAGCGCTGGAGCAGTTCGGTCAGGCGCGACTCGGTGGGCGGGCGTCCGGCCGCCACGAGTTCGTTGTTGATGATGAGCGCCGGCATAGGGGTGGGGCCGTACTCGGCGATCTCCTCCACCTCCCTCACTCGGCTGATGGCATCGCTCTCCAGGCCGACAGCCCGGGCGATCTCGACGACGAGCGCTGCGAGCTGATCGCAGGCGCGACAGCCAGGTCCAAGGACCTTGATGTCCAGGCCCCCGGGCAACGCCTCCCGGCGTGCCGGCTCAGACGTCTGCGTTGCCGCGCGGCGCAGCGCGGCGGTGATGGCGTCGAGGCTGCATTCCAGACGCTCCACGTCGGACTCCAGACGTGAGATGCGGCGCTGGAGGGCGCGGTCGATCCGGGCGGCGACGGACTCGGCGAAGTCGTCCAGGCGCGCCAGCGCAGTAGACTCAGCAACTGACGCGGCCGGGGCCGCTCCGAGCAGGGCCGCCAGGTCCGCGCGCCGCACGCGGTGGCGCCCGCCGGGGGTGCGGTAGCTTTTGAGTTGCCCGGAGTAGATGTAGCGCTTCAGGGTCGACACGCTGAGGCGGAGTTCGGCGGCCGCCTCCTTGAGCGTAATGAACTCAGCATCAGCCATCATGCCCTCCGTCCTTTCCGACTTGTTACGACACTTATCGTACCATGCCGTAGCAGTTCGTCAAGCACAGAACTCGGAATCAAGTGCGAAGATTCTGTGAACGGCGAGGCCCCGGAGGTGTGGTAGGTCCTGCCTGGCAGGATACGGGCCGACACTAGCGCCTTTCAGCGGAGGTCGAACTGGGCGCGGACGCGCTGGGCAGCAGCTTGGTTCGCGGGCGCGGTGAAAGGCTGCTCGACATCGAAGCCGCTGGGCTGGACGAGCGCGGCGTCGAGCGCCTCCACGACGATCTGTGCGAAGAACAGCGGTAGATCGGTGGCGAGGCATCTTAGGGCGAGGGCCGCCCCGGCCTTGGGGTCGTCCCGAAGCGCCTCACAGACGATGTCCGAGCGCTCTCCCGGGTCATCGGAGTGCTCGAAGAGCTGCTGCAGCCGGGCGATGTCTTCGGCCTGGCCGATTGCACCGGCGCCTGCCTCCCCTGCCTCCCGTCGGATGTCGCTTCCGTGCGCGTCGCCGACAGCGTCGTACTCGTGTCCATGGATGGGGGCCGTGCCGTGGCCGTGGTGGTGGGGATGTCCGCCGAAGCGAGACCCGATGCCGCGCCCGGCGAAGAACAGCAGGGCGGAGCAGACGACGAAGCCGCCGGTCACCGCGGCGGTCCTCTTGATGGCGCCGACTCGATCGGCCGAGCAGATCACGTAGACCAAAGCGGATACGAGCACTAAGGCGATCGCGTAGGCGGCGATCACGAGCGGGCCGGTGGGAAGATTCGCGAGGTAGGAAGCCATGAGCCCTGCGATCGTCGCGGCCACACCGAGAATCCAACCGAACAGCAGTTGGTAGATCAACCGGTCAGTGATCGTGACGGCCATGACGGCCGGGGCGACGAGAAGCACGAACACAAGCAGCACCCCCGCGCTGCCCACGGACACGGTTATCACGAAGCCGAAGGATATGTAGAAGAGGAAATCCCAGAGGCGGACCTCGAGGCCCCGCGCTCGCGCCGCAGCCACATCCTCCGAGATGAGGAGGAACTGCCGACGACACAGGAAGTGGAAGATGCCCACGACCGCGTAGACGGCCGCGACCAGCGCGACGGTGGGCCAGGTCACCCACAGTATCGACCCCGTGAATATGTCCTTGACGTGCTCGGCGCCGTGGGGCGCGGTGTCGATGAGGACGATGGCGGTCGCGGCCGCGATGGCGTAGACGAGACCGATCACGGCCTCCTGAGGGACGCGGCTCTCCCTGGTCCTGGACAGCGTGAAGACGGCCGCCGCGACCGCGGTCAGGGCGACCGAGAACCAGTAGGAGGCCTGGGTGTGCAGCGGGATGCCGAAGAGGAAGGCGATGAGCGCCCCGAGGGCCGCGATCTGCGCGAGAGCCAGATCAACGAATATGATCTCACGCTTGATGACATGTATGCCGAGGTAGGACAGGATGCCGACCATCAGCACGCAGAGACAGAAGGACGGCAGCATGAAGACGAGAGCTTCCGAGAAGTTCATAGCTTGCCTCACGTCTCGATGAGACCGGCAGGGGAGGCCCCGTACATGCCGGCCGCCTCCCCCCATGCTGCGCGTGCACGAGCGTGGACACTCCGCTGCCTACAGGTTGCAGCAGCATGTAACTTACACTGGATTATAGGACGCCGCGGCCGCGGCGTCAAGTCAGGCGGCCCGAGGGCCTCAACGGGCCAGAAGGCAGAGCCTTCTCAGCCCGCACAGGTGACACACGGCCGCCGCGGTGACACCGTATA
>CAZLHI010000011.1:0-32576 GCA_964559435.1 uncultured bacterium | reverse complement strand
CAGAGCCTTCTCAGCCCGCACAGGTGACACACGGCCGCCGCGGTGACACCGTATACGATGAACGATACACCTACGCTCGCGGTCAGCTCGGCCAACTGGTCGAGGGTGCCATTCGCAGCCGTGCTGCCTGTGGCGAGAATGAGTTGGCTGCGTCGCACAAGCTCCTTCGTCCGAACTGCTCCGTCCCATATCTCGACGCCGTGAACGGTGCGGCGGACGTTCTCCTGCAGCAAGTCTGTGATGCGAACATCGTCGGCCCCGAACTGATCCACAAGCCCTGCCGCGAGGCCGGGCTGATAGCCCACCAGGCCGACCGGGATGAGGCCGAACTCCTGCCGAAGGCGAGCCGCCATCTCTGCCCCGCAGCGAGCGATGTCTTCACTGCGACAGTGGACGGTTCTGTCGATGGCCCCCAGTGAGCGGAGCACGGCGCTCATGGCCGCATTCAGCAGCGCGCGCTCCCGCGCGCGGTCGAGCGGCAGAGCCAGCAGGTCGTTAAGTGTGCCGCTCCACGAGGAGGGGGCGCTGGTGAAAGCATGTCCTTTCGCTCCTCGGAACTCGGCCTCGATCATGACCTCCCTTCCTCGCAGAAGGGGCAGGTCGTCGTAGACCGGCCTGCCGATGGCTTCTTCAGTGGAGAGCGTGCGAGCGGTGACGGTGATGGCCGCTTCGGCAAGGCCGGCGTCTTTGACCAGACCGGCGAAGGACCGGCGACCGCGGACCAGCAGAGACTTCGTTTCCTCGGGGCTGTGCCGGGTCATATGGGCAGCACTCCGTTTGACGTGATCTTCTCCCACACGGCTTGAACCCCCCGTGAGGCCTCACCTCGCCCCCACTCGACCAGCGGCACCCCTTCCGCCGTCGCCTCGGCCACCTCCTCATCGAAGGGCAGGCGCCCGACAATGTCGGCGCCCATCCCTTCGGCCAGGCGCTCGATCTCCTCTGTCAGTTCAGGGTTGATGTCCCACTTGTTCACGCATACCGCTGTCGGCACGCGGAAGTGGGCCGCCACCTGCAGGACCCTTTCGAGGTCGTGCAGGCCGGAAGGCGTGGGTTCGGTCACGGCCAGCGCCGCGTCGACGCCGGTGAGGGAGGCGATGACCGGACAGCCGATGCCGGGCGATCCGTCGGTGAGTATGAGATCCGCGCCGTTCTCGGCCGCCGCTTCCTGCGCGAGCCTCCGCACCTCGGCTACCAGCTTGCCCGATGCCTCGGCGGCCGCGAGAAGGTGTGCGTGAACGAGCGGACCGTACCGAGTCTGGCTGAGGTAGACGTGCCCCGTTGTCTGTGGCTGCATGGTGATGGCCTGGGCGGGACAGACGATGGCACAGGTCCCGCAGCCCTCGCAGCGGCGGCCATCCACTCGGTGATTCTTGATGGCGGCGAACTGGCAGACCTCCTCACAGCGCCCGCATTCAACGCACTTCTCTTCCGCCGCGACGGCCAGGCTGGCCCCGGAGTACTCGCGCTCAGACACGCGCTCGGGCGCGAGCAGCAGATGCAGATTCGGCGCGTCTACGTCTACGTCGGCGAGGACTTTGTTCTTCGCCATCACGGCGAAGGACCCGAGAACGGTCGTCTTGCCGGTGCCGCCCTTACCGCTGATGACTACGAGTTCTGGCACCGGGCTTCTCTCTTCTCTATGTCGGAGTGAAGACGGCGGAAGGCCGAGCGATACTCGGGAAAGGCGTCCGCGAGTGGCTCTCCCCTCGAGTAGCTCTCCGCGATCCTCCGGTCGAAAGGTATCTTCAGCAGGACGGGCACATTGACCCCGGCACACTCCTCCTCGATCATGCCGTCGCGGCGCCCACTTCGGTTGATGACAACGCCTGTCGGCACGTCGAGCTCGGGCGCGCTCTCCAGGGCGAGTCGCAGGTCGTGGAGTCCGAAGGGCGTGGGCTCGGTGACGAGCAGACAGAAGTCGGCCGCCAGCAGCGTCTCTTGGACCGCGCAGGTAGTCCCCGGCGCGGCGTCGATCACGGCCGTGCGGTCCGGATCGATGAGGGAGAACTCCTGTCGCACTATCCGGACGGCGGATGGTTCGGAGGGCTTCAGTCGCCCCTGGATGAAGCGCATGCCTCGCGCCGTGCCCAACTCTACTTCTCCGATCCGGCGCACCTTGGGGCGGATCGCCTGCTCGGGACACACATGGACGCAACCTGTGCACCCGTGGCAGAGCTGGGGGAAGACCAACACCTTCTGCTTGACGACCGCCAGCGCGTTGAAGGTGCAGAACTCGCTGCATTTGCCGCAAAAGGTGCAGGCAGAGAGATCGACCTCCGGCACCATCATCTCGACCGGGATGGCTCTCTCGATGTCGGGATGCAGAAACAGATGAGCGTTGGGCTCTTCGGCGTCCGCGTCCACGAACTGCACGCCGCCGAGGGACAGGGCGAGACTGACCGCCACAGTGGTCTTGCCCGTGCCTCCTTTTCCGCTGGCAACGACGATGTTCATGTTTGGGGATATCTCAGGTGTGAATCGCAATCCTATCCCGACTTGATCTCGAGGACCGGGCTTCCATCGAGTGCATCGAGGTCGTCAACCATGAGTCGGTTCCCGCCGACCATCGCTCGGCTCTCAGGATTCCCGTCTCGGGCTGTCACCGCCGAGCCCGAAATGGCCGGGTACGGACGGGCCGCTGACCGGGGCCAGCTCGCCTCGCTTGAGCGACTCGATTGCCTCCCGTGCAGTTCCTGTTAGCCCGACGTAGGCCTTGATATCGGCCGCGCTCAGGATTTGGAACGCGTTCGGGCCGCAGTTGCCCGTGAGGATGGCCTCGACTCCCTTGCCGGCCACCATCTGTGCCGTCTGGATCCCGGCTCCACCTCCGGCCGCGGCGTTCGCATTCTCGACGGCCTCGAACTCCAGGCTGTCGGCATCGACGATGAGCAGATACTGAGCCCTGCCGAAGCGCGGGTCCACCTGGTCGTCGAGGCTCGCACCGACGCTGGTCACCGCTACCTTCATAGCACTGCCTCCCTCTCTCATGCGCTCAGAACCACTGCTGACGGCGGCCGGGACGATGCCGGGCCGGGATGGGCTGAGGACCCACCGGCACGGATTCTTGCGCCGCGAGCCCTATTGGCGACACCCCCCGACCGCCGTCCTTTGCGCCAGTGTGATTGCTCTCTCACTACTGGTCAGCACACCGGGGCTGCCTGCCTCCGGCGCGCAGTCGTGGCGCGCTATTCCTGCTTCTGTTCGAGTTCCTGGATGCGCGCGCTGATGGAGTCCATCTGCTCCTTGAGCCAGTCCGCCTGCTCCCGGAGCATCTCCAGCTCATCTTCGGCAGACGGCGGAGCGAGGTCTGCCGGGGGCGGCCCGTACGCTGCGGGGTAGGGGCCGGGTTGGAAACCCCAGCCTCGGCCCCAACCGCCAGGGCCGCGACCTCCGCCGCCTCGGCCCCAGCCGCGACGCCAGGCCATACCCATGCCCCAGCCGCCGCCGCGGCCCCAGGCCATGCCCAGGCCTCGGCCGCCGCCGGGGTTCATGAATCCCGGCACGGGATATCCGGCGCAGTAGCCTGCACCTCTACCAGTCATTGGGCCCAGTCCTGCTGGGCCGGTTCCGTCACCACGTGGCATCTCTCAGTCCTCCTTCTGTTCGGGATGTGCGTTGCAGGGCAGCGCGGCTCTGCGCTGCTCACTGTCGCCCAGAGTATCCATCAGTGCTCGCATAGGCTCTCGCCACCCTCGAGCGTTCCTTGGGCAAGGGCCGCCGCCGCGTCCACGACCGTGCCGGTGACTCCCACGATCGTCTGGATGTCATGCTCGTCGAACAGCATCTGGGCGCGGTGTCCCATGCCCCCGGCCACAATGCCTCTCACCAGCTGCTGGGCCAAGTAACCGGGCAGGAAGCCTGGGTGGTGTCCGGGGTTGGGCAGGCGTTCCTGTCGTTTCACCTGACCATCTTCGAGGTCGACGATCGTGTAGGCCTCACAGCGTCCGAAGTGCGGTGCCACCATCTGCCCGTCGGTAGATATCGCAACTCGCATCGCTCGCTCCTCTGCTTTGTTCATGCGGTGAAGCCGTAGCCGGCGCCGCGTGGGTCGAACCTGGCTGCCGACACTGCAATGGACCTCTACCTGTAATTTACACATCGACGCTCGAAGCTTCAACGCACGTTTGATCGCACTCAAAAGGGTCCCCTACTCAGGCGTTGGTCTTGGCCGCCGTCTTGTTCCCGGCGGCGAGAACTTTGCGGCTCTCCTTCGCCAGCTCATCTACAGAGGAGGCGATTGCCTCCATGACCGCACTCCACTCGGCGAGGTGCTCGAGGCCGCGCGGGGTGAGAGTGTACAGCCTTCGCGCCGGGCCGCCCCCGCCGGTGTCCCAACTGGAAGTCACGCACTTGGTCGACTCCAGCCGCCGCAGCGTCCTGTAGATGGCGGCGCCGTCCAGGCCGGCGTGGGTGACCGTGTATGGCTCGGCCTCGGCCGCTATCTGGTATCCATGGGCAGTGCCGAGCTTGGCGAGGGTCAGAAGCACGATCGGCTCGCAGAACCGATAGAGATTGCCCATCTCGCAGGAGCACGGTCCGCCGTCTCTGCCTCCCCTATGACAGTGCCTGTGTCGCTTTCGCATAAGTCATACCTGCAGGTTACACCTACATTATACCCGAAATAGAGCGTCTGTCAAGACTGTAATCCGCAAATACTCATCGGTGCCCTGAAGGGTGCCGCAGGTCGAGTTCGGCTTTGTTGTAGCTGGCTCCTATCGGGCAGCGATCCACTCTCCGTCGGCAGGGCTCCGGCGGCCGCGGTACCGAACCTCCTGTGGCGGTCAACCGGGCATGGAACCGTTCTGAGAGCGATTCGCGGTCTACTAGCAGTGCTTGCGGAGCGGACAGGATCGACCGAGCATCGAACCGGCTGTAGCGGTCTCTGGTGCGAAGGGAGCGTCTTGCCTGTGCTCTGTCCGGCCACGACGTTGAGTCAGCCCTCAGCATAAGTGGAACGATCTCCCCGCTGACAGACCCTGCACGCTCCGCGAGCTAGGTTGACCGCCGAGAGTGGCTTTGGGGCGGTTCTACGCCGATCTGACCGCCACAAGCGGTCCTACGGCAATGTGACCGTTACACCTGGAATCGGAACCGCGGGGATGTGTGCGAGGCGGCGGGCTAGCTGACGCGTCTGCGGAGGTCGTACAGCGCCCGCGGGTTCTCCCACAACAGAGCACGGACCCACGCACGGGCCTCTTCGCGGCTGATGGCCCCCTGCTCAACCTTATCGGCCAGCGCGCTGGCGATGTTCTCGCGAGCGAGCGCCAGGTGGCCGTAGACCTTCTCCACCACCTGGTAGTCGCCGCCGAAGCCGAGCACCTTGTTGCGCGGCACGAGGTCCACCCAATCGCGCAGGGCCCGCCTGCTCAACTCGGGAGAGATCGCGTGCATCCAGGCCATGTCGACGGTGACGTTCGGGAAGTACTTCGCCAGCAGTCCGGCCTCATCGACGAAGGGAAGTCCTGCGTGGAGCAGGTTGAACCGCACCTTCGGATAGCGACGGAACATGTTCCAGAGATGGGTGGGTCGGGCATTGTCCAGGTCGTTGTAGTTGCCGGCTTGTATGCCGGTGTGGAAGACTGCCACGAGGCCCAAGTCGCCGGCGATCTCCACCAAGCGATGGACCAGGTAGTCCTGGAGCGGCCGAGCTTCCTCGTAGCCGAGCACGGAGGGCCGCATGCCACATGACTCGCTCGCGATTCGGTTGAAGATCCGTTCCGCCGTGGCCATATCCACCGGATCGAACCGCAGGTCCCGCATGTACGCGGAGAGGAACTTGAGTCCCTTCATGCCCTTCTTCGCCTGCTGTTGGAGGTAGATGACGAGGCCGTCCACGTAACGCGAGAGACTGCTCCCACAGGCGCCGGTCTCCGCCTCTATCGCTTGCACGTCACCCATAGACGCTACTTCGGTGAAGGGGGTGACGAACAGAATGAGCGTGAAGAACTCGCGGTCGACCTCCTTGCCTGCGAAGTCCGCGAAGTTCATGGCCGTGGAGATCCGGCACGCGTCCTTGAGCACGCGCCGGTAGAGCCCGGGCTTGTTGGCCTCCTGTATCCGCTCGCTGAGGGCCTGCGCATCGGCCGCGCCCGCCAGGCGCGACATCCCATAGAAGCGCTCCATCGACAGATGCGCTGCTCGGCTGTAGCTGCCCGAGATAATCAGCTCGTAGTACGGCGCCAACAGCTCCCACTTCTCTGACGGCGAGAGCCCCGGGGCTACGAGGCGATCATACTGCGCGTCCGCCATCCCGGCCGCCACCAGATCGCTCCTGCAGTAGTGGCTGAAGAGAGTCGCGAAGTCGACCTGCTGCTCGAGTCGCTCCGCCTCGTTGGGCAGGTGCTCATGGGTGTCCACGATATCCATGCCGCTCATCTCCTCAATGAGCGACTGTTTGACGTCGCCGATGCTCACCGGTTTCTCCTAGCTGGTGATGGGGGTCGGACCGTCGTCGCCGCGGGCCCGAGAGCGGATGGCTCGCTCCCAGCGCCGGACGAGCCCGCAAGGCCCCTGCCAGACCGACCACGTACCTCGGGGTCTGTCGATCCTCCGCTCGAGCGCGCAGCGCGGCGGAGCGCCTCCTCCGCGCCCCGCCGCTCACTTCGTCGCGAGCTAGTCCGTCTTCTGCTCGATCAGCGTCATGAAGCGCTTGCCGATGGCCAGCGCCGGGTCCACGGGCACTCCGGCCCGCTTCACCTGCTTGGGCACCTTAATGGTCGGCGTGGGCCGCAGCTTCTTGCCCTCGAACTGCGGCAGCCACTGCTTCTCGGCCTCCACCATCTCCGCCGCCATCTCGCGGCTCTCCCGCAGCGTGCAGCAGGCCGAGGTCAGCGGATCCATCGCCATCGCCTGCATGATCAGCTCCGGATCCCCCTCCAGCGACCCCTCGCCGGCCAGCGTCTGCACCGTCACATTGCTCTGGTTCAAAGCAGCAAGCTGGTGAGGCAGGTCGCCCACCCGCAGCGGATGCAGGCCCTCCTTGTCCACGTACACCGGCACCTCGACACAGGAGCCCATGGGCAGGTTCGTGATGTAGCCGTCGTTGCGCACATTGCCCTGCAGCTTGAAGGGCTTCCCCGTCTCCTTCGCCTCCAGCACGTAGGTGCAGTACTCGGCGCTGCGCGGCTCCAGCTTCGGGGACTCGAACTCCAGCGGATCGACTTCCGCGTACTTCTTCGCCACCTCCGCCGACCAGGTGTAGTAGGCGCCGGACTCCCCGCCGAAGCCCGGCTCGTCGCAGAACTCCTCCAAGGCCCGCTTGCTGGACCGGAACCAGGGGATGTACTCCGACAGATGGCCCGTGCTCTCGGTCATGAAGTACCCGAAGTGCCGCATCACCTCGATGCGCACCTTCTCGTTCACGTAGTACTCGGGCTTCTCGCACCGCTCCTTGAACAGCGGATAGAGGTCCTTGCCCTCGTGCTCCAGCTTCAGGAACCAGGCCATGTGGTTGATGCCGGCGGCCAGGAAGTCGATCTCTTCCTTGGGCAGGCCCACATAACCGCCGATGAGATCCATCGTGGTCTGCACGCCGTGGCACAGCCCCACATAGGAGATGTTTGCCGCCTGCCCCAGCGCATAGCAGCACACCCCCATGGGGTTGGTGTAGTTGAGCAGGATGGCATCGGGCTTGGCCACCTCCTCGATGTCCTTGGCCATGTCCACCAGCACTGGGATGCTGCGCGCGGCCCGCATGATCCCGCCCGGACCAAGCGTGTCGCCGATGCACTGGTCCACCCCGTACTTCAGCGCGATCTGGTAGTCGATCTTGAAGGCGTCCACCCCGCCCACCTGGATCATGCAGATGACGTAGTCCGCGTCCTTGATCGCCTCGCGGCGGTCGAGGGTGGCCCACACCTTTGCCTTCAGACCGTTCTCCTCGATCATGCGGTTGGTGAAAGCCTCCATGCGCCGCAGCTTCGGCTCGGTGCGGCTCATGAGCGCGTACTCGGCATCCTGCAGGGCCGGCGTGGCCAGCATGTCGTTCAGCAGCGTCTTCGCAAACACAATGCTGCCGGCGCCGATCATCGCAACCTTCATCCTCGCCTCTCCTTTCCCGTCTGACCTCTCATGCAGAGTCCGGTCCGTCTTGGTCACTCACCGCCCCCGGCCCGCTAGGCGGAATCGGCGTACTCCGAGAAGAGCAGGTAGCGCGGCTCCTCGTCCTCCTCGATCTCCGGGAACCGACCGATCTGCTCGTAGAAACGATTATCGCGGGTGTCATCGTTGACTGTCGAGACCTCCCCCAAGAGCACCTTCTCCTTCTCGCCCCAGAACTTGTGGTAGAGCCCGCTGGGGAGGAAGATGCTCTCACCCGGCGACAGGGTGACCATGCCTCCTGCGCTCAGCGTGCGAGCCACTCCGTCTACCGACACCGTGACGTCAGAGTCGTCGAGCCCTTCGTCCGCCGTCGAGTTGTAGACCTGCACGGCCAGATCGCCCCCGCCGCGGTTGATGATGTCCTCGGACTTGCTCCAGTGGAAGTGCATCGGTGTGATCTGTTCGACATCGCTTATCAGCATCTTCTCGCAGTACGGTTTGCGGTAGCGCTTGTCCGACAGGTGGCCGTTCCGGATCGCGAACATGATGAGGCCGACGTTCGGGAAGTCGCCGGACCCGAAGTCAGTCAGGTCCCAACCCAGCATGCAGTCACGTATCTCGTCGGCTTCGGGGCCCTTGGATCGCCACTCCTGAGGCGACCACGAAGCGAAGGGGGGCAGCAGGAAGCCGCACGAGCGGGCAAATGCGGCTGCCTCATCGATCAGGGAGTTAATCCCAGAGCGCCTCATAGTACTCCTCCTCGACCGAGAACTAGGGACAAAGCGCTGGCTTGCGCGGCCGTGCCGCACAGGGCGCTTGGCGACGCCCGGCGTCTCGGAACGGGCCTCGCATCCGGGTATAATGACTCGTGTCTGGGCTCTTGACAGTTCGCCATGAAATCGTTATCATATTATGGCTTTGACAGCAGAATGTCAAGCGGCGAGTCGCTAGTCTAGGACTGACGAGGCAGCGGAGCAACCGGCCCTCTCTGCGCAAAGTGGCAGCACTGAAATCGTTATCCCAAGACTGCGCGGAAGCCAGCGCAAGAGGAACTCCGGCCGGACCGGGCGTCGGTTGCAAGCGGGAAAGGAGGTGTTGGCCCGGACAGCATAATGCACTGGCCCGCCGTCACGACGGCGACGGGCGCTTGCCCCGAGCAGTTGACTGAACAGACCAAAATGTAGGAGGTCGGAGTTGAGAATCATCCACCGACACAAGGGATTCACGCTGATTGAGCTGCTGGTGGTTATTGCCATTATCGGCATCCTGGCAGCGATGGTCTTTCCGGTATTTGCGCGGGCGCGCGAGTCGGCCCGCAAGGCGGTGTGTCTGTCCAATGTCAAGAACCTCGCGCTGGCGATGCAGATGTACCTGGCGGACAACAACGACGTCTTGCCGCCCGACGAGCACAGGCAGGAGGTAATTGACTGGTTCGAGACAGCACCGGGCGGCGGCCCCGCGGACCCGGAGGAATGTGAGCTCTACACCCCGGGTGACGCCAATCCCTATTTGCGATGGCCGGTGATCCTGGACGAGTACGTGAAGAACCGGGACGTCTGGAACTGCCCGAGCGCGAAGATGATCGCGGGCGCCAACTTCATCATCGGCTATCCGGACTGGCTGGGCCACCTGCAAGCTACCGTAGGACAGTGGGGATACTTCGACGGGGACCAGTTTGGGCCCTGTCTTGGAGCCTGGCCCAGAAATTGGGGCGGCGCTGTGACCGACTCGGCGACGCAGGGGAGGTTCGGCGTGGGTTGGCTCGAGTCGGGCACCGCAGCCGACAAGGTCTTCACCAATGGCTATGCCTACAGTGGAACCAACGTTGGGCTGAAGCTGGCGGCGGTTCAGGACCCAGTGAACTTCGTCGTCTTCTGCGATGGCGGGTTCCCGCAGGGCTTCATCACTGTCAACTCAATCCTCGTTCCGGACATGTGCGCGCTGCCGTGCGGCAACGAGATCTGCGGCTGGGGCGACTGGGATCTGTGCACCTGGGCGACCGACTGTGGCCTCTATCACCTGGCGCCCAACGACGGTTCCTTCCTCCGGGGTGCCACGTACCGCAAGGAGTATGCGCGTCACCTCGGGGGCAACAACTTCGGGTTCCTGGATGGGCATGCACAGTGGATTCATGCTGAGCTGGCCCTCGTGAAAGCCGTGGAAGGCGACTTGACAGGCATCGAGGTCTGGTGGGGGCCCAATTCGACGTGTGGCTTCTACGATTGGGCTGATTCCACGGTCCCCACGCTCTACTAGAGCCTGGAACCAGCACGAAGGTCGACTTTTGGAAGGGCGGAGCGCCTTCGAGGGCGCTCCGTCCCTTTCCTCAAGTATCCCACGCGCGGTCGCCATTCCGGCAGCCGTGGACTGAAATGGTTCTCTCGGCCTTCTGCAACGCGTATCTGCGTTAACGGGCCTCAGGTGCTACCGAGATGACCTGGTGGACCTCGAAGGGAGGCACGGTGAAGCGGATCGTCCCTTCCTCGACCGTAGTCGGTACATTCGGCCCGTCTGGCTCGACCCGCGCCCGGACAGCACCTAACACATCCGTCCTCAGGACGACGTCGAATGGTCCGGCCGCGACCTCCCCCGTCCGCGTCGGCAGGTAGTCCGGGTGCCCAGCATAGTGGTTGATAAGGTTAAGCACCAACCGGCCGTCTTTCCGATTCAGCACCACCTCGCAGCCCGGAGGCGCGTTGACCGACAGCGAACGCTCCTCCTCTGGCAGCGCTGTGGAGAGCAGCCGGCGCGTGAGCTCCTTCGCCCACGCGCCGGCAATGTCGGGAAAGGCTGTCGTGGTGGAGGCGAGCGCCGAGGCCGCGTAGACACAGAGGCCGTTCCCGTGCCGCGTTCGAACGATGTACGGATGCGAACGATCCTCGTCGCCAGCCGGCTCGTGCCAGAGGAGGGTCGTGTTGATCGTTGCCGGGGCCTCGGGAAGCTCCACGGTCGCAAGCACCTCGCCGGAGACGCCCGAGAGCAGCGCGACCGGCCCCGCGATCCGTATCGGGATATCGGGGATTCCTTCGAAGAGGCTCTCGTCGGCCCTGCGCACGAAAGCGTACGACCACGGCGCCCACTCGAACCCCGAGAGGCCCAGGACGTCAGCCAAGGCCGGGAGATCGCGGCGGCTTCCGTCGGGGTGGCACGCGCCCGCGTCTCCCGTGCCGAGCAGCCTCCCGCCGCCGGCGACGTACTCCCTTAGTGTGTCCGCCTCTGCCTCCGAGACCAGAGTCAGGTTCGGCGCGACGACGGCGCGGAAGCGCTGGAGATCCTCCACCGAATAGAGGACCTCGTACTGAAGGTGGTCCTGCACCATAACATTGTGGAACGCGTGCGCTTCCTTCACATGCGGCACGCCCTGGCGCGGGCAACGTTGCGGCTCCATCAGCAACAGCAGACCGATATCGCTGACCGGGTCGGTGGTGGCCAGATGGGGTTCGAGCTGCTCCAGCTGCACGAAGGAGTCTCGGATGGCATCAAGTGCCCCGGGCTCCAGCGACCCGTCCGGCCTGCCAATGACGCCGACGGTCGCGGAGCCTCCATGCGCCGCCGGGATCGCGCTCTCCAGTTGGATGAGAGGAGCGGGCTTCTGATCGAAGCCGTTCCAGCCCCGCAGCGCGCCCGGCATGAGGACCTCAAATGGCTTGCCCCGGGCCCGGCTGGACCGTGCGGCCCAGCTCTGGTTCTTGTAGAAAGGCGCATGCGCCTCCACTGTCACGAGGTCCGACAGGAAGACCGGATCCTGCGGGACGCCGGCGTTGTTGTAGGTCACGACCGCCTCCGGCCGGCGGCGTCTGATGGCGTCTGTGGCCTGGCGCAGGTACTGTTCGACACCTTCGACACCGAAGCGGAACAGGGCCATTTGCTCGTCAGCATCCGGCTCCCGGGGCAGGTCGCGGCCGGACTGCTCCAGGAACCGGCGGTGGCAGTAGCGGCAGTAGCAGGTGTGGGAGATCTCTCCGTGCCACCACCCGTACACCGGCGTCTCGTACTCCCGCCAGGCGACCGAGACAATGTCGAGCCACACGCCATCGACGGGATAGGCCGCCATCAGTTCATCCAGCTGGCGGAGCGAGAACTCGCCGTAGGGAGACCTGAGGCAAGCGAAGTAGAACGGCCCCATGCGCCAGGACTCTCCATCGGGCTTGACGTGGATCCAATCACGATGGAGTCCGAGCGCGTAGTTGTCGAACCCGACGCTGAAGTAGGCCATGAACTTGACGCCGACCTCGTGACACGCCTCGACCATCGGGCCGATGACGTCGAACTCGTAGGCCAGCCCCTCCGAACACGGGTAGTAGCAGATCCCGTGGTGGTCCTTGCAGTAGAACTGCACGCAATCGACTCGCGCTTCCGCCAGCGACTGGGCTATCCGCCGGGCGTCGAAACGCTGCCCCCGCCGCTTCGCCCAGTCCGGGGACACGTAGAGGATGTGCACCTTGCGCGGGTGGTCCGCAAACCAGTTCGACATGGCACAGCTCCTGTGGGCCGGCTGGCGGCCGCTAGCCGAGCACCACCAGCACGTAGGGGTCGACCGACGGCACGGTGAAGCTCAGCCGGTTTCCGTTTCGGCCGACGGCAAGCTCGTGCTCACCATCGAGAGAGAGACAGCGGACCGAGATCGGCGCGTCGCCGTTCCACGGCACCCTGACCTCGACGTCACGCTTCGGGACTATCGTGTCGTCCGACCCGTGATAGTCGTAGTTGAGCACATGGCAGACGACGCGGCCGTCTCTCTGGTATCGAACGACATTCACGTGGGGGTCGGACGTGTAAATGCGCGCTTGCTCGAATTCCTCCAGTGGCGAGAGAATCCGCGACCGGTCGCGATCCTGGTAGTGGTGCCAGAAGTCCAGCAAGCGATCATCCGTGACGACAGTGAGAGACTGAGAGGCGTGGAGGCCGATATCGGAGTATGCGATCACCCGGCCGCCGCCATCTGAATAGGTCCTCAGCGCTTCGAGGTGCTTCCCGGTGAGGCCCGCCGCCTCAGGCAGGAGTATGGCGCGGTAGCGCGCGAGGTGCTGGGCGTCGATGTCGCTCGGGGTGAAGAGGTCGTCGCCGCTGTAGAGGACATCGTACTGATATCCGGCCTCCGCAAGTGCTTGCGCGAGCGCGACGTACTTGAAGTGGCCTTCCGGGTTCGCCAGGATAGCCGAGTTGGCGTAGAGGATGGCGAGCTCGTTGTCGGTTCGGCAGTCCTCGTAGTACTCGCGGTGGTCGAGGATGAAGCGAGTGTAGTTCCTGACGGCCTTGGGCACGGTTGCGGCAAGGCGCGTCTCGTCGTCGACGCCCGGCCACCAGTAGTAGCCCCACCGGCCGTTGTTCGCGTAGCTCTCCAGGAACATGAGCAGGTAGTAGTTGAGGGTCTGCTGCCCGGCGAGCTGACGCGGCACGTTGATTTGCGGCGTCAACCAGGCAGGGGCCTTCGAGGAGAAGGATGAGGCAAGGCGGTACCAGGCCGTGAACTTGCCGCGGGGCAGCAGCAAATGGCGCTCGCCCTCTTCGAACGCGCCGGGCCGCAACAAGTAGACGTTCTCCATCATCACGAAGTCGATCAGTTCTCCCCAGGTCGCGCCCCAAAGAGGGCCTTGCGCTTCCAGGAACGTCCCCAGGCCGGCCAGGTTGGCCGTGAGGGCCATCTCGCTATCCGCGGCGGCAACGGCCGAACGGATCTCGCTCAGGAACTCCGAAACGGCTTCGAAGGCGGCCTGCTGGTGGAAGGCTCGGTATGCATGGTAGAAGGCATCATGTTCGCGCAGTCGGTCAAGGAGCGGGGCGTACTGCTTCTCTCGCAGCTCGGCCGCACTGTCGATCCCCACCTCGTCCCGAGCCGCCGAGTCTTCCTCCAGGTGGGCGCAGAACTTCTCGAGACAGAGGGGACAGAAGCCGGGATCCTTGCGGTCGCGGGACATGAGCCCGATGCTGGTTTGGATCTCGTCGACGTTGACGACGTCTGTTCCTGCCTCGATCGCCTTGCGGATCTTCGCCAGGAGGTAATCGCGGAAGATGCGGCTGTAGAGGCACATCGCATACACGGGCTTTGAGTCCCAGTAGTACCACTTGACCTGAGCGCGGCTCCCGAAGATGTCTCGGCATACCTCGTCGAGAAGGTACTGGTTCTCCTCTTGCTCGTACACGCGGGCCGTCAGTGCGATGAGCGGCACCGACACCAGCACGCGCCGGCCTTCTCTGTGGGCCTGCCCTACTTGATCCCGGTCCCAGCGTGCTGGGCTGTCCCACATCCCGTTCACCGTCGTGCCGTACTCCCGCGCCCACTCCACGGGCATGGGCACGGCTGCCACGAACTGCACCTGTTCGAACCACTTCATCTGTTCCTGCTCCCGTCCCGCCACTGCGGGCGTCCGACAAGCCTGCCCGAGCGCGCAGGCCCGGGCATCGGCTCACCTGAGAACGATTTCATCGCCCAAGATTCGGGCGGCCGTCCAGAGATTCCTCCACGTAATCCTGCGCTGCTAGGGAGGAATCAACGGTTCCAGAAGCGTACAAATGATAACGATTTCTTCGTCGGAGGCAGAGCGCGCCCGTTCACGCGAGCGCGCCGGCGGGATATGCAGGGGAGACGGTATTGAGCGAGGCAGTCAGCAAAAGACCGGGAGTCAGCTTCCGGGCGGTGTTGATCGGTGCCATTGGCATTCCGCTGAACACCTACTGGATGACGCTCACCTACTGGCGCTTCGGCAACGATGCCGGCACGCCCTATCCCATCTACTACAACTGCCTCTTCTACCTGTTCGCACTCGGGGGCCTCAACACGATCCTGCGGCGCAGGAAGCCCGAATGGGTCTTCTCGCTGGGCGAGCTGCTGACCATCTACGTGATGCTGTCGGTGGCCACCGCGTGGTGCGGGGTGGACCTGCTGATGCCGCTGCCGGAGGCTATCTGCAACGCCTTCTGGTTCGCTAGCCCCGGCAATCGCTGGGCCGACACCCTGTGGCCCAATCTGCCGCGATGGCTGATGGTATCGGACCTGGAGATGATCGCCGGGTTCTTCGAGGGAGACACCGACCCGTACCGCACAAGCATCGTGCTGGCCTGGGCCGGGCCGGCGCTGTGGTGGACCGCGATAGCCACCGCCCTCATGCTGGCGTATGTCAGCCTGAGTTCGATCTTCCGGCGGCGCTGGGCGGACGAGGAGAAGCTGCTATTTCCGATCACCATCGTGCCCTTGCACATTGCGGAGGAACGCCACAGGCTCTCCAAGAGCAAGGTCATGTGGATTGGCTTCGGGCTGGTGGCCATCTTCGAGGGCCTGGCCACTGTCCACGGCTTCTTCCCGGCGGTCCCCGTGATCCCGTTCTACTTCGATCTCGGCCCGTGGATACAGCAGTTCCCTCCATGGGACGCGTACCGGTGGAAGGGGATTGGGCTCTGGCCGATTCTGATCGGCCTGAGCTACCTGATGCCGTTGGACCTCGCCTTCTCGCTGTGGTTCTTCAACCTATTCTGGAAGGCCCAGCTCATCATATCGAAGCACTTCGCCTGGACCACCGACACCGCGTCGGGCTTCCCGTACATCGACATGCAGTCCTTCGGCGGCTTGGTCGCTCTGCTGGCCTCCGTGCTCTGGCTGGATCGTCACTACTTGCTCCAGGTGTTGCGGAGGACTCTCGGGCTGGGTTCGCCGCTCGATGACTCGAACGAGCCGATGAGCTACCGCGGCGCAGTCTTGGCTCTGGCCGTCGCCATCGGGTTCCTCGCCTACGCGTTCGGCCGAGCCGGCATGGCTGCCTGGGTCAGCCTGGCGTGGATCGCCAACCTGCTGCTGATAGGACTGGTGCTGACACGGATCCGGGCCCAGCTTGGCCCCCCACACTTCGAGCAGGTGGGCATGGGACCCAACCACTTCCTGCCGGCCTTGTTTGGCAGCGTCGGCATCAGTCCACCGGGCCAGGCCATGCTCTGGCTTTCCTACCCCCTCACCATGCACCACGCGCAGAACCCGCACCCCTGGGCCCTCGAAACCTACAAGCTCTCAGACGCCGGGCGGATGGAGCGCCGACGGCTCCCGTGGATTCTCGTTCTGGCAACGGCCGTCGTTGTTCCCAGTCTGTTCTGGGCCGCCTTGCATGTGCTCTACAACATCGGGGCACGGGCCGGCGCCGATCCCTTCGCCAGCGGCCACGCTCGGCAGGTGCCTCTCCAGCTCGCAAGTATGCTGGAGAACCCAACCGGCACCAACACCTCCCTGCTCGGGGCGGTCGGCGTCGGCTTCGTGAGCACAGCGTTCCTCATGGCGCTGAAGCTCAGGTTCTACGCCTGGCCGCTGCATCCGGTGGCCTTCCCGATCGCCTCGGCCTGGGTTATGGATTCCGCCCTGCCGGCCGTCTTCATCACCTGGCTCGTGAAGGCTGTCGTCATGCGTTACGGGGGTCTGCGTGTCTACCGCGCAACGCTTCCGTTCTTCCTCGGCATGATACTAAGCTCATCCGTCATCGCATTCATCCGCATGACCATTGGAGCGATCCTCGACATCGATATGCCGTTCCTATGACCGGCCTTGTGCTTGCTCGGAGGGCTCTGGTCTGCGCGATCGCCAGTGGCGGACAGAACGGAAGCTGCGGGCGGTGTGGCGGAACCGGCCTGTAGGGGAGGCCCGGACTTGAACGCAGAGGACAGACCGAGAAGGGCAGCCGTAAGCTTCCGGGCGGTGTTGATCGGTGCCCTTGGCATCCCGCTCAACACGTACTGGATGAGCTACACCTACTGGCACTTCGGACACGCGAGCGAGGCGAGCCTCATCTACTCCAACTGTGTCTGCTATCTCGTTGGGCTGGTGGGCATCAACGCCCTGCTCCGCCGCTGGCGGCCGCGATGGCGCTTCTCCGGCGGAGAGTTGCTCACCATGTACGTGCTGCTCTCCATCTCGACTGCCTGGTGTGGGGTGGACTTTGTGTCCGACCTGCCGGAGGCCATCTCGAATCCCTTCTGGTTTGCTACTTCATCGAACCAATGGGACCACCTCGTGCTCCCCTACCTGCCGACTTGGCTCACCGTGTCCCAGCCGGAGGTCATCAGCGGATTCTTCGAGGGCGATGCTTCGCTCTACCGCAGACACATACTGCTGGCTTGGCTCGGGCCTGCTTTGTGGTGGACAGCGATGGCCACTGCACTGATGCTGGCCTACGTCTCGCTGAGCTCCATATTCCGCCGCCGTTGGTGCGACGAGGAGAAGCTGTTGTTCCCCGCGGCGACTGTCCCCCTGCAGATCGCGGAGGAGCGCCATGGGCTCTTCCGGAGCAAAACCATGTGGGCTGGGCTTGTTCTGGCGGCCGGCATGGAGACCGTCAACCTCATCCACGGCCTGTTCCCCGCCTCCCCCGGGATTCCGCTCTCTTGGGACCTGAGGCCCTACATCGAAGAGCTGCCACCATGGGACGCCATTCGATGGGCGACAGTGGGCGTGTGGCCCTTGGTCGTCGGCATCTGCTACCTGATGCCGCTCGACCTGGCCTTCTCGCTCTGGCTCTTCAACTTGATGTTCAAGGCTCAGCTCATCCTCGCCAGCCATTTCGGCTGGACCACCAATACCATCACGGGATTCCCGTACATAGATAATCAGTCTCTGGGAGGCTTCATCGCCCTGCTCGCGTCGGTCTTGTGGCTCGATCGCCGCTACCTGGCGCAGGTGGCCCGGAAGGCGCTGGGGCTACGTTCCCCCCTCGACGAGTCACGCGAGGCCATGAGCTACCGCGGTGCCGTGCTCCTCCTGGCCACGGCCATAGGCTTCCTCGCCTACTTCTTCGGGAGAGGAGGCATGCCCGTGTGGCTTACCATGGGCTGGGTCGCCAACTTCCTTTTGCTCGGCCTGGCAGTGACCCGGATACGCGCTCAGCTCGGCCCCCCGGCCTTCGAGCTCTGGAACATAGGGCCCAATCACCTCCTCCCCAGGGTCCTTGGCACAAAAACCACGACCCCACGCGCGCAGGGCATGATGTGGATCACGTATCCGATGGGCCGGGAGTTCGGCAACAACCCCCAGCCGTGGACCCTAGAGGCATTCAAGCTGACCGAGGCGGAACGCAGGGAACGGCGCTACCTGTCCTGGGCGCTGGTGGCGATCACTCCGGTGGCGTTCCTGAGCGTGTTCTGGGCTACGCTTCACGTCGTATACAAGGCGGGTGTCGCCAGTAACGCCGACCCCTATTGCGGCGACCACATGCTCGACGTACCGTACTACCTGGCCACTGCGCTCGAGAACCCAACCGGCCCCGACTATGCTGCGCTGGGCGCCATCGCAGCTGGCATGGCCACCACGGTGGCGCTCATGGCGATGAAGATGCAGTTCCTTGGCTGGCCTCTGCACCCCGTGGCTCTGCCCATTGCCTGCGCGTGGGTAATGGACGCCTACCTCCCGGCTGTCTTCATCGCCTGGCTGATCAAGGCAGTGATAATGCGATATGGCGGCCTCCGACTTCACCGACAGGCACTGCCGTTCTTCCTCGGCCTGATTGTCGGGTCCGCAGTAGTAAGCTTCCTGCGCACGATCATCGCGTGTCTGCTCGATGTCCGGCTATGAGTCGAGGGGGGTACCGCGCCGTCAGGCATCGACCACGCTGTTCAGCCTCTTCTCCGAAAGACGATGTGCAGCCCCTGAGGCAGGTGATTCCTGAGAGGGGGCGGATCACTGTCCCAGCGACCATGCGCGGCAGGCGCCGCTACAACTGGCCAGTATGCCCGAGAACCCGACCGGCACCAACACCTCCCTGCTCGGCGCGGTCGGCGTCTCTACCGTGCCGCCCTGCCATTCTTCCTGGGGATGATACTGAGCTCATCCATCATAGGGTTCGTCCGCATGACCATTGGAGCGATCCTCGATATCGATATGCCGTTCCTGTGACCGGGCAGGCCTGCCTCCGTGCTTCGATCTGGTGGAACTCGGTTGAGTTGACATGGATGGTGCTCGTCTGCTATCGTTGTAATGTAATCGTTTTCCGTCCCTGGATGGCGCGATCAGAGGCCTAGCGAGCCATTGGCGCGCGAGGGCCGGAAGCGAGTCGGCATCGCGCTCAGAGTGGTGCAAGTGGAGGCAATACCGGATGAACGCTTGTCGTAGGGACCTCTCTCTCTGGGGAACGGAGGGTGATGCAGTCATCGTCGAGACCGGCCAGCCGTGGCGGCTCATCTTGTGGGAGAAGGCGCAGTACGTGCCGTGCTGGGACCTGGGTGGGGATGTGTGGTTCACTCCGGAGTGGTTCGAGACCAGCTCACCCGAAGACCTCCACTGCTATGAAGTCATCATGGATAAGGCCTGCCGGTTCAGCGAGGCGTCCATCGCGGAGTCGGGTCCCGCCCGCGTTACAGTCCACTGGAAGAATGCTCTCTGCGACAGCCTCTACCGGATCTTCCACGGCAACACGCGCTCGGAGGAGTACTACCGCGTCTTCCCCGACGGCATCGCAGTCCGCCAGCTTGTCGGCTGGCCCGGCGATGAGTGTCCGGATGGCCTCAACCCAGGCATCTGGGAGGTCCAGGAGTTCATACTGATCAACGGGCCGGGCGTGCGTCCGCAAGACTGCGTGGAGCCGATCGGTTTCACGCTGACCAACTTGGCGGGCGACAGGCTCGACCTAGAGTGGCCTCACCCCTTCGACGAGGGCAAGGCTCTGTGCGCGCTGAAGCCGGAGATCGCTGAATGGTCCGAGTACATCGGCATCGTGCACCTGCGCGACCATCCCGAGCCGTTCGTCGCTTTCCCGCGGAAGCGCCTCCTCTTCCCCTTTGCTGACTGCTCGGCCTGCGGCAAGCCGCATCCTCAGATGAACGCCTTCGCGGGCGCCTCGAACTACTCCCACTGGCCGGCGAACGATTCCACCGAGTTTGTGGCATGGGTCCTGGCGACGGAGGAGGAAGTCCGGACCCGCGCCACCCACACCTCCTTCGTGAACTGCGGCTATCATTACGGCGGCCAGACTCCGCCCCGACCGAGCTCCTGGCTCTTCCTCACGGGCGCTGTGACGGGAGGGATCGAGGAGGCGAGGGCCCTCGCAGGCTCGTGGCTGAGCCCCGCTCGGGTGGAGAGTTCGCATCTGTTCGAGGGCTATTCCCATAGCCAAAGGGCCTACTGCTTCAGAGCGAGAGAGCCGGGGCCGGTGAAGATCCGCCTGTTCCCAAGCCGCCCAATCATCAACCCGGTTCTCCGGCTCTACTTTGGCCGGCCGCCCGTCAAGGTGATGTGCGATGGCAAAGAGTTGCCGGCCTCAGATTTCCAGTCTCAAGCAGTCGGGGACGACGTCCTCATCTGGATCGGTCGCACGCTCGAGGACGAAACCTCGCTCGAGATCGTGCCCGCATAGGCGTGCCGGCGACCACGTGGCGCGCTGCAGTAGGGCGGCTGAAGACAACAGGAGAAACGATGCTCGGAGCAGTGTTCGCTGGCAACAGCAAGGTAGAAGTCAAGCAGTTCCCGGACCCGGACCCGAAGCCCGGCGAAGTTGTTGTTCGAATGGCGGTATCGGCGATATGCGGTAGCGAGCTGCACTCCTATCGCAGTCCGGAGGGGTCTGGGGAAAGCATCCCGGGTCACGAGATGGCCGGCGAGGTGGTGGCCGTGAACGGGACGCGCCGCGTCGCCGTCGGTGATCGCGTCGTGCTACAGATTATGATCGGCTGCGGTCGGTGCTACTACTGCTCTCGGAGCGACTTCGAGCACTGTAAGGATATGGACTATCTGATCGGCGGCCATGCGGAGCTCATCGCCGCGCCGGAGATGTGCTGCCTGCCGCTGCCCGATGAGGTGAGCTGGGAGCGCGGAGTGCTGCTCGGGGGCGACACGATTGGGACGACCTACCGCACGCTCTGGCGCCTCGGCGTCAATGCCTTCGATACGGTGGCCGTGCTCGGCTGCGGGCCGATCGGGCTCGGCATGCTGGCATTGCTGCGGTTCATAGGCGCCCGAGCGATCGCGGTCGATGTATCGCCCTATCGGCGGGATCTCGCCGTGAAGCTGGCAGCATGGCGGGTCATCGATCCGGAGGCCGCGGACCCAGTTGCGACCATTCTGGACCTCACGGGCGGTGCCGGCGCTGACGTCGCGCTCGACTGCAGCCCCACGCAGGCTACCCTTACGGCAGCGTTGAGCTGCGTTCGCAGGTTCGGGAAGGTCGGACTAGTGGGCGAGAAGGGCGACTCGGTCATCCACCCAAGTGACCACTTCCTGCGAAAGGAGATCGAAGCAGTCGGCTCATGGTACTATAATGCGTCCGACTACGCGGAGATACTGGAGCTCTATCGTCGGGGACTCGAAGTGGATGATCTGATCACGCACAGATTCCCGCTGGCCGAGGCCGATGAGGCCTTCGCCACCTTCGCCTCGGGCCAGTCGGGCAAAGTCCTACTCACGCGGTGAGCCCGCGGGGCCTGGACGAGGCCGCCGCTGAGATCGGTTGGGCAAGCATGCGACGCTCGGATGACCGCAGCAAAGTGAAGATGGAAGATGTGGCCCGACAGGCGGGCGTCTCCGTGGCGACCGTATCGCGCGTCATCAACAGCACTGCGCCCGTCAGCGAGAGCGCCGCCGAGCGCGTCTGGACGGCCGTTCGCGAACTTAGTTATGAGATCAACCATGTCGCGAAGAGCCTGAGGCAGGGCGCGACACACACGGTGGCGGTCCTTGTGGGTGACTTGGGGAATCCCTTCTACTCCGACTTCATCAAGGGCATAGAGATGGCGGCCCAGCGCGCCCGCCTGAGCGTCATGGTGTGCACTGCTCCCGCGGAGGACGAGGCCGCGCAGCGCCAGGTGCAGATGCTTCTGAGCAAGCGGGTGGATGGGCTGATCATGTGGGGGTGGTGTCTCAACTCGCGCTACGTCGATCGTCTGGTGTCCGCTGGCGTGCGCCTGCTGGGAGTGGAGTTGCAGCCCAACCCGCCGGCCGGCGCACGAACTCTGTCGATCGACTTCCGAACCGGGATGCAGGACGTGGTTTCCCACCTTGTTTCATTGGGACATCGTCACATTGCGTATCTGTGGGATCGGACCGATGAGCCGACCAGCCCAGAGAGCCGGTTCTACTGCTTCCGCGAGGCCATGTCCGAGCATGGTCTCACACTGAAGGACGACTGGATTGCGGTGGCGACCGGAGGCCAGCGCCCCGAGATAGGCCAGGCCGCGACCCTCGACTTGCTGGACCGGGCAACCGAAGTGACCGCGCTTGCGTGCCACAACGATCTTCTCGCGCTCGGCGCTCTCCAGGCCGCGAAGTTGTCCGGCTTTCCCGTGCCCGAGCGGCTCTCCGTCGTCGGCGTGGACGACATCTTCACCGCGCGGTTCACGGAGCCGCCGCTGACAACACTTGCGCTGCCGCGGGTAGAGGCGGGACGGCTTGCTCTCCAATGGCTGCTGCAAGAGGATGCAGATCGACTTCCTGCGCCTCAGCTCACGCCCCACCTCATCGTCAGGCAGTCGACCGGCCGAGCGCGAGTCGAAGCCACCACCTAGGTCCCAGTCTCCCAGGCGGCGACTCCGCCGTCACGGGCGCCGGTGTGTGTCCCTATAAGACGGCGTGCCGCGGTCGATTGTGACCGATGCGAGGGTCTCCCTTCTGCGACAAGGCAGTCTTCCCTGTGCCCTGAGTGGCGGACTTCGGCCTGCGGCGAGCCGAAGGTGAACTGCGAGCACCAGCAGAAGGTGGCCGATCGGGAAGAGCCGCGTCGAGAGGCAGCAGGTGGCGCCCGTCGACTCAAGCCGCATGTCATCGAGAGAGCGGATTATTGCTGCAATCCGGCACGAGCCGGTCGATCATCTTCCGCTGTGTTTCCACGGCATCGGCCACCAGGCGGTTGAGTTCCTGTCCCGTCGGCATCCCGACCAATTCGAGCTGGCGCGTTTCTACCTCGACCTCGGTCTGGACACTGGCATCCTCACCGCGCCGCCGTATTACTCAGCTAGAGGGTTCAAGACCAAGGAATGGGTAGGGCATCCGCCTGACGCTGACTGCCCCCTGATCTTCAAGGAGTACTCCACGGCTCGCGGGACGCTGAGGCAGGTCGTTCGCAAGCCCGGCTACCCTTTCGCGTCCGTTCCCTTGTTCGAAGATCACAATGTTCCACCCGGCCGCTCTCGGCACTACTGCGTCGAAACGGAAGATGACCTCGACGCATTGGAGTGCATCCTCCGGCCGCCAATGGACGACGAACTCAGCGAGTACCGTGAGCGAACGAAGGTTGCGAGGGAGTTCTGCGACGACAACGGGATTCTGCTGTCGGGATACGCGCTGGGCATCGGCGACCCCTTGTTCTGGCTTTCCGGCATCGAGCCGGTCCTGGTGGCAGCGCTGGAGAACCCGGCCTTCCTCAAGAGGTATGTTGAGATTCTCGCGCACTGGTCGTTGGCCGTCTTGGCGATTCAGGTTGACGCGGGGGTGGAGGTGCTCCTCCGACGAGGCTGGTATGAGAGCGCGGACTTCTGGTCCCCGAGGCTCTACCGCGAGTTCCTCTATGATCCTCTCAAGAAGGAGATTGAGGCAGCGCACCAGGCAGGCGTCATAGTCAACTACTGCATGAACTCGGGCACGATGCCGTTGCTTGGCATATTCGGCGAGCTGGGATTCGACATCTACTCGTGCATCGATCCGACGGCAGGCGACACGGACCTGGTCAGGATCAAGCGCGAGGTCGGGGACACCATCGCGCTGTACGGGGGCGTGAGCAATCATCATGTCATCGAGCGAGGAACGCCGGCGCAGGTGCGGGAGGCGGTCGCTGCGGCTGTCGAGGTGCTCGCACCTGGGGGAGGATTCATCCTGGGGCCGGGCGATGTGCTGGACTACACGATGAGCAATCCAGAGGCGACCGAGCGGAACTTCCATGCCATGGTCGCGGCCTGGAAGGAACTGCGATAGGCAGTCCGCCGCTGCCGTCCGGTTGCACGTGGGAGGTGTGAGAGAATGGCCACGCACAGAGAAGAGCAGAAGCTCGCCTTGCAGGGCGGGATGAAGGCCGTCGCCAGTATCGAGGGGAAGGGCAAGCCGAAGATCGACACGGATGAATTCATGGCCGTGGCCAAGCGGTTCGGCTTCTCCCCCAAGGCTTTGAAGAAGATCCGCGCGGCTGTGTCCGCGGAGGACATGGGTACGGGCCCGTTCCTCGCCAACTACTACTCCGACCTCAAGGAGACGTGCGTCCAGAAGTTCGAACGGACGGCGCGGGAGGCCTTCGGCGCCACGTACGCCATCGGGGTGAGCTCGGGCACCGCCGCCCTGCACGCTGCGTTCGTCGCGGTCGGCGTGGGCCCCGGCAGAGAGGTCATCTGCCCTGCCATCGGCTTCATGGCGACCGCCGCCGCGGTGGTGGCCGCGAACGGAGTGCCGGTGTTCTGCGATGTTGATGACTCGCTTTCCATGGACGCCCGGAAGATCGAAGACCGTGTCACGCCGCGCACGGTGGCCATTGCCCCCACCTGTGTGATGGGCAGCGTCCCTGACATGCGTGCCATCATGGGCGTGGCGCGCAAGCACAGGTTGAGGGTCGTGGAGGACTGCGCGCAGTCCTGCGGCGCAAGCTACAAGGGGAAGCTGGTGGGCACGTTTGGCGACGTGGCCTGCTTCAGCATCTCGGCCTACAAGATCGTCGGCGGCGGCGAGGGCGGGCTCATGATCGCCGACAGCAAGCGCGTGTGGGAGCGAGCTAGCCAGCTCATCGAATGCGGCGGGCTCTGGCGGCCGGATCGCTTCGCCCCGCCACGCTACGACGGAGAGCTGTTCCCCGGCACCAACTACCGGATGAGCGAACTCGGGGCCGCGGTGGATGCCGGGCAGCTCAGGAAGATGGGTGCCGTGGTGAGGCGTTTCCGCACAGTCAAACACCGGATCCTGAAGCGCCTGAAGAGTTACCGAGAGATCAGGCCCCAGAAGCTCAACGATCCCGAGGGCGAGGTCGGGTACTTCCTGCGGTTCTACCCCGAGACGATCCGGCTCGGGCGGCGAATCATCGCGGCGCTCAACGCGGAGGGCGTCTCGTGCGGGATGCGCGGCGAGGACGCGCCCCCGGACTGGCACCAGTACTCGTGGATGTACCCCATCATAGATAAGACCGGATCGACGGAGGTCTCGTGTCCGTGGGAATGCCCGGTGTATCAGCGGGCGGGCGGGGGCGTTGAGTACGCGCGAGGCGACTGTCCTGTGGCGGACGACTTGTTCGACCGTGTCGTCACGATCCAGCTCAATCAGTGGTACTCGGCGACGGATTGCCGCAACATCGCCAAGGCGATCAACAAGGTGCTCTCGGCCTACTGCACTGAGGACAGCGCCGCGACGAAATGGATGTGAGTGAGCCGGTTGCGCTCACACGGCGGGAAGATCGCATGACCTTGTACATCGCTGCCTATGACACCGAGACGTCTGCCTGCCTGGCGGCCTGCCGGCGCATCGTGGAGGTCCACCGCCGGCACGATATGCCGGCCACTTTCTTCATCACGGGAAAGCTGCTTGAGGCACGCGGGCCTGAGTGCCGGGCGCTGCTAGATGATCCCCTCTTCGAGATCGCTTCCCATACCTACTCTCACAAGTCCCTGCGAGACCAGCCCTTCTGCGGGCCGGCCGTCTCGCCGGAGGAGATCGCCGAGGAGCTATCGCTGGGCAAGCGGTGGGTGGAGCAGGTCTTCGAGCGGCCATGCCTCGGGGTGCGCCCCGGATGTGGCTTCGAGGAAGGGCTGCGCGGCGCGCCCGAGGTTCTGCAACCCGTGGCTGCGTCGGGATTCCGTTACGTGAGCAGCATGGCCTGGGGGAGGGACTACAGTCTGCCCGCGCCGCTGAGCCAGCCGTTCCGATACTCCGAGGACGGGTTCCCAGACCTCTGGGAGCTGCCCGCTCATGGCTGGCATGAGAACCTGCTGAAGGACAACAACGGGTGGGGCCCTCGGCGGCTGTCGCTGTGGCCACGGGAGATGCCGGAGGCGATCCCGCCCGGCTTCGTCCGGACGCCCGAGGAGGAGTTCGCTGTCCACCGCGTCTTCCTCGATCGGGCGGCCGCCGAGTCGCTGAAGTTCGTCTCACTGATCTGGCACCCGTGGTCGCTCGCCCGGTTCGATCCCGAGATGCGGATGCTCGAGTTGACATTCCGCCACGTGCGCGCCCTCGGCCTCGAGACAGGGACCTATGCGGACCTTCTCAACAGGCTGAGCGAAGACGCGGGCTGACCCGATGCCGCTCCAAGTGAGGTCCGCTCAGGACTCCTAGAACAGCCCCTCCACTGTGGTGGGCCCCGCGATGGAGGGAAGCACGACCCATTCCCAATCCGCGTCGAAGGAATCCACGGGCTGCCCGTTCACGAGCGCTCCGGTGAGGCGCGCTTTCTCTGGGTGGCGGAAGCGCACGATCACCTGGCGAGGCGGCTTGCGAGTAGGTGGCTCTATCCGCGCGACGATGCGTCTCCCGCCGTCCAAGCTCTGATAGGCGAGGCTCATGGGCCCGAAGTAGGTGGCGGCGTTGCGGATTGCCACTTCCTCCTCGCTGCCCATCCACGCACGCGGGAGTCCGCGGCCCAGATAGAGCGTGTCGCCCACCTCCTGGATGAACATCATCCTCAGCCACATCGCCACCATCGCCTCGTCGGAGCTCTTGAAGTGATCGCCGGCCCACTCGGACAGAGTGGGGAGCGGGTGCTCGACCATGGCGCGGATGTCGCGCCGCCAGCAGGCGGCGAATCCGTTGAAGAAGGCCCGCAGGAAGTGCTCTATCTGGTCGCGGTAGAGGTAGGGCGGGGGGAAGTAGAGCAGATTCGGCTGCATGCTGAAGCCGCCTCGAGAGAACCATTCTCTCTCGAAGTTCTCCAGCGGGTAGTTGAAGGGCGCGTCGAGATAGAGGTTGTCCTCGTAGTCCTTCAGGATCCAGGTTGACTCCCGGCTGTTCGGGTCCAGCACCGTGGTGGTCAGGCAGATGGCTCCCTCCAAGACCTCGCGAATCCAGCCGACATCGCGCCCGCGCAGATAGAGCCGGGAGGGGAAGTGCGGAATATAGCTGCCATCCCGCAGCCGGACCACCGGGCAGCGAGACATGGACTCGCGGTAGCCGGCGAGCAGGTCCTCGCGGTAAGCCTTTGCCTCGCGCACGAGGCGCTCGCCCTCGGAATGCCCCACCTCGGCCAGGGCTTGCGCGGCCGCGGCCAGCCCGCGCCAGGTGAGGCAGTTGGTCGAGAGCCAGTAGTAGAAGTCCTTCACGTCCTCCAGCGATCCCGCCGGAAGGAAGCCGTACTCCAGCACCCGCTTCCCGCCCGAGTCCGTGCGCTTCGTCTGCTGCCGCTCCCGTATCACCCAGTCGCACCCGGCCGCCAGCTTGTCTGCTATCCGCCGCAGCCACTCTGCCTCCCCGGTGAAGCGGTAGTGCTCGGCCAGCCCCCACAGCACCCAGCCATGGTGCTGGTTGTACTCACCCATCTCGTAGCCGCCGGACCCATAGAAGACCCCCTCCTTGCTCTGGAAGTTGCCAGGCAGGCCGACCGTTCCCTGGTAGTGGAGGTACGTGTCGAGGTGTCGCCGCGCCTCCGCGTGGAAGCCGCGGCGGTCCAGCTCCATGATCTGCATGGTCGCCTCGTTCGAGTAGTTGCCGTAGTTGAACGAGCTGACCCGCCCCATGATCCGCTCGGAGTTCACTTCGTGGTCATCGTTGATCAGAATGTGAGTCAGATGGCTCCGGTAGAAGTCGGTGATATCCGTGTCGGGAACCACGATCTCGGCGGCCTGGGCGACGCGCTGTTGCCAGTAGCTCAGCACCTCCGCGCGGGCGGCCTCGAAGTCCGTGCCCCGGAGACACTCGACCTCGGCGGAATCCAGATCGCACAGGAAAGGGATCTTCAGGACCAGGGAATGGCTCTCACCCGGCCCCAGGTCTGTGGAGTAGACGAGGTCGTGCCCGGCCTGGGCCACTTCACCCTTGTCGCCAACATCGACGACCATACGCACATGCTCTCTGGGCGCCACCGCCCAGACGGCATCGCCCCTGGCCGCGAGCTGCTCGCGATAGAGCGGTGCCTGCTGCCCGCCCAGGATGTAGCCCGCGCTGGCCCCGTCCGGGTACGTGAACATCGCAAGCGGCTGTGACACATTGCTCGCCGTCGTGCCGTTGTTGGTGAAGGTGAGTCGGCAGAAACACGCGATCAGCGCGTCGGCCGCGATGGGACCGGCGAGAAGGCTCTGCCCGAGCGGGGCGGCGAAGACCTCCTGCTGCACGTCGAGGCCGCCGCGCGAGAACCACTGGGTGAGCACTGGGAGGTAGTTCCGTGCCACCCGACGACCGATTGGCAGCCATCCATCCCAGCCCAGGCGAAGCCCGAACCCGCCGCCCTCCCATCCCAGCCGCGCTGTGTCCGCGCCCGGCACCCGGCGAACGAAGCCCACCAGCGCGAAGATCTCCCCACGGGCTGCCACGCCGAACTTCTGGCGTCCGCCCTCGCAGCCGACGACGAAATGCGTCGGTTCCTTCGGCGGCTGCTCGCGCATCGCCCGCGCCAGGCTCTGCTCCGGGTGCTGGGTAATGGCCTCATAACGAGTCACACCGGCTGGGCGCGAAGCGAATTCATCGTAGCTGAGCCGCCACCCGGTCTCGCTGACCAGAACGCCGAAGTCAGGTATCCAGATGGGCTCCCCGTCGTCGAGGTCTTCCGGCCGGAAGGACAGGGTGAAGGCGGTGCTGCGAAGCGTAATCACGGTGTGGTCCTCCGACAGCGGCCCGGGCCTCGCGCAGGCCACTCGCAACTGAAGCCGGGAGTCGCCCGGCTCTACGGCAGGCGCGCTCTCGAGGACTCCGTTGTAGACCTCCGCGGTGCCGTCCCACACCGGTGCGGCGGCCTGCCCACAGCCGAACTGCACGGTGATCGCGCGGCTGCGCAAGGCTGTATCGGTGAAGATTGCAGTCTGGGCAGGAGAGGGACTGCCCTCGGGAAGGCGGATCTGGAGACGAAGCGCCTGGCGGAAGCGAACGTTGTAGTCCCCTCGGAGTTCGGGATGCTCGCGGCGGCCAAGCGGAGCGAACCTGGCGGTGATCGCCTGTTCCTTCGCCCGCGCCACGGCGTCGGCCTTGCACCACTCGCCGTTGAACCAATCGTCCCGCGGCTTCCAGCCGAAGGAGCCGATGCGGCCCTGGCCGAGGTCGGCGAGCGTCAGGCGCTGCTCCGGCCAGTGGTCCTTCCAGTAGTAGATCCCGATGTCGCGGGGTGACGGGAGCGGCTCGCCCTCCGCGAACCGCAGTTCGATCCGATGTATCTCCCGGGGTTCCTCCCACCGAAACGTGAGCACACCATCTTCCTGCTCTTCCCCATACGCGAACGGCGCGATGTCAAGCCTCATGGTCAGCCTTCTCCAGTAAGGGATCAGCCCTCTTGATAGTCGAGCATGGGATGCGCGAGCGCCCACTCCTGGGCCGCCTTGGCGATGCGGTGCACCTCTGCCTCCTGCTCGGGAGAGAGGGGCCTGGGATTATGAGTTGCCAGGATCTCCCGCGCCCGCTCGTTCGCTCGCTGGCGCATGTCTTTCCCGCCCGCCGCCATCCACCCCGGATAGGTTTCACGGTTGGTGACCTTCGGGAACCAGAACTCCTTGCGCAGGTGCTGTGCAGTATGATCGTGGCCGAGGAAGTTGCCGCCCGGGCCGACCTCCCGCAGCACCTCCAGTGCAAGCGTGTCCTCGTTCACCTCCACCCCGCGCGTGACGCGGAAGGCCGCGCCGAGAATCTCATCATCGATGACGCACTGCTCGTAGGAGGCGAGCAGCATCTGCTCCATCATCCCCACCGAGAGATGGATGAAGTTCGTGCCGGCAAGCGCATTGGTGAGCACTTGCAGCGCACGTTCGTAGCCGGCTTGCGCGTCGGGAACGGTGGCCTCGATCCCGGTGCCGCCCTGGAACGGAAGGCCGTAGAAGCGCGCCATCTGCGCGGTGGCCGCGTGGAGCAGGTTCGCCTCCGGGGCGGCGCCCGAGTACTGCCCGTTCGTCATGTTGAAGATGCCGGAGGCGATGGAGAAGATGCAGGGGCAGCCTGGATTCACGAGCTGCGCGACCGTCACTCCGCAGAGCACGTTCGCGCACTCCTCCACCAGGGCGCCGGCGATGGTGACCGGCGCCGTCGCGCCTACCATCGTATCCACCTCGATGTACAGGGGGATGCCGAGTCTCGCCGCCTCCATCAGCTCCTCGACCCGCTCCGCCGTCTGCACGAGCGGGCTGATGAGACAGCAGACGATGGTGAAGATGGGCCGGCGGCTCACCTCCTCCGTGCTCCCCTGGATGACCGCGGCCATCTCGACCTGGTCGCGAACGCTGCGGCCTCCCTGGCCCTGCGAGTAGAAGTTGCGCGTGGTATGTGCCATGACGTTCGCGAACATGATGCGCTCGAAGCCCGGCTGCGGGATGTCCTGGGGAACCACCAGAGAGTGCATGATGTGGAGGTTCTCCAGCCCGTCCTGAAGCCTCGTCAGGTCCACCAGGTCCTGGAGGGTTGCCCTTCGCCTCAGCCCGTCGAGGTCGAGCACCTCCAGGGCGCACGACCCTCCGATCGTGTAGACGCGCTCGAGATCGACGCCCACATCCCATTGCGGCGACTTGCCGTAGAGCGTGAAGCGACTGGGGGCGGTGGCCAGCGCGCGGCGCAGGACCTCCTCCGGGATGAAGACGATTCGCCGGTCGAAGTCCACGCGACACCCGTGGTCTTGGAACAGCGCCAGCGCGGGCGGATAGTCCACCCTCACGCCCACCTCCGCCAGCGCCGCCAAGGTGGCGGCATGCACCTTGGCTATATCGTCTTCCGACAGCACGGCGAGCTGGCCTCCTGCCAAGCAAGGGATTGACATGAGAGTCGCCTCCTTATCGTGCGGTCAGCGGTCCGGCCCTTCCCTGTCAAGCCTGGGTGAGGTCGTGGGTGTCCGGTACGCCTAGGGCCGCCCTGAGCACGTTCTGCGCGTGCACGGGCTGACTCCTTCTCATGTGACGTGAGACAGGCTGCGAGTCTCGAGCGCCCGCGGGGGACACCCAGCCCTCCAGGTCGAAGATAGCCAACCGGCATGGTTGGATTCGGCAGGACGGCCTTTCACAGAGACATGCGTCCCTTGCTGTCCGCCTGAAGCGAGCACACCCAGTCGAGCTGCCGGAAGGAGATGTGATGAGCGACTTCATGGAGATCCAGCCTTCGGACTGTCACTTTCACGTGTGGGGCCTCGACGGTGTTCCAGACCTGATGGAGATCGTCAGCGCGTCGGGGCTGCGCAGTGTCACCATACTCTCGGCCGCACTGATGGGCGACAAGAGCCTGAGCCAGAACTGCGTTGGACTGCTGGCGAAGGCGCTCCACCCCGGGACGATCTACTCGTTCGGATGCCTCTGGCACCCGCGGACCGGCACCGTGCAGGACCCGCTGAGCTACGAAGAACAGGCGCGGGGGCTGATCGAGGCCGGCTGTGATGGGATGAAGATGCTCGAAGGCAAGCCGACGGAGAGAAAGGCCCTGGAAGAGCCCCTGGACTCGCCGGACTACGATGCGTATTACGCCTATCTCGAGGCGGAGGGCATTCCCGTCCTCTACCACGTGGCCGACCCGGAGACATTCTGGGCCCCGGACGCGCCGAAGGAGATCCGCGAGGGGCCTTGGTTCTACGGCGGCGGAGGCTATCCGAGCAAAGAGCAGATCTATCAAGAGATGGAACACGTGCTGCAGAAGTTCCCGGGGCTGCGCGTCGTGTTCGCGCACTTCTACTTCCTCTCGGCCGATCTTGACAGGGCGGCGGCGTTCCTGGGGGAGTACCCGAATGTCGGCCTCGATCTGACGCCGGGCGGCGAGATGTACTGGAACTTCTCTAAGGATCCCGAGCGGTGGCGGGAGTTCTTCATCACGTATCAAGACCGGATCTTCTTCGGGACTGACAACATGGCCGGCAGCGGGGTCTACGAGATGAGCAAGGAAGATGCCGTCGCCAAGATCCGGGGGATGAGGACGTTCCTCGAAACGGACCGAACCTTTGACTGGCTTGGCGGACAGCAGCACGGGCTCGGCCTGCAGCCGGACGTTCTATCCAAGGTATACTGCGACAACTTCGACCGATTCGCCGGCCGCGCGCCGAAGGCGGTGGATGTCGCACGCACGATCGCACAGTGCCAGCGCGCCATTGAGTTGGCCCGAACGAGCCCGGAGCGGCACGAAATCATGCCGGAGCTGGAGGTCGTTGAGGGCAAGCTTCGGGAGCTACGAGGAGCGGGACCCAACTAGTGATGGTGGGGCGACTCTTCAGCGCCTTCTGGGCTTGCATGTTCGAGAGCGGCGGCAAGCCCCTCTACACGCATCAACCGAAGTCAATGATTCCAAACCGGAGGAGGTAAGTGCCAGCCACTAAGATCGTGATTATCGGAGCGGGAAGCTCGGACTTCGGTCCGGGGATGGTCGCGGACATCATGACGAATCCTGCGCTGGGGGGCAGCACCATTTCACTGGTGGACATCGATGCCGAAGCCCTGTGTGGTTGTCAACCACCTGTGAAACCGGCCTGAGCGCAGTCTAGGGTTGAGTGTCCGGTCCCGCTCCTGTATCATCA
>CAZLHI010000010.1:0-97520 GCA_964559435.1 uncultured bacterium | reverse complement strand
GGCCGCCTCGACGGCGCCCCGCTTGCCTTCCCCCACAATCGCGATCATGCACCCACCACCCCCGGCTCCCATCACCTTCGAGGCCAGACCACCAGCGGCTTTCGCCGCCTCCACAATCTTCTCAATCTGGGCCGTCGTCACACCCTCGGCCAGCTGCTTCCTGCACTCCCATTCCTTGGCAAGCAAGGTTGCCACCGAGTCAAGATCAAAGGCGAGCAGCGCCTCCCGCATTTCCACCGCGATCTCATTGATCCTGCGCATCGAGTTCCGCGAGTTCGGCTCATCCTCCACGAAGCGCTTCAACATGTTCCAGTTGTTCGTACCCGAGAAGTGCGACTCCCCAGTGAAGGTGAGCACAATCCGATCCTCCAGAACCTGGAGCTTCTCCTCCTCGGCAATCACGCTCTCCCGCCTCCAGCCGTCCACACCAAAGTGAAGCGCATTCACCCCGCCGTAGAGGGCGGCAAGGTAGTCCTGCTTTCCGGTCGGTATGGCGATTACTTGGGCTTCGAGATTGGCGCCGTACTCCACGAAGAGCTCGGGATCCATGTTCGTGCCGTTGATCCGATCCAGGGCTCCACTCAGGGCGATGAGAAGCGAGGACGATGCGCCCACGCCCGACCCGTGAGGCACGCTGTTTTCCGTGATCACATTCACCCCAGTCTTCGGGGCGTAGAACTTCACCACCCTGGCCACCAGGCTCAGGTCCTGATCAAGCGGCAGCTCCTCCGCCGACTGTGCCACCAACTCCGTGCCGAGATCCTCCGAGCACAGATGCACCTCCCTATCATCGCGGGTCTCAATCCGGACCTTGCTGAGCCAGTTGATCGCCGCGTTGTCGGTTACCCCGCCCTCCAAGAACAGGTAGAGCGGGTAGAGGTCCAGCGTGCTGCCCGCCAGATCGATCCGCGTCGGCGTAGTCGCCTCGACAATCATTCCTTACCTCCCGGACCGAGAAGGATGCATCCGCTGCCGGCACAAACGCGTTCCCGGCTTCGGCTCCGCCGAAGGGCGAGCATGCTAGACCCTCCTCACTTGGCTCAGAAACGAAAGTATAGCGGAGGCACTGGCGCGGCGTCAACGGGAACACAGCCCACTTTCGACTCCCGCGTCACGTTGCTGGTCACCGAACGTCGGGGCGAAGGCCTTGCCAGGCGCCGCCGGGCCGTACATAATAGTACTAGCAGAAGCGGGGCTGGCCTGTCGCAGGCGCAGGCGCCCAGCTCAGTCCTGCTGACAGTTCGGAGGTCGCTCATGGCAGAGAAGTCTACCTGGCGCAACAAGGTGGGCCTGGCCGAGATGCTGAAGGGCGGGGTCATCATGGATGTCACCTCGGCCGACCAAGCGAAGATTGCGGAGGAGGCAGGGGCTGTGGCGGTGATGGCCCTGGAGCGGGTGCCCGCCGACATTCGTGCGCAAGGCGGGGTGGCCCGAATGGCCGACCCGACAAAGATCAAGGCGATCATGGCCGTCGTGACGATACCGGTCATGGCGAAGTGCCGTATCGGGCACTTCGCCGAAGCCCAGGTCTTGGAGGCGCTCGGCGTCGACTTCATCGACGAGAGCGAGGTCCTGACGCCGGCCGACGAGCAATATCATGTGGACAAGCACCAGTTCAGAGTGCCATTCGTTTGCGGATGTCGGAATCTCGGCGAGGCGCTCCGGCGCGTCGGCGAAGGGGCAGCTATGATCAGGACGAAGGGAGAGGCCGGCAGCGGCAACGTGGTGGAGGCGGTGCGGCACATGCGCCTCGTTCAGTCCGAGATCCGCCGCCTCACGACCCTTCGTTCGGATGAGCTGATGGCGGCGGCCAAGGAGCTCGGGGCTCCGTACGAACGCGTCCGCGAGGTGGCGGAGGCCGGGAAGCTTTCGGTCCCGAACTTCGCCGCCGGCGGCATCGCCACGCCGGCCGACGCGGCCTTGCTGATGCAGCTCGGCGCGGAGGCGGTCTTCGTCGGCTCCGGAATCTTCAAGTCCAACGATCCCGCGGGGCGAGCCCGCGCCATCGTCGAGGCCACCACGTGCTACGACAAGCCTGAGGTGGTGGCCCGAGTCTCCGAAGGCATCGGCGAGGCGATGGCGGGCCTGGACGTCGCCAAGCTGGACGAGAAAGAACTCCTCCAGACCAGGGGCTGGTGAGCGCAGCCATCGGGCGGGAAACCACCTTGGCCACGAGTGCAAAGCGGCGCCGGCTGCCCTGTCGCACAGCGGCTGCCATGTTTCATCCGGTTTGCGGACGCCCAATGGTTACAACCCACGGTTACGGGAGGGTGCCAGGGCGGCCCCGCGGCGGCTCTCATCGTACAGGAGTGAGACGTGGCGTTTGGCGTGCTGGCGATTCAGGGAGACGTACGGGAGCACCTTCAGGCCCTGCGGCGCCTGGGAGTGGAGGCCCGGACCGTGCGCACAGCGGAGGAGGTCGCTGCGGTGCGGGGCCTCGTCATACCCGGCGGCGAAAGCACCACCATCGGGAAGCTCGCGGCACGCTATGGCCTGCTGGAGCCCGTAAGGGAGCTTGTCCGGGCCGGAAGGCCTCTTCTTGGCACCTGTGCCGGCATGATAGTGATGGCCAAGACCGTCGATAATGCCGCGGGAGACCAGCCGGCTCTCGCCGTCATGGACATCGCGGTGGAGCGAAATGCCTTCGGGCGACAGGCAGACAGCTTCGAGGCCGACCTCGAAGTGAAGGGCCTTGAGGGCGGACCCGTGAGAGGGGTCTTCATCCGCGCGCCGGTGATAACATCCGTGGGGAACGGCGTCGACGTGCTGGCCACCCATGAGGACCGCATAGTGGCGGCACGCCAGGGCGAGATGCTCGCGCTGGCGTTTCATCCCGAGCTCACCGACGATCCGCGCGTACACGAGTACTTCGTGAAGATGGGGTAAGCTCACATGGTGCGAGCCGTAGGTCGCCAGATGTTCGCTGCTCTTGACTTCACGGGAGACAGCTTTCTGCTGCTGCTCAGGGCGCTCACCTACCCGCTCCGGGGGCGCGTCGGCCTGCGCCGCACGGTGCAGCAGATGGCCGTTGCCGGGGCCGATTCCCTCCCCATCGTGAGCGTCACTCTCTTCTTCGTCGGCCTCGCCTGGGGATGGAACACCGCAGGCCAGATGGTCCGCTTCGGCGCAACCAGCTACTACGGCGGCACGACCGCCCTCGCCATCGCCCGTGAGCTGGCGCCCGCCCTGTGCGGCGTCGTGGTTGCCGCCCGCGTCGGCTCAGCCTTCGCCGCCGAACTGGGCACGATGACTGTCACCGAACAGGTCGACGCGCTCCGCGCCCTGGCCGTCAACCCCGTCTACTACCTCGTCGTTCCTCGGCTCGCCGCCTGCGTCGTCATGCTCCCCATCCTCACCGTCGTCGCTATTGCCTCCGGTCTCCTCGGCGCCTTCGTCATGGCGCTCCACTTCGGCGTTAGCGTTGGCGAGTACATGTCCTCCGTTCAGCGCTTCCTCGACAACACGGAGTTCTTCGGCGGCATCGCCAAGACTCTCGTCTTCGGGCTCATCATCGCCATCGTCGGGTGCCGACAGGGCCTTCGGACTACCGGCGGGGCAGCCGGCGTCGGACGCGCCACCATCAGCGCCGTCGTCCTGACCATCGTTCTCATTTACGTCACCAACCTCTTCCTCACCGCCGCGATATTCGGCAGATGACATGCAGGACACGTTGGCTCCGCCAATACAAGACACGTTGGCTCCGCCAATACAACTGGAAGATCTCAGCTACACCGTAGACGGCGCCGTCATCCTCGACGACGTCGACCTCACCGTGGCCCCGCGGGAGATCGTCGCCGTCATGGGGCGCAGCGGCACCGGCAAGACGACGATCCTGCGGCTCATCATGCGGCTCATCAAGCCCACCGCCGGCCGCATCCGCATCAACGGCGAGGATATCACCGACCTGCGCGAGCACGATCTGGCCCGCATCCGCGCCGACATGGGCATGGTCTTCCAGGGAGCGGCTCTCTTCGATTCGCTGACGGTGGCGGAAAACGTCGGCTTCGCGCTCGTCGAACATCGACTTCTGCCGGCCGATGAGATACCGGGGCGTGTTCGCGATTTGCTGGACATGGTCGATATGGCCCGCACCGAGCACCTCCTCCCCGCCCAGCTCTCCGGCGGGATGCGGAAACGCGTCGGCATCGCCCGCGCCCTCGCCCAGCGGCCCGCCATCGTGCTCTACGACGAGCCCACCGCCGGCCTCGACCCCATCTCCGCAGCCGCCATCGACGACCTCATCGTACGGCTCCGCGAGCAGGTCGACGTCACCTCTATGATCGTGTCGCACGACGTCCGCAGCCTCCGCCGCGTCGCCGACCGGGCCGCCGTGCTTCACCAGGGCCGCTTTCTCGCCGTCGATGCCATCGAACGGCTTGAGCATAGCCGCGACCCGGCAGTTCGCCAGTTCCTCTCCGGGAGCCCCGACGGTCCCATGACCGAGGAGCCCCAGATGCTGAACGGAGGGTAGTCATATGCGCCCTGGAGCAGAGATCAAGGTTGGGGTCATCACCCTCGTCGCGATCCTCCTAGTCGGCTTCTACCTTTTCTACATCCGCGGCTACATCGCGGCGGCCGCCACCTACCACGTCTGTGTCACCTTCGAGAGCGCCCGCGGCCTCGAGCCCGGCGATCCCGTCCGCATGGTCGGCGTGAGGATCGGCAAGGTTCACGCCGTCGAGATCAACCCAGACCTGAAGGCCGACGTCACCCTCGCCATCGACCAGCGCTACGAACTCTACGACAGCTACAAGTTCCAGATCGCCACCAGCGGCATCATCCCAGAGCGCTTCGTCGAGGTCGTCCCCGCGCCTCCAGACCCCTACGCCGCAAGGATGACCGACGGCTTCTGCGTCGACGGTGTCGTCCAGCCGACCCTGCGAGACCTCTCCGCGGCAGGCAGCGAGTTGCTGGCGAACCTCAACCGCACCTCCCGGGCCCTCAACGTCGTCCTCACCGACCAGGAGATTCTGGTGGGGGTCCGCTCGGCCCTCCAGGGCTTCTCGGAGGCGGCGACGGCCGCCTCCGAACTGGCAGACACGACAGCCGCGTTGGCCGACGACTCGAGGCCCCAGATAATGGCCGCTCTGGGTAACCTGAAGGGCGCCTCCGCGGACTTGCGGTCGGTCACCGCGCAGTTCCGCTCGCGCGTCACGGAGGGGGCAACTCTCGACGATCTCGCGCAGACTGCGGAGCACGCCCGAGAGGTCGCGGCCAACGCCGCCGAGCTTTCCGCGGCCCTGGCACAGCTGGCCGACGATCCTCAGATTCAGGAGCAGCTGCGCGAAACCGTTTCGGCGATCCATGCGGCCGCGCAGTCGGCCAAGCAAGTCGGCGAGGACCTCAAGGTCTTCTCCGCGGAACTCCGCGAGGCCGCACCGGTCGTGCCCCGCCTCGCAGCAGAGGCCGACGAGATGGCTGAGACCAGCCAGGCAATTCGCGAGCGGCTGCAGCCACCCGAGATCCAGGCGGCGTTCGACGTCGCCTACAGCGGGAAGGCGGACCGTTGGTTCCCGACGATCAACCTCGACTTCGAAACCCGTCCCAATCGGTTCCTCCGACTGGGCCTGGATGACATTGGCGAGCAGAACGAGGTGAACGCGCAGATCGGCGACGAGCAGGAGAAGACGGCGCTGCGATACGGCCTCATGCGCTCGAGGCTGGGCATAGGCGTGGACTTCGACCTTCCCAGCCGTGCCGTGCTCTCGCTCGATGTGTTCGACCCCAACAATCCCCGCGCCGACGTCATGGCCGACGTTCCGGTCTTCGCGGGTCGCACGGAGTGGAGTTTGCTACTCGGCGCGCGGGATTTGGGAGAGGAAGATCTGCTGGTCGGGGGTATCAGACTTAAGAGATAGCTGGAGCAGAGATTCCCTGAGGAACAGCGGAGATGTCTCGTCCCATCGTCGCCGTCGTGCGTGCGCGCGATTCTTTCCCGGCCGTGAGGGAAGCGCTCGAACTGATTGGCGCCGCTCGGTCCATCGCCCCCGACGACGGTGTCGTCCTCAAGCCCAACTACGTCGAGCCGATGATGCCCGATACGGGCGTGACCACCGACCCGCGCGTGATCGAGGCGGTCATCGCATGGCTGCAGGAAGAGATCGGCGCCAGGGACATTACCGTCGCGGAGAGCACCTGGGAGAGGGCCCGCACCCAGCGCGCCTTCGACATGGTCGGCCTGCCCCAGATGGCAGAGCGCAGAGGCGTGCGTCTGCTCAACCTCTACGACGATGAGCACGTCGCCGTGGATATTCCCGACGCGCTGTCGCTCGCGCAGGTCGTTCTGCCGAAGACCGTGCTGGAGGCCGACTGCCTCATCAGCATTCCCAAGCTCAAGTGCCACAGCATGGCCTACATCACCCTCGGCATCAAGAACCTCATGGGCGCAGTCTTCCCCGAGAAGGAGATCATGCACCGGAAGCTCCACGAGCGGCTGTGTGACCTGGCCAGCGTCCTACGCGCAAAGCTTACCGTCATCGACGGCCTCATCGGCTGCGAGCGCCACGAGAGCTCGGGCTCGCCCGTGCAGACCGATGCGATCGTGGCCGGCGCCGATCCGGTTGCCACCGATGCGGTGGGCGCGATGGTGATGGGGATCGATCCAAGGCGGGTGAAGCATCTCAGGCTCTGCTCCCGCAGAGGCCTCGGAGAGCACCGCCCCGATCACATCGAGCTCGTCGGCGCGCCCATCGAACAGGTGCGCAAGCGCTACCGCCGCCCCTTCGCCTACGTCTGAGAGCGGCATCAGTGCCGACGAGCGCGGCTCCGCCGAGAAGGATGTGGATGATCGCCGAGGCAGGCCGTGGGTGTTGACCGTGCCCGACCTCACCTCCCCCAAGGCGGTCAGATGGTAGATGTCGGTGTGGTTGTTGCTGGAGTCCACCAGGCGGCGGGCGGCATCCGACAGCTTCACCAGCGTCACATGGTTCTTGACATCCCAGCTATAGGTGGTCGCGCCCCAGCGTCGTCCATCACCGCGGTGTTCATTGGCCCTCGGCGATGGTCTTCAACTTCGCTATGATCTCCGGCAGGTCCCCGCGTTTGATCACAAACCCGTGGAAGCCAATTACCCATGCGAACGGCCCAAGGGCCTGCTTCTCCTCTCGGTACGAATCCGACTCCGATAGCTTCTCGTCCAGCTCATGGCTTTGGTCTACGTCGACTTCGAGGTAGCAGTTGAACATCCCCATTAGGCTGATTGCCTCAGCCTCAAGGTCGTGAGCGCGAAAGGCGATGTAACTCCCCACATACGCATCATCGTGCAGAGCAGGGAACACCGTTACGTTTCGTGTGTCGTACAGCACCTGCAAGTCCTCGGCGCACCGCGCAATGATACATTCCGTTGTGTCCAGCGCGAACGCGTGCGTGTCATTGCCCCCGACCGCGTCGCGTATCGTGACCGTCATTGTGATCACTGGCACCGTTTGCCGGAAGCTTCCAGCGAACGACAGAGTGATGGGGACCGGTCTCCCGCTGCGTTCGCATGAAATGCGGGTCTCGCTCGGTCTCACCTCTAAGCCTCAGCCCTGGCAGCCTGCCCGGACTCGTGTGGGTTCCAACACTGCCTGCTCTCCGAGTTCCTGCCTGTGCCGCCCCGATCACATCAAGATCGTCGGCGCGCCCATCGACCAGCTCCGCAAGCGCCGCCGCCCCCTGCCTGCGACTGACGGCGGCCGCCGCCTTCAGAAATGCCTGTCTGCTAAGCCCGGCGCCTTCCCGCGTCATGGCCGTGCGCTCCCTCTCCTCGCCTACCCGAGCACGCGCTCGCCCGACGGACTCTCCCAAACCGACAGGTCCACGTCGGTGCACAACTGAATCACCAGCAGCTCGAGCGCTCCCGCCGGGTCGGTCAGCTTGCCGCGCACTCTCTTGATGGCGAGGTCGCAGCCGTGGAGAGCTTGAACCGCCTCGCTCAGCTGCTCCCACGTGAACTGGCTCACCTGCCTCGCCGTGCGCTCCGCCAGCCAGGACCGACGGCCAAACTGCACCAGCGCGTTCTTCCGGTCGTCCTGTGGCAGAAGCGCGGCCGTTTCCTCGTCTACTTCCTGCCCCGGCCGCCAGCCGCGCTCCACCAGCAGCTTCGTCTGCCAGATCAAGCGTATCGTCTGAGCGAGCATGCCGAGGATGCGACCCGGCTCCTCCCGCCGCTCCTGCAGCAGCGCCCTGAGGATCGCCACGGCCCGGCCCGCGTCCCGGCGGCCGACTGCATCGAGGAGGCGGAATATGTCCTCCTCCACCAGGCGTGGGCTCACCTCATCCACGTCGGAGCTAGCGATGACCTCAGCATCGCCCACGAACAGCGCAAGCTTCTGAACCTCGGCTTCCACCCCTGCAAGGCCGGTGCCAACCTTTTGCTCGACGAGTTTCCGGGCCGCCGCCGGCTCGAGCTTCTTCCCCAGCTCCTTGGCCCGGGCGATCGCCCACGCCGCGGCTTCGCGCACCTTCAGCGACCGGAACTCGATCACAAGCCCCTGCTTGGCGATGGCGCGCTGGAGCGCGGCCCCAACTGCCTTTTGCCGCTTGCGCTCCCCGGTTTCGCCGGTCACCAGGACAACCGTCACTCCTGCAGGCAAATGCCCGACGGCCCGCCTCAGCCCCTCCTGCTCCGCGGCAGACATCCGGTGCGCCTCCCCCACGACGATCACACGGGAGCCGCCAAACAAGGCCCCTGTCTGGCTGCGATGCAGGACATCCGCGGCGGTGGCCGAGATGCCGTCCAGGACCTCCCACGTCGGCTCTTCCCCTGCCCCGGCCTCCCGCGCCTCTTGCCTGAGCGCCGCCAGCGCCTCTCGCTTGAGGTGCTGCTCCGGTCCGTGGAAGAGGCACCACTGGCCCAGGCAGCTTGCGTCCTTCGCCTTCAGGTGCTCCGCGTACGTGCGCTTCATTGGGGCTCACCTTCCCCGGTTTCATCGCTTCGCCTGCGGCCGAGGCCGAACGCGCCCAGCGCATACAAGATCAGCCAGCAGGCCCCGATTGTAACCAGGATGTCGCCGACACTGCCGGGGCTGAAGAACCCCGGCCGCGGCACCATCGGCAGCGGCAGCACATCGGCCAGCGGCCGCAGGCGGGTGGCTGCGGTCGCCGGCTCGTGCATGGTGTAGTCAGGTGAGTCGAGCAGCTCGACGAGCGCGCCGTTCCCCGCCCGCTCGGCCAGGCCGTGGTCCACGGGCATCGATCCGCCGTTGGCGGCGATGACCAGGAAGTTCAGGAACGCCCCCAGCCCCACCAGCCGTACGCCGGGCAGGTGTCGGTTGAGCCAGAGGCCGCCCAGCAGCAGCAAGAAGGAGGCGAGGTGAATGCCCGGGCCCAGAGCCGCCGGCAGAGAGAGCTTCGCTGCCCCGAGAACCATCAGGCCGACCTGAAGCCCCGCGGCCGCTATGAACGCGGCCGGTGCGCGCAGGTCGAGGTCCTTGAGCCGGCCGAGCCGACCGCCAGCAATCACTCCGACGATGATCGTGAGGACCGCCGCGTCGAGTAGCACTGTGCCCCTCGTCGCCTAGAGTATGTGCGTCGCCACGACGTACCCGAAGAACGCCAGCCACCAGACGAGGCCGACCGCCAGCACCCAGGGCGCCATCGTCCCCCCTCGGCCCGAGCGCACAGTGCCCAGTACGAGCAGTGCGCTGAACAGGCCGATCCCCGCCGACAGCAGCGCGCAGTCCCCTGTCGCCAGGCTGCGGAAGTGCCAGTCCGTCAGCAGAATCCCCAGCGTCACGGGGAAGGTGGACTGGAACACCATCGCTCCCGTGATGTTCCCGAGCGAGAGCGTGTCCTTGCTCTGCCGGATCCAGATCACGGAGTTGAACTTCTCCGGGAGCTCGGTGGCGACGGGTGCGACGATCAGCGCGAAGACCAGGGGTGGGAACCCCAGTCCCATGCAGATCTCCTGCGTCGCCCGCACGAACTCCACCGCGCCTCCGATGATGAGCCCCAGGGCGAGGAGAACCTGACCCGACACGGCGCGCAGCCGGGGGCGCCGCCCATTGACGAATGCCCGCCGATCGCGGTGCGCTCCGCGATCGGGGCGTGGACGCAGCAACGGCAGGGCGGCCCAGATCAGATTCAAAGTGAGGGGCTCCTCCTTCTCGCCCTCCATCGTTTCCCGCAGGTTCAGGTAGAGATAGAAGGCATACACCGCGATGAGTCCCACTGCCACGAACACGCGCAGCCAGTGTCCGACCGGCGTGAAGCTCACTCCGATGGCCGCACCATAGAGCGGAAGGAAGAACCCCAAATCCCGGGTCAAGATCCTCCGATTCACCGTCAGACGCGACCCGACATCTCTTCGCTTCCGGTAAACCCACGCCGCGAGCGCGGTCACGAAGAAGGCCAGCGTGGCGAGCATGAAGGGCGCCCCGAGGATTGCCCCCAGACCGATCTCCTCGCTCGCCTCCGCCTTGAAGAACACCAGGGCCACGAAGGGGATCATCGTCTCGGGCAGTGCCGTGCCCACCGCCGCGAGCACGCTTCCGACGGTTCCCTCGGAGAGCTTCAGGCGCACGCCGAGCCACTCGACTCCGTTGGTGAACAGCTCGGCGCCGACGATTATCACGACGAAGCTCACCGCTAGCAGGACGAGGTTCGTGCCCATGGCTCAGCTGCTCAAGCCCTCCTCAAGCCTCGGGGTTCGCCGACGTGCGCCGCGCCGCCTCCCCAGCGCGCCCCAAGGCAGCAGAGGGCCGCCGCGGCCGCCGCGGCCAACACGCCCGCTGCGGCATACCAGGGGTAGTGGATGTCGATGTCCCAGAGATAGCCGCCTAGCAGCGGCCCGAGAAACGCGCCCGCTCCCTGTCCTGTGGACATGAGCCCCATCATCATTCCCCGCTTGCCCTTTGGAGCGCTGTCGGCCACCAGCGCAAGCCACGCCGGGAGCCCGAACAGGAAACCGAACATCACGACTACGCCCGCCATTAGAAGCGTGACAAGGGAGGCGCAGAAGGGAACAAGCCACAGCCCCGCCGCCGCGGTTGCCATGGCCGCCTGAACTACGCGATTGCGGGGCCAGCGGTCCACCATGCGGCCGACCGGTATGCCCAGGATGCCGGCCGGGAGGAACAGCAAAAGCAGCAGCAAACCCACGTCGCTGCGGGCGATCCCCGAGACCTCCTTGATGTAGGGTGCCATATACGGGGCCAGCGTGCCCACCGCAAACATCTCGGCAAACGAGATTAGCAGGATGACGGCGATCAGCTTCACCGGTGGCATACTGCCTCCGGGCGTTGTCTCTTTCCGCTCAGCCACCGCGCCCCGGCTCTCCGGCAGGGTCCTGGCAACCACGGCGGCACCGACGGCGGCCGTCCCAGCCAGGGCGAAGGGGGCCTTGCTGACCCACTCCCCGCTGGCCCCCATGCCCGAGGCGAGTCTCATGGCGAGTCCGGCCAGGCTCGGCCCGAGCGCCAGCCCGGCCAGATAGGACGTGTTCATCACGCTCATAGCGAGGCCGCGGCGATCCTGGGGGACGTTATCGGGGACCCCCGCGAACAGCGGAGGCCAGAGCGCAGCCGCGCCCGTGCCGTCCAGCGCCCGCAGCGGGATCAGGAGCACGAAGACCAGCACGGGCGTTGCCACGAACACGTCGATCGGCACGATGCAGATAACGGCGGGGGTCAGCACACAGAGCGAGAGACCGGCCGAGGCGAAGAGGCGCCTTCCGTAGCGATCCGAGAGGTGGCCGAAGGGAAGCTTCAGCAGCATCTCGACGACGAGGAAGGTCGATGCAAGTATGCCGAGAGTGCGGCCGGCCTGCTTCAGGTCATCCAGAACATAGAAGGACAGGGCGTAGTTGTTGACGGAGGCGAAGAGCATCTCGGCCAGCAGCGCGACCGCCGCCATCCGAGCAAGCATCGGATAGCTGCGAAAGACGGCGACATAGGTGCGGTGCAGAAATCGAAGCATGGACGAGGCGGGCAGAACCCATGTCGCCTTTCTGCGCAGCGGGCAGGCGCTCCTTTTGGCTAGCCCTTCATCACGCCGAGCGGAATCAGCCTCGCGACCAGCTTCGAGATGCCGGCCCCGTGGCAGGTCCGCACGACCTCATCGACGTCTTTGTATGCCTCCGGCATTTCTTCGGCCAGCACCTGGCGGCTGGCTGCCCGCGTGTAGATCCCCTTCGACTCGAGTTCCCTGGCGATGTTGCGTCCCCGGCCCTGTCGGATGGCGGCGTGCCGGCTCATCACCCGCCCTGCGCCATGACAGGTGGAGCCCCATGTCTCCTTCATCGCCCGCTCCGTCCCCACGCACAAATAGGAGGCAGTGCCCATGCTGCCCGGGACGATGACCGGCTGGCCGGTCTTCCGGTGGAGCGGAATCAGCTCCGGCCCGCCCGGCCCAAAGGCCCGCGTGGCGCCCTTTCGGTGGACGCAAAGGGTCTTGCGGACGCCGCCCACCTCGTGCTCCTCGATCTTGGCGACGTTGTGGGCTACATCGTAGACGATCTCCAGGCCGAGCTTCCGGGCGCCCGTGCCAAACACGCGCTCGAAGGCCTCCCGCGTCCAGTGAGTGATGCATTGGCGATTGGCCCAGGCGTAGTTCGCAGCCGCCGCCATCCCGGCCAGGTAGCTCTGCCCCTCCGGCGATTGCACCGGGGCGCAGGCGAGTTGCCTGTCGGGGAGCTGGAGGCCGTACTTGTTCACGGCCCGCTGCATCACTTTGAGCGAGTCGTCGCACACCTGATAGCCCAGGCCGCGCGATCCCGTATGGATCATGACGGTGACCTGGCCGACCTCGGCAACGCCAAGGGCCTCCGCGGCCTCCGCATCGAAGATCTGGTCCACGACCTGCACCTCGAGGAAGTGGTTGCCAGCCCCAAGCGTGCCGAGCTGCGGGCGCCCGCGCTCGATGGCGCGCTCCGATAGCACGCTCGGGTCCGCCCCCTCGATGCGGCCACCTCCCTCGATGTGGTCGGGGTCCTCGGACCAGCCCATGCCGCGGGCGACACCCCAGCGGGAGCCCTCTGTGAGCACTTTCCTCAGCTCGGCGGCATTGACTCGCACCTTCCCCTTGCTCCCGACCCCGGAAGGAACGTCGACGAACAGTTGATTTACTATGTCCTTTATCTTCGGCTCGACTTCCTTGCGAGCGAGGTTCGTGCGCAACAGGCGGACGCCGCAGTTGATGTCATAGCCCACCCCGCCCGGTGAGACCACGCCCTCCTTCACGTCGGTCGCGGCCACCCCGCCGATGGGGAACCCATACCCATAGTGGATGTCCGGCATGGCCATGGAGTTGCCGATCAGCCCAGGCAGACAGGCCACATTGGCCACCTGCTCGAGCGAGTTGTCCGATTTGATCTCTCGCATCATCTCGCCCGAGGCGTAGACTATCGCATCGCTGCGCATCTCCGGTTTGTACTTTCGCGGAATGCGCCAGCGATACTCGTCGATCCGTTCGATAAGTCCGCTCCACTGCCGTGGCATAGCATCCTCTCCCCACTTCTCGACTTTCTGCGGTTCGGCGCTTCAGGTCGGATACAGACAATGTATCAGAGAACGGGCAGTTGACTCAAGGAAATCCTGCACAAACGCGAACTGGGCGGGAGGTGGACCTAAAGCCCTGCCTGCAGCTCGTCGATGCGAGCCACGTACTGGTCGACCACCCGCCGGGCCGTGTCGCCATCGCCGCTCTCGGAGTGGATATGGAACAGCGGCGCTGAGACGTCCGGGAAAACCAGCACCCAGCCGCCATCCAGGCGGATCTTGATTCCATCGAGGTCCTCAACGTGCAGCTTACGGCTCTCCTCGTGGAGGCGGCGCATCACCGCGCCCTTGTGCTCCCACGGGCACTGCACTTGAGCCCGCGCACGATAGTACGTCGGCATGCGAGCGCGAATCTCGCTCAGCCGTTGGCCGCTCGTCGCCAGAAGCTCCAGCAGCTTCCCGACGGCCAGCATGGCGTCGAAGGCGGGGAGGAAGCGCGGGAAGATGAAGCCGCCTTCACTGTTGCCCGCGAAGACGAGGTCGGGCGTGCTTCCCGCCGTCTCCATCAGCGAGCGGGAATCCGCCTTCGTCCTGATGGCGGTGGCACTGTAGCGTCCGCATATCTCCTCCACTCCCGAGGTCGCGTTGAAGGGAACCGCCACACGCGCCCCGTCGCCCGCGTCGTGAAGGACGAGGTCCACGAACACCAGTAGGAGGTCATCGCCCACCACAGGTTCGCCAATCTCGTCTATGACCGCGAAGCGCTCGCCATGGCTTCCCATCAGCAAACCAAGGTCGGCCTTGAGGGCGGGGACAACATCCCCCATCTCCACCACCCGCTCGCTTCTGGAGGACCAAGGCTCCTGCGAGCGCGTCGGATCGACGAAGGCGTTCAGCGCAGTGGATTCGCACCCGAGCCGCCCGAGGACCTGAGGCATGAGCAGGCACAGCGGCCCGTAGGCATAGTCGATGACGAGCTTCGGCCGCCAGCGCGATATTGCCGTGGCGTCCAGGAAATTCAGGAAATCCTCGGTGTAGTACTCCATCGTCCGGCCGAGGAATTCGAGGCTGCCCACCGCCTCGAGCGGAGCGCGCCGGAAGTCCTCCCGGAAGAAGATGCTCTCAATCGTCCGGTCGGCGTTGCGATCGAGGTTCTTCCCGGTGCCATCGAAGAACTCGACGATTATCTGGCCCGGCTCCGTCGGCGAGGCGGCGACGTGGATGCCGCCGGCCGCTCCCGACATGTTGGCCATATGGCGCGCCACCGCCCCCGGCATGATCCGTAGGTCCAGCACATTCGCCCCGACCGACATCAGGCCAGCTATGATGGCTCGCTTGATCATTCGCGAGGCGTGATGTGAGTCCCGACTCGTGATCACCTGGGCGCCGGCCTCCAGGTAAGCGCCGAACGCCGCCCCGAGCTTGGCCGCGAACTCCGGTGTTATCTCGATGTTCGCCAGGCCCATGACCCCGCTCGCGCCGAACAGGGCGCCCGGCCACTTCGTGCCCCAGATCAGGCTCATGGTGACCTTCGAGCCGCGCTCGGTGACCTTGTCCGGCCACATACGGATCCGGGGCATCACCGAGGTTCCCTCCTCCAGCAGACAGCGGTCGCCTACCACCGCGCCCTCGTTGATCGTCACGTTTCGCTTCGCCACCACGTTCCGGCAGACGGTCGCCGCCTTGACTCGCGCGCCGTGACCAACGTAGCTACCGCTCCATATGACGGAATGCTCCACCTGCGCACCCGCCTCGATCACGCAGTTATCCCCAACCACGCTGAGCGGCCCGACCTGCGCGCCCGGGCCGATGCTGCATCCGTGTCCAATGAGCACCGGCGCTCGAAGCTCGGCCCCGGGGTGGACCCACGTGTTCTCGCCAAGCCACATTCCCTCGCCCGTCGCCTCCCCGGGCAGATCAGCCTGCACCTTCCCGAGCAGGCAGTCGTGATTCGCCACTTGGTACTGCTCGAGACTCCCGATATCGGTCCAGTATCCGTCGGCAACATAGCCGCAGAGCAGCTTGCCCTCGCTCAGCAGAGCAGGATAGAGATCCTTGCTGAAGTCGTACTGGCGCTCGGCGGGAACGTGTTCGAGTACCTCAGGTTCGAGTAGGTAGATACCGGTATTGACCGTGTCGGAGAACACCTCCCCTGGGCTCGGCTTCTCGAGGAATCTCTGGATCGTGCCCTCGCCGTCCACTATCACGAGACCGTATTCCAAGGGGTCGGGCACCCTGGTAAGAACAAGCGTGGCGACCGCTCCTCGTGCCCTATGGAACTCGACGGCCGGACGCAGATCGAAGTCGGTCAGCGCGTCGCCGCTGATGATCAAGAAGGTGTCTTTGAGGCGGCCGATCAGGCGCCGGACCGAGCCCGCTGTGCCCAGGGGCGCGTCCTCCACCGCGTACTCAAGCTCAATCCCAAAGTCCGCGCCGTCCCCGAAATAGCTCTCCACCTCATCGGCCAGGTAGTGGAGGGTGGCGAATCCCTTGGGGACCCCCATTCTCCGGAGCAAGCTGAGGATGTAGTGCATGATCGGCCGGTTCGCGACCGGCGCCATTGGCTTGGGCAAGTCACAGGTCAGAGGCCGCAAGCGAGCGCCCTCCCCACCCGCGATTATGACTGCTTCGATCATCGCCTTCTCTCCCCCGTCAAGTCCCCGCGACCCGCAACATCGGCCTGCTCCCCCACGCCGATCACCCGCGGACAATCCCCCCAGCCCAACACAAACACCCGCCTCGGGCTGCCACCGGTCCCCCTCACCTTCTTCGTCTCCGTGCGCCCGAATGAGTGCACGAGGCGCACCAGCGACGGCCCACCCTCTGCCACCGCCCACATCGCCGACATCGCCGCCACCCGCTGCGCCTTCGCCATTCGGCCATACGAACCAAAGAGGTGAACGCGCGCTCGGCCCTGCACCGCAGTTCCCCGTCATCGATCTTGGCCGCGGCCTCGGCGATGCGCCTCTGCTGACGACCGGACAGCCTCACCTCCGCGGGCGCCTGCCCGCGACCCCGGGTATGCCGCCCGCGCCGGCGCGCGCCGGATCTGAAGTGAATGTCCCGTATCACACCCGAGCCGACCCTTCCCTCCACCAGCTTCAGGAGCTCCTGCCGACGCATCTGGAGCTCGTTCGCCCAGGCAGGCGTATCGGCGGATACGATGAGCACACCGTCGCGAACCGCCTCCGCCTGCGAGTGCGCGGCTACCACTCGCCCCGCAATGTCGGACCAGGCCACGACCGCAAGGTGCTCCCGGAAACGCGTCCTCAGGTCGAGGTTCGCAAGCACGCCTTCGATCAGCCGGCCCAGACTGGCTTCGCCGCGACCTGCCATTGCTTCACCTCAGGCTCCCCTCTTTCACCCCGAACACCGTTGAGTCGGATCGTACCTCCCCAGGGACGCAGTGCTGGTCCCGGCGGGTCACTATCATCTGCTGCGCGCCGCATGCGCCGAACACGCCCCGGCGGTCACGCTCATCGAGTTCCGACGGCACATCGTCGAGCAGGAGCAACGGGGCTTGGTGACTCATTGCGCGGACGGCCGCCGCCAGAGCCGTCGTCATCGCGAGCGCGCAACTTCGCTGCTCCCCCTGAGAGGCAAAGGACCGGACCGGCTCCCCGTCGAGCGAGAGCTCGACGTCGTCCCGGCGCGACCCCACAGTCGTGATGCCATACTGTATGTCCACGCTTCCACCCCGCTCCAGACCGGCCGACAGAGCGTGCGTCACTTCTTCCACCGGCCGCCGCTCATCCTTGCCACCAACCGCGAAGCTTTGTCCAGGGGGCGAGGCAAATGAGGGCCTGTACACAACGGAGAGCTTTTTCTGTCCCCCTGTCGGCATTTCGTGCGCTCGCTCGGCTTCAGACACAAGCAAGGAGATGAACTCGCTCCACCACGACCCTCACGCCCTGGCGGGAAGCGGCCTTCTCCCAGGGCAGCGGTGCTTCCCCGGCCGATCGCCGCTCGCGTACCGCCTTCAACACCTTCTTCCGATGGTCCAGGGTCCGGCGATAGCGACTCAGATGGCAGTAATACGTCCGCCTCACCGCCGACAGCTCTCTGTCGAGCAGCCGCCGGCGGCCGGATGGCTCGCCCCTCACCATCTCGATATCCTCTGCCCACAACAACGGCGCCGGTGCCACGCCAATCAGATCAGCGCGACGGCCCGCCACCCCATCGATCTTGGTCTGTCGCTGCCCGGTGCTCGCAAGGCCCACCTCGATCCCCGTGCTGCGTTCTGAACGTACACGGTCGCTCCGCACAAAGCCATGCCGGCACCCAGGCCGCACAATCTCCTCGCTGGTCCTCGTGCGAGGACAGTCCCCCGACCCACACACGCAGATACCCCCGAGGAGGTCGGTCTTTGCCGCTCCGTTCCGCCCGTGGGGCACCGCAACGCCCGCAGGCAGTTCCTGCGCGAGCTGTGCGTAATTGCGGAAATCTATCATCTCCAAATGGCGGAGATACACGGATGCCGGCACCGGGCATGAAAGCGAGGCACCCCCGCCGTGCGCGGAGCCGCCTCGCATGCCTCAGGTGCTACCGGAAAAGGGCCCTGTTCCCGGTCCAACGCTACAGCTGCATCGGCATCACGACGTAGATGTAGTCCGGGTCGTCGGAACCCTTCAGCAGCCCCGAACTGAGCGGCCCGGTCAACTCCCAGACCACAGTATCAGAGCCGATCACCGAGAGGACGTCGCTCAGATACTCGGCGTTGAATGCCATCTGCATCTCTTCACCTTCCACCTGGGCGGCCAGCTCCTCATGCGCTCGGCCCACCTCGCCGCTCTCAGCCGTTATCGTCAACACTCCCGCTTGCGCGCGGAAGACAAGCTTGCTCGCCTCGGCACGAGCTACGATGGCGGCCCTCTTGATGGCCGCCTCGAGGTCCTCACGGTTGACGACGATCTTACGCTCCGTCTCCGTCGGGATTACGCGGTCGTAGTTGGGGAACTGTCCCTCAATCAGCCGTGAGATCAGAATGTACGGGCCGACCTCAAACCCAATCTGCTGCTCCGCCACGGAAACCTTGACACCTGTCTCCTCATCACCAGGGTCCAGCATCCGGTTCAGTTCCTGGAGGGCCCGCGCTGGCACAATGACCTGCCACTGCTGATCGCCGCTTTCCCCTTTCACACTCCCACTGGAGGCGGTCTTGACAGCCAGGCGGTAGCTATCCGTGGCCACCATCTGCACGCCGCCATCACCGCGCTTTACAAGGACACCAGTGAGGATTGCCCTCGTTTCATCGGTTGATGAGGCAAATACCGTGGCCCGTATCAGGTCCCGCATGCCGGCCTGCGTCATCTCAAACGAAACATCGCCCGAGACCTCGGGCAGCGCAGGATATTCCTCGGCCGGCAGGCCGTTGATGGTGTATTCGGAGCGACCACAAGTTAGCCCCAATATAGCGCGGTCCTCGCTGCGCATCTCAATGGTAGCGTCCGGAAGCCCAGCCACTACGTCCACCAGCATCCGCGCCGGTACGGTGATCGCACCCTCTTCGCTCACCTCGATGGGCACCGCGCTCTGAGCCCCCACCTCCATGTCATAGCCCACGATGCGGAGCTTGTCCTCCCCCGCCTTAAGGAGAAGGTTGCTCAGAATAGGTAACGTCGTCCGCCCGGAGATCACTCGGCTGACGTGCTGTAGGGCTTCGTGCAACATTCTTCGGTTGCAGGAGACCTTCACCGGATGTTCCCCCTGTTATGAGAAGAGTAGGAACTTCGTACTTGCTTTCTATTCAGGACGACAGAAACCTTTCGCTGCTACTGTGGACAGTGCGATCTGATGTGGCCTTAGAAGATTATATATATAAACTACTGATAATCACTTAAGATGCTGTGGAAGTGGGGGAAACTGTGCGCGGCTAGCCCTCCTCGTGGGAGAATTGTCCACATGGCACTCTTAATCCTGCGGGGACTTGTGTGCCCCGCTGACATCAGGAGAGTGGCCATGATTGTCACGCAGCCCGATCATGTGTTCTCCACACGCTGTGAACAGTGTTATCTACACGTCTATCCGCAACCGCGCGCCAAGTTCGTTGACCAAGGCTCGCACCGAGCTATCGGCCATCTCAGTTCGTATCTTCTCACACGCGTGGATAACCGTCGAGTGGTCCTTGCCGCCGAAAGCCCGGGCGATGCTGGGATAGGAAGCCTTGAGCACATCTCGGCATAGGTACATGGCGATCTGCCGCGCGCGGACGACGTCGCGCTGGCGCGTGCGCGCGGTCAGCTCTGGCACCGTGAAGTTGAAGTGGTCGGCCACCAGCTGCTGTATACGGCCAATGCTCAGCGGCTGTTGCGCGTCGAGCGAATGATCCCTCAATTGCTGCGCAGCCAGGGAGAGGGTGATCGGCGTGTCGGTGAGCGACGCCGCCGCCAAGAGAGTGATGAGAGCGCCCTCTAAGACCCGGATGTTCGACTTCACCCGCCGTGCCATGAAGTGGAGGACTTCTTCGGGCACCTCGACGTTCTCCGCTGCCGCTCGCCGCGTCAAGATTGCAATCCGGGTTTCGAGGTCCGGCGGCTTGATGTCGGCGGTCAGACCCCACTCGAACCGCGAGCGAAGTCTGTCGTCTATCACCTGGAGTTCCTTCGGTGGGCGGTCGCTTGCGATGATGACTTGCCGGCCGGTCTCGTAAAGCGTGTTGAAGACCTGGAAGAATTCCGCTTCGGTGCGCTCCTTGGCCGCGATGAACTGTATGTCGTCCATGAGCCACACATCAACATCATGGTACTTCTTGCGAAACGCGCCGAAGCGGTCTTCGCGGATCGAGGTCACGACGTGGAAAGTGAAGGTGTCGCCGGAGACGTACTCGACGCGCAGATGTGGGTGCTCCCGGTGTACCTCGTGTCCGATCGCCTGCATCAGGTGGGTCTTTCCGAGTCCCACCCCGCCGAAGATGAACAGCGGATTGTATGACCGTGCGGGCTTTCTGGCCACAGCCAGCGCCGCGGCCTGCGCGAACTGGTTGCTCTTGCCGACGACGAAGTTCTCGAAGGTGTACCGTGGGCTCAGGGGGGTGCTCTCGAGGCCCTCCGGTTGCGGCCGCAGCGTCCTGCGGTCCGAGCGGTGCCGCGGCGAGCGTCCGTCCCGGTCCAGCTCCAGGCCCATCTGCCCGAGTTCGAAGGTCACCTCCAGGGGTCGCTCCACCACCGTCTGGAGTGCCGATTCTATTGCCTTCTTCCCGCGCTTCTCGAGCCAATCCCGGGCGAACTCCGTACCAACGATGAGTTCCAGACGGTTGTCGTCGATGGCCTTGGGCCTGACTTGGCGTAGTGAGCTTTGAAAGGAGGGGCGCGCGGCTTTCTTATCGAGCGCCGCCAGGACCTGCTGCCACACTTCCTGCGCCGACGACCGCGATTCGCTCATGCGGCTCCCCCTGCGAAGATTAGGATCGACTTGCTCGCGCCAGCGGCCGTCCTGCCCTCGCCCCTGGGCGCGCGTTCGGTAGTCAGGTCGAACTGGGGATCCGCTTGGAACTGACCGTCGGCGGACAGATATCTCCGGCTGGGGATCGGGGTGTGGATAGCTAGATCGGCTTCGACTTCAGAATGAAAGAAAGCTCGATAGTTGCTGCTTTTTCTTGCTTATCTTCGCCCGAGGCCCTGACGCTTGGTCCGCGCCCGAAAGAAGGCCCGAGGGCCGAAAACCCCAGGCTTTGGGCGGACGCGTGAATCCACAGTGTTATCAACAACTGTGGATAACTCAGGAGCTATCCAGACCCAACCGCCGTCACTCACAGCGCGCCTCAGTCCGACAGGCGGAAGTATATCACAGCTACTTCTCGCTGACAAGAAAAATCTTGCGTACCTAATCTATGAGTTGATAGCAAGACAAGCAGGTGAGCTCGAACCGGCCGCGCGGCTCGCCGATCGTCGCCTCGCGACCTGAAGACTCATCACTCAGCGATTCTCGATACGAGTTCCGCCATACGCCTGCCGAAACGGCGACACTCAGCGCGCGATCTCTCGTCGGGCGCCCCAACTGCGATGGGACCGTAGTGGTCTCCCTCGGCATCGCCCTGCACAATCATCCCGTGGATCAAGAGCGCCTTGAGGATGTCGAGCACAGTCGTCTCGTTGCCTCCGCCGGGACCGCCCGAGGAGGCGAACGCGCCGCCGACCTTTCCCGTGAGCTTGCCGTGATGCTTCACGCTCTTGTCGATCAGGTCCTTCACCTCGGCCGCCATCGTGCCGTAGTACACCGGCGAACCGATGACGATGGAGTCGAAGTTCAGTAAGGCGTCCGGCGACACCTCGCCGATGGGCCGAAGGTCCACGCTGACGGGGGTCACTTCGCGGGCTCCTGCGGCGACCTCTTCGGCCATCTTCTCGGTGTTCCCGCTGCGGGAGTAGTAGCAGATGAGCATCTTGGCCATGGCTGACCTCCTCGCTCGCCGCGAGGTCGGCGACTGCGAATCCCCGACGCTGCGCGGCCGGCAGTTCCTCGGTCATTCGCTTCGCAGGGGCCCCACTCCTGGCGGCGAGGGGCGCTCGGCGTCCCCGCGCAATCGGTCGCATGTGCCCGAAACGAGACGCCTTCTGTCTGTGAGGGACGCAGTCGCACAAGCGATTGTAGGAGTGTATCTGGCGCGGCCGGCGAAGTTGTGATGGCTGGAGAGAGAGGCCGAGCATGCGAGTCGCATTAGGCGCCGATCACGCCGGCTTCGAGGTGAAGAAGATGCTGGCCGAGCATCTGAAGGCGCTGGGCCACGAAGTGGTGGATCTCGGCGCCAATAGCTCGGAACCCAGCGACTACCCCGACTTCGCGAGTGCCGTGGGCAGGGCCGTTGTGGAACACCGAGCAGATCGCGGTGTGCTCGTCTGCGGCAGTGGCGTGGGGGCATCGGTGGCGGCCAATAAGCTTCGAGGTATCCGCGCGGGCCTTTGCCACGACACGTATTCGGCACATCAGGGCGTGGAGCACGATGACATGAACGTGCTGGTGCTCGGGTCGCGCGTCGTCGGCCCGGAGCTCGCCCGGGAGTTGACGACGGCCTTCTTGAAGGCCTCGTTCTCTGGCGAGGAAAGACATCGCGGCCGATTGGCGAAGGTGGTCGCATTAGAGCGGAACCCAGCGCTGGTGCCGACCGTAGAAAGGAACCGAACATGAATCCGCTTTCCCAACTCCATCAGCTGGGCCAGTCCGTGTGGCTGGACTACATAGATCGAGAACTGCTGAGCAGCGGAAAGCTGAAGCGGCTCATAGAAGAGGACGGCATCCGCGGCGTCACCAGCAACCCGACGATCTTCGACAAGGCCATCTCCAGCAGCGACACCTACGATGCCCAGATCAGGGAGCTCGCCGCCTCCGACCCCGGCACGAGCGTTCAGGACCTGTACGAGAAGCTCGCGATCTCGGACATCCAGCAGGCGACCGATATCCTTCGACCGGGCTACGACGAGAGCGAGGGCGGCGATGGGTATGTGAGTTTGGAGGCCTCGCCGCGGCTGGCCAATGACACCGACGGGACGCTGGCCGAGGTCAGGAGGCTCTGGAAGCTCGTCGATCGGCCGAATCTCATGATCAAGGTGCCCGCCACGAAGGAAGGGATCCCGGCCATCGAGACCTTGCTGGCCGAGGGATACAACATCAACATCACGCTCATGTTCTCCATGGACCACTATGAGGCCGTTGCCAATGCCTACCTCCAGGGCATCTGCCGCGCCCCGGCCGCGCTCCGCCCGGCCTCGGTCGCCTCCTTCTTCGTGAGCCGGGTGGACACCAAGGCCGATAAGGCGCTGGAGGAGATCGGCACGCCGGAGGCGCTTGCGCTCAGGGGTAAGATCGCCGTCGCCAACTCGAAGCTCGTGTACCGGCGGTTCCGTCAGATCTTCGATGGAGATGACTTCGCCGATCTCCGCGCCAGGGGCGCCCGCGTGCAGCGGGTGCTTTGGGGCAGCACGAGCACGAAGAATCCGGACTACTCGGACGTGCTGTACGTCGAGCCCCTGATCGGCCCCGACACCGTCAACACCATGCCGCCCGCAACGATAGACGCCTTCCGAGACCACGGGAAGGCCCGCGTCACGGTCGAGGATGACCTGGCGGAGGAAGAGGCGAGGGCGGCGCAGCTGAAGGAGCTCGGGGTGGACCTCGACCGGATCACTGAAGAGCTCCAGGAGGAGGGCGTGAAGGCCTTCGCCGACTCCTTCGAGCACCTGCTTCAGACCATCGAGGAGAAGCGCAGGGCACTGGCCGCGGTTTGACGGCAGCTTTGATTCCGCCGACTTGAGGGCCGGCGCGACAGCAGCTCGCTACTTCCGCGCGGCCTCCGCCCGCTGCTTCAGCATCGCCCGCTGGCGGGCGAGTTGGGCCTGCTTGCGCGCCGTGCGCACGGCGCGCATCTCCTCCTCGGAGACCAGCTTCGTGATCTCGTGGATCGTGTTGCCGAGGTGGCGGCGGGCGGCCAGCAGCACCTCGGGCTCCCAGGTCCAGGTGACGAAATCCGCGCACACCTCCTCCGGCACGGCCAGGATGTCCGCCGCCCTCGCCAGGAGTGGGCCGGCCTGCGCGCCGAGTTTCGGCTCCCGCCTCGCCTTCTCTCGCAGGGCGTCGGCGTAGTTGCGGAGCACGTAGTGGCTCTCCCAGTCTTCGACTCCGTTCCTGATGTTCTCGAACCTCACTGAGCTGAACGGTCCCTCCGGCCCCGGGTAGAACAGCATCCCGTCGCCGTTGGTCTCCCCCCAGCCCCGCGGGTAGAACGGCACGTCGGGCCAGCGTTTCCCGTCCTTGGGCTGGTTGTGGTCCCAGATGTTGTAGCAGTAATACTCGAACCCCGTCACCCCGAACTTCCACGTCATCCAGAACAGCACACGCGAGGCGATGAGCGGGTCCTCCATCTGCACGTTCGGGCACGGCAGCATCGGCCCCGCCGCCACGTACCAGAAGAGCTTCTCCCCCCTGGCCTGCGCCTGCGCGATGAGCGGCTTGAGCTGGTCGGCCGTCACGCTGTACACCTGGTTCGTCTCCGCGCTGATCTGGGGGTCGAAGATGTCGATCACGCCGTCCAGCTCCGGCCGCGGGAAGCTCCCCCCGATCATGATCATCGCCTCCGGGCAGGCCCGCCGGATGGCGTCCGAGCGCCGGCGCATCTCCTCCCAGTCGTCGGTCTCGTCGCCGATGTAGAGGTAGGCCCGGTCGATCAGCCCGAGCTTCTGGACCGCCTCATATCTCTCCCTGAGGCCGTCGGCATCCCCCGTGAAGTTGCCCGACAGGTAGATCGTGCTCATTCCTCGGTCGATGCAGTAGGGGATGTCCTCCAGGTCCGGGGAGAGCTTGTCGCGATACTGCTCGGTCGGACTGAATCGATGATCGAGCAGGAAGTCGATGTACCGCCGCTTGAGCTCGGGCGTGACCTCTCCGTGCACCCGCTCGACCCCATCCCAGATCATCTGCCCCATCGTCTCGAAGTTCCATTGCGCCGGGATGGCGTAGTCCCACACCCGCACCCTCAGCTTCAGCTCCCGGGCCGGCGCATTCTTCGGCCGCACGGTGATCGTGCCTTCGTATGTCCCGGCCGCCGTGTCCGGCCGGGTCCGGAGGGTGAACCAGAAGGGCGTCGAGATGTGTTCGGGCAGGTCCTGCGGCCGAGCGGTGACCAGCGCATCGGGCATGGCGAAGTTCACGCCGTGGAAGTACCAGTCCTTGATCTTCCCGTTGGCGTGAAGCTGCGGGAAGACCTGCTGACACCAGTACCCGATGTCGCCCTCGGGTATCCTCGCGCCGGAGTCGCGGTCGATGAGGTCGGTCCATTCGAAGGTCACTCCCTCCAACGCCCCCGACATCGGATACACGAGCACCTGGAACCCCTCGAACTCGTCCCGCGCCATCGCCATCTCGTACTCCTCGTCGAAGGGGCCGAAGAAGCGATAGCGGGTGCTGAAGTCGCAGAGCTTCCGCAGCGTGTGAGTCATCCCCACCAGATACGGCTTCTCGAGCGGCTCGAATTCGAGCACCAGCCGCGGCCGCTTCTCCCCATCCGGGTGCCAGGGCGCGGGGATGTCCATTGCCGCGGTGTTCGGGAAGCGGTGGTCCGGCAGATTCACCGGGACCAGAGCGACACCGTTATTGCCCTCGGGGCGCTTCAGCCGCTGCCGAACCAGTGGCGTGATGTTGAAGTCGATCCACTTGCCGCCCGCTGGCACCCCCAGAAACGAGTACTTGTGGGGAAACCACTGCCCATCGTACTCCCACAGCTCGTAGGAGTCCACGACTCCGGGCGGCCGCCCGCGGCCGTAGTCGGTCGTGCCGTCAAGCCAGCCTCCGGGCACCGCGCCGCTGGTCGCCGGGGCCGCGTTCTCCTCCCAGGGGTGCTCCACCGGATGGCACCGGATCTGGCAGATCATCCGGAGGTTGCGGACCTCGGGGACGAACACCTCCAGGCGCGCCCGCGCCAGCTTCTTCCCGCGCAGCCCCCTCGGCAAATCGAACGCGATCAGGACCTGGTTCTGCGTGCCGCGAAGGCACAGGTGCTGGCGTGTCGCCGGATCTGCCGTGTCCACCGGCACTCCCAGGAAGGTCGTCGCCGTGCAGCCTTCATAGCCGCCGCGGCCCTCTTGCAGGACCACCGTGTCTGCTCCACAGGCTGAACCGCCGGACATCAACACCACGATAGCCATCACTCCCTTCAGCATCCATCGCCAAGGTAATCGATGAGTCGATTCAAGGCCAGGCACCATCCAGCATGCTCTCCCTAGCTTCCGAGTCTCCTGCCGCCTGGCTCAGAAGAACAGCAGGGGCAGATACTCGGGCTCGTCGTCATAGGGCTCGGCCTTGCCCGTCGCCACATCGTAGAGCCGCTCGTGGCTCGCCCGCGCGCCCTCGCCCAGGAGTTCATACGGCCGATTGCACACATCGAGGAAGCCGATGTTCCAGTTCTCACCATCGAAGCGGCCGAGCGCGGATTCGTCGTAGAGCGTGAACCAGTGCACCCCGACACACCACGGCTTCGCGGCCGCGTCCTCGAGGTAGACCCGGTACGCCTGTCCCCTCGCCTGCTGGTCTCGGACGTGCCCGATCCCGCTGGCCGGCAGACCCGCGTCGAGGGCGCCGAAGTGCCATTCCCCGATCATGACCGGCCGCTGGACGTACGTGCTCAACTCCTGCAGCTCGGGCCGGACACGCTGCTGATATCCATTCACGCTGAACACGTCGAAGGAGGTCATCCCCTCCAGCGCCCACCGCGGCGGCACGGTGTAGTAGCGGGCGCCGAGGTTGAGGTGATTCGGGTCCACCTTCTTGCAGGCCGCGCTCAGAGTGGAGAAGAGCTTCTCCACCATGACGGCGCTGAACTCGCGGAGGTCCGCCTCAGCCGCTGGCGTGAGTTCCTTCTTCCACTCGCCGTCCGCCACTTGGGCTACCTTCACATCCATACCCCAGCCGCTGGCGAGACCAACGTCGGCCCCGTGCTTCTTCTTCAGGAACTCGGCCAGCGCCCGGCGAGTCTCGCACGAGGGCGTGTTGAACAGCATCCCGACGGCCGGGATCTCCTTGGCGAAGCCCCACGTCGGCTCGTTCATGAGGAAGTAGCCGATGAAGGCCGGGTCGTTCCTGGTCTCTTCGAGCTGCTTCGCAAACTCCGCCGCCTCGGCCTCGAACTCGGGATGGAAGATGTCCGGGAAGTCGCGAAACACACGAGGCACCCGGCCTCGCCGGTAGTCCAGCGGCCGGACGTAGGGGAATCCGGCGTCTCTTGCGATCTGCCAGTCAGACCAGTTGGCCACGGTGTTGAAGCCCAGCCGCGGCAACTCGCCGAGCGCGATCTGCGCCCACTTCTCGTACCACCCTTCGCCGAAGGCGCGGATGAAGTTCGCCGCGAGGTAGTTGATGTGCCGCTGCCTCCCGAAGCCGCGCGTGTGCGCCTCCCGGCACTCACCCTCGGACTCCGGCAGCCACTCCAGCCCGCTCTCGAGCCCGGCGCAGGCCGCATCGGTGTCCACGCGCACGCAATCCATGCCGGCCGACCAGAAGGCGCAGCCGTCCGGGTCTACGAGCCACCAGCGGTTGCCGTCATGGTGAGTGCGGAAGAAGCCCGTCGCCTCGAAACGAAGCTCCTTCGAGCCGCCCCATTGCGACCAGCCCCGAGGGAAGCGATGATCGGCCGCGGCTTCGAGCTGGCTCTTGAGCCGTGCCGCGACCTCCTCCGGGCTTCGGCTCTTCTCCGGCCACTCGTGGAGAGCGCTCTGCCCGAGCCCATCGATTATCGGGCCCTTTGGGAGGATCGGCCTCGTGACCCGCTCCGGCTCCTGGACGGTGGCTGTCACGGGCGTGAGGCAGAAACGAGCAGGCTGATCGCTCTTCGCCGTCACGGTGATGGTCATCCGGTCCACTTTGCTCAAGTCCACACGATCGCCGATGCACCGCGGCTTGAGCCATGCCCCCTCGCGGTCGTACGCCCAGCGGTTCTGATCGACGGCCTCCAGGGGGACCCGCATGCGAGCCTGGCACTGGTTGAGGGCAGAGAAGTGGAGCCCGAACTTCGGGCCGTCCTCGCCCTCCTGGAGATGGAGCAGGAAGACGACGGTGCGATTGCCATCCACCAGCAGGTCGGCGGTGAGGTGGCTAGCGTTCGCCAGCATGCCGACAGGCATGCGGTAAGCGAGACCATCCCCGATGTCCTTGACTGCGTGCCAGGTTGCACCCTGGATGGGCGCGTCGCCCGCCTCGGCAGCCAGCTTCCCGAGCAGCTTCGCCGGCTTGAGCTCCATCGGGAGCTTCACCTTCGATGCCATCACTCTCTCCTCATAGTCGAACAGGGTCTCCGCCGCGACATCGGCTAGAAGGCCGCATCCAGATAGGCGGATGAAACCGCGACGGTGGACCCTCATCGCTCCGCGCCATCATACAGCGCCGCTCGCCTGCCACCCAGTATAAGGTCCAGCCCAAGAGGCCCCTATGAGAGGCCCCTATAACGTTCCTGTTGGCAGGTGCAAGCCCTTCGGCCGTGCGGTGTGGTCGCGAAACGCGCTGGCGCGGGAGTGAGGGGAGCGCGATGGGCGGGGCGCCCTAGCTTATGACGCCGCCGTGCCTCTGGAAGACGGGGCTGGCATCGAGGTACATCCTGATGAGGCCCATCAGTTCAGAGTAGGTACGGAAGAAATCGGAGAGCGTGGCGAAGACTTCGGCCTCGGTGAGCCCGACTTCGAGACCGATCTCGGCCGCCTGTCGGTAGGCGCGGCGGCCCGCCTCCTCGTAGTACTCGCCGGGGTCTCGGAAGGGAACGACGAGGTCGCCGAGCTGTACCATCACCGAGTCCTTTCGGCGCCAGTCGCGCCGGAGGCGCTCGAGGCTCTCCGGGAACAGGCCGGTGATGAAGAGCGTGTAGTCCCCGATATGTCGCTGCACCGTGAGCGCCCGGATCTCGGGAGAAACGCCGCCGGCCGCCCCGGATATCAACATCTCCGCGACGTCGGCGAGCGGCCTCCCGCGTGCGTCACGCAGCCGATAGAGGCGGTCCACGTGCAGGAAGCGCACCAGGAGGTCCTCCGACAGATAGCCTTTGAGCCTGGTGTCTCGGGCGCGGGGCTCAGGGAACCGGCCGTGTCGAAAGGCCCACTCGGTTGCTTCCCGGAAGAGAAGGCGCAGGGGATGCTGCTCGGGCACCTGTTGGCTCATGCCGGCCGTCCTTCGAGTTGACCTGGTGCTGTGTCGCGGACATGAAATCGAACAGGCCCAGCCAGCGCCGGTCCTGCTCGGTAGCTGAGATGGGATGGCCGCCGCCTAGGCGGCCGCCATCATCTTACGAATGCTCTTGCCGATCTTGCGCTTGGCCCGCTGCAGGGCGTTGTCGATGGACTTCACGCGCCGGCGCAGCTCGCCGGCGATCTCTTGGTAGGACTTGCCCTCGAGATGGCCCCGCAGCACTGCTGACTCGAGATCGCTGAGGTCACGCTTGATCCGGTAGCGAAGATCGTCGGAAAACTGCTGGGTGATGACGAGATGCTGTGGGTCGGCCTTGTCGGACTCGGCCAGGGTGTCTAACAGAGTCCGGTCCGAGTCCGAGTCAAAGAGACTGGCGTGAAGTGATACGTAGGAGTTGAGGGGAATGTGCTTCTGCCGGGTGGCCGCTTTGATGGCAGTGAAGATCTGTCGGCTAATGCACAGCTCAGCGAATGCTCGGAACGGCAGCAGCTTGTCGTTCCGGAAATCTCGGATCGCCTTGTAGAGGCCGATCATGCCCTCCTGGACGATGTCTTCGTGATCGGCCCCAATGAGGAAGTAAGAACGAGCCTTGCCCTCAACTATAGTCCTGTACTTCGTTAAAAGGTGTTCGGTGGCTCCTGGGCTGCCGCCCTTGGCGTACTTGACGACCTCTTCGTCGAGCATGCCGTGGAAACTCGAGGGAGTATCCTGCATGCCTGTGTCAGGCATTACTGCCGCCTCCACAATGGATAGTCTGGTAAGAAGTCACGCACAGTACGGATGGGGAAGACGTCTTCGCGACACGCTACTTCGGCACCACCTCCTTCCCGTCGATGCGGGGACCACTGCCCTATCAACAACAGTCCGGGCCCGCACTATGACCCGGACCGCTCCCAATTATAGGGCAACATCTCGGCCCCGTCAACACCGAGCCTCCTCTCCTGCTTAAGAAAACCCAGTGATTTCCCCGCTTCTTGTGCTCAATTTCCGCGAACGGCGGCCGTGCCCAACCGACGCGCGCCAAGGAGCTCACCTCACCGCTTGATTCGCCACGTCGTGCCGTCAGGCCGGTCCTCCAGCGCTACGCCAAGCTCACCCAGCCGGGAACGGACCTCATCGGCTATGCCGTATTCTCCCTTCTCCCGCGCTCTCTGCCTGACATCTAGCAGTAACTCTATGAGATCTGCCTCCAGCCCGCGCTCGACCCTCGCCTCGGCCAGGCTGAGTCCAAGCGTCGCGCACAAGCCCACCAGAGTCTCCCTCGCCGCCGCGAGGGTTGCCTTGCCTTGCTCTGACGGCGCGAATGTGGCGCTGGCTCCGGCCGCAGCCCGGTTCACCGCGCCCACGAGCCCGTGCAGCGCCGCCAGCGCTCTTGGGGTGCTGAAGTCATCGTCCATTGCGGCGTGGAACTCCGCCTCCGCCGATTCGCGGGCCTCGGCCACCTCCGCCAGCTCATCGCCGGACGTCTTGACCGGCCTCTCGAGCAATCGATGCATCGTTTGCCGGGCGATCCGCAGCCGCTCCAGGGCGCTTGCGGCTTGATCCAGGGCCTCTCCGCTGAACGGGATGTCGCTTCGGTAATGGGCCGCGATGTAGAAGTACCGGAGGGCGGGGCCGCCCACGCGGTCGAGCGCCTCCCCAAGAGACACGACGTTGCCCACGGACTTGGCCATCTTCTCTTCTTCTCGACCGCGGACCACATTGATCATGCCGTTGTGCATCCAGATGCGCGCGAACTGAGAGCCATAAGCGCCCTCTGACTGAGCGATCTCGTTCTCGTGATGGGGGAAGATCAGGTCAGAGCCCCCGGCGTGAATGTCGAAGCTGTCCCCGAGGTACTTACGGCTCATGGCCGAGCACTCGATGTGCCACCCGGGCCGACCGGGCCCCCAGGGGCTTGGCCAGCTCGGCTCGCCGGGCTTGGCGGCCTTCCAGAGGAAGAAGTCCCTGGGATCCTTCTTGCGTTCGTCCTGCTCTACCCGCGCGCCAACTATCTGGGAGTCGAGGTCCCTCCGCGAGAGCTTACCGTAGTCCCGGAAGCTCGGCACGTGAAAGGCAACATCGCCATCGATGGGGTAGGCGTGGCCGGTGTCGATCAGCCGCTGGATGAGCGACATGATCTCATCGACATGCTGGCTGGCCGCCGGCGCTATGGTCGGCGGCAGCACCCCCAGTTCGTCCAGCTCTACCCAGTAGCTCGCCGCGTAGTCGTCCGCCACCTCTCGCCACTCTCGGTTCTCCCGCTGGGCGGCCGCGAAGATCTTGTCCTCTATGTCGGTGACGTTCATCACGTACGTGACGTCGTACCCGCGGTAGGTCAGCCACCGGCGCACGACATCCATGACCACCGCATGACGCCCGTGGCCGACGTGTGCTGGCGCGTACGGGGTGACACCACAGACATACATCGAGACCCTGCCCGGCTCGCGGGGTACGACCTCTTCCTTCTGCCGCGTCAGCGTGTTGTAGATCTGAATCGCCATGAGCACCCCTTGTAGTATGGGCAGGGCAGAAGCCTGCCTTCTGCCCTTGGCACGTTGATGCCGAGCGATTTCCAGGCCACGGGCCGGATTACCCGTCTCCCACTCTGCTGGTGGCAGACAGCCTCTGCTCCAGCTCCCCCAGTCGGCGCTCGAGGCGCGCAATCTCCTTGGAGAAGACCTCCTGGCACTGCTCGCAGGGGTCGTCCTCCGTGGCCCCCGAGATGGAGGCGGCCACCACCCGTAGGCCGTCCTCGCGCACGACCCGCGCCGGCACTCCGACGACGGTGCTATTGGGGGGCACGGCCTTGAGCACCACCGAGCCCGCGCCCACGAGAGCGCCGTCGCCCACCGTGATCGAGCCTAGGATGCTCGCGCCGACGCCGACGACGACGTCGTTGCCCAGCGTCGGGTGTCTCTTCCCCATCTGCTTGCCCGTCCCGCCCAGAGTCACCCCCTGGTAGAGGGTGCAGTTGTCTCCGATGTCGGCTGTCTCCCCGATGACGGTGGCCATCCCATGGTCGATCAAAAGCCCGCGGCCTATCTGCGCGCCCGGGTGAATCTCGATCCCGGTCAGGAAGCGGTTGGCTTCAGACAGAAACCGGGCCATCAGCCGCAGCCCGTGCGTCCACAGCCAGTGCGCCATCCGGTGCATGATGACTGCGTGAAGGCCGGGGTAAAGCAGAAACACCTCGAGGCCGCTGCGCGCGGCCGGGTCCCGCTCTGTCGCCGCCTGAATGTCAGCCCGAACCCGATCGAACATCCTCTCTCCGCCTTGCCCTCGCCTCCGCGGCCAGTATATCGGCGCCTTCTCGCCACTGTCAAGGCGGCCGGGCCGCATGTTGGCATGGCACTGGACGCGGTCGGCGGGTGGTGTGAGAGGGCGCGCTCATGGCACCACTGCCTCGCCCTTGTAGCGGATGCCCAGCCGTCCGCGTGGGTCGGAGTCGCCGTCGCGGGGCCGGCCGACTTGGCGGCCGACAAGGCGAGGCGCGCTGCGGAAGGACTGGCCTCCTGCTCCGACGAATCCAGTGCTACTTCGGCAGGGCTCATAGATGGCTTCGAAATACAAGGCCCCCCGCGGCACCCAAGATGTGCTCCCTGAAGTCTCGTGGCGCTGGCAGCGCGTCGAGGCGACCTTCCGCGACATCTGTCGGCGCTATGGGTATGGAGAAATCCGCACTCCCATCTTCGAGGACACGGAGCTGTTCGTCCACGGCACCGGCGAGGGGACGGAGATCGTCACCAAGCAGATGTACTCCTTCGAAGACCGGGGCGGCCGGAGCCTCACTCTGCGCCCCGAGGGCACGCCCTCCGTTGTGCGGGCCTTCCTCGAGCACGGCCGTGCCTCGGCGGGGGTACAGAAGTTCTACTACATCGCCCCCATCTTCCGCTATGAGCGCCCCCAGGCCGGGCGGTACCGCCAGCACACCCAGCTCGGCGTCGAGGCCATTGGCGCCCCCGGCCCCGACATCGACGCCGAAGTCATCGCCCTTTACCACGACTTCCTCGGCGAAATCGGCCTCCAGGGCGCCGTCACCCACATCAGCAGCATCGGCTGCCCCACCTGTCGCCCCGCGCTCTATCATGCCTTACGAGAGTTCTTCGCGCCCAAGCTGGCTGAGTTGTGCGACTTCTGCCAGGCCCGCTACGAACGCAATCCCCTTCGCATCCTCGATTGCAAGGTCCCCGCCGACGTCGAGGCCCGCCAGGGCGCGCCCAGCGCGCTCGACCACCTCTGCGATGAATGCCGGGAGCACTTCGCCGGGGTTCGCACCCAGCTCGACGCGATCGTCATTCCCTACGAAGTCGATCCAACCATCGTGCGCGGGCTCGACTACTATAGTCGCACCGCCTTCGAGGTCATCCACCCCAGCCTCGGTGCCAAAGACGTCATCATAGGCGGCGGGCGCATCGACGGCCTCGCCGAAATGCTCGGCGGCCCGCCCACACCCGGCATCGGGTTCGGATCGGGGCTGGAGCGGCTTCTACTCGTCCTCGGGGAGGAGGGCACCTCGCCCGGGCCGGATGTCTACGTCGCGGCCGCTTCCGAGGAGGCGCGCCCTACTGCCTTCAGGCTCGCGCTTGATCTGCGGCGGGCCGGTCTTTCGGCGGAGATCGACTACACCGGGCGCAGTCTCCGAGCGCAGATGAAGGAGGCCAACCGGCTGGGAGCGCGGGTGGCGGCCCTGCTTGGCGAGGAGGAGATGGCGGCCGGAACCGTGACACTGCGTGACATGGCCAGCGGGGAGCAGGAGAGCGTGCCTGCTGGCCACGTGGCAGAGCGGATCAGGAGGAACCAAGGGGTCAACCAGCAACCTGCCGGACCCGGCAGGGGCCGGGGCCGGAAATGAAACGCACTCTCGCCTGCGGCGCGCTGCGCCGGGACCACATCACGGAAACGGTTACCCTCGCTGGCTGGGTTGCGTCAACCCGCGACCACGGCGGCCTGATCTTCGTGGATCTGCGAGACCGTGAGGGGGTGGCCCAGGTGGTCTTCGATCCGGCGCAGGCCCTGGATGCACACGCCGAAGCCAGAAAGCTGCGGGCAGAGTATGTCGTGGCCGTCACCGGTGAGGTCACGCCGCGGCCGGCCACCTCCGTCAATCCGGACCTCCCAACCGGCGAAGTCGAGGTGCGAGCGACGAGCCTGGAGATCCTTAACCCTGCGAGGACGCCTCCCTTCGAAATCGGGGAGTCCTCGCGGGCCGACGAGAGCCTGCGGCTCAAGTACCGGTATCTGGACCTTCGCTCGCGGCGCATGCTGGAGAATCTTTGTCGCCGGCACGCGATGGCCAAGGCGACGAGGGAATTCCTCGACCGGCGGCGCTTCATCGAGGTGGAGACGCCGCTCCTCATCCGCTCGACGCCCGAGGGGGCCCGCGACTACATTGTTCCGGCCCGGACTCAGCCGGGGGCTTTCTACGCACTGCCGCAGTCGCCACAGCTCCTCAAGCAACTGCTGATGGTGTCCGGCATCGAGCGCTACTACCAGCTCGCGCGATGCCTGCGGGACGAAGACCTCCGCGCCGACCGGCAGCCGGAGTTCACTCAGATCGATATCGAGATGTCGTTCGTCGAGCAGACAGACGTGCTGGACCTCGGTGACGAGTTGACGCGACACGTGTTTGGAGCCGTCGGTATTGAGGTGCCCGGCCCCTTCCCGACCCTGACCTACCAGGAGGCGATGGACACATACGGGTCGGACAGACCTGACGCGCGCTTCGAGTTGAGGCTGGTCAAGCTGGATTCGGTGTTTGCGAACACCGAGTTCCGCTCCTTCGCAGGAGTGCTCGCCGAGGGCGGAACCGTGCGCGGGCTTCGCCTTCCCCGCGGCCATTCGCTCTCCCGCCGAGAGATAGACGAGCTCGAACCGATTGCCAAGCAATACGGCGCCAAAGGGCTTGCCTGGGTTCAGGTGCTGCCGGACCAGCTCAAGTCGCCGATCGTGAAGTTCCTCTCCGATGACGAGCGGAATAACCTGAGAGCGGCGACGGAGGCTCAGGCTGGCGACCTCTTGCTGCTGATAGCAGACAAGTTCCCTCTGGCCTGTGAGGTGCTGGGCCGGTTGCGCCTCGACCTGGGACGGCGCTTCAACCTGATCGAGGACTCGGCGTGGTGTGGGCTGCGCATAATCGACTTCCCGCTGCTCGTGTACAATGAGGACGAGAAGCAAGTCGAGCCCGTGCACCACCCATTTACATCACCGAGAGCCGAGGACGTGGGGCTGCTTGACAGCGAGCCACTGCGCGTTCGCGCCCAGGCGTACGACTTGGTGCTGAACGGCGCGGAGATCGCCTCCGGCAGCATCCGAATCCACCAGCGGCAGCTCCAGGAGAAGGTCCTGGCGCTCATCGAAATGCCGCCGCCGGAGGCGGAGCGCCGGTTCGGCTTCCTGCTCGAGGCATTTCAGTACGGCGCGCCCCCGCACGGTGGAATCGCGTTCGGCTTCGATCGAATGGTGGCCATGGCCTCGGGGGAAGAGAGCATTCGTGACGTCATCGCGTTCCCCAAGACTGCCGCCGGCGTCGATCCATTGACCGGCGCGCCGGCCGGAGTGCCGCCAGAGTCGCTTCGGGAGCTGCACATTTCGGTCGCGCTACCCGACGACCGTGAACGGGACCAAGACGCTCGTGGCTAAGAAGCGAAGCCGCAAGAGAGGTCAGCGCGCCGCTTCACAGAAAGCCGCCAAGCGAGACCGGCGGCGCAAGCCAACACCGGGGGATGTTGAGGCCCTTGCTGCCGCGCTGGGCATCGAGCCTCGACGTCCGGGTATGCTTCGCCAGGCTCTGACCCATAAATCGGCCGAGCAGGAGCTCGGTTTGGTGTCGAACGAGCGGTTCGAGTTCCTGGGCGACGCGGTGTTGGACTTGGTACTGACGGAGCATCTCTATCGGAGTCATCCGGGGCTCGCGGAGGGCGAGCTCACGAAGCTGAAAGCGATCGCCGTTTCCGAGCCGGTGTTGGCTGCCGTCGGCCGGGACCTGGACCTCGGCCGATACCTGGTGCTGGCCAAAGGCGAGGAGCAGACGGGCGGGCGCAACCGCCACTCTATCGTGGCGGACGCGATGGAGGCGATATTCGCGGCTGTCTACCTTGACCGCGGGTATCGAACGGCGCGGGATATGATCCTGCGGCTGCTGGGCAGCTGGCTGGACGCGATTGAGCGGCGCGAATACGAGCCTGACTACAAGACGCTGCTGCAGGAGAAGATCCAGGAGCTTCATCGCACCCCGCCGGCTTATCGCGTCGTGGCTCAGAGCGGACCCGACCACGACCGCACATTCGTTGCCGAGGTCCGCATTGGGCGGCAGGTGCTTGGGTCCGGCAGCGGCAAGAGCAAGAAGCAAGCCGAGCAGGCGGCCGCGCGGCAGGCGCTTGCGGCTCGAGAGTGAACAGTGGCCGCTCGGAGGCCGCCACCGTGGAAACCCTGGGCGTCACCGCCCTGAGCTTTGTGTGCAAACTGCAGGAGGTGCAAAGATGACAAGATTTGCTCCCGCGCTGATACTCGCGGCCATCCTGGCGACGGCCGCGGCCATCCCCGCGCCTGGGGCGCTCGTGCGCGGCGATGAAGTGCCGCCCGCCATCGCGGCGGCCGCTCTCACCTACTCGAGCGCACTCGTCAAGGCCGATATGACGACAGCGTGGAACCTTCTCTCCTCGAAGTCTCGGGCCGAGATCACGGCCGTTGAGTGGGAGAAGAGCCTGCGCTCGCGGCCGTCCTCACGGCCGCCCTCGGCCCAGTCCCTGCTGAAGGCCCTGGTCGGTTCCGAGCAGCAGCTCCAGACCGGCGAGATGTTGGTGACCCCGGATCAGGCATTGGTACAGGTCACCGAGACCGTCAGGATCACCCAGGAGCTGATCCTCGTCAAGGAACAAGATCGCTGGCTCGTCGATCTGTCTGCCTCTGACGAACTCAATGCCCGCGCCGCCGCGCAGTTGTTCCTTGACGCAGTAGCCGCCGACATTAAGGGCGCGTCGGCCCGGAGGCCGATTCGCTCACCAAGCTCCAGCCTGCCCACCCTCCAGGCGCTCCTGGCGCCGCAGGCGAAGAAATACCACGTACTGCAGGCCGATATCGAGAGGGGCCGGGCACGGGTTACCCTCGCTTGCGACGTGCCGGTCAGCGTTGTGCTTCGAGCCACTCGGCTTGGCCCCGGTTGGGTGGTGGACCTATCGCGGCCGATAGTTACCCTTGATCCAATGAGCGCTGATCCTCTCCGAAAGGCGATGGACAGCACCTACAAGTCCACCTGTCAGGCGCAGTTGCGGCAGCTCAGCACCGTCTTCCAGATGTATGTTGCCGCCTCCGACGATCTTCTGCCTGACCCGAGCCGCTGGGTGGAGCTGATACGTCCCTTTGCACCGGAGGACACAGTGTTGCATTGCCCGGCCGACCTCGCCGCCGGCATCACCTACGCGATGAACCGCAACCTGGCGGGCAAGAAGCGCTCGCAGATCGCGAACCCGTCCTTCACGCCCCTGCTCTTCGAGTCGACTCTCCACACCGACACCCCATCGGACACCGGCGAGAGTTGGCCGGAGCCGGCGCTGCATTCCGATGGGAACCTGGTTCTGTATGTGGACGGCTCCATCCGGCCTGTGAAGAGAAGGCCCTCGTTCGCGGTGAAGGAGAGCGAAGGAGGGACGACTGTCCCCGCGCAGACGGCCCCGAAAGGACGCCCGCCGAGAAGGCGGCCGGGCCGGGCACCGTAACAACCTCGGGGGTACTAACAAGTCTCATGGAAATCAAAGGGGGCCCCGGAGCTCCGGGGCCCCCTTGCTTCTGGCCTGGACCCGCTGTGTCGGGTCTGTGTGGTCGCTCTCAGAACTCCTGCCGGATGCCGAAGGCGAAAAAGCGCGGCGGCGTCCGGGAGAAGGGCACATAGAACACCTGGTCGCCCTCGATCTGTCCGATTACTGCCGCCGTCTGCGGATGGTAGATGACGTAGCTCGTGATATCCTCCCGGTCGAAGAGGTTGTAGATCTCAAGATAGGCGTCCCTCCCGGGGCCTATCGTATAGCACATGTTCAGGCTCACGGCCAGATTGCTCCCGGTCTCAAGGGAGTCCGCCGTTATGAACCCCTGTGACGGGTCGTCCGGGTCGAGGTAGTTCTCCGGGCTCTCAAGTTCCTCTGAGCTGGCGGGGTCGCTCGGATCGTAGTCCGGGTTCGGGATATGAGCGGGGTCGCTGCCACCGGCATCCAGGCCGCTCTGGCCGTATGGGAACCCGCTTCCGTAGGTCACCCACGGCTTGACGGTGAACTTGCCGATGTCGTATTGGAGGGCCAGTGTGGCGGTGTGCTTCTGACTCCACTCCACCCGGTACGTCTGCGCCAGGCCGTCTGGATCGGTGCGGTCCAGGAAGCCGTACCCGTAGGGATAGACGTTGTCCCGGGGGCTGGTCGCCTGTGCGTCCAGGTAGGTGTAGGAGAGCCAGCCTCTCAAGTGGTCGGCCATCTTTCGGTCCAGCTTGGACTCGAGTCCCCGGCTCAGGCCCGTGCCGTTGCCCGCGAACCAGACCGGAGCCAATGGATCGAAGTCCTCCAGCGCGTCGGAGAGGATCGGATTGCCTTCGTCGTCGAGGACCCACGCGCCGCTCTCATCGTGGAGCACGCCCTGCCAGCGCTGGGTCATCTGGTCGCTGTCGCGCTCGAACCAGGTGGCGGTTACCAGACTCCGATCGTCCATCTTCCATTCCAGGCCCACGTCCCAGCAACGGTCGAGCTGCGGCTTCGCCGGGAAGTCCGGCGCCAGCAGATCGTACCAGCCGAAGTCCGCCCCTGTGAACTCGTAGGCGATGAGGTTGGCCCGCGGGAAGTGCACGTATTGCCCGTAGGAGCTCCGCAGCATCAGCTCGCCCGACAGGAGGTAGGTCAGTCCGGCGCGGCCGCTGGTCTCGTCGAGCTTCAGCTCGCCGGCCGCCGGCCGGTCGTATCTCATCTCGTCGTAGCGGCCGCCCAGCGTGAGGACAAGGCGATCCTTGAGGCCCCACGTGTCTTGGACGTAGGCCTGTGTGTTCCCCGTGTCGTTTTCGGAGACGAACCCGCTCGGGAGCAGAGAGACGCTGTAGGTGGAGCTGTTGTCGCTGTCTATCAGCCACGCCCCCGCGCGTACGCGATGGTCGCCAAGCTGGGCCTCATAGTCGAACTGGCCGGTGGACATCTGCTCGTCCCGGTGCTGCCAGAAGAGGTTCTCGGGATCGCCCAGCTCCAGCTGCAGGAAGTGGTCGAGCCACGAGTATCGCAGAGTCCAGAAAGAACGAGGGCTGACCGTGTGGTTCAGCGTGAGGGCCACGATGTCGTGGCCCTGCCGCCCATAGTCGTCGTCCGGCCCTGTCGGTACCCACTCGGAGTTCTCCGGGTCAAATGTGAACATCCTCTCCCACGGGAACAGATACTTCGCGTTGCCGCGGGCGGCAAGGAGGGTCACATCATCGCGCTCACCTGCGTCATAGACCACTTTGGCGATGTGATCCCCCACATGCGGCGCTTCGCTTGTGAACAGGTTCTCAGGGAACTCGCTCTTCCAGTTATACTGCCCATAGTAGTAGTTGAACCGCTTCTCGACCGTGCCCGTCTCCAGCAGCAGCCCGGCGTACCCGTAGGGCGTTCCCGCGCCCACCTCCGCGAAGTTCCCCTCCATCTGGTCCCCCCGCTTGACAACCTGGTTGACGACTCCTCCAACCCAGCCGCCATACTCGGCCGGGTAGCCGCCCGTGAACAACTCCAGCCGATCGAGTCCGATGGAGGTGATGTTGGTCGCGAAGACGTTGGCGTTGGGCTCGGTTATGGGGATGCCGTCCAGGAAATAGCCCACCTGATTTGAGCGCGCTCCCCGAATGTGGGGATAGAACGTGGCGTCTGGGACTACGCCCGGCTGGGGGAAGACCAGGCCCGGGTATTGGTAGCGGTCGTTGGGCTGGGACAAGGTCATGTCCTCGTCCTCGTCGGTCACCACATAGACGCTTGCCGTCACATCCTGCCGCAACGCCACCCGGGGCGCGGTGATCGTTGCCTCCGCACCGATGGCCTGCACCACGGTCGGCTCCAGCTCCACTTGGATAGAGGTAACTTGGCCTTGAACGACCTCCAAGTGGACGACGCGGGCTTCGGTGTAACCGATAAGGCTTACTTTCAGTGTATGGCTGCCGGGCGGCACATTGGTAATGACGAATCGGCCGTCCGCACCGGTTACCGTGCTCAGCTGAGCTTCCTCCAGGGTGACGTTGGCACCCGAGAGCTGAACCCCCGTTTCCGCGTCAATGACGATTCCTGAAACAACTCCCGTCACCGCGCTCCAGGCGGAGCTGCAACTGAGCAGGAACATCAGCGCAAGGATGACAGGAGCCGCCCGTCCCGTCCTGACTGCCCTCATCTCGCTCACTCCCTCGTGGTTCTCAGGTATTCCAGTTCGTAGCTACCTGCCTATTGCCACATTCAGACCTGGGACGCGCGAGCACCCCCCTGATCCCCCTTCATCTCGTCTCGACAACTCACTGGAGTTCGAACTTCACTACCGCGTACGTGCGGACACTTCGCGGCTCGCCATCCTGGATCGCCGGCTCGTACCGCCAGCCGCGCACGAACTCGCAGGCGGCCGCGTCTAGCCGGCGGTCATCGCTCGATTCGATCACCTTGACATGCGACACGACGCCGAGCTCTGTGACGGCGACCTCGAGCCTGACTGTGCCCTCTACGCCTCCAGCTGCTGCCGCAGGTGGATATTCCAGACTTCCCTTGAAGACTACAACGGGTTCTTTCCGGTCCGCCGTGCGCGAGACAAACCCCGGACTTCCCCCGTCGCCGTGCCCCCCTCCTGAGCCAGACCCCGACCCTTCACCGATGCCGGTTCCCTCTCCGGTTCCGATTCCGCCCCCGCCGCCTCCGCCTGTCCCGCTTCCGCTGCCGGGGCCGACGCCGTTCCCCGACCCCAATCCCGCACCGGGGACTCCACCCATAGGCCTCCCGCCATCTGCTGCGCCGCTCAGGTCACCTGCAGGACTCGGCGTTCCCAGGTCAACGACTCCGCCTCCTCCCCCGCCGCCTCCTCCCGGCCGGGTGCCATCGCTCACCGGAGGGACGTCCGGCGGCTCCACTGCTGTCGGCTCGGGCTCTGGTTCCGGCTCCACAGGCTCAGGAGGACTCACCATGACGGGTTCCGGGGGTTCGTGCAGTGTCGGCTTTTCGGGCCGCCGAAGCGGCGTTGGCGGTGGCGCCTGCTGCTCGGTTGCCTGTGGCGCAGGGAGGAACCCGACCGTCGGTTCTGTCTGCGCGGGCTGCTCGGCGGGCCACTCGACCAAGTCAACCGGCATCATGATGGCGGACGCGTTGCGGTCGAAAACCGTGATCTCCTCGAGCGGGCTGGGCGCAGCCTGGACTGGCAGCCGGGCCGCGCAGGCCAAGGCCGCGGCGTGGACAGTGAGCGCCACCGCGAAGCCCCAATGCAACAGTCTGTCACCTCGGCGTTCGCTCATTGCCCGCCGCCGGACTCCCGCGGTGTTGGCTGTGTCGCGATCGCCATGCGGGCCGCCCCGGCCCTCTTCGCCGCGTCCATGGCAGCCACCACTTCGCCGTGGCGGACGCTTCTGTCTGCGTTGACGACCACGATCAGGTCAGGCCGCGCCGCGAGCCGCTCTCGGATTTCGTCCGACAGGCTATTGCGGGCAACGGCCTTCTTGTTGAGATAGAGGCCGCCGTCGCCGTCCAACGTAACCACGAGCGAGCGATCTCCCCATGTTTGGGGGTCAGCGGCGTCGGCCCGCGGAAGGCCCACGGGAAGGCCAGCCTGTTGGCTCATGGCCAGAGAGGCGATCATGAAGAACACCAGCAGGAAGGCCATGGTGTCGATCATAGGGATGAGTTCGATTCGCGCCTTCTCTGGCGGGCGCCGCTTAATGCGCAACTGGAACCTCCGCTGTCTGCTCGGACCCCCTCAGCAAGTTCTCGAGCTGGGTGGCCCTGAGTTCGATCTCCTCTGTTATCTGGCGCACCTTGTCGCGGCACCAGTTGTAGCCGACCAGGCAGCATATCGCGATTGCCAGACCGGTCGCAGTTGCAATGAGCGCCTCTGCCACGCCGCCCGTTATCCCGGCCGGATGGCTCGTGCCGCTGACGGAGATGATCTTGAACGCTGATATCATCCCCAGCACGGTTCCCAGGAGCCCGAGCAACGGCGCCAGCGTCACTATCGTGTCCAACACCACGAGACGTCTGTTCAGCACTCGCTGGTCCGCCAGCGTCTGCTCTTCCATGGCAGAGGCGACAGGTTCTCCCCGCAGAAGCGCGCGCAGGCCCGCCGCCAGCACGCTTGCGACTGAGCCCCCGAGTTGCTCACACTCGGCCAGTGCCTCCGCGCCATCTCCTGCTCGATAGGCCTGACGGATCGTGGCCATCAACTCCTCCCCGCCGCGGTCGGCGTTCCTGAGTGCGAGGAAACGCTCTACCAGCACCGTGACGGCGAGCAGGGAGCACGCCGCGAGCGGCACCATGACGGGCCCGCCCTTGGCGAGCATGTTCAGGATATCCAGCAACAGCTCTCCTCCAGTCCCCTGTTTGGTCGGGCAGACGCGAAACCTTGGGCCCCGAAGGCTCTTCGGCGCCATGCCTATCTGCGTATGATACCGCTGACTTATTCCACAGTTCGGTGCAGAGCCCATACGGCACGCCGAGGCGCTGGCACGCGCGGAGATGCCTCGACAAGACAGTGCGGACAGCATCGGGAAGCATACTAGAGGTCATGCGGGGAGGTGCCTCAGGCCCGCAACGAGCGCCGGTCGCGGAGCACGCCCTCCGAGGGGAGAGAGTCGGCACGCGCCGCTGGCACCTGCTAGAACGGCGCCCTTCCGATCTCTGGGTGGCGGGGGGCCACCCAGAAGACGTAGATCACCTCGAAGAATCCGAAAGGTATCGGCAGGGCAAAGAGAACATACCAGCCGATATGATCCCTCCGCGCGGCCTTCCAGAAGGCCAGACACTTCCAGCCATATGTCCAGAGTACCACCAACCAGCTCATCAGCCATGCCAGGACGACCTGCCGTTGGTCAACCATCGTGCTCCTCTCCTCTCGTCATCGAGCCCGGGCTGGGCGGATTCTACCAGATTCGGCCGGATGACGCTTCCGAGGGCCGTTATCCCGACAGGCCGCCCTCCGTGGGGGAGGCAATTTGGTTCGGGAGTGGAAGTCCTACTACACGTGAGGCCGCCTAGGAGGTGCTGCTATGACCGACAAGGAAGAAGGGCCGGGCGAGCGCCCGATCGGGCAGGTCACGCACTACTTCGGCAAGGTCGGCGTGATGGCGGTTCAGCTCTCGGACACGCTGTCCGTGGGCGATCAGATCCATGTCGTCGGCCACTCCACCGACTTTGTCACCAGTGTACAGTCCATGCAGATCGAGCACGAGTCGGTTTCTCAGGCAGGGGCCGGCGATTCGGTCGGCATCAAGATTGAGGAGAGGGCGCGGCCTGGGGACATGGTGTATCGCGCTCAGTGAACCGATCGAGCAGTCGTAGTGTCAAGAGTGTATGTGTAAGAGCGGGTAGAGCTCTTCGGCTCCACCGGGGGCTGAGGCGTGCCATGAGCGCGTAGACGATGATAACCCTGACCGAAGCCGATTACCGAAACAAAGTGCATGGGGCCTGGCTGGGCAAGCTCATCGGAGCCGCGGTGGGGGTCCCGTCAGACGGGAAGAGGCAGACGCAGGAGACGACGGGCTTTCCCGAGGCGCTCTCCCGCACCCGCGCTCCCGTGAGCGAGGGAACCGACCTGCAAGTCGTATGGCTGCGGGCACTCCAGAGCTCCGGCCCGAAGATCAGCACGGAAGACCTTACGGGCGCGTGGCTGAGGCATATCGCTCACGCCCACGGCGAATACCCGTACGCACGCGCCAACTTCCGCAGAGACACGCCACCGCCGGTCTCCGGCGTGTTCGACAATCCTTTCCGCGAGGCGCTGGGAGCGCTGGCCCGCGCTGACCTCTGGGGCATGCTGGCCCCGGGGGATCCAGAGCAGGCGGCCTGGTTTGCCCGGCGCGATGCCATGCTCGACCACGCCGCCGCAGGCCTAGAGGCCGCCATCTGGATGGCTGGCATGACAAGTGCGGCCTTCGTTGAGCGGGACCCGGCTCGGCTGGTCGAGGTAGGTCTGAGGCTCGTCTCGGAAGAGGGCAGAATCGCTCGTGCCGTGCGGGATGTGGCCCGCTGGCACGGGGAGCATGCCAATTGGGAACGCACGCGCGAGATGCTGCTTCGGTCCTACAGCTCCGAGGACGTGCGGGACAGCGTGGTCGCGGCCGGCTTCATCGCGCTGGCTCTGCTCCACGGCCGCGGCGACTTCGCCAGGTCAGTACTCACCGCGGCCAACTGCGGCTGGAGTTCAGCCTGCACATGTGCCGCGGCGGGTGCCGTCCTTGGGCTGCTTCTGGCAGCAGATGGCATACCAGAGGATTGGCGCAACGGCGCCCAAGGTGAACTGGTCGCAGGGTGGGGCATCGTGGGCCTCCCCCGGACCTGGCCTTGCGCCCTGCTCGCCGACCAGACCTGTGAGATCGGTCGACTGGTCGTGCGTTCGGAGTGCTCGGGCCGGGTGCAGCTCACCGAAGAGCCACCGGAGGAGGTATCTCAGCTGGTGGCCCCCGAAGCCTCTGCCGTCCGCCGCCAACTTGCCATTGGGTCCTACGTGACGTCATACCGGCGCGGCCCTCTGCGCATCCAGATCGACTACGACGGCCGTCCGACAATCGGGTACGACGCGCCGCGCCGCCTGGCCATTGCCCTGGCGAACACAGTGAACCGGAGCCTCGAGGTCCGAGCCCGGCTCTCGGCTCCGGCCGGCTTCGTGGTGACCACGACTTCGGATTCGATCCCGCTGTCCGAAGGCGAGACCGTCTCCTTCATGCTCACGTGCAGCGCGCCAAGAGAGCACGCGCGCATCGCCGCAGCCAACCCTTGCACGCTGTTCCTCTCAGTCGACGACGGCTCTGATGTCACGATTCCGATAACACTCGTCGGCGAGGCCCTCTGGTACGCGGCCGGGCCCTATGGCAGCTTCGATGAAGCCCATGCGCCCGAGCAGCCTGGCATTCTATCCGGCGACATGCCGCTGGAGGCCGAGGGATGGCAGCGGCTGTCGGTGCCGGAACCTATGACGAACACTGTGGCCGAGCTGGAAGGCGAGCAGGGAACGCACTATCTGGCCACGGACATCATTGCCCCTCGGAGTCAGAGAGCGCGCCTGCGGGTGGGCTGCAATGACGGCACCAGAGTGTGGCTCAACGGGCAAGAGGTCTTCCGCCAGCACGAGCACCGTCCGGTGTCGCCGCTGAGCGCTGATGAATTCGAAGTCGACCTTCGCGAGGGATGGAACCGGCTGGTCATCAAGATGGCACAGTGCTCCCCGCGCCGCTTTCTCTCGCTGGCAATGAAGGATCTGCAGGGGCAGATGCTGATGGAGGCTGTCAACACGATGCCGCGCACGGCCTTCAGGGCAACTGAGTCTTCCAACATCGAGACGCAGAGCGGTCACAGCGGAGCCTAGTCTCCAGGTCTCGCCACCCAGCGAAGAAGCCGGAAACCGGAATCGCGTGTTTGCCGCGGGCCGCTTGCGCTACTCGTCCTGCTGCTCCCGCTTCTTGTGAAGGTGGCGTTCGAGCAGTTGCTCGAGCCGGTTCGCCGAGAGGCCTTTGCCGCTTGCCACAACTTCTCCATCGACCACTACTGTGGGCGTCATCATCACGCCGTGGCGGTCCGCTTCCGGAGATAGAATGTCATGCTTACGCACCACCACGCGCCCGGGGTGTCGCTCCGCCAACCTCCGCGCAATCCGCTCGGCTTGAATGCACTTGAGGCACGGGAAGACCACCCCGAACTCCTTGATTCCGTAGAAGATCTTGACCTCGACGGCTCCCTTTTCTTCTGCCTGCTTTTCCGCCGACGGCCTCTCCGCGGGCCTGTGAGCCGGGGCGCGAACGGCCATGTCCGGGATATTCAGGTGGGGGGCACACCCTGATGCGATCTCCTCAGGGCAGTGCTTGATTTCCCAGCAGGGGATCAGGTCCAGCAGTCGCCGGATGCCGGCTGTGGTCAAGCTGTGCCCGTGGATAAGTTCAGAGATGCACCGGATCCATATCAGGTCTTGATCGCTGTACAAGCGCTGATCTGAGCCTGGCTTCCGAGTGGGCCTGATCAGGCCCTCCTCCTCGTAGATTCGCAGCGTCCGCGCGCTCAGCCCCACCTGCTGTGCGGCCACTCCGATCTGGTACAGCGGCGCTCCGCGGTCTTTCTCCGCCATCACTTCGCCTCCGCTTTGGCGACCACAGAGAGTCTACCCTGGTAGGAATTTCTGTCAAGCACATTCACAGAAATGTCATGTAATGATCATGAGCACAAAGTGGGGTGTCGGCCATAATGACCTCGGGCTCGGAGGCCCATGGCGCGTGTGGGGCCGGACCCTTTACGGCCGAGCGGCTGGGAGAACATCGGAGCCGGCCGAGGAGGCTGATGATGGCAAAAGGGCAGGATTTCAAGGTGGCGGTGCTCGGGTGCAACGGCATTGGGCGACTGGTGTCGACCGTGGTTCGGATGGCCGGCTACAAGATCAAACAGATGCGGCCAGACGAGGTGGAGTTGTTGAGCTGCGGCCGGCTGGCCGTGAAAGAGCCAGAGCACATGAAGCTGCTGGAGAAGTACCCGCTGCTGGTGATAGACGGGTGCCGGCCGCACTGCGCGAGCTTCATGGCCGACGAGCTGGGAAAGCAGCCGGCCGCGCGGATCTACGTGGCCGACGTGATGGCCGAGAACAAGATCAACGTGGCCGGCGAGAAGAGGCGCGGCCTCACCGAGAAGGGCGAGAAGCTCGTGGATGCCCTCGCGCAGAAGGCGGTCGAAGAGATCGACCGCATAATCGCCGATGAGATGCTGAGCACTCTATAGGGTGACTGAGGAGAGAGTCACGATGGCCGACAAGGTTTGTCTTCAGCCCTGTCTGGGACTGCGCAAGGAAGCGGTGTTGTGCCGACAGGCCTTCTACGTGGTCCACGAAGAGTTGCGGCCCGATCAGACCGTGCTCGGGTGCGGGCCGGCGCTGAATGCGAATGTCCAGGAAGACCTGGACTTCATCGAGATGTACCCGGTGATGGCGCTCGAGGCCTGCGACCTGGACTGCGCCACCAAGCTGGTTGACAAGAAGGGCAAGAAAGCTGCGCGCACCGTGCGAGTCACAGAGCTGGCGAAGGATCTCGACATAGATCTCGACAGTCTGCCGGAGGGTCAGAACATCGACACCGAACATCCCGCCGTTCGGGCGATGGCCGAGCGCATCGCCGCGATGGTGGACGAGATGCTCGCCGCCTAGCGGCAGGCGGCGAGAGCCAGGAGGGGTCGACCGTGAGAAAAGCGAGTCTTCTCGGGCAGTGTTTCAGTGAGTACCTCGGCACCCTCATACTTGTGTTCTTCGGGGTGGGCGCCGTCAATGCCGCCGTGCTCACCGGCGCGCAGGCTGGCCTGTGGCAGGTCGCCGTGGTGTGGGGTGTGGGCATCGCCCTCGCCATCTACACCACCGGCGCTGTGAGCGGATGCCACATCAACCCCGCCATCACGGTCGCGATGGCGGCCTGGCGCGGCTTTCCCAGGGCCAAGATCGCGCCCTACATCCTGGCGCAGTTGGCGGGAGCCTTCTCCGGCTCGCTCATCCTCTACGGGCTGTTCCACGGTGTCATCCCGGCCTTCGAGGCATCACACAACATCGTACGGGGGCAGGCCGGCAGCCAGCTCTCGGCCATGGTGTTCGGCGAGTACTTCCCGAACCCGGCCGTGTTCGGCACCACCCCGGAGGCCCTCGCACAGGTCTCCCACCTCACGGCCATGTTGGCCGAGGCCATCGGCACCGCGTTCCTCGCCTGCTTCGTCTTCTCGCTGACAGAGCCCCGCAACAGCGAGTCGACGCGGTTCATGGCCCCGCTGTTCATCGGCCTCACGGTGTCAATCATCATCTCCATCGTCGCCCCGCTCACACAGGCCGGCCTGAACCCCGCCCGCGACTTCGGCCCTCGCCTCGTCGCCTTCTGCTTCGGCTGGGGGGATATTGCGATTCCGGGCCCGCGCGGCGGTTTCTTCACCGTCTACATTCTCTCGCCCGTGATCGGAGCGGTCTTCGGCGCCGGGGTATACCAGATGATGGTCCGACGCTACCTGCCGCAGGCCGTCGGCGTCGATATCGAGACCACGGAGGTGGCCGTCAATGTGTAGCTCAGCCCTCGGCTCCGCGGCGTCTGCTGCTGTACTGGTAGCCTTGCTGGCGGCCCCCGGCTCAGCGACGCCGACCGGCCTCAACAACATCCCGACTGCCGACGTCGTGGACACCCGCCTTCTCGTGCTTCAGGGGTTCTCTCAGTTTGGCGAGGGGCGGTATCCCACCTGGTTCGCCGGCCTCAAGTACGGCCCTGCCGACAACTGGGAGCTCGGGCTCGATGATGCCTTCGCCGGCCCTGCCTCAAGCACGGGGCCAGCGCTCCAGCTCAAGTACCGCCTGCGCCTCCCCAACGAGGTCGGCCTTGCGTTCGGCGCGGCCAACATCTCCGGCCACACCGACCGCAACGGAGAGGTGTTTCCATACGCCGTCGTCTCCTCTCCGCCAGGCCGCCTCAGGGGCCATCTTGGTTACAGCGCGCAGGCCGACAACAACGCGTGGTTCTTTGGTGTGGATGGCCCAATTGGCGGGGGGGTTACGGTGCGGGCCGACTGGATTCAGGTCGAAGACGGAGAGGAATCCATCGCCGGCCTCGGCTTCCTCACTGCGCTCAGTCCCCGATGGCTCATCGAGGCTTGGGCTTCCTTTCCGACTGCGGAGGAGGCAGCGACCGAGATCATCCTGAAGCTCGACTTCGTCGTGCCTGGGCAGAGGAGCTGAAGCCCGGGCAGCAGAATCCGCGGCTGACACGAGGGGAGAAGGTATTTGTCCGGCAACACTGACGAGCAGGCGGATCAGGCCGCAGTCATCCTCGTCCCTTGCATAGACGCTGGCAGCGCGGGCTGCCCCATTGCGCGGCGCGCGGTCGATCTCGTTGCGGCCGAGACGCCCGAGGTCGCCGTGGCGGCGCCATCCGACTGCCCGAAGGGCCCCAGGCAGTTCGTCCTCGCCGTCGACGCCTCCAGCGCGTGCAAGGCTTCGGATGCTCTCCGCGACTGCGGAGCGCGTCCCTCGGCGACGGTCTTCACTCCGGAGGTGCTCGCTCGCAAGGGCCTCGTGCGGCCCGGCGTTGATGTTCGCGCCCGTATTGACGAGCTGGCGGAGGCACTGGCGGGCGCCATCAGGGAGTCGCTGACGGAAGTACTGGAGGAAGTCCGGGCCCGCCGCCGCTATCGGGAAGAGATGGCAGCAGTGATGAAGCGCTTCCGCGGCATGTGGAGCAAGGTCGAGTCGTTGCCGTCGCCTAACGGGATACCCGCGGAGAAGGAGCGCGCCGCCCTGGAGCTGCTTGCGAAGCGCGCACGCAACCTCTTCGTGCGATTCGACGATCTAGTGCCGCCGGCGCGCTGGATGGAGCCGCACGACCTCTTTCAGGACGCACTGCTCTGCATCGCCTATGCCTGTGAAGGCTACGCTGCGGGGGACAGCGACCGCTGGGAGCAGAACCTGGAGAAGGCACGCGTTCAAATCAAGCCGTTGCTGCGCCGGCTTGAGGCCTGAATCCCCGCCCTGTGCCCCTCACTCCCCGGCTCCAGCAGGTGCTCCGCGCCCGATCCCCGAATGTCGACCGAAAGGGAAGCGGCCCCCCGGCGCCTCTGGAGGATTCGGTGCGAGTCATCAACTGCCACGCTCACTTCCACGGCCCCGACGAGATCGAGCGGAAGCGCGCGCTCTGGGATTCGCTGGGGTACGTTGAAGTCTGTATGAGCTTTCAGAACGAAGAGGTGCTAAGCCTCGCCAAGCGCTATCCGGACTACATCGTCCCTTTCTACCACCTGAAGCTGGATGCCGAAGGGCCCGATGTCGTCGCACGCGCCCGGGAGCAAGGCTTCGTCGGGCTGAAGCTGATTGGGCCTCAGCGGCCCTACTCACATGAATCCTACTTCGCCGTCTACGAACGAGCACAGGATCTGGGCATGCCGGTGCTGCTGCACACGGGATTCCTCTCCTTCGAGGGCGGCCGCGGCGTGCCGCAGGACAACTTGCACCCGAACCATCTGATCACAATCGCGACCTACTTCCCGCAGCTTCGGATGGTCGGCGCACACCTGGGCAATCAGTGGCCCATGGAGGCCGTGGCCGCCATGGAGTACTGCCCCAACATCTGGTATGACATGTCCGGTGGCACCATCCGCAACTACCCGGCCTCGTGGTTCAGATGGCTGTTCGACCGGGTGGACCGGAATGAAACCGGGCAGGAGCCGAAGGTGAGCCTCGAGCTGGTCGGCAAGCTCGTCTTCGGGTCCGACAACCCCGATGACACGATGGAGTTCTATCGCAACTTCATGAACGCTCTGGAGATTCCGGCCGAGGTGCAGGAGAAGGTCTACCACGATAATGCCGTCGAGTGGCTCGGCCTTTAGGAGCCGCACAGCTTCTGCCCAGGAGGTGGTACTCGTGAAGGTGGTTCGTTCCGGTGAGGTGGCACCTCAGCCCGTGGACGAAGAGGGAGCGAAGGGCGCAACAGTGCAATGGCTCATCTCTCGCCCGGAAGGTGCGCCCAACTTCGCCATGAGAGTCTTCCAGGTGGACCCGGGTGGCAGTACGCCTTTCCATCAGCACCCGTGGGAACACGAGGTCTACATCCTGGAGGGGACGGCCGAGGTCCTCACAGATTCGGGCCCGAGGCCGGTCGCTCGGGGCGATGCAGTACTCGTGATGCCGGGAGAGAACCACCAGTTCCGCAACCTGGGGGAGAGCACTGCGAGATTCCTGTGCATGATTCCTCTGCCTCCCGAAGAATGAGGCCGCCCTTTGGCCCTCGCCGCGCCTAAGCAGGAGAAGCTCCGCCGCATCGCCGCCTTCGCGCTCTTCTCGGTCGTCGCGGTCGCACTGGCGGCCTACCTTCATCTCAGCCTTCCCAACATACCGGACCGGGACTCGCTCTATCACTACCGGCACGCCGCGCTCTATCTCGAGCGCGGCCCTCTCATGGCGGAGTTCCCCTGGACGGCCTACTCGGCAATCAGCAAGTTCCGCTCGGACATTTGGTACGGATTTCATTTGCTTCTGACTCCCTTCGCGCGGACCGAGGACCCTGTGCGGGGCGTCAAGTTGGCCGGCGTCTTTGACCTGACCGCGCTGCTCATCCTCTTCTACCTCGCCATGCGGCGCAGCGGGATGAGCCTGCCATTCCTCTGGCCCCTGCTCGTGCTGGGTTTTGTGCCCTTCTCGCTCTACCGCCTGCTGATGACGAGGCCCCACGTAGTCTCACTGGGATTTGCCGCGCTCCTCATGTCGAGCGCGGTAGGCGGCAGTATTTGGGGCGTCGGCCTCGCGAGCTTCGCGATCACATGGCTGCACCTGGGGTTCTTCTGGGTCATCCCGCTGATAGTCGCGGTGAGTGTATTCGTCAAGTGGCGGACCGAAGGAGCCGCGCTTTGGCGCGAGGCCTTGGCGGCCGCGTTCGGAGGCGCGGCGGGTTGGCTTCTCCGCCCCAACCCCATCGGCGCAGCGAAGATCGCCTACGTGCAAATCGTGCAGCTCGCGCTCGAGAAACAGAAGGGAGTCGCCCTTTTATTCGGCGGCGATCTCCTCAGCGGGGTGGAGTCGATGCAGCGTTATCCCGGTGACTTCATCCGCCACTTCGCGCCGGCCGTCATGTTGCTGGGCGCCGCCGTCATTGCATTTGTTGCGGCGCTCGCCCATCGAGCCGATCTCGCGCCGCGGCGGCGCACCTTCCTCTGGACGACCCTTGCGCTGTCCTGCACGGCATTCGTCATGATGATGGAGTTCTCGATCAGAGCCGTAGACCTGTGGACTATCTTCTCGGTTGCCTTCTTGGCGGCGCTCTTTACGTTCGTCCTTCGGCCTGGGGCAGCCGTCCAGACGCGTTTCTCGGCTCCGAGGCAGTTGGCCATCGTGGTTGCGCTGGCCGGCATATTCGTCGTCTTCATGCTGTGGCGGGGAGGTGAGGAGCATGCGACCCGCATGCCCAAGCTCGGCTATTCGCCCTATCGCTTCAAAGCGGCCGCCGAGTGGCTGCAGGAGAACTCCGCGCCGGGCGAGATCGTCTTTCACTCACACTGGGACCTGTTCCCCGACTTGTTCTTCTGGAACACACAGAACAGATATATCGGCGGAATGGACCCCATCTTCCAATACGCCTACGACCAGGAACTCTACTGGAAGGCGCATCATCTCTACACCGGCGGATTTGGGGAGTACACCTGTGGCACGCCAGCCTGCGCCGAGCCCTTCGGCGAGGACACGTACACGGTCCTGAGGCGCGACTTCGACGCTTCCTATCTCGTGCTGGAAAAGGGACGGGTCCGACTGCTCCATCAGTACGCAGCGTCCGATCCGCGCTTCGTCCTCCAGTTTGAGGAAGGCGGAATCGCGGTCTTTCAGCTCGGGGGCAAGCCGGCCGCGCCGGGGCCTATTTGACGTACCCAAGCGCGCGCAACTGCCTCTGGACTTCGGGCGAAAGCTCGACCTCCCCCTCCTCTGGGACCGGCAGCGGCTCGACGGCAGGGTCCAGGAACTCGAAGGGCGGCCGCCGCTGCGCGGCCGCGAATCCGCGAAACACGGCCAGCATTTCCTCGGCGAGCATGGGGTGGTCCTCCAGCACGTTGTGGCGCTGGTCCGGATCTGATCGCAGGTTGTAGAGAGAGCGCCACTCCCCGTTGCCATACAGAATCAGCGCCCAGTCTTCGCCCCGGACGAGATAGCTCGGGGGCTGTCCGTCGGACCGAGCGATGATGTGCTCGTGTCCCTTTTCGTCAGTGCCAGCCATCAGGGGCAAGAGCGACGTCCCCTGGGTTTCGTCGCCCGGATACGGCACTTCGAACAAATCGAATGCGGTCGGCAGCAGGTCAATGGCCTGTGTGAGGCCGGTTATCTCATGGGCTCCCGCGCCGCCGGGGAGCCTGATCAGCAGTGGCACGTGAAGCAGCTCATCGTAGACTCCCCGCTCGTGCCACAGATAGCCGTGCTCGCCGAAGGCCTCCCCGTGGTCGGAGGTGACCACCAGAACTGTCTCATCGAAGACACCGGCCTCCCGTAGAAGACGCACGAGTTCGCCGACCGCCCAATCGGCGAACCTCAGATTGGCGTCGTAGAGGTTGACCCACTCCGGCAGAGACGGGTGGAGGGACTTGGCCAGCAGCTCTTTGTCTCCGACGGGGAACTCAAAGCCACCTGGCTCGAAACCCGGCGGCTGCTGGCCTGCGAACATCTCCGTCATCCACTCCGGCTGCAAGTACGGCTGGTGCGGCGGGTCGAAGTGAACGTAGGCGAAGAATCGCCGGCGCGCGTTCTTCTCCAGCCAAGACCCGATCAGGGAAAGAAGCGGCTGAGGCAGTGTGAATTCCTCCCAGCCGTCCACCAAGGGCTCGACATGCGTCTGATCGTAGACCTCCTGGAAGTCCAGCCCGAGCCCGGTTGCCGGCGCGGCGTTCGGGTTTGAGCTGAACATGACAGTTGCGAAGCCAGCGGCCTCCAGGCCCTCGGCCAGCGTGAAGGTGCCCTCCGGCAGCGGACGGTTCTGATAGGCGAGGTGGGTATCGGCATGCTGTGAAGTGAACAGCGAGGCTGTCGAAGGCTTGGTTGAAGCGTGTTGAGCGAAGTGGTGCCTGAAGAGAAGAGACTCCCTGGCGATCCGGTCGATGTTGGGCGTCGTGTCCCGCGGATATCCGTAGCAGCCGAGGTGATCCGCGCGTGCCGCATCGATGACGCAGATGACCAGATTCGCGCCGCCGCCGGCCTCTCTTAGCGCGCTCACGTCGGGCCCGTTGGGCGTGAACGGCGCGGGATTGGCTACCTCAAGTCCATCCCCGTGCCGCCAGGCGATCACGGCAACCGCGACCGCGACGGCTGACACTGCCACGAGCAGCCAACGCCAACTCCGACCTCTGGACCGTCCCTGAGTGAATGTGTACACAGCTGCAGACTCGGGCTTCGAGCAGAAGCGCGACGAGAGCGCCCGCCGCGCACAACTAACCGGGCTAGAGATAGCCGAGGTCAGCAATCCGCCGGATGCGCTCCCGATCCTCCGGCGACATCTCGATCTCGGGCACGTCCGGAAGGCGCGGCATCACGGCGTCGGGATCCAGGAAGTCCCGCGGCGGGCGACGCTGCCGTTCGGCGAAGCGGCGGAAGACCTCGACCATCTCCTCGGCAACGCCCCGCTTGGCCGTGAAGGCGTTTCGACGCTGGCCAGGGTCGTTCTCCAGGTCGTACAGGGCCCGCCATTCCCCGTTGGAGTAGAGTAGGAGGGCATACTCCCTGTTCCGGACCAGGTACTTGGCGGGGCGCCCACCCGCCCGGCAGTAAATGTAATCGTTGATCGATTCGCAGTCGCCCGCCATCAGCGGCAGCAGCGTCTTCCCCTGGATGCCGGTTGACGGGTACTGCGCTCCAAGAAGGTCGAAGATCGTCGGGAGCAGATCGATGGACTGGGTCAGCGCCGGTATCCTGGCGCCGGCGAGTTGATCGCCGGGGAACTTGATGAGAAGGGGGATATGACACTCCTCGTCGTGCACAGACCGGCCGTGCCAGCTGTGGCCGTGCTCGCCGAACCCTTCGCCGTGATCTGAGGTGACGATGAGGAGAGTGTTTTCGAGCAGGCCGTGGTGGCGCAGGATCGCCTCGACCTGCCCCACCGTCCAGTCGGCCCAGCGGAGGTTCGCATCGTAGAGATTGATCCAGTCGGGGAGCGGCGGGGGCTCCGGCACCGGCCGCGGCACTCGCTCTGGAAAGAGCACATCGACGGGTTCGAAGGCGACCGGCTCAAGCCCCTCGAACAACTTCGTGTACTCCTGTGGCTGGTCGTACGGATAGTGCGGCGGCATGAAATGAAGGTATGCGAAAAACCGCGAATCGCCGTTTTGGTCGAGCCAGTCTCGCAATGCGCGGATCGCGACTGTGGGATAGAAGTTCCTCTCACCCTCCTCGACCAGCGCTTCGAGATCGCGGTCCCACACCGAGCCCTGGAAATCGTTCCCGATCCCATAGAGCGGGCAGGCCTTTAGATTCGAGCTGACCAACACGGTGCGCAGCCCGGCCGCTTCGAGTCCGCCCCCCATCGTGAAGGTTCCCGGAATGAAGGCCCGGGGGCCGTCGGCCAAGTTGGTGTCGCAGTACTGCGAGGTGAGCAAGCAGGCCGTGGAGCTCTTCGTCTCCGTGGTCTGAGAGAAGTGCCATTCAAACAAGACCGAGGATTCCGCCAGTCGGTCGATGTTGGGGGTCGTCTCGCGGGGATAGCCATAGCATCCCACGTGGTCGGCGCGGGCCGCGTCGATGATGAGGAGGACGACGTTGGCGTCACGCACGCTCTCCCGAAGGGAATCGACGACCGGTCCTCCCGGCGTAAGCTCAGCCGGCCGGAATCGACCGGATAGCCCGTACCGCAGGCCGCTATAGAGTGCGGCCACAAGTACGAGTCCGGCCAACAACCACAACAGGCGCCTCATCTATCCCTGCCTGCCCTCATCCAGCCTCGGCCTAGAGTCTACCCTACCGGCCGCTGAGTGTAAAGGACACATAGTCGGCCTCCGGCCGGTGCCGGCAGCCTGACCACATGCCATATCCGCGCCCACGGGCCGGGCCGGCCGGCAAGGCCCGCGGCTGACAGCCCCGTCAGCGCAGGACCATGCGGCCCGGCCGACGAATCGTTACTCCCGAGAGCGGGAACACTGATTGCAGTGTCAGCCAGCGCCCCACGGCCGCGAGCCGCGCCTAGTTCACTGTATCTCGGACGAGAGACGTGATGCTTTGCCCTCATTCGCGTGACCGCGCGAAAGACGGCGGTAAGCGAGCTACTCCGCCGCAGCATACTCTGAAGCCGCCGCGATCCAGCCCGGCCCTGGTGGCTGCGCTCGCGACCAGCTTACTTGTGTTCGTATCTGCCGCGCCGGCCCATGCCTACATCGGCCCCGGAGCCGGCTTCGCCGTGCTCGGGTCCTTTCTCGTCGTGGTGGCCGCAGTGGCCCTCGGCGGCCTCGTGCTCCTCACCTGGCCGCTGCGGTTCCTGCTGCGATCGCGCCGCCGGCGGAAAGCCTATGCGAAGAGCCAGGTCGACCGCGTGGTCATCCTTGGCTTGGACGGGATGGACCCTGACATCGCCGAGGCCATGATGGCGGCGGGCCGGCTGCCCAACCTGGCCAAGCTGCGGGAAGGCGGAACCTTCTCGCGGCTGGCGACCAGCTGCCCGGCGATGTCGCCTGTCGCATGGTCATCGTTCATGACCGGCGCGAGTCCGGGTCGCCACGGCATATTCGACTTCCTGCACCGTGACCCGAGAACCTATCTGCCCGGTCTCTCCTCAGCGGAGATCCGACCACCGCGGCGACGATTGAAGCTGGGAGCATTGAGGCTTCCGCTGGGCCGCCCGGTCATCCGGCTGCTCCGCAGGAGCAAGCCCTTCTGGGCTGTGCTCGGCGAGCACGGGATATTCTCCGAGGTGCTCCGCGTGCCGATAACCTTTCCCCCCGAGCGGTTCAACGGACTGCTGCTGTCGGGGATGTGTGTGCCCGACCTGCGGGGGACTCAGGGCTCCTTCACGTTCTTCACAACCGCACGAGAGGAGCACAGGGATCATATAGGCGGCGAGCGCCTGTCGCTCACGAACGAGAATGGCGTTCTCCACGGCGACCTGCCGGGACCCCCGCTTGTCTCCTCCGACTCGGGCGAGGCGTCGAAGACCCCATTCCGCCTCCAGCCCAACGGGGATGGCACAGCACAGCTGGAGATCAGCGGAGCGCGCGTCGGCCTGCATCTCGGGCAGTATAGCGATTGGGTCCCGGTGGGCTTTCGGCTCGGCCCTGGGATGCGGGCACATGGCATTTGCCGGTTCTACCTGCGGCAGCTGGCGCCCGAAGTCGAGTTGTATGTCTCGCCGATCAACATCGACCCCGAGCAACCGGCCCTGCCAGTCTCACACCCACGCGCCTACTCAATCTACCTCTCCAAGAGGTTGGGACGATACGCGACTCTGGGGCTGGCCGAAGACACGTGGGCGCTCAACGAGTCGGTCTTGGACGACGCAAGTTTCCTGGAGCAGTGCGCTCTGCTCTTCGAAGAGCGACGGCGCATGCTGCGTAACGCTCTGGATAACACGCGCACCGGCTGCATCGTTTGCGTGTTCGATACGACCGACCGCATTCAACACATGTTCTGGCGATATCGGGACCCCGGACATCCTGCACCAGTCGAGGATGACCCGAGTGTCTTCGCAGAGGCAATCGAGCAGTCCTACGAGCAGGCCGACGAAGTCGTGGGAGAGGTGATGTCGCGGCTGGGCGCTCGCGATGCACTCTTAGTGATGTCCGACCATGGCTTCAAGTCCTTCCGTCGCGGCGTCAACCTCAACGTGTGGCTGAAGCAGGAGGGGTATCTCCATTTGGCTGATGGCGCCTCCGGTGAGGCTCAGTGGCTCCGGGATGTGGACTGGCAGCGGACTCAAGCCTATGCCATCGGGCTCGGCGGCCTCTACTTGAATATCAAGGGGCGGGAGGTGCAGGGCGTGCTCGCGCCCGATGAAGCGCCGCGAGTCAGAGCCGAGCTCATCGATAAGCTGACGGGGCTGCGTGATGAGGCGAACGGTGCCGTGGCAATCCAGCGCGCGCTCGACACAGCCGATACGAATCCCGGGCCATACGCGGAGACGGGACCCGACCTGACGATCGCATATGGCGTGGGGTATCGCGCCTCGTGGAGCGCGGCGCAGGGCCAGGTCTGCGGGCCGGTGATCCAGGAGAACACCCGCCGTTGGAGCGGAGACCACTGCCTGGACCCGGCGCTCGTTCCGGGTGTGCTCTTCTCGAGTCTCTCTCTGCATGCAGACAGCGCCTCCATCATGGACCTGGCCCCGACCGTACTCGAGTTGTTCGGAGTCAGAGTGCCTGCCTATATGCAAGGGCGCTCACTTCTGCTGGGCGTGGGCAAGGAGAGTGAAGCTGGCGCCTGAGGACCGCAGGAATCGCGGGCCAGGCACGCGCTCACCCGACGGCGCCGCCGACCCGGGAAAGAGAGCGACGCTGAGAAAGCTGGCCGCCCTCGGCCTGCTCGCCGCGGTCGACGCGGGGGCGCTCTCTTCCTGCGGCCGGAGATTCGCATCGAAGCTCAGCACAGAGCGAAAGGTCATCATTCTCGGTCTGGACGGCTTGGACCCGCGGGCGGTCCGCCGTCTCATGGCCGAGGGCAAGCTGCCGAACATGCAACGTCTGATGCAGCTCGGTGGCTTCAGACCTCTCGGCAGCAGCGTGCCGCCACAGAGCCCGGTTGCCTGGGCCACCTTCATAACAGGGCGAGACCCGGGAGGTCACGGCATCTACGATTTCATCCAGCGTGACCCGAACACCTATATCCCCTATCTCTCGATCGCCCGAACCGAAGCGCCGGAGAGGTCCCTATCTATCGGCCAGTGGAGGGTGCCGCTTTCGGCCGGGAAGGTCGAACTGCTGCGCAGAGGTCGAGCCTTCTGGGACGTTCTGGCCGGGCACGGCGTGCCCGCCTCCGCGTATCGGGTGCCGTCGAACTTCCCACCTCAGGACAATGGAGTCAAGCAGCTCGCCGGCCTTGGGGCACCCGACCTACGTGGGACGTACGGGGAGTTCTCCTTTTACACCGATGCACCGCCGAAGCCCGGCAGGAACATCACTGGGGGCGCCATCTACCAAGTGCAACTGCTGCGCGGCCGCGCTAAGGCTCAGCTCTTCGGACCCGACAACACCCTCCGCGAGGGTGAGCCGCGGTCCGCGGTAGACTTCGACATCCTCGTGGATCGGGATCACAAGCTGGTCAAGATTGTCCTGCTGGATGAGGAGGTGCTGCTGGGCGAGGGTGAATGGAGCGATTGGACTCCCCTCCGATTTGAGATGGTGCCTCACCTCAGGCACGTCAGCGGCATCTGTCGTTTCTACTTGAAGGCGGTGCGGCCGTATCTGAAGCTCTACGTGACACCGATCAACATCGACCCAAGGGACCCCGCGCTGCCGATCACCGCGCCGGGGGACTTCTCGGCCGAACTGGCGCGGAAGTTGGGATTGTTCTACACTCAGGGCTTCCCGCACGATGTGAAGGCCCTTCGTCACGAGGTATTGGACGACGACGAATACCTCCAGCAGTCCGGCATCGCGTTCGGCGAAGAGAGGCGCATGTACGAGATGGCCCTGAACGAGTTCGACCGCGGGCTGCTGTTCTACTATTTCGCCACCAGCGACCGAACCCAGCACATGTTCTGGCGGACGATGGACCCTCGGCATCCGGCTCACGACCGCCGGTTGGCGAAGCAGCTTGGTCCAGTGATCGAGGAGTGCTACCGCGCCTCAGACGGTCTCGTGGGACAAGCAATGGCGGCCTGCGACGGAGATACGACCGTGATCGTGCTGTCCGACCACGGATTCTCGCCCTTCTACCGTTCGTTCAACCTGAATACATGGCTGGCACGTAACGACTATCTGCTTGGCGTGGAACCCTGGGAGTCGGGCGCAGACATTTTCCAGAATGCAGACTGGCACAACACGCTCGCCTACGGAATCGGGTTCAACTCTCTCTACTTCAACATGGAAGGTCGAGAGCCGTATGGAATCGTCGGGCCTCAGGAGCGAGCATTCCTGGCGGCGCAGCTCAGCGACGAGCTGTGCAAGGTGCGCGATCCCGACACGGGCGAGCGCGTCATCGACAACGTCTACGCGGCCGGGGAGGTCTACTCCCCGGACGAGGCGGAGCACGCCCCTGACCTGGTGATCGGCTACGCCCGCGGCTACCGGTGCTCGGACGAGTCGGTCCTGGGGGAGGTCACGGAGAAGCTGATCGAGGACAACCTCGACAAGTGGAGCGGCGATCACTGCATTGATCGCGCCCTCGTGCCGGGCATACTGCTCGCGAACAGACCCATTCGCGCCGAAAGCCCGGCCTTGCAGGATGTAACCGCTAGTGTTCTGGCCGAGTTCGAGATTGAGAAGCCGGACGAGATGTCCGGCCAGTCCGTCTTCTGAGAGCGCCGCCGCTCGGGGATGCGGATAGCCATGAGGGCGACGCCGTCCCGCCGCGCCCGGACCGCGCAGATGGATTCCGGCCGGGTCTGCGACGTTGGCAAGCGCAGGACTCTGAAGAGGATCGGCGCGCTCGGGGCCTTGGCGCTCCTCGACGCTGCTGCGCTTTCGTCCTGCGCGTCTCGATTCGCTGCGCCTGCAAAGGGGGACAAGCGGCTCATCATCCTCGGCGTCGATGGCCTCGATCCCGGCATTGCCGCGCGCCTCATGGCGGCAGGCCAGCTTCCGAACCTGTCGCGCATGAGGGAGACCGGGGGCTTCCGACCGCTCACCAGCACGGTGCCGCCGCAGAGCCCGGTCGCCTGGGCAACGGTGATAACCGGCCTGGACCCAGGCACGCATGGGATCTGTGACTTCGTTTCGCGGGACCCGGCGACGTACCAGGCCACATCGGCCGTGGCCGAAACCGCGCCTCCGGCGTACAGCGTCCCGCTGGGACGCTGGCGGGTGCCGCTGTCGCAGTCTCGAGTCGGGTCGCGTCGGCGGGGACGGGCGTTCTGGGACATTCTCGCAGCGCACGGCGTGCCATGTGAGGTGCACCGGGTCCCGTCGAACTTCCCCCCTGCGGACACCGGCGCCAGGCAATTGGCCGGCCTCGGCACTCCCGATGCCAGGGGATCGCTGGGCACGAGTTCCTACTTCACCGATGGCGATCTGGTCCGGAGCCGGCAGATCGACGCCCAGCCGGTTCGTGTAATCGACGGGCGGGTGAGGGCTCGTCTCAAGGGGCCTCGGAATTCGCTGGAGCGGGGAATGCCGGATACCGAGGTCGGGTTTGAGGTGTGGGTTGACCGGGCGCATCGGGTCGCCAAGCTCGTGATTCAAGGACGCCAGGTCCTGCTCCGGCAGGGCGAGTGGACCGACTGGGTGCCGGTAACGTTTGTGATGGTACCTCACGTGAAGGCCATCAGGGGAATCTGCCGGTTCTACATGAAGGAGATCGTGCCGCGGTTCAAGCTGTACGTCACACCGATCAACTTCGACCCGATGGATCCCGCACTGCCAATCGACGCGCCTGCTGGTTACGCCCGACAGTTGGCCCGCAGCCACGGCCGGTTCCACACTCTGGGGTTGCCCGAGGACACGGAGGCCCTCGCGCACGGCGTTCTCGATGAGGACGAGTACCTGCATCAGGCGGCGCAGATCGTTTCGGAGGCCCGCCAGGCGTATGAGTCTCAGCTCCACAGATTCCGTACGGGCCTGCTGTTCTGCTACTTCGGCACGACCGACCGCAATCAGCACATGTTCTGGCGCACTACGGACCCTCAGCATCCAGCCTACGAGGCAGCGGCGCAGCGCGCATATGGGTCAGTGGTCGCGGACTGCTATAGACTAGGCGACGAGCTTGCTGGCGCCGCCCTCGAGGCCTGCGACGCCAATACCACAGTTGTCCTTCTGTCCGACCACGGCTTTACGGCGTACTACCGTCAGTTCAATCTCAACACATGGCTCGCAAGCGAGGGATACCTGTGCATGCGAGACGCCCGGGGGGCGGCGGATATCCAACACGCGGCCGACTGGAGTCAGACCGCGGCCTACGGCATCGGGCTTACGGGGCTCTACCTGAATCTCAAGGGGCGGGAGGCCAGAGGTGTCATCTCACCCACGGATAGGGAGGCCGTCGCGCGCCGCCTTGCGCGCCGATTGCGCAGTGTGCGCGATCCGAAGACGGGCGAGCGCGTGATTGCGAACGTCTACCTGTCGCAGGAGACCTACTCTGCGACGACGCCCCCGTTCACCCCAGATCTCATCCTCGGATATGCCTCCGGCTATCGCTGCACCTCAGCGTCGGGCCTCGGTGTGGTATCGGCAGAGGCGTTCAAGGACAACGTGGGGAAATGGAGCGGGGATCACTGCATTGACAGGGACGTCGTGCCAGGCCTCTTGCTGGCCACGAAACCGATTGGACCGGCGAGGCCGGGCCTGCCGGACATTCCGGCGAGCGCGCTCGCCGAGTTCGGCGTCGAGGTGCCGAAGGAGATGATTGGCAAGCCGATCTGGTGAGGCCCCGAGCATGTTTGGACCGAAGATCAAGCTAGACCGGGATCTTTACGAGCGCTTACAGCGATGCGCCGAGGCCGCCGGATACTCGTCCCTCGACGAGTTCATCCGCCATACGCTCGAGAAGGCCGCGGCCGCCATCGAGGAGGCCGACTCGGAAGAGGAGGTCAAGAAGCGGCTCCAAGGCCTGGGGTACATCGACTGATCCGCGATGGCAGGGGTGAACTCCATCATCACGCGCTGCTTCGACCTGCTTCTCGCTCCCTGGGGATGGAGTGCCTGGGCCGGGCTCGTCGTCATCTCCCTGATAACGGGAGCGGTCCTGCTGATGGTGTTCCGCTACACCTCGAATCAGCGCGGCATCCGTGCGACCAAAGACCAGATCATCTCACACCTGCTGGAAGTCCTGCTGTACCGAGATGATGTCCGTGTGGTGCTGCGCGCGCAAGCCCGGCTCGCACGCGACAACCTGAGGTATCTCACCTACGCGGTTGTCCCTCTCGCATTCATCATAATACCCGTCGGCTTCTTGCTCGTGCAGACCGACCTCCGTTTCGGGCACAGGCCCCTGAGGCCGGGAGAGACGGCCATCGTCGCCATCAAGCTTCAGCCAGGGGTAGACCTGGATGAGGTGTCCCTGGCCGCACCGCCGGGGATCGAGGTGGAGACTCTGGCGCTGCGTATTCGGGCGCTGGACGAGGTCGACTGGCGGGTGCGCGCGGCCTCTCCTGGGAGGCGGGAACTCCGCTTCGCCGTTGCGGGACAGGAGTTCACGAAGCAGATTGTCGTGGGCGACCTCGGCGGCCGGGTCTCCACGGCGCGCGTTGCCGGTGGCGTCTGGTTGCAGTTCCTGCATCCCGGCGAGCCCCCCATCTCGGCGGAGGTCAGGGCGAAGTCAGCCAGCGTCTCCTATCCAAGCGCCGAGATGGAACTGCTGGGCTGGCGCGTCCACTGGGTGTGGCCCTGGCTCCTCATATCCGTGGCCTTCGGCTATGCCCTCAAGGGGCCGCTCAGAGTGCAGGTCTGAGCGGCCGCCGCGCTCCAGCTGGCCCGGCGACGGGTGCGTCGTCTAGAGGTAGCCCAGCTCCTCCAGCCGAGTGCGGATCTCTCGCAGATGCTCCGGCTCCAGCTCGCGGCTCACCGCAAGGCCGGCGAGGGGATGCTCGAGCTTCCCCCAGCCAATCCAATTCCACGCGCGCTCGTGAAGATAGTAGAAGATGAGCTTTGCGACGACCTCGACTGCGCCGACCTCAAGTGCCAGCGTAACTCTCCTGGTGAACGCAAACACGACGATCATCGTCGTGACAGTGGCAACCACGCGCCACGAGATTGCCTTCACGACACTACGCTTGTGGTAGTCCCGCAAGTCAGTATTCCTCCTCCATGGTCGGTGTGAGGTCGCGATGCCAGCGGCCCTGAGGCCTCAGCCGGAAAGCCACTCGAGGATTGCTCCGGCTGGCTCAGATATCGACGGATTATCGGGCACCGGCAGTGAGGTGCACAGGAAGGCGTCGTCCCAGGTGTGCATGCCCTGGAACCGGCTCGCGCCGAAGACTTCCTGTTCCCGAGTCGTGCCCTTGAGGTCGAATCCATCGCGGCTTATGAGCACCAGATCGGCCGCCAAGGCGATCCTTGGGCCGTGGAAAGCCTCCTCGCGGGTGAAGACGCGAGCGATTACCGGCCGCCCTTCATACGCCAGCTGCCCGAGCCGCTCGGCCAGCTCTTGCCGGAGGGCGGGCGCGTCCTCGGGATCGACACAGCCCTGCGAGAAGCGTCCTCGCATGTTGATGTGAACGCGGCCCGGGTCGAGCGCGAATGCGCGTGTTTGCGGTGAGATATCGGCGACGGAGGTCGGGTCCTCCTTCTCGTAGCTCAAGTAACCATTCTCGCGGAGCCAGGAGTTCAGCCGGACATCCTGTTGCAGGCGCGTGAAGCCGTGGTCGGAGAGCAGCATGAAGCCCTCCCCCTCCTGATCGACGGACCGGCCCCTGTGGAACTTATCCCAGAGGTCCCCGATGAGATCGTCCACGGCTCGGTAGTAGGCCATCGCGCGATCATGGCGCGCATCGCCGGCGTCATCGACCGCGTTCCACAGGAAGTGATGGAGCCGATCGGTCCCGGTCACCACGACCTGGAAGTAGTCCCAGCTCTCCCGCTCCCAGAAGTAGCCGGCCGCCTCCCGCCGGGCCTTCAGCGTTGCGTCGAGGTCGTCGAGGAGGCCGTCGGGGTGGTCGCGTGCCTTCTGCGTGCTGACGCCTATGCGGTAGCCCATCCGCTGCAGGGCAGGCAGATGCTCTCGCGGCCAGACGCTCTTCTCGAGCTGCAGCGCGACGAAGCCCGAGACGAGCGCTCCCGGTATCTCGCGCGCAGGGTACGTCGCGGGCTGGTTTACCACGCAGGAACGCCGGCGCTTCTTTCCCAGTCTGTCCCAGAATGTTGGAACCGCAAGATCCCTGAAGCTCGGGAACCAAAGCTGATAGGTATCGGCCAGGACGTCCGTGAATCCGAAGATGCCGTGCTCGGCCGGATTGGCGCCGGTCATGAAACAGGACCAGCTCACCGAAGACACGGGGGGCAGCGAGGCCCGCATCCTGCGCAGGCCGCCGTTGCCGATGATGGCGGCAGCGCGGGGCATGACCGACTCGCCAGCCAGGCGCCGGAGCAGCCCGTAGGGCACGCCGTCGAGCCCCACCACACAGACACGTCTCTTCTTGCGGCCCCGGAAGAAGAGCATGTTTGCTACAATCCTAGATGTAACCCAGGTCCTTCAACCGCTGCTTGATGCCTTCTTCTTCGTCATCACTGTAGCCGCGGCCATCCCCGGCCGGGATGTAGGCGAGCTGTTCGAGGGTGCCGACTATCCGCTGTACGCACGTGTCGATGTCCTCCCTGGCGGTATCGACGACGACCTCGGGTTTCTCGGGAGGCTCGTACGGATCGCTCACGCCGGTGAAATTCTTGATCTCGCCTTTCAGGGCCTTCTCATACAGGCCCTTCGGGTCGCGGCCCCTCAGCGTGTCGATGTCGCACTTGCAGTACACCTCGACGAAGCGGCCGATGAGCTCGCGGTTCTCGTCCCGGATCTCCTTGTAGGGAGAGATAGCGGCCGATATGGCCACCAGGTCGTTGCGCGTCAGCAGGTGGCATACCCAGCCGATGCGGCGGATGTTCGTGTCGCGGTCCTCCTTTGAGTAGCCGAGGCCTTTGCTGAGGTTCTTGCGGACCTCATCACCGTCGAGCACCTCGACCTTCATGCCGCGTTCGAGCAATATGTCTCGCACTCTCTCCGCGAGCGTGCTCTTCCCGGACCCCGGAAGACCGGTGAACCAGAGTGTGAATCCCTTCGCCATCGCTCACCTTCCCTGTACGGATTGCGCCAGGGCCGGCCTCCGCCTAAATGATCGACTCACCGATCATATCCTCCGGCACATCGAGTCCGAAGAAGCGCAGGATGGTTGGCGCTACGTCGTATATCTGATAGCGCTCGGCCCTGCGTAGCTGGCCGGGCTCGCCGCCGTCCCACACAAAGATCCCATCGGGCAGGTGGTTGGCATCATCAGGGCCGGTGTCGTTCTCCCTCAGGTGAACGGACCCGACGCCAACCGAGCCGGCCGATCGCCAATCGAGATCGCCGAAGTACACGATAATGTCCGGCGCGATGTTGTTGATCTCGCGATACAGGTCCTCTGGCTTGAAGACCCGCGTGCCGATCGGCTTGCCATCTTCGTCACCCAGCACCTCCAGGGCCGACATCAGTTCCCTTCTCACTCCCTCGTACGCGCCGGGAGGTATCGTCCCCTGGGGCTCGCGGCCCGCGACGTTGAGGAAAAGCCGCCCGTAGTATCCGCCTTCGCCCCATGCCTTCGTGTTCTCCCAATCGATCATGGCGGGGGTAAGCCGCGTGCGCTTCCCGGGCTGTTCCTTCAGCGTGAGATATCCCTCCCGCTGCAACCATTCGTTGATGCAGATGGCCCCATCCATGGCCTTCGCACCGTGATCGGATACCACCATGAAGGACGCGCGCTCGCCGGCCGCCCCGACGGTGCGGCCGATCTCCTCGTCGATGCTGACGTAGTAATCGTGCAGGACATTCTCGTAGGGATTGCCCTTCTCGAAGAGCCTGTGGGAGGGGTCGCAGTAGCGCCAGAAGCCATGCTGGAGGCGATCGGGCCCCATCTCGACCATCATCGCGAAGTCGAAGTCGTCAACCCGAAGGAGCGCGCGGAAGGCGCGGAAGCGGGCCGCGGTCATGTTCTTGACCGAGTCGAGCAGCGCCTCCTTGTCGTCGGTTCGGAAGTCCTTCACGTCGATGATATACTCGCCGCCGGCCGCCTGATCGAGGACATCCTTTATGCCCTCGGGATGCGTGAACGTAACATCCCTGCTGGGAGTCATGAAACCGGACACCATGATGCCGTTCAGCGGCTTGGGCGGATAGGTCTGAGGGATGCCGAGGAGGAGCGACTTCAGCCGGTTGCGGGAGAGGTAGTTCCAGACGGTCCGCGCGGTGATGGCGCTCGCGTTCGTGACCTTCAGCGAGTCGTATTCATAGGAAGCGCGATTCCGGAATCCGTAGACCCCGAGCATGCCGGGGTCCTTGGAGGTCAGCATCGCCGTCCAGGCGGGCACGGTTATGGGAGGGATGGTCGAGTTCAGCCGCGCGCCGACGCCCTGCTCGACGATCGCCCTGAGGTTCGGCATCTCATCGAGCCATGCCTCGAGCGCCCACTGAGGAGTGAAGCAGTCCAAACCGACGACGACGAGACGCTTCATTCTCGACCTCTCATCCGGTGCCCTCGGCGAGCAGCTTCGCCACCTCGGGCCGGGTGAACTCCGCGGGAGGAAGCTCCCCCCGGCCCAGCATCTCGCGGACCTTCGTCCCGCTGAGAAACACGTGCTCTTTCTTCCCGTGCGGGCACGTCTTCGTGGTGGCCATATTGCCGCACGTCCGGCAGAAGAAGGCGTGGTCGAACAACAACGGAGTGATGTCGATCTCCTGCGGCTCGAACTCCCCGAAGATGGCATGAGCGTCATACGTCCCGTAGTAGTCTCCGACGCCGGCGTGATCCCGCCCGACGATGAAGTGCGTGCAGCCGTAGTTCTTTCGCACCAGCGCGTGGAAGATGGCCTCCCTCGGGCCCGCATAGCGCATGGCGGCCGGGAACACGGACAGCACGACGCGGTCCCTCGGGTAGTACTTCGAGATCAGCTCCTCGTAGCACCGCATCCGCACGTCGGCCGGGATGTCGTCGCTCTTTGTCTCGCCCACGAGGGGATGGATGAGGAGCCCGTCCGTCACCTCGAGCGCACACTTCTGGAGGTACTCGTGCGCCCGGTGTATCGGGTTGCGCGTCTGGAAGGCCGCGATGCGATTCCATCCCTTCGTCGAGAACAGGACCCGAGTCTCCTTCGGCTCCAGCCTGTACCTCACAAAATCCCTCTGCTCCGGCCGCCGGATCATCTTAATCGGGCCGCCGATGTAGACCGGCGCGATGCTGCGAAGGTACTGGACGCCTGGATGCCCGTCGTCGTTGGTGCGCAGCACCATCTGCGCCTCGTAGTCGTGGTCGACCTCGTAGCAGCCCTCCACCTCCATCACCGCAAGGGCGCGGCCCGCCTGGTCCACCAGGGCCAACTCATCCCCACTCTTCAACTGCTTGTGATCGTCACTCTTGGCGGAGAGGACCACCGGGATGCTCCACACGATCCCGTTCGCCAGCCGCATCGAGTCGACCACGCTGCGGTAGTCCGACTCCGTCATGAAGCCCTCGAGTGGGCTCATCGCTCCCGCCGCGATCATCTCGAGATCGGCCAGCTCCCTCTGGTTCAGGGCGAGCTTCGGCAGCTCGCCGCACCTCTTCGCGAGCTGCTCTCGCTGTTCGCCCGAGACCATGCGATTGACAAGTCTTCCGCCATGGGGGTGGATCATCGGTGGGGCCTCAACTCCTTAATGTGCCTACAGGTATCCCAGCTCGCGCAGCCGCTGCCGCGCGGCCTTCAGCTCTGCATCGGTCATCCGTCCGGTCGCCGGCTCCTCCTCTGCGCGCCGTGGTGGCGCCGGATGCGAGGCCAGATCTCGGAGCACGTAGGTGGCGAACTCGGTGACTGATCGAAACCCCGTCCCCTCGATGAGCTGCCCGAGGCGCTCATAGAGTGGGCGAGGAATCTTCAGCGTCACCATCTCTGAGGGATCGCGGGGCGCCATTGCCTTACACTCCTAAAAGAGTGTAGCGCGTCCCGGCGATCGCGTCAACCCCCAGCCCACAGGGCAGGCCCTTTCCCCCGGCGGCTCGAAGATGGTCCTGGGCATTCATCGAGGCCACGAGGGAGCGCCAGCGCCATGGAGATCTACTTCTTCAGACATGGGGAGGCCGAGCCGGCCGCACCCGGTGGCTCGGACGAGTCTCGCCAGCTCACGGATCAAGGCAAGCGAGACAGCCGCACCGTGGCAGCGGCGCTGCGAGCCGCTCGCGTAAGGCCACAGGCGATCTGCACCAGCCCCCTGCTCCGCGCCCGGCAGACGGGCGAGATCCTGCAGCAGGTCTTCGGCGTGAAGACGGGAGCCGATGAGAGGCTCCGCTCGGGGGCAACTGTCGGGGCCGTGCAGACACTGGTCGCCGAGTGCGCCAAGGCGCGCGTGATGCTGGTGGGACACGAGCCCGACCTCAGCACTATCGTTGGGCAGTTGACAGGAGGGCGGGTGAAGCTCAGGACGAGCGGAGCGGCCCGCGTGGACGTCGAGACGTTCGAGCCGGGACACGGGACGCTGATGTGGCTCGTCTCCCCGAAGCTGCTCGCCTCCGACTGACTCGGAACCAGGGGAACCGCCAAGAACCATGTCTACTCTGCCTCATGCTAGCCTCCGGGATTCCTTGCGCCGGATCGACGGCCGGCGATACAAGGCATACAAGGATCTCCAGGGGAGATACGACTTCGGCCGGTACGCCCTCTTCATAGACCATGTGCAAGGCGACCCGTTTGCCTCGCCGAGCCGTCTACGCCTCCGGGTGCCCGCGGCCGTCGCTCACTTTCCCCCCGCGCTCTTCTCGAACCGAGCACGGAGAATGGCGCTCGAGGACTACCTCACGCGGGGCTTCGGTGCGGCCTGCGGGGCCCGCCCCCGGCGGGACCGCGGGTCGGGAAAAAGCGGCGAGATCTATACGGCCCGCTGCTCCCAGGAGGTGCTCGAACGCACCTCGGCCCGTGTTACCGGCGAGCACGTCGAGGTCCGCTTCTTCCTCGGCCTTCCCGCCTTCGGCCGCCGCATCGCGGGACGGCAGGCGGAGGAGATGCTGTGCCAGGATGTGCCAGCCATCGTCACCGCCTCGCTGCTGCACGGCAGTCTGCCGGCGGCAGAGGTCCTGCGCCACGTCGAGACAGTGGAGGACGCGCAGGCTCTGCGCCGCCAACTCAAGCCGCGCAAGCTGGTGGCATTCGTGCAGGAAGGAGCAGTGCTGCCACGGGAGAGCGGGGTCAGCGACCGGCCCCTGCAGGGCCAGGTCGTGCCCTTCGAGTCGCCCGCCTCCCTCAGGGCCGAACTGGAAGGGCCGAACTGCGGCCCAGTGGCGGGCATGGGAATCCCGGAGGGAGTGACGCTGATCGTCGGCGGCGGATACCATGGGAAATCGACGCTGCTGAACGCCATCTCTCGCGGTGTGTACGACCACCTCCCCGGCGACGGCCGGGAGTATGTCGTCTCCCATTCGGATGCGGTGAAGATCCGCGCCGAGGACGGCCGGTTCATCGAGAAGGTTGATATCTCTCCCTTCATCAGCAACCTTCCCTTCGGGAGAGACACCAGGGCGTTCTCGACGCCGAACGCCTCCGGATCGACCTCCCAGGCGGCGAACATCATCGAGGCGCTGGAGTCAGGCGCGCAGGTCCTGCTGCTCGACGAGGACACATCGGCCACCAATTTCGTGATACGTGACGAACGGATGCAGGCCCTCGTCGCCAAGGAGAAGGAGCCGATCACCCCCCTGATCGACACGATCCGGGCGCTGTACGAGGAGCGCGGCGTCTCATCCATCCTGGTGATGGGCGGATCGGGTGACTACTTCGATGTCGCCGACACCGTTGTCATGCTCGACAGCTACCGGCCGCAGGACGTCACCGAGGCGGCCCGCGCGATCGCGCAGGAACATCGCACCGGCAGGCGGGGCGAGTTCGCCGGCCATTTCACCGATCTGCGCGCACGCGTCCCGCTCGCGCACGGCGTGCAGGCGCGGCGCGGCCGACGCGTCAAGATCAGGGCGCGCGGCGAGGACGCAATCTCATTTGGCCGTGAGGAGATCGATCTCTCCGCGGTCGAGCAGATCGTCGAGCAGTCACAGGTAAGGGCCTGTGGGTGGATCATCCATGAAGTGGCCGACCGGCTCTTCGACGGGAAGCGCAGCCTGCCGGAGATCCTTGATCTCGTCGAGCGCGAACTCGACGAGCGCGGGCTGGAGGCGATGGTGCCGGACCTCGCGGCCGACTACGCCCGCCCGCGGCGCCACGAGCTGGCCGCAGCGCTCAATCGTCTGAGGACACTGCAGGTGGCTCAGCGCTAGGCCCGCGGGCCGACCCCGGATTCGGCCTTCCGGTCGGCGCGGCGCGCGTTCGGTCGGGCGCACCTCGAGCTAGGAATCCGGCACGCCGGCTCCCTTGATCTCGTAGAAGATGGTCGCCGCGGCGGCGCTAAGATCGACCGTCATCCCCTCTTCGCTCACGGCCGGTGCACCAAGGGAGGTGCGTGAGCCATCCGGGCCGATGGCGTGGACGGCGAAGCTGGTGTCGGCGTTGCGAATCCTCACTTGCCCCGTGACCGGCTCGACGAGGACGGGACCGCGTCCCGCGGCGTGCAGCTTCGTGTGGGTCAGGTTGTACACCGTATCGGTGTTCTCAGCCCGCCCGACCGCCGTCACCAGCAAATGGTTAGAACCAGAGATTGGCTTGGTGTCGAGCGACGTGACCGAAACGACCGCGAAGTCGTTGGTCACGGAGAGCACCACATCCGTCAGCTCAATCCGGCCCGCCTCGCCGAGGAAGCCATAAGCGGCCTGCGATCGAGGGCTGTCGATTGTGCCGACGCCCTGGACCCAATCGCGCCTGAGCTCTCCCGTGTCAGACTCGGTCCACGTCGGGCCGGCCGTTGCGGGGAAATCCGTCGGTCCGACGATCCCTTTGACACCGGATGGAGGACTCAGGGCAGTCACGACCGAGGTCCGCTCACAGAGCGACCGATAAGCCGGCTGCCCGCCCCACACTGAGAGCTGCGGCAGGCCGAAGACGTCGTTGTCTGACCACTGGACAGCGGTCGGGGGCGCGGACAGGGCCACATCTCCGCGCCTGAACATGAGCGCCCCCGCCGGGAAGAGCCCGAACACGGCGGGATCGTTGAAGATGTCGAAGGCCCCGGTTAGGCGGTCTACGGGCACGTCGCAGTTGTGACGATAGGTGTAGGCCAGCACACCGTTCCATCCCTGCAGCGCCGCCACGGCCGCCATCGCCAGCGGCCCCTCCGAGCGCCACTCGTTCGGCCAGGGGTGCCCCCACTCGGAGCATACGAAGGGCAGTTCGTGAACGCGGCTCATCGATAGGCAGGCGAAGTTGTTGGCCTGGCCATTCGGGTCAACGTGAACCTGCGCGCGGTTGTGCCACCGCGAGTAGTTGTCGTATGGATGGTCCCAGTACGCATGCGCGTCCATGTAGTCCATGGTGGACTGAGAGGGGAGATTGGCTCCCGTCACCAGCCACGTGTTTCCCGCGATGGGGACCCGGACCCCGATGCTCCTGAGATAGGAGTACATCTCCGAGTAGTACTGCTGCTGCAGCTCGTCGAGGAACCGGAGGACGTCTGAGCTCCGCTCTCCGACGAGTCGTACCGGCTGGTTCGGGTCGACGGAATGCGCGGCGGCCCATGCCTGCCACATCTGCTGTAAGTTCGTGGCGTATGGCTCGACCGTGACATCGAAGCTGAGAATGTCGTTCTCGTTCGTGAACTCCATCAGCGCGATGGCCGGGTCGTCCTTGTAGGCGAGACCGGTATATGGATTCACATGGGTCCAGAGCTTCCGGCTGAACTCCTTCTGCAGCTCGATGAGCCGCCGGTCGAAGAGCGTGTAGGGCTTCGCCGCGTAGTCGAGCCCATCAGCGTTGACGACGCCGTCACCTTCGGTGAATTTGCGATGGACGAGCTGGTCCAGATACACGTATATCCCCTGCCGCTTCAGGCAGTGGACGAAGTAGTCGAAGCGATCCAGGGCATCGGCGTCGAAGTGGCGCGTGTCGCCGTGGCTCTCATCGAACAAGTTAGGATCGCTCCAGCCCGCGTCGGCATGGTGCGTGCGGACCATGTTCACCCCGAACTTGGCCATCCGCTCGGCGATCTTCTCCGACTGCTCGTGGGTCGGGAAGTTGGCGGCCGCGCTGACACAGACTCCCCAGAAGCGCGGCTCGGTCCCATCCTCGAAGACCAAGCGACCGTCTTTGACGGTGAGGAAGCCATGAGTCCCCGCCGGCTTGTCATTGAGCCACGAGAGATCAAGCGGCGCGGCATCCCACGGCATCACGAACGGGACCCAACCCGTTGTATCAGTTTGCGACCTCGCTCTGCTCGGATCGAGCTGGAAGTCGGCCGGTTCGCCGAGCACGACCGTCAGAGGCCGCGAGAACTCCGTCCCCGCAGGCACATAAGCGCCTGCGTAGCCCCCAAGCGCCTCCAGCCTGACCTCGAAGTCCGAGCCGCCCCACTGGCGATTGTCCTGGAGCAGTATTTGCGCCGGAGGCGAGAGCCGGAGCTCGAGCCCAATCGCGTCTCCCTCACCCACCACCAGACGAGACACCGCTTTGTTAGAAAACAGACGTGCCTCTCCCAGCGTAGCTGGCAGTTGAGCCGAGTGGAGAGTCTCTCCGTCTTCGTCGTAGGCCACCGCTGGCTTCCCCGCATAGAGTTCGCACGGCAGGTAGGCCGACACCCACAGACTGTTGATGTCACCGCCCTCGGTCACAAGGAAGTCGTATTGCGCGTGCACGCGCCCCTCGCCGGCGCGAGTGACCACCTCCTCGAACGTCACGCAGGCCGTGCTGTTCGGGATGTCGATCCTGCCTGTGATCTCCCGCCGGTGCGGACCGGCAGAAAGCGAGGCCACCCCTTCCGCTTGCGCCTGGGATGTCCACTGCCACTCTGGCCCGAACGCGCCGCACGTAACCCGTGTGAACGACTGCGTTCCTTGGAGAAAGGCAACCTCCCCGTTCTCCTCCGTCGTCACCGTGATCGCCCACGCCGGAGCAGAGAAAACGAACAGCACGGCCGCAACACTCAGGCCTCTCATCGCCTCGATCCTCCCCCTCCACTCGCGCGCCCCCCTACCGGCCTCGCCTCCGGCGCTTGAGATGCCGGCCGAACCAATCGATGGTTCGATTGAGTGTATCACATCGATACCGCGGCGATGACCAGGCGAAGCCGTGGCCGCCCGACGGGTAACGGACGAATTCGGCCTCGATGCCCATGCGCTTCATAGTGGCGAAGATGATCTCCGAATGGGAGATCGGCACCCGGGTGTCATCCTCTGCGTGAAGGAGCAGCAGTGGGGCCTTGATCTTATGCGCGTGGCTTGAGGAGGAGAGACGTCGGTAGTCCGACATCTTCTCCCAGGGCGGCCCGCCTGTCTCTTGCTCGGACCACAGCGGCAGGTCGCCACTGTAGTAGATCATCGGCTCATCGGTGGCCGCGCAGTCGGCCACGGCAGCCGCGAAGCGGCCGGTCGTGCCGAGTAGCCACGTGGTCATGAACCCACCGTAGGACCCGCCCATCACACCCAGGTGCTTGCGATCAACGTAGCCTTTGCGGATGACGTGGTCCATCGCGGCGAGGTAGTCGCGGGAGTCCTCCGCACCCCAGTTGTTCACCACAGACTTCTGGAAGTCGTTGCCGTAGCCGCTCGACCCGCGGCAGTTCGCATACACCACGACATATCCCTGCGCCGCCAGCGCCTGCTCCTCGAACCGCCAATTCTGGAAGAAGGCCGAGTAGGGTCCCCCGTGTGTCTTCAACACCAGCGGGTACTTCCGGCCCGCCCGGAACCCCGGCGGCTTGATGACCCAGCCCTGGATCGATCTTCCGTCGAACGACTTACACCAGAACGCCTCGGTGTCGCCCAGGCGAATCTGTGCCAGCGCCCGGCGGTTCTCCCGCGTGAGCTTTCGCTCGCCGCTGCCGTCCGCATCGCAAACGAACACATCTCCCGGGGTCACCGGGTCTGAGTGCACGAAGGCAATCGCGCCGCTCTCCTTGGCTACAGAGTAACCGAGGAGGTAGCGCTCCTTCGGCAAGACGCGCTCCACCTCGCAGTCGAGATTCACCTGCCAGAGCGAATCGAATCCCTCGTCAGCGCACTGGAAGTAGATCCGGTCTCCGTCTGGCGACCACTGTGGCGGGTGCGGGCGCCGGTCCAGAGACTCCGTCAGGCAGCGCTCCTCGCCGCCGCGGGCCGGCTGCGCCCACAGCTGCGTCTCCAGCCACGGGATGTGGTAATTCCGCGCGCCGAGGTAGCTGATCCACTTGCCGTCCGGCGACCACGTCGGCGAACCGGCCCCGCCCTCGAGCCTGCTGAGTCGCCGCGGCCGGCCGCCGCGGGCCGGAACGATCCACACGTCTGCGACCAGGTCCCAGTCGGGATCCCGAGCGCGGTTGGAGGAGAAGGCGATGTGCTTGCCATCGGGAGACCAGGCGATCTCGGAATCATTGCAGTCACCGTCGGTTATCTTGTTGGGCCGGCCTCCCTGCGAGGAGATCACATGGATGTGCCGCCGCTCGTCCTTCGGCGGGAAGTCGGAGGATCGATACCGGATGCGGTCGATCGCCTTCACGTCCCTGGCATAGACCCGGCCCTTCTTGACCTCGAACTTCGGCTGCTTGTCGTATTCCTCATCGTCCTCGGGCTTCGGCTCCCGTGCGAGGAAAGCTATCTGCTTGCCGTCGGGGGACCAGACGGGTGCTGAAAGGCCTTGCTTGAGGCTGGTGAGCTGGCGGGCCTCCCCTCCGCCGACCGGGATGACCCAGAGCTGGTTCTTCGCCTTGTCATCATCTTTCTCAGGTGCGAGGAATGCGATTCTTCTTCCCTCGGGCGACCATCGCGGTGAGCCGTCCCGATGGAAGCGGTTCGTAAGCTGGACGCGCTTGCGGCCCCTGGTGGCCAGCAGCCATATGTCGGATAGGTCGCGGTCCTTGCTTCGATCCGGCTTCGAGATAACACAAGCAATCCATTGCCCGTCAGGCGAGAGCTGTGGCTCGGCAATGGTCCGCAGGCGGTAATGGTCCTCCGGCCGGATCGGCCGTCTCGAGCGCGGCATCTGTGCCTCCTGGCGCGTAGAGAGTGCTAGCGAACATTGTGCAGCCGGCTGAGGCCTTCGACTTTGGGCACTGCGCGCCTCCCCGCTCTCATCAGGGGGCTCGAACTCTACGCACAGGCGAGGCTTGCGGGATGCCGTGTCTCGCTCTACCGATTCGGGTGGCCGTTCCGCCGGACCCAGTGCCGGACGCCACACGCCTCCGCGGTCGGCTGCCGGGAGTCAACCCCGAGGATCGGAGCCATTTTCGGCATGAGCATATGCCGAAATAACCTTGACAGCTCTTGCGAAACGCCGTAAGATCAACCGTCCGGCGGAGGTAGGCCCAGGTGAGCCTGACAGTGGCCGTGGTCAACCAGAAGGGGGGCGTGGGAAAGACGACAACAGCGATCAACCTCGGCGCCTGCCTGTCTGCGCTCGGCAGGCGAGTACTCCTTGTGGACATGGATCCCCAGGGCAATGCCACCAGCGGCGTCGGTGTGGACAAGTCCGCGCTCGCTCGGACGGTGTATGACTGTCTCCAGGATGGATCCGCGCTTCTTTCAGTGGCTGTGGATACGGCTGTCGACAACCTGTCGATAGCGCCAGCGACCGTAGACCTGTCCGGCGCTGAAGTGGAGCTCGTGAGCGTGCTCGCTCGAGAGACCCGTCTCAAGACAACCCTTAACGGGACGGAGGATGAGTTTGACTACATTCTCCTCGACAGTCCGCCGTCGGTTGGCCTTCTCACCGTGAACTGCCTGACCGCGGCCGACTCGGTCTTGATACCCATTCAGTGTGAATACTACGCACTTGAAGGCCTGGGCCAGCTCAGGAGCACCCTCAGCCTCGTTCGGCGGATGCTCAACCCGGCCCTGCATATCCTGGGCGTCGTCCTCACGATGTACGACGCGCGGACTCGTCTCTCCGCCGAGGTCGCAGACGAAGTGAGGACGCAGTTCCCGGGCCACGTCTTTGCGTCGGTCATTCCGCGGAGTGTCAAGCTATCGGAGGCGCCGATCTACGGCCAGCCGATCATCGACTACGGGCCGGGCACGCGTGGGGCCGAAGCCTACACGGAACTCGCAAGAGAGGTGATAGACATTGCAGAGAGGCAAGGGAATCAGGTCGCTGATACCGACAGGGACTCTCTCGGAGTCAGAGGAAGTGATCCAGGAAGTCCCGGTGGACCAACTTTCGCCGAGCCCGTTCCAGCCGAGGGCGAGGATCAACGAGGAGACGCTGGAGGGGCTGGTGGAGTCAGTGAAGACCCACGGCATCCTACAGCCTCTCGTTGCCCGGAGAGCCGGGAGCGAGTTCCAGTTGATAGTAGGAGAGAGGAGGCTCCAGGCGGCGAGGCGAGCGGGGCTCGGGAAAGTGCCCGTGATCCTGAGGGAGGCGACGGACCGCGAGATGCTCGAACTGGCTCTGGTGGAGAACCTCCAGAGGGAAGACATCAACGCGGTGGAGGCGGCGGAGGGCTACCGGCGTCTGATGGACGAGTTCGAGCTCACGCAGGAGGAGCTGGGCGAGAGGGTGGGAAAGAGCCGGTCGGCGGTGGCCAACACCCTCCGGCTGCTGAGGCTGCCGGAGGTAGTACAGGATAGCCTCCGACGCGGCGAGATCGATGAGGGGCATGGCAAGGCCCTGGCCGGCCTCGAGCAGGAGCGCGTGGTGCTGCGGCTATGGCGCCGTGTTGTCCGCCGCGGCCTATCGGTCAGAGAGACCGAGGCCGCCGCCGCCAAGCTGGCGGGGCGAGGTGTTCCACGTGGAACACGCTCTGCAGGGCCCGCCCTCGACCCGAACCTGAGCGCTCTGCAGGACCAACTGACCGAGAAGCTGGGCGCGAGGGCCCGCCTCAAGCCCCGCGCCCGGGGCGGCGGTATCATCGAGATCGAGTACGCGGACCCCGAGGACCTCGACAGGATCTTCTCCGCCATTACAGGCTGAGCAACGGGCGACGCTAGCCCGACCAAGGTTAGGAGGTTAGGACGAATGTCGACTCTCACTCGCCGTACCGTGTTTGTGGCAGTCGGTCTCGCCTTTGCGGGCCTCGTGCTGTGCTTGCTCGCCGCCCTAGCCGCGCGGCCAGCCCAGGCGGCCGGCGTCGGAATGCGCTACCAGATAGAGGCTGACGGCGGCAACGCGTGGATGGTCGATAGCGCGACCGGCCGGGTCTGGTTCTGCGACGAGGGCGCCTGTCGCGAGCTGCCTGTCACCGGGCTCCACCCCAGGCCCTCAGGCTAGGGAGTGCCGACCGAGTCACCCGACCGCCGGCTGAGGGATTGGCGTGCCCGGACCGATGCCGCGGCTCGCTTCCTGCTCGACGAGGCGCTTCGGGCAGGCGAAAGCTCCGATGCAATTGCCTGCGCGGCCGCCGCATACGGAGCGGCCGCCGCATTCACGCGTGGCTTCCTCCAGGCGGCCGACGCACAGCGTGACCTCGAGTCCGCCGATCTGAGAGCGCTCGTTGAGGCCGCCGCAGCCGAGGACGCCTGGTTCGCCCGCCTCCGCGGCGACGCGGCCCTCCTGACCTGGGCCGCGCCGGAACACAAACCCATCGAGTGCGATCACATTCTCGACGCCATGAAGGAGATCCGCCTGGTCAGTCAGGCACGGGCAGGCGCACTGCTCGGGTTCTCCAACCAGCCACCTGAGAGGGACCCCGTCCTCGCGCAGTTCGTCGTGCACTCAACCACGACGCAGCGGGCGTGCAGCATCCTCGAGCACGGCGCCCTCTACAGCTTCAACCAGTGCGTCGTCCGAGGACTGCTCTCCGGCCCCGCGCTAGGGGTAGGCTACCTGCTCGAGCCCAGGAGGTGCCTCGACTTCGTCATGTTCCACCTACCGGACCACAGATTCTACGCCGGGGAGAAGGTCGCGAACTCACACCGCAAGGGCCAGATCGACGAGGCCCTCACCGAGGACTACCAGCCGAGCGTTCGGCTATTCTTCCGCAGAGAACAGCTCCGAGAGTTGCCGGGGCATGAGGAGGACGGCGTGCATGAGATGATGGTCAAGGATGCAGTGAGCCTGGACTTGCTGTCCTACGCCCTCTTCCCCGAGGAGCGGAGCCTGCATGCCGCCTTGACCGGCGTACCAGATGCGGCGCACGCACGGCGACTGCGGGAACGGTGCGCCGCGGCCCCTGCTCACTGTCGAGGCGATCCGGAGACATACGTGCGGATGACGAACCAGTTGGTCATCGACCTCGAGCCGCGCCGGTAGGACAGTGCAGCCGCCACGCCAGCGGCGGACTAGGGCGTCTCTTCCAGGGCTTACCCCTGGCAACAGCATGGCAGCCACTCAGGCGAGAGGACGCTTGGTGGGCATGCCGGGGCGGCGGGGGTAGCGATCAGGAGTCAGCCCTACCTTCTCGATGAGGAGAAGAATGCGCTTTCCCATAGATTGAGGAAGCGACAGGTCCTTAGTTCTGGCGATGCGGCCGCGCAGCTCGGAGAGGGCGCGGTCGCTGCTTCCGATGTCCCGGGGGGCTTGGGGCCCTCTCATCGCGAGGCACTGGCCGCCGACGCGAGCGAGGGGGAGGGCGTACTCGAGGGACACAGGGAGAGGGGCGACGGCGCGGGTAAGTGCCAGGTCATAGCGCTCGCGGTGGGCCGGGTCGCGGCCGGCGCGCTCGGCGCGTTCGTGAAGCACGGTCGCATTGTGGAGGTGAAGCGCGTTGACTGCCTCCTCGAGGAAGTACGCCCGCTTCTGGTTGGACTCGATGAGCGTGTAGTGAGCGTTGGGACGAGCGACCGCGAGGACCAGGCTGGGGAAACCACCGCCCGGGCCGATGTCGGCGATGCGCTCGCCGGGCCCGATATCGCGCAGGAGCAGGCAAGACATCGAGTCGAGGAAGTGCTTGATGCCGATCGCGGCGGGATCGGTGAGGGAAGTCAGGTCGGCCTCGGGTCGGCGGGCGAGGAGCAGCGTGAAGTGGGCGGAGTACGCGTCGAGCATGGCATCGGTGATGTCGAGGCCGAGCTCGACCGCGCCACCGGCGAGGGCCTCTCGAAAGTCGGTGACGTCATCGCCCGTCATGGGCGATGAGTACGACAGAGAAAGGGAGAGGACCTGCGGGCGTTCTTGTGGCGGCCGGGCCGAGATCGAGAGGCAGCGCTGGCATGTGAGAGGGTGGCCGTGGATTCCCCCGAACCCTGGCTGGGTGCCTCGCACGACTGCAGCGGCCGCGCGTGTCCGCTGAGGGAGTGCTCGTGTCGAACGGGAGCAATGCGCCTCGGATCTTAGGGGTCGGGATCGCCTGTCTCGACTTCGTCTTCCTGGCAGACAGGACGCAGTCAGGCGGCCAGTCGCCGGTGCGCGATCATGTGGTCGAGGGCGGCGGACTTGTGGCAACGGCGCTGGTGGCTGCCGCTCATCTTGGTGCACGCGCCGAGATAGTGACATGGGTGGGCGATGACTGGACGGGGCGGGAGGTGCTCGACGGCCTGAGGGGCGAGGGGGTGGACGTGACGAGAGCGCGGGTCGTCGCGGGGGCCAGCACGCCCGTGAGCTTCGTGCACGTGGAGCCGCGAACAGGGGAGCGTACTATCTACCACCGCCGCGGCGTGGGCCTGCCAGGCGATGGGGACGTGGACTTCGCACACGCTGCTCCTGGCTGTGACGCGGTGCTCGTGGACGGCGTCTGGCCAGGAGCAAGTACGGCTGCGGCCCAGGTCGCACGGCGGGCGGGCATCCCCATAGTGGGCGACTTCTGCCCAGACGAAGCGCGTGAGGATCTGGCAGGGATGGTCGACGCGCTGATCGTGTCGGGGGCGTGCGCGCAGCGGCTGTGGCCGACGGGATCGTGGGAGGAGAAGCTGTGGGCGCTGGCAGCGCTTGGGCCCTCCTTTGCCGCGATAACGGCCGGCGCGGAGGGCTGCTACTACTTGGAAGGGGGCTTGCTGAGGCATCAGGAGGCGTTCTGCGTCGAGGTGGTCGACACAACAGGGGCCGGTGACGTGTTTCATGGCGCGTTCGCCTACGCCCTGGCACGTAGGTGGCCCCCGGCGCGGTGCGTCGAGTTCGCCTCCGCGTTGGCGGCCTTGAGCTGCCGAGGGCTGGGTGGGCGAAGCGGAATCCCGACGCTTCAGGAGACACTCGGCTTCCTGGCAGTGCACGGCACGCAGCAATGGCGACAGAAATCTGTGGAGGAGTAAGACGGTGACGGGCAATCGGGACTGCGACTGGCGCAGGCAATTCGCGCCCGGCGAGGTGATCCAGCGGGTGCGGCCGAAGGAGAGCTTCGCCTATCTGGGCAACCCGCACAAGGGGACGACCACGTTCCAGCGGTTCAATGGCGATCCGCTCTACCCAGGGACGCGCTGGGATGATCGCGGCGCGCCGACTGAGTTCGATCCGTTCGATGGGAATCTCAAGAACGAGCGCTACCCTCAGACGACGATCGCCTACTGCCGGTGGCTGTGGTCGGTGATCGAGCCGCAGAAAGGCGCGTTCCGCTGGGACATCATCGACGGCGCGCTGGAGGCCGCTCGCGTGCGGGGCCAGACGCTCCAGGTGCGGCTGATGCCCTACGCCTCAGATGACGTGCCGGAGTGGTTCTGGGAGGCGGGAGGCGTCCGGCAGAGGAAGGCCACCACCTACGGCTTTCGGGAGCCGGACATCAATCATCCGCTCTACATCAAGCACTGGGGCGATCTGATCCGCGCCTTCGCCGAGCGCTACGACGGGCATCCCGACCTGGAGAGCTTCGACATCGCCTACGGCGGACCCTGGGGTGAGGTGGGAGGCAACGCCGACAGGACGAGTGCGACGAAGCTGGTCGACGGGTACCTGCGGAGCTTCCGAAAGACCCAGCTCCTCTCAATGCTCGGCACCCACGGCTGCGCTTACGCCGCCAAGAAGAGCAATCGGAAGATCGGCTGGCGCGCAGACTGCTTCGGAGATGTTCGCACCGAGGGCCGCGGGCATGTCCCGGATGGCCTGTGCTGGAACCACATGTACGACGCCTATCCCCGCGAGGTCGCGGAGAACGGCGTGCAGGACGCGTGGCACACAGCACCGGTGACCATGGAGACCTGCTGGACGGTCGGCCATTGGCACGACAAGGGGTGGGACATCGATTGGATCCTGGACCAGGGGTACAAGTACCATATCTCCGTGTTCATGCCGAAGTCGAGCTACATTCCAGCGGAGTGGAGGCCCAGGATCGACGAGTTCAACCGGCGGATGGGATATCGTCTTGTGCTCAGGGAGATGATCCTGCCGCTCGACTTGCGGCCTGGCCAGGCATTCCGCGTTCACGTCTTCATCGACAACGTGGGCGTCGCTCCCATCTACCGTCCCTACCGCTTCGCCTACCGCTTCCGGCAGAACGGCCGGGAGGAGGTCGTGCACTCGGGACAGGACATCCGCAAGTGGATGCCCGATCACACGTGGTTCTCGGAGCGAATCACGGGGCCGGCGTGGCTCAGCCCTGGTTCGGCCAAGTTAGACGTGGGAATCGTGGACCCGGAGACCAATGAGCCGCGGGTGAAGCTAGCCATCGAGAAGGTGCGGGAGGACGGCTGGCATCCGATGGCCCTCATTGACATCCTGTGAGCGGCCTTCCGAGTCGCTAGCGAAGGCGCGTTTGAGCACTACCCGTCCGGCCTTCGAGCGTCAGCCGCGCACCGCCCAGCGGAGGATCTCGGTGATGCGCGGCGGCTTTCCCTGCATGAGGATGCCGACGCGGAAGATGCGGCCGGCCGTCCACACCGAGATCGCGGTGAACAGAATCACCCCAACCAGACCCGCCCACGGCTGCCAGGCCGGGATGGTAACCGGCGAGGCGATCCGGATGAGCATGATCATCGGAGTGTAGATCGGTATCAGCGAAAGCCATGTCGCAAGGCCACCGGTGGGGTCCTTGAGGACGGGGACCCAGACGAACATGGGGAGCACGATCAGGAACCAGATAGGCATCATCAAGGACTGGGATTCCTTGGGGTCTGTGCAGGCCGACCCCAAGGCGAGAGCGATCGCGCCGAACATGAAGAGCGCGGCCAGTCCGTACACGATGAACCAGGGAAGCGCCTCATAAGGGATCAGGTCCGACGCCTCCACCTGCCCGGCGACGAACACCCCGGCCACCAAGTAGATCGACACCATGGTGAGGGAGACGCCGATGGCCGCCAGGAGCTTGCCCGTCATGAGCTGCGTGGGTCGGACCGAGCCGAGCAGCACCTCTGCGATCCGCTGGCTCTTCTCTTCCATGATGGCGGTGAGCAGTGTGCCGACTGCCGTCATGATGAGCACAAACATGAGCATCATCATGGCGTAGGGCATGAGCAAGACTGCAGCGGTGTTGTCCCGTTCCCCGCCGCGCACCTCTCCGGTCTCCTCGTCGACGCTGAGCAGACCGAGCCCCTCGACCGGCATCCACCGCGTGAGGCGGTCAACCGTGTCCTTGTCGAGGTCGGCCGCGGCCACCCGCAGACTGCGGATGCGGTCATTGATCGGATACACCAGCCACTGGCGCGCATCATCGAAGGCGGGATTCTCGGAATGGTAGGCGATGCGCACTCCATCCTCTTCATCCCCGGGCTCGAGGACATCTGGTCCGATCTCTAGGAACGCAAATAGTTCGCCGGCCCGCACCTTGTCCGAAAGCTCGAGCCGCTGGACCTCCATCTCAGTTGCCCTCGGCTCCACGATCTGCATGAGATAGGCAGGCTTCACCTTCTTGCCCGTCTCCTGGTCGTGGATCTCGGACTCGTTGCGCCGCTCCGCGGCCTCGACAAGTGCGGGCGCAACGACGCCTGTGTGGTCGACCACCGCAATCCGCCGGTCGGTGGTATCGCCCCGACCTTCCGTGAGCTTCATGACGATGAACACGCCACCGAACATGATGGGCACGAACAGGAGGCCGATCAGGAAACCTTTGGTTCGAACCGCCGCGTTGTAGTCGCGGACGGCGACGAGCAGAGCCTTACGCATCGCTCGCCTCCTCTGCCTCCGGCCCGGCAATGCGCACGAAGATGTCATGGAGGGAGGGCCGGCCCAACTCGAAATGAGTCACCCGAGCGCGTGACATGATCGCCCGGAGCACTTCCTGCGAGTCGGCGCCGGACTCGAGCCGAAGCTCCTGGAGCTGGCCGCGGTCGGTGAGCCGTTCGACGCCGGGAATACCTTGGAGAGGTGTCGCAGCGCCCTCGGTGCGGACCCGAATGGTGTCGGTTCCGTACCGGTCCTGGACATCGGCAAGCGTCCCGTCGAGCACCTTGCGACCCTGGAAGATCATGAAGACGAAGTCGCACATGGCCTCGGCGGTGCTCATGTCGTGGGTGCTGAAGATGACGGTCGAGCCAGCGGCGCGAAGCTCGAGGACCGCCTCCTGCAGCACGTCCAGGTTGACGGGGTCCAGCCCAGTGAAGGGCTCGTCGAGGATGACCAGCTCGGGCCGGTGCGCGACCGCGGCGATGAACTGGACCTTCTGGCTCATCCCCTTGCTCAGGGCCTCGACGCGCTTGTCCGCCCATTCGGCCATGTCGAGCCGCTCGAGCCAGCGGTCGACGTCGCCGTTCACGTTGTCGCCATCCTTCAGTCGTCCGTAGAAGCGGAGCACGTCCCGCACCTTCATCTTCCGGTACAGCCCCCGCTCCTCGGGCAGGTATCCGACGCGGTCCATCGCTGCCTCGTGGTGCTCTTGCCCCAGCACGCGGATCGAGCCGGAATCGGGGTGGAAGATGCTCATGATCATGCGGAGGGTCGTCGTCTTCCCCGACCCGTTGGGCCCGATGAACCCGTAGACGCTTCCGGCAGGAACGCTCAATGTGAGATCGTCAACCGCGGTGACGGCGCCGAACCGCTTCGTGACGTCTCGTATCTCAATAGCATTCATCTCAGCAATCCATTCCCAAGTCCCATCACTGTGCCGCCAAGCCGCATCTCAGAGAGCAGCCGTAGGCTTCTAGCTCTTCACTCCGGCAGAGCGGCCAGTGTCTCCTGCATCCGATCACGGTATTCCCGGAAGGCCGCGCGCCCCTCCTCCGTGAGCCGGAGCATGGTGTGGGGCTTCTTCCCCTTGAAAGACTTCTTCACGTGGACGTAGCCGGCATCCTCCAATTTCGAAATGTGAGACGACAGGTTGCCCCACGTCAGATTGGTCTGTCGCTGGAGGAAGAGGAAGTCGGCGGCCTCCACGACATAGAGGTGAGCCATGACCAGGAACCGGGCCGGTTCGTGGATGAGCCGGTCGATGTCGGTGAGGGGACTGCGGTTCTCAGGGTCATCCCTCGTGCTGGTCATCCATCCCCTCCTCGGTCCCAACCGCAACGGGGTGGGAGCGTAAGAACCGGATCAGCATCACGGCGCCGACGACGGCGAATAGAGCGCCCATGCACATGAGGTAAATGGCGATGTTGTCCATCCTGCCCGGAAGCCGAAGGAGTCCCACTGCGAAACCGGCGCCCACGGCGACGACGCCGTAGACGACAAAGCGCGGGCTGCCGGACTTCGAGTACAGGTGCGTCATGGCACCCACCAGGCAGAGTCCGATCCACACCGGCAACCATCGGTACCACTCGGCCGTGGTCAGCCGCCCGAGCAGGGCGAGCCCGAGCGCCACCAGCACGCCGGCGGCGAGAATGTAGAGGAAGATACCGCCTACCAGCGGCTTCGGCTCCTCCTCGTGCAGCACGGCTTTGCCGAGCCTCGTGTAGGTGAAGCGCCGCTTGAGTGCTTCCAGCGCGCGAGGAAACATGACCAGGCCGATCACATAGAGGCCTATGAAGGCTCCCCCCATCTTGGGATCGGCCATCACGACACCGCACAAGACCAGCAGGAAGCCCATCAGGATCTCCATGATCCCGTCCTGCAGGGACTCGCTATAGACTCTGCGTTCTAGCTGTTTAAGGTCAACGTTCTCGGACACGGTTGCCCTCCTCTCGGCGGGTCGCCTAGGGTGTCTCGTTTGCGCGTACTTCTGAGGGGAGCGGGTGGTGACGCAGGAATCGAACAAGAACGACGACCCCGGCGAGCACGAAGAATAAGCCCATGCTAAGCAGGTAGACAGCTAGTCGGCCTTCAGGCGATGCCAAGCTGAGCATCATGCCGACGAGCATCATGCCGACGAACAACGGGAGCCACTTCCACCAGAGCGAGGAGTCTTGGCGGCCTCCGAAGATGGGAAGGGCGATCGCCATGACAGCGGCGACGACGAAGATGAACGAAAGCACGCCGGGCAGGACTGCTCGCGCCGCCTCGGGGCGCAGCTTGACGTGGCCCACGCGAGGATAGGTGAGGCGGGCCCGTACGATCTCCCAGCCGCGGCGCTGGAGGAGGAGCAGTGCTACGACGAGCGCCGCAGTGACCGGGCCGCGGAAAGCGACGAACGCGGCCCACGCGAGAACGGTTATGCCGAGCGCGAACTCGACGATGCCGTCCTGCTGCGCCTCTCTGTAGGCGCGTCGCTCGAGTTCCTTCAGATTGATCTTCTCAGACATCGCAGATCTCCTCCCAGCTCCGTCAGCGTCGTGACAGAGCGCTCAGAAAGACGAGGGCGGCCGACTTGAAGCGCCACCGCCTGATCGTCTCACGGGCCCCTCGTCCCTTGTCGGTGAGGCCGAGCAGGGGCCGAAGTCCCTCGGGCCCGGTCGCCATCGGCGCCACGTAACCGCGCGCCGCAAGCCCACTCAGGTGGGAATCCAGGTCGCTCGCGGCGAGGCCAGTGTGGCGGAGCAGGAACAGGGAATCGGCGCCATCCACCACGGATAGGCAGTCCAGCAGAGCCTGTGATCCGCGGCGGCCGAGCCCCGGAAAGCCGCTCACAGGGGCGCCTGGGGCGGTTCTCGCTCCCGATACGCTTGTCTTCGTTGCGATGTCAGCGACTGTCTGTCTCTGCAAAATGCTTTGCGCTGCAAAGTACTCTGCAGCTAGTATACCACAGGAGCTCGCCGTGTCAAGACCCTTTCTGGACTTTTTCCTGTCCCGGTGTAAGCGCCCGGCAGTGCGCCAGGTCGAGGTACGGCCGGTGGCCAGCGCTACACAACAGACAGCCGCAGGCATGGCCTCGCCGCGGTCTGGACAGGGGCGCAACGCAGTGGGATAATGCTCATGTTACACGGCGGGAATCGATTCCGGGGGGAGACCTGGTGCTTAGAGCGCGGTCATGTTGTCTGGTTCCTTCTCGCCGTCCCGCAGGCCTCAAGGCCGTAATCCCCGCGCTGATAGCGGGCCTGGCCGCCATGGCGGCCTCGACTACTGCAGCACATCCTGGCCAAGCGCTGTTCCAGGGACCCAACGGCACGCCGCTGTACCTATGGTCCCCGGGCGAGTCCTGGGAAGGCGGATCCCAGGCCGACCCGCGCCTCGACCGGATGGTCTCTCTGTGGCGAGCGGGCCGGCCACTCGCACAGGTCTTCGCTGAGGTGAGCGAACAGACCGCAGTCGCTCTTCGCTTCTATCCGCAAGGGGACGTGAACGCGGCGCTGCCCGTAAACCTGTTCCTTCAACCCGATGATCCGCCGAGCCTCCGCGAGCTCATGGTCCAGCTCGCCTGGGTGATCGACTCGTCGTTCTGCTATGAAGAGGCGGCGGATGGGAAGATCTACTACCTGATGTCCACGAGTGTGGGGCAGGCGCCGGAGCATGGCCTCGCGAAGCGGCGGCAGGACCGCCAACAGACACGAGAGCACAGACTGCGCGCCATAGAGGAGAAGCTCGCGGAGTACAGAGTGGCGCTTGGACTGCCCCAAGACGAATTGGTGCGACGGTATCGAGGACGGGACGACCTGCTGCTTCTGAATCTCCTCGACCCGGCGCGGCGCGCGGCCGTCTCCTTTATGTGCCGCCATCTGGAAGCGGGCCTGCCCGGAGCGACGGGCTCCGACCTCGGCGACGCGAACCTCGAAGGTTTCGGGGTGAGCTTGCTTACCCACACTCTCTCCGAGGAGGATAGGGCCGATCTGAGCCTGGCGTTCGGCCTGTCGGACGCCGTCCTCGCCGACCCGGAGATGATGTTCGACATACAGGTTAAACCTGAGGGACGACTTCGGCTCATGTTGTCCCCGGAATCGTCGCGCCCGCAGGAGTATCGTACTGACTCCCATCTGATCGTGGACGTGACGGACGACTCCTCTCTGTCCCCAGAAAGCGAAATCGCCCTGCGCAAGGCCCTGGGCGAGACGATCGGCCCGGCCCGCGAGGCCGAGATCAAGGCAGCTCACGAGCAGAGGGCCGGAGCCCCGTCCTCACACTCCGCGTTGTCGGCGGAAACGGCCGCTCTTCTGTCAGGCCTGACGCTCGGCCACGGACCCACGAGCCCAGCGTGGCAGGTCCAGGAAGCCGTTGCGAAGGCCTCCGGCATGCACGGGGTATCCGACGGCCTCCTGTGGCGGCCCGTGACGCTGTTCCTCGACGACCAGTCTGCGGCCGGCCGCTCCAGTAACACCGCCCTGGACGTGCTCCAGACACTGTGCAGCGCTTCGGCCCACTGGTCGCTCGAGGGGCCCGCCTGGGAATGGGGGGATGTAGGGTCGTTCCTGCGCTTCCGCGCTTCCGACCGCGACGTCCTGCGGGGCGCACGGCTCCCGGATGAGTTCATCACGTGGCTTGATGAGGTGTTGCGCCCGCTGCTGCCAGCCACAGAGGACGCCATCCCGAAGAGTGGGCGTTTGTCCATCACCCTATCGCTCGATCCGGCCGACCTAACAGAACGCCTGGGGGAACTGAGCGAGACCCAGATACGGTACGGGTGGCTGGAGACCTATGGGGACCCGACGGAACTGCCAGGCGCGGCCCGTCAGGCGGCACTGGAGCCGGTACTCGAGCCGCTTAGCCAGCCGCCTGCGCTGGCGCAGTTCCTCGGCAGCCTCGACGACTCCCAGTGGGAACAACTTCGGGGGCGGGGCCTGAAGAGCTCGACCGATCTCTCTCCCGAACAGGCAGCGGCTTTCCGGGGTCTCTCGCTGGCGAACCGCATGATCCCAGCGCCAAGTGCGGACGGGACATCAATGGCGTTCTGGATTACCGGACGCTGCCGCGAGATGCTGCTCAAGCTTGAAGAGAGGCCCCAGACACAGCGCCGACTGGAACATGACGCTGTCACAAAGGACTATGTGCTGCACATTACGCAGTGGGTGGCGCTACGAGAGGGACACGAGGAGGTGCTCGACAACAACGTCTACCTGTGGCCCGCCGAAGTAACTGTGAGCCTTCAGCTCCCAGAACAGCGCGGCTGAGAGAGACCGGCTCCTGGAGGTCGCCGCCTACGCGGCTTCGTACCACCGGTTCTGCATCTTCAGCGTGCCGTTCCAGATCCCGGAGATCATGTCCTTGGATTCCTGGCAGTGGCGGATGACCTGGGCGATGTCCATCCCCTGGATCTCGCACACGATCGGGCCGTCGTAGCCGTCGTCGCGGAGCCGCTCGTAAGTGCTCTGGAAGTCGATCATGTTGTTGAGGTGGGGCGGCTGGTGCTCCATGTACCGCCCCCAGTAGTGGTTGACCCCGTTGTGGTGGATCTCCGCCATGCGGCCCTTGAACTCATCGAAGAACCGGAAGTACGGCTCATCGTGGTGGACGCTCATGTAGGCATGGCCGATGTCCATGTTGATGCCCCAGCCGTCCACTCGGTCGCAGACGAACTTGAGGACGTCGAAGCCGCCGACCTCGTAGCCGACAGGCAGGTTGTGCGGCCGCGCGAGTTCCGCCGCGTGCTGGGCGTATTCGAGGTTGTACTGCCAGGCGATCTGCTTGCTTCGCTGATAGCCCCACGTGCCGCCGCCCATGTGAAACGTCATGGCCGCGGCTCCCAGGCGAACGGCCAGCTCGATGCACTTGTCGTAGTAGTCCCCGGTGAGCTTGCGGAAGTGGCGGTTGGCGCTGGCGAGGTTCCAGTCGAGATGTGGAGAGTGGACGGTGACCCACTTGAAGGCGCCGAGCGCCTCCTTGAGCCGGTCGAGGTCGGCGTCTGAAGCCTCGAAGAGGTCGATGCCGACGTTCGGGTAGTTCTCAGGATAGCCGAGCTGCGCCTGGTCGAGCGTCGGCACCACCTCGAAGCCAGCAAAGCCAGCTTCGCCGACCATCCGTATGGCGTCATAGATGCTTTCGCCGTGCGTGCTGGGCATGAAGTGGGTGGAAATCCCGATCCGGTCCTCAATGGGCAGGTTCATGTGTGCCTCCTGGCAACTATGCTCACCCCCGAAGCACCGGCGTCTCGCAGCCCTGCTCGCCGGAAAGGTCTGCAAGCCCCCGGGGATATCTCCGAAGACATTGCCTGTCTCAAGTTCCAGGCCCAGTCCCGGGTAGCCTCCATGACGTCCTGAGCCATGACTGCTGGTTGCCAGTCTCCCAAAGCCCAGATTGTCTAGTTGCTGGAACGTTTCTGATTGAGTAAGTGGCCATTTGCTTCTCTGGCCCTATTGACCGTGGCAGCCGAAAGGCACATGCTCAGCGCGGGGCGACAACTGGCTGGACAAGGAGGCGGGATGCTGGGCAGAGGACTGCTGCGAGTGTCATTCTTCTTGATCGCGGCTGGGCTGGCCGCGTCGGCGGCCCAGGCAGCGGTGGTGACCGAGCGGGCTAGCCTCACCGAATACGGCGGCGCGCCCAATGGTGCTTCCTGGGGCGCGTCCCTGAGCGCCGACGGCAGATACGTCGCTTTCTACTCCGGCGCGGGGAACCTGGTCGGCGACGATGACAACGCCGTCCATGATATCTTCGTTCGGGATCGGCTGTTCGGCACCATCCAACTGGCCTCGAGATCGAGCGCGGGAGAGCTGGGGAACAACCATTCCCTGTATCCGAGCATCAGTGCGGGCGGGCGATATCTCGGGTTCTGCTCGATGGCCAGCGATCTTGTGCCAGGCGACACGAATGGCTTCATGGATGTGTTCGTGCGGGACCTGCAGACGGACCTGACACTGCTGGTGTCGGTGTCGCCGACGGGGCCGGCGAACGAGAAGTCGACGGCCTGCGCGATCAGCGGTGACGGCCGGTACGTGGCGTTCCAGTCGGAGGCGACCAATCTCATCGCCGGCGAGCGGTATGGCTGGCCGGGGATTTACCTGGCCGACCTGGTAACTCCGTCACCGTCGGTGACGGCCGTGTCAACGTCTCTGGAGGGAGGTCCTCCCAACGGGACGTCGGTGAGGCCGCGCATCAGCCCGGATGGCAGCTACGTCGTGTTCCGCTCCTGGGCGAGTAACCTTGTGCCTGGGGACACGAACGGGTTCTCAGATGTGTTTGTGCGCGATGTGGTCACGCCGACGACTGCGCGCGTGTCAGTAGCAGACGTGACCGGCGTTGAGGGCAACGGCGAGACGGCGGGCGGGCCGGCCGTAACGCCGGACGGGCGGTATGTGGCGTTCGCGTCGTACGCCAGCAATCTGGTCCCCGACGACGCCAATGGGAAGTGCGATGTGTTCGTGCGAGACCGCAACACGGGGCGGACGGAACTCGTCTCGGTGTCGAGCACGGGCGAGCAGGGCAGCGATGACTCTGGGGGCGAGTCGTGGATGCTGGCGATCAGCGACGATGGCCGATACATCGCCTTTGCGTCTCTGGCGAGGAACCTCGTGGACGGCGACACGAACGAGGCCTGGGACGTGTTCGTGCGCGACCGAGTCGGCGAGACGACGACTCGCGTGTCCGTGTCAACGGAGGGCGAACAGGGCAACGGCGACTCCGGCTTCTACTCGGTCGCGCTGAGCGCCGACGGGCTGACGGTGGGCTTTGATTCCTACGCCGACAACCTCGTGCCTCTCGACGCGAACGGAGGGCCGGACGTGTTCGTCCGCGGCGAACAGCTTGCCCCGCGAGCGCCAATCCTGCTGATCAACGGTGACGCCGCGTATGCGATATCGGCGGAGGTAACGCTGTCGATCGACGCCGGCGACTATCCGGAGCTGCGCTTCAGGAATGAGGACGCGCACTGGACCGCCTGGGAGCTGGCTGCCGACACGCGGGCATGGACGCTCTCTGCTGGGGAGGGCTTGAAGCGAGTCTCCATCCAGGGGCGACGCGGCGGGGATCTGTCCGTCGAGAACTACGATGAGATCACGCTGGACACAACTCCGCCTGCGGAAGTCAGTATCGTCATCGAAGGCGGCGCCGCCACGAGCCTTAGCCGCGTCGTCGAGCTGGCGCTCTCGGCAAGCGGCGCAGCCCAAATGCGCTTCAGAAATGAGAGCGAGAACTGGTCGCCGTGGGAGCGATTCACGGCGGCGAAGATCTGGAAGCTCTCGCACGATCGGGGAACGAAGACCGTGGGATTCCAGTGCCTGGACGCGGCCGGGAACCCGTCCGCAGTTGCGACGGACACAATCGAGCTGATCTCCTTCCCCGATGTTCCGGAAGAGTACTGGGCGTTCGAGGAGATCATGGCATGCGTCGATGCAGCGATTGTCACAGGCTACCCCGAGGGAGACTACAAGCCACTGCTGTCAGTGGGGCGGGACCAGATGGCCGTCTACATCGCCCGTAGCCTCGCCGGAGGCAACGCCTATGTGCCGACAGGGCCGGCTGAGGCGAGCTTCTGGGATGTGGATACAGACCACTGGGCCTATGACTACATAGAATACGCAGTGGACCAGGGCGTCGTGCAGGGCTACCTGGAGGGCGATTACAAACCGGGGCTGGAAGTGGACCGCGCGCAGATGGCTGTGTACATCGCTCGCTCCATCGCGACCCCGACCGGGGAGGCCGGGCTGGTCTACTACGAGCCGCCCGGGAAGCCGACTTTCCCAGACGTGCCAAACACGGGATACGGCGACGACGGCACGGAGCCGCACTGGGCGTACAAGTACGTCGAGTATGTGCACGAGCAGGGCGTGGTGCAGGGCTATCCGTACCCGGACCCCGAGAACCCTGGCGAGACCATCTACAGGTACGAGCCCGACTGGCTGGTGTCCCGCGATCAGATGGCAGTGTACGTGGCGCGGGCATTCCAGCTTCCGCTCGAGTGACGCGCCGGCGACAGGCCGCGACGCCAATCCAGACCACAACATGGGCCGCCCCCTCGGGGGCGGCCTTCTTCTTTGCCATTCGGCGGCGCTGGGCCGGGCAAAGGGTCTGGCCGATAAGGAAGCAAGTGTCTCGTCGTCAATCTATGTCTGCAGAATGCGCGGGGAGTATGGAACAATTTCAGTGGAGTTCCGGGGTTCGGTCGAATCCCGGGCAGGCAGCCTTCGGAGTGGACCGAGGGCGCTGGTGCGGGACCTATACGACCATCGGAGGGGAAGGCGATGAGCGAAACCAAGCTGATGTGCTGGCGAGAGGCATTTCGCGTGTGCATGAGAGTGGCCGGCATGAGGCCGCTCGCTACTCACCTAGCGCGGCTGCCCGAAGACGATCGCGTGATGCTGCTGGACGGCATCGATTCCGACCTACTGCGGGCCGAAGTGCATTCGGCGCTGCGGAAGCAGCAGGAGCAGCTCGCGCTGGTGTAACAGCGCAACGGTTGTGCAGACGACGTCTTTGCGGAGGCTCAGGTACGGCGGCGGGCCTGAGCCGGGGATCGCTTCCGCGATGGCTAGCGCCCGAAAACGCGTTTGGCTTCCCGTGGCATCGGCGGCCGCCTTCACCATGGCCCTCGTCTGCTCTGAGTCAATCCACTTCCGGCACTTCTGGCCGGAGTTCCTCACCGTCGCCAGCCTCGGCCTGCTCCTGACCTCGCTGCTCCGGGACGTCCACGACATTGCGATGCAGCGCGAGGCCAGGCGAAAGCGCTCCGCCTAGTTCCCAGATCGAGAGCCACGTCGGCCCTTATGTGCCGCGCCGTCCGAGTGACGTCGGCTCACACACCACACGGCGCCGGGCGTGCCTCGAGCGAACTCATCCTGCCCAGGCTTCGCCCACTACCTCGAAGATGACTGTGTCTTCGCCCGGGAAGGCAAGGGCACATGTCTCGTCTCCCGTGAGGTAGTCGCCCAACATACAGACATAGGCCCGGTTTTCTTCAAGATTGGCGTCGGCCAGGTGCGCGGCTGGTTCTCAGAGCGAACCTGATCCGCGCATTCCGGCTCGTGCACCAAGGAGTGCCGAAGGCCCAGCTCCGCCGAGTCGGCAACCCGCGAGAACTGTACGGTTCCGAGCATAAGTGGGATGGGCGATGCCCGTATGGCGCCGAGCCCCTTTCCGTGCGACCTGGCGCTGTGCTATCATCGTGCCGGCAGCATGGCGACTGCGCTCGCAGGTGGCATGGCCAGGAGCTATGAAGCGGGGGAGACGATACGTCTATTGCGCCTTCTTGCTCGCCCTGGCGGGCCTGAGCCTTGGTGCCGTCTTGCACGGATTGTGGCCTGGGAGAGCCACGCTTACATGTCGCTCACCGGCCGTCACCGCTTTGCGCAACGCCGTTCGCCACGCCAACCTCGTCATCGTCGTGATGGATGCTGCCCGTGCCGACCACCTCGGCTGCTACGGCTACGCCAGAGACACGACGCCTCACATCGACGCGCTCGCCGAGGACGCCATCGTCTTCCATAACCACTTCTGCGAGATGCCGCTCACGACGGCTTCTACGATCTCGCTCTTCAGGTCGCAGTACCCTGACACGCACTGCGCTTACTACGAGGTGGGCGAGCATGATCGAGCCTCTTTTACCTTGGCCAGCGCGCTCGCGTGCGGCGGCTTTCGGACAGCGCTCTTCAGCTCAAACCCGAGTGCCTCGCCGGCCGTGGGCGTCGGGACGGATTTCCACGAGGCCGCACACCGAATCTACCCCGTCACGCGCGGTCGGCAGTTCTCGCCCGAGGCTTTGCTGCTGCGCTTTCGGGCGTGGGTTGAGGCCAACAGGCGCTCTCGCTTCTTCGTGTACATCCATTTCCTGCCGCCTCACACGCCGTACCACCAGCCGACTCGGTTTACCGAGCGCTTCGTGGGGCGAATCCCCCCAGGTTTCAGATCGGCGACCTACACGCCGTGCGAGTTCGAGTTGCCCATCGAGGATAGGCCGCCAGAGCCCGACCATCCGCCTCTGCCCCGGTGGATTGACCTCTACGATGCCAATCTCTGCTATGCTGACTGGGCCGTCGGACAAGTCGTCGAGTGCCTCACCGGCGCGGGGGTGTTCGAGACGACGCTGCTAATCGTGACCTCGGACCACGGGGAGGCCTTCGGCGAGCACGGGTTCATCTGGCACGCCCACGCCATCCACGACGAAGCGACGCATGTCCCGTTGGTCCTCAGATTCCCGGGCTCCACCGTCCCACCGGGACATGTGAAGTGCCTGACCCGGACGATCGACCTGGCGCCGACGTTGTGTGACCTCTTCGAAATACCATACCGCGCAGACCAGGTTCAGGGACGGTCGCTCTTGCCGGTCCTCGCAGGCGAGACCGATACGGCCGCCCAGTACTCGATCGCCAAGTCCTACGGGCCAAGGAAGTACATGATCCGGGACGGGCGTCATGCTTTGCTCCTCTATCGCAATCCGGAGTGGCGGGCGCTCTATGATACGAAGGCCGATCCGGGCGAGACGAACGACATTCTGCACGAGCGCCCCGAGGTGGCCGAGAGACTTCATCGCTCATTCCGCGCATTTGCTGAGGCCCAGCGGCGACCGCCCAGGTGCTTCCTCGACCCGGAGGCGGAGCCCCTGCCGGAGCCGCGCCCTCCCGAAACCGCGCTCCCCCCGGAGGTCCGCAGGAATCTCGAAGGGCTCGGCTACCTTCGCTAGCTTCCCGCGGCCGGCCGAAGACACACAGTCGAGACCGTCTGTGGACCCGCTCTCTCTTCCGCCTCCCCGAAGCGCATCTGACTCCTGCTTGCTCCTGGACGAGGAGCTGCTGATAGCCGCGTTGTTTTGGCTTCCTTGAGAAGTGCGGAGCCGCTCGTCGTAGTGGTGGTCCTGGCCCGACGGAGAGCCAGCAGCGGGAGGCAGACAGCGGAGCGAGCAGGCAACGCCGGCAGAGGTGGGGCTCGTCACGTGCGGACGTCATCCCTGCTGTTCGCCATTCGCCCATACAGGTGTGGCATGCAACGAGGGTGCAGACGCGATGACACGGCACAGGTGGCCGTCCTCATGCTTCCGAGCAATCTCGCGGGCGGGCTGCGACTAGCGGCAGAGAAAGCGGAGATAGATGGTAGCCCCGGCGGGATTTGTACGCTGGTAACATTGGACACGCCCGTGCAGTTGCACAGGTTGTGGGGACAGCCGTCCCGGCCCACGATCAAGCCAGGCCACCGACAGCCCGAACAAGGCACATGCGCCTATCGGTGACGTTCATCGACGGACGCCACCGGTGTGCGACCGACGAACTTCAGCTTTGGCCAGTTCTCCTCCCACTTCTTGCGCTCAAGCCGACTCCGATACTCAGCCATCCTCGTGTCGAAGTGTGGCGTTGGCTGCACGATTAGGCGGAATAGGTCATCGAACCCATACGGGGCAAGGATCTCTATCTCATCGTCTTGGTGCAGGCGCGCCACCAAGGCGGTGGCAGTCTCCGGCCACTTACTGATGGCGTCCTCCAGTGACCTATAGGGTGGCTCTCGGTTGACCACATGCATTCGGGCCTGGTTCTTTACTGACCAGCGGATATTCCGCATAGCTCCACGAAGCCTCTGTTCGATGGCCTCATCATGTGCCTTCTCCGCGGCGACCTGGTCGAAGTACGTGACGTCTACATCGTCCAACGACGTACGAGGGTCATACCCGTGGAGATGGTCCCATAGTGCATTCCGAATAGCTCCCCCACCCAAGTAAAGGCGTTCGTCCGTGTCGCGAAGTACCTGCAGCACGGTCATGATGAGACCAGGTTCTCGGATAACGGATTCCACAGCTCGCCGGTGCACTTGCGCGTCGAATAGCTCGCGGGCGGAGAGCTGAAGTGTGAGCTTCCGCTCTTCCTTGTCTCGGATGTCCTTCCTTGCACGGAGATACTCGGAGTCCGAATTGGAGGGCAATGTCATCAGCAACGTATCATACTTCTCGCGGACAAGGCTTAAGTCACTCTCCGTGATCTGGTACCCCCGCTCCCCTCGAAGAACCATGTCGTCAACTTCATTGATCAGATGCGTCAGGAATACAATAGCCCGGGAAGCCTCAGCCTCGCGCTCGGAGAAGCGGAATATTAGGTGCAGCATGATCAGAACGAAGAGAGCAAAGACCCCAAGGTTGAATGCAAACTCGACCTGCTCTCGCGTCAGCGAAGACACCCATCCGGCATACACAGTCACCCTCTCCAGACCTGTGAAGCCTAGGAAGGTTAAGAAGGAGGCCACGAAGACAGTTCCGAGTTTCACTGCCATGTTAACGCGGCCAGACGTCTTGGCCTTGTTGGACATGATCTGTCGAAGAACTCGAAGCTTGTTTGAATACTCCTCAAGTCGCTCGATCATGCTGGCCTGTCCCCTAAGTGTGACCTCTCGCGACGTTGCCCGGACACGGCATGTGCCGCTCGAGGTCTCCGTCCCGTCTCATATGAGAGTTTTTCTCGCCGCCACGACCGGTTCCTTCTTCGGAAGACGGAGGCAAAGGCCACGGGAAGACGGGCGGTGCTCCGCGTTTCTGTAGCACCCGGAATGAGACTTTTCAGCCTGCGGCAACCAGTTCCTGCTTAGGTAAGCCGAGGCAAGAGCCTCGGGCAGAGGCCTGTGTCCCTGTTAAGTAGCGATGGGACACCTCTGAGCGGTCGCCGAGCTTGTGCGCGGGCGAGGATCATGTTACCCCCTGGGACCTTCGGGCAGGACCTCCGTGCGCGGTTACGCCGATGCTCTCAGGCCGGCGTCACGGGCGCTTGCCACGGACAACCAGTACCGAAGTGCACGAGGACCCGCGGCCGGGCCATACGCGTCCCGGGGCCAAGCTCGAGGTGAGGGGGAATCTGCGGGCTCTACTGCAGATGACCGGCAAAGTTACCAGCGTTGGTAGCCCCGGCGGGATTCGAACCCGCGATCTCGTGGCTGAGAACCACGTATCCTGGACCGCTAGACGACGGGGCCTCGACTGCACTGGTTGGCTGCGGGGCTAGGACTCGAACCTAGAGAATCTCTTGTCTTATAGTTATGTCTACTCTGGGCATGGTAATAGCCA
>CAZLHI010000009.1:0-106029 GCA_964559435.1 uncultured bacterium | reverse complement strand
CACCCTTGCCCGCCAGGCCGTTGCCCATTTCCTTACTCATCGCCACTCTTGACGCCGGTTGGTTGGTGTGGGAGGATGGAGGCGCCGAGACGATGTGTAGGAAGGAGCGAGGGGCGTGAGGAGGACCAACTGGATGGTGGTCGTGCTGGCAGCGTGTCCGCTGATCGCGCTGGTGGCCTTCGCCGCGGGACGGGCGAACGCGGTGGGGGAGAAGGTGCTCAGGGCAGAAAAGCTGGAGCTAATGTCCGGCGGGAAGGTGGCGGCCGTGCTGCGGGCCTCAGATGACGGCCTGGAGGTCCGAGGGCCGGACGGTAAGCTCAGGGCCCTGGTGGGCTTCGCTCTCGACCGGGTGGCGGCCTTGACCCTTCTCGACGAAACCGGCCACGGCCGGATCTCCCTCAGCATGGAGCCCTCCGGAGAGGCCGGGATTACCATGTGGAACGGAGACTTGACGAGGCAGCTCTCCCTGACCGCGCCGTCGAAGGGCGGGCCGGGCATCTACCTGGAGAGCGGGGAGAACGGGAAGTACATCGCGCTGGATGATGAGGGACGGCTCGTCAGCTCTATGGGTTGCGGCGTCGAGGCGTACGTAATCGCGCCGGCCTCGCCGCCGGTCGGTCAGTAGGCCGGGAGCACGACGTCTGCCCGGGCGCTGCGGTCGCGCTAGCCGGGCCACTCAGCCTGCACTTCGATCTGCTTCGCCGCAAACTGCTCCCCTCTGGTGCGCCTGCTGTCTCCCTCCCATGTATCGATCAGAAGAATGGAGCATCCCGGCATCGGACTCTCGTCGTCTGCTGGCTCGCTCACGCGCACGACCACACGCTGGAGCGAGTCCGCCGTGGACGCCGGCGCCGATCCCGAGGCCATCGCGACAACTGGCTGCGCCTGTTCGAAGGGGATGTCGTCCGGCGCGGCCAGCCCCTCATCTGTCAACTTGGCCCACTGCTCGTCAGTGAGCGCTCCGCAGAAGCGCATGAGGGGCGGTCCTCCAGGAATGGCGCGCGCGATAGAGGAGAGCAGTGCCTGGCGGATCGCGCTCTCGGGATCGTGAGGGTCCCCGTAGCGGATGAAGGCCCCGTACTCCATTTGCATATCGGTCAGTTGCGCTCGCCGGCGGGTCCATTCGATGGGATCCACGGCCAGGACGAAGCGAACACTCGTCTGCTCATCGCCAGGCTTCGGCAGATATGGGGCCGCCAGCTCGTCCACCCAATCCAGGTACGTTTGTGGCAACATGGCGGCGCGGTAGACATCTCGGTTGGAGGAGCGGAATCGCAGGAAGGTGCGCGCGTCGCCCCATTCCCACTCGGGGATGCGCAACCCACGCGCCGTGGCGTTGCGCGATAGCCTGACAAAGCATCTCCATGCCTCCACAGCGGAAGCGCTGCCGTCCGCCGCCCTGAGAGAGACGAAGTCTCCCCCGTTGGCGAACGCATCAGAGATGATGTTGTAGCCCGAGGCCTTCGCCACTTCTTCGAAGAGCTGCCACGGTACGAGGTCCCGCTCAAACCCTGAAGGCACCTCCAGCGCGACGAGCCGCTCCAGGGCCTCCTCGGAGAGGGCCGATCCCGCAAGCTGCTTCAACTGCGAGCGGGGGCTCGGCCACCGGGCACGGCGCTGCCTCGCCAGCTCCGCTGCCTGCTCCGGGCCGATCTGCTCCCCGAGCGCGCGACGCAGAGCGACCTCCTCCTCAGTGGTCAGAGCGCGAGGTGAAGGCAGCACGATGATCGGCCGCTCAATATCGTTCGGCCTCCCTCCGGGGCTCGCGTCCGGCCGCTCGAACAAGGCTCTCAGGGAGAGCCACTGTCGTCGTGATGGGACGTAGATCTCGACTTGCACCGAGCGCGGGACCTCGCCGAAAGCGGCTCGAAGGTCATCGATATCCTCCTGGGTAGGCCGGCCGGGGCCCAGCAGGTGCCTGCCCCAACCGCCCGTGTCCACGTTGTCAGCCCCCTCGGCCGGGCGGATGCTGGACAGGTGCCGACAGACAAGCTGCACCGCCGCGCGTCGCGCCGGATCGAGCAGATTCAGCGCCATGAAGTCATCGGTCCCCCGGTACCGGCTGATCACCTCCTGCCGCGACAGGGCGAGCGCCCGGCGGTACTCGTCCAGTTTCGCCTCCATCGCTTCCCAGATCAGCTGGCGTTCCCGCACGCGCTCCTCTCGCCGGCGCGCGGCCGAGTATTCGGCCGCTTCGCCAATGCTGGTGGACAGGAGGAAGTACTTCCTCTCCGGCGGTTCGTCCGTTACACAGAAGGAGGTGTCCGCCACCCACGCGAGCTGCACCATCAACGCGCGCAGAGATGGAGGTTCGGCGGGATTCAGGTACACGTTCACGCGGAAGCGCGTGTGGAGGTCATCCGGCGGCCAGCATGCGACCTCGACCTCTGTTTGCTCCTGCACGATGGCGAAGACTTGCGCAAGCGTGATCCCCGCCCGCCAGATGCTCACCGGCCGGTCGAGGCGCGGGTCGGCCTGCGCTTTTCCCGCGTAGGAATCACTGGGATTCCACGCGACCACGTTTGGGACGCCGGGCAGGTAGAGGCGCGTCCCAGACTCGGCCCGCGCAGCCGGCCCCCACACGAGCAGCACAGCAACCGCCAACGCCCTGAATGGCCACTGCCGCATGGCGCCTCTCCCACTGCACGGATGCATGATTGTAAGGCGCGCCCACTTGCCGGTCAAGCTGGGAGGGTGGGAGGTGCCTCGCGGCGGTCTGGCTTACAGCGCGCGCAACCCCTGCGCTGCCAGGCCGGGATGGGAGGCCATCACCTCCCGCATGGAAGGGCTGAGGCGAATCCTGGTGCGATGCACCTTCTCCGCTGATTGAATGCGGCAGGGAGAGCTGCGCGCGTGAATGGCGGCCTTGAGCTCCCACAACAAGGCGAAGCCGGGGTACGTAGCGGCATCACGGGGATGCTCGTACCCCTCCCGCTCGAAGAAGACCACTTTGGGGTACGTCATCTCGAGGCCAAGAGAGCGCTCCGGCGAGCCACCTACGCCGGTGGAGACCGTCCCTCGGGAGAAGTAGACCTCGAACGGGGCCAGCTGCGTGATCGGCTCCCCTGGTTCCATCAGTTTGTACGTCGCGTCGATGACCTTCTCACCGATGATGTCGAGCGAGTGAGCGAGGCCGACGTACACGGGTCCGGTCACCCGCCAGTTCAGGGGCCGAACTCCCTGCATGGCCTCCACGTAGACTTCGTAAGCGGCGCAGTACTCCTCGATCGCGCTCTCGCGGTAGGACCGCGGCACACGGCGGTTCGTGATGACCAGGTGGAGGGAGCGGCGCAGCAGCTGCTCCAACTCCACCGACGCCACGAGGAACTGCAGCCTATGCCAACCCTTACCGGCCCCCAGGCCGCCGGAGTATCCCATCTCCCAAGCGTTCGTTGGGCGGGAACTTGCCTCCTGCCCCCCCGCCCCTCACCTCCTCCCACACCGACCGACCTCGGTCAAGGGAAGAAGGTGAGTAAGGGGAACGGCGAGATTCTTCCCCCGCCTGCGGCGTCGTCAGAATAACAGCATGCGGCGGGGATTCCCCTTCGGGTTATCCACGCCCTACAGAACGGCTCACGGCCGGCGGGCACGGGTGCTCCTTCGCCAAGGCTACGCAGCATCTCCGATGTGCCCGCCCTACAGCAGGGCCGCGGCGGGGTGCCTCTGTGGCGGTCAGAGAAGGAGGCATGTCGGCGCGCGAGCCGAAGGAGGCGCACTGACAAGAGCCATCTCGGGAGGGCGTCATGGACATGCTGGAGGCCATCAGAGAGCGAAGGAGTGTGCGCAAGTTCCGGCAGGATCCGGTGGAGCGCGAGCTTCTCGACCAACTGGTAGACTCCGGTAGGCTGGCCCCCACCGCCATGGGGAAGGAGCCGTGGGAGTTCGTGGTGGTAACCGAAGATGACATGAGGGCGCGCATCGCCGGCACCACTGATTATGGGAAGTTCATCGCCGAGGCGCCGGCCTGCATCGCGGTGTTCTGCAAGGACACCAAGTACTATCTCGAAGACGGGTGTGCCGCCACCGAGAACATCCTGCTCGCAGCAACTGCCCTTGGGCTGGGAGCTTGCTGGGTGGCCGGTGACAAGAAGGGTTACGCAGACAAGGTCCGGCAAATGCTGGGAGTGCCCGAGGGCTACCGGCTGGTGAGTCTGCTCCCAGTGGGCCACCCAGCCGATCGGCCCGCGCGCAAGCAGAAGCGTCCCCTGGAGGAGGTGCTGCACTGGGAGAAGTTCTAACGCGTCGTGAGGAGACTCGGCAGGCGCGCGCTAGCAGTCTCCAGCAGACACAAGACAGATGCGAGGTGGCCGGAACAGGAGGAGATCGTGGAAATCGTGGCGATCTGCGGAAGCCCGCGGAAGAGCGGCAATACCGCGACACTGATTGAGGCGCTGCTCGAGGGAGCGCGAGAAGTCGGCGCAACGACCACTCGCTTTGACCCGGCAGCGATGAACATCGGGGACTGTGACGCTGATCGCTCGTGTCTGGAGAGCGCGCAGGCAGGCTGCATCCTGCAAGATGACATGCAAGAGATTTACGAAGCCCTGAAGCGTGCAGAGGCCTGGGTCTTCGGCTGTCCGGTGTACTTCTGGAATGTGGCGGCTCCGCTCAAGCGCGTGATCGATCGGCTGTACGCCTTCTACACAGAGGAAGGCGGCTGGCATCTAGGCCTGGAGGGGAAGCGGCGCGGCGCCGTGATCGTGGTGCAAGCCGATGCCGAGCAAGAGACGCCGAGGCGGAACGCTGACTACATCGCCAGCGTGTTCCGTGACCTGAATGTGGAGATAGTCGGCCAGCTGGCCGAGAGCGGCCTCGGGGGGCCCGGGGATGCTGCCGGCAAGCCGGAGCTGCTCGAGCGCGCCAGGCAGCTGGGGCGCAGACTCGCGGCCGGGTAAGCGGCCGAGACGAGCAAGCCGTTGGTGATTGGCCTGCCGGGTTCGGCAACGCAAAGACAGTTGACCACTGATACTGACAGACCCTCGCAATTGGGGGTCAGCCGACTCCGGGCAGGAAGACGGTGAAGGTCGATCCGCTCTCGGGCTCACTGTCGACTTCGACCCGGCCGCCGTGGCGCTCCACGATGTCAACTACCGTCGGCAGGCCGAGGCCGGAGCCTCGAGCCTTATTCCCGGTCTTGAACGCCTCCAGCACCTGCTCCCTCGACTCGGCGTCCATGCCCTGACCGTCGTCCGATACCTGGATGACGGCCTGTCCGCCGCGGCACTGTGTGGCAACCGCGATGTGGCCTCCGCCTGGAAGGCACGCGTCGAACGAGTTGACCACCAAGTTGACCACGCAGCGGTAAATCCCCCGCTTGCTGTGCGGCCACCGGTTCAGCCCGGGGCCGAGGTCTGTGGTCAGTTCAATGGCCCTCGTCCGCGCTTCGGCCTGGAGAAGGCTGACCGCATCGGCGACGGTGTCGTTCAGGTTGCCCGGGCAGATCTCATCCGGCCGCTCCGGGTCGTAGGTGAGCACGTCTTTGCACAGATCGACGAGCCGCTTGACGTGCCGGTCGAGGATCTCCCAGGCGGTCCTGACATCATCCATCCGGCCGCGTTCGATGGCCCGTCGGATGATGAAAGAGGTCCCGGTCAAAGCGTGAGCAACATCCTTGAGGAAGTGAGAGAGCCCGGCCAGGGACTCGCTGATGGATGCCATGCGCCCCGCGGCCGTTGCCTCCTGCAGCAGCCGCGCCTTCTCGATCGCCAATCCGACTTCGACGGCATAGCGTCGCATGAACCACTGGTCGTCCTGGGAGAAGGCTCCCTTCTCGCTGTTCGCGGCCGTGATCACACCCAGCACGCGGCCTTCCGAATCGTGCACCGGCACAGCCAAGAGGGAGTCCGTCCGGCAGTGGCAGGCCTCGTCGAAGGCCTGGTTGAACGGCACATCGTCCTGCTGAACTGGCGCTTGGTACGGGTTCTTGACGTTCACCGTCTGGTCGTTGACGGCAGCGTACCCCACCGCGCTGCTCTCATCGAAGGGAATGTCCACCCGCACCGCTCTCCCGCGCAGCGTGAACTCACCGTGGAGGCGCGGGGGACTGCCCCGAAGCAGCAGAACGAGGCTTCGCTGCGCTTGTGTCAGAATGCGCGCTTGCCTTACGGTTTCCGCGATGACGGCGTCGAGGTTGAATCTGGCCCGAAGCCGGTCGCGGATGCCCATCAGAGACTCCACCTGGGTGATCCGCGCGTGCAGGATCTCCGCGTCCCGGATGCCCTGGGCCAGTTTCACGAAGCGGAAGTCCTGCCCTTCCTCGTCCCGGACCTGCAGGAAGAAGCGACAGGCGAGGCAAGTCTCCTGTTTGTCTACGAAGTCCCCCTGGGGCTCGCCGAAGCAGAGGGTGCCGGGTACCGTCCAGCAGATACGCCCCGCGTTCACCCCGCCGTTGACGCCGGTCGATGTTACGTCGAGGACTGCTGGGCACGGCTCTGAGCAAGCCGGGCCGTAATCGCAGGCCATCACATCCCAGCAGTTAGCCTTCTGTGTGCTCGCCATGGAACCGCTGCCTGCAGCTCTACCTCACACCGGTCTTTCCCCGCCCGCGGCTTCTTCCGGGCCGAAACACGTCAGCTCAGGAAACCGGCGACAACCCTCAGCAATTCCTCCGGATCAACTGGCTTCTCGAGATACTCCTCGGCCTGGGCTCTCAGGACTCCGTCGATTGGATACTTGGTCTTCGTGATTTGCTTGGCCACCCCGGTCAGCAGCACTATTGGGATACCTTGGCTTTCCGGGGACGACTTCAGCTTGTCGCACGCTGCAAACCCGTTGAGCTCCGGCATCATCACGTCCAACAGAATCAGATCCGGGTCCTCGGATTCCACCTTCTTCAGTGCCTCGATCCCGTTCTCGGCAGTCACGACCTCATATCCCTCAGGCTCGAGGATCATGGAGATCATCTTGAGGTCGTCCTGGTCATCGTCCACGACAAGAACTTTCTTCTTTGCTTCTCCCATGGCCAGCCTCCGCTTGGAGTCGTGCTACGGTTCCGCCCGGGCGTCACGCCTCCGCCGACAGCACCGGCCTCGGCAGCAGCCCTGCTCGCTCCACAATCTCCGGCACCTTGGGCTCCCACTCAATCGCCTGGATGTGCGCGCCGCGGACGCCTTCGGTCTCCCGCGCTTGCTCGATCAGCTCCACCGCGATCTTGGTGCCCTCTTCCTCCTGGTTCCGCCGCGCCTGGGCCTTGTCCTCGCCGGCCGCCTCCCGCGCGGCAGACATCCTCTCCATCAGCTCCCGCGGCACACTCACGCCAGCAACGGCGGCATCCATGTACCGCAGCATCCCCAGGTTCCTCGGCACGATGATCCCTGCAAGGATGGCCGTCTTCTCATGGAGTCCCATGTCTCGCACCTGCTTCATCTGCTGGCGGAACAGCTGCATGTCATAGATGCCCTGGGTCTGGATGAAGTCCGCGCCCGCCGCGACCTTCTTTGCCAGCCGAGAAGGCCGAAACTCGATCGGGTCGCCCATCGGCGTCCACACCGCGCCGACCCAGAGCGGCGGCCTCTTCTCGATCTCGTCTCCTCCCTGCTGCCGGCCCTCGTCCCGCAGCCCCTTCAGGATGGCGACCAGTTGGATCGAGTCCACATCGTACACGTTCTTCGCGCCCGGGTGCCCCTTCAGCTTGCCGGCGGCGCCGAAGGACTGATGGTCCCCGGCGATGCACAGGCAGTTGCGGATGCCCAAGGCCGCGGCGCCCAGCATGTCAGCCTGTATGGCGATCCGGTTCCGGTCCCGGCAGGTCATCTGCATCACTGGTTCCAGTCCCTCGCGCATCACCAGCACCGCGGAGGCGATGCTCGACATCCTGACCACGGCTGTCTGGCAATCGGTGATGTTGAAGGCATCGGCATACCCCCGGAGCAGCCGCGCCTTCTCCAGCACCACGTCGCCGTTGCAGTCCATCGGCGGTCCGATCTCCGCGGTCACGGCGAAGTGACCTGCCTCCAGCACTCGCTCCAGGTTGCTGCCGCTCTTCATGCCGCGGTCGCCCTCTCCTCTTCCGCCTCCGCCGCCAACTGACGCAGATCCTCACGCACCACCCGACGCGGCCCGCCATGAGGCGAGCTCGACCAGTCCCTCGGCGGCACGATCTCCGTCAGCTTGTCGAGGGTACCCAGCCTCTCCATGCGGCGGATAATCAACTCCCATCCGCAGTCCACATCCGGGCTGATCTCACACTTGCCGTCGTTGCTGCCTCCACACGGGCCGTTCAGCATGGACTTCGAGCAGCGCGCAACCGGGCAGATCCCGCCGGTCAAATGCAGCACGCAGTTCCCGCAGCCGGCGCACATCTCCACCCACACACCGGGCTCCGCGGTCGCGCCCAGGAACTTCGTGTTGAGCCCCGGGAAGACAGGCACCTCGCCCAGCCTCTCCGCGAGGAAGTTCACCCCCACACCGCAGGCCAACGACAGCACGGCCTCTAGGTTCTCATCTCTCGCGCGCGCTGGCACCGCTTCGACGAACTCCGGCTCGCATTGCCGCGTCACGCAGTCTTCCAACACCTCTTGCTCTCGGCCCGCCTTCCCCGCGGCGATCCGCAAGGCCGATCCCACGATCTTGGTCTCGGTCTCGCCGCCCGCCAGACACACCGTGGCACACCCGCCACATCCTATGACGAGCACGCGTTTGAAGTCCTCTATGAACCCGATGATCTCGCCGAGGGGCTTCCTCTCCGCTACGATCATGTCTTCTTGCCTTGCTCCTCCGCGCCGATGCCCGCGAGCTTCCGCCGGGAGATAGCCCAGAACGCTGTCCACGAGACCTCCGCGGACTCCTTCGTGCGCCACAACTCTATCCGCTCCCCGCTCAGCCCTATCTCCTCTAGTACGCGCTTGGCCTCCTCCACTCTCGCGCCCAGCCGCTCCTCCGCGGTTGGGTACAGGCACTCGCCCTCCGCACACGCGATGATCGAGACGCCATCCGCGCCCTGCTCGAAGGGGGCCAGCATGTCCGGTACGCTCAGCCGCCCGACACATGGCACCAACACCTGGGCGACGCCCGTCTTCTGCACGTCTTCGGGGTTCTCTTCGAGGAACTTGCGGCTGGTGGTCTCGAACAGGCAGCAGTAGGACACGATGAGCGCAGCCGGGGAGGCCTTCTCTCTCGCGGACAGCAGGCGGCTCAGATCCCGCTGGATGTGCTCGGCCCCGAACCGCTTGAGGGCAATCGCAGCGGCCGGGCAGACAGCAGCGCACAGACCGCAGGCCTGGCACTTCTCCTCGGGCATCGACGCGGTTTTGGTCACGGTCGCGACTTCGAAAGGGCATATCCGTACGCATGTCAGACAGCCGGCACAGCGCTCCTCATCCACGAAGGCTCCCGTCGTGCATGCAAGGCAACGCTGCGCCTCCGCGCGCGCCTCCGCTTCGGTGAAGCCCCGCTCGACCTCCGAGAAATCGCGCACCCGCTCTTCTCCGGGTGAGCGTCCCACCTCCACGCGCGCGCGCTGCTTAATCCGCTCTATTGTCTCATCGGGCAGGTCACCGATCGTCGGGAGCTCTTCTCTCGGCGCCTGCTTCAGGCACTCCCCCGTGTCGAGGAAGTGGTGGATTGCACGCGCCGCGCGGTGACCATCGGCTACGGCCTCGACCGCCGCGCCGGGCCCCGTACTCACCTCCCCGCACGCGAAGACACCGCGCTCTGACGTCGTCATCGTCTCCGGATCGTACTCAAGCTGACCACCACTCGCGGTCTTGACGCCGGAGCCCTTCAGACAGGTCAAGTCCGCCGCCTGGCCGATGGCCAGCACGACCGTGTCAGCAACGAGATGGCAAGTCTTGTCCTCGTCGAAGGCCGGGCTGAAGTTGCCCTCGTCGTCGAACACGCGGACGCAGCGGCGCAACTCAACGCCCGTCACCCTCCCGTCTTCGCTCAGGACCGCTCGCGGCCCCCAGGAGGTCGCCAGCCTGACGCCCTCCTCCAGCCCCTCCTCGATCTCCCACTCCCAGGCCGGCATCTCCTCGCGCGCCTCGAGGGAAGCCATTGTGGCCTCGGCGGCCCCCAGCCGCCGCGCACACCGCGCGACATCGATGGCGACATTACCCCCGCCGATGACGACCACGCGCTCACCGAGAGGCGGTCGCTCACCCAGGGCCACCGCTCGCAGCACGGGGAGCGCGAGCAGCACGCCATGGCTGTCGATGCCGGGAACGCCCAAGGTGCGGCTTTCGCTCAGGCCGGTGGCAAGAAGCGTTGCCCGGAACTCGCGCTGCAGATCATTGAGGGAGGTATCCGAGCCGATAGTACACGTGGTGCGCAGCTCTACGCCCAGGGCGAGAATGTCATCGATGTCCTCCCGCAGCACGTCGTAGGGGAGGCGGTAGCGGGGAATGGTCGTGCCCAACATCCCGCCGGGCTCGTCCGCGCTGTCAAAGACCACGACGCCGAAGCCTGCACGGGCCAGGTCGTGGGCAGCCGTCAAGCCTGCGGGGCCAGCTCCGACAACGGCAACGCTCTCCTTGCGGCTGCGCTCGACCGTGCCCCGTCGGCGCAAGCGGTATTCACGGGTGCCCTCGACGATGAAGCGCTTCAGCGGACGCAGGCCGACGGGCGCATCGACCTTGCGGCGCCGGCAGCTCTCCTCGCAGGGATGGTGGCAGATTCGACCGCAGACGGAGGTGAAGGGGTTCGCCTCCAGCAGCAGGTCGAGCGCCTCCTCATAGCGCCCTTCGAGGACGCGCTCGACCATGAGGCGAGTATCCGTATGCACGGGGCAGGCGACTAAACAAGGGGCCTCGCGCGCGGCCCGGGTATCCATCGACGCCTCTTGCGTGTCAGTCTGAGTCCCGGAGTGACCCATTCTCTCATCGCACTCGCCATCTGTCAACCTAGTCCTCGATTAGCGCTTACCTGCCCTGGCGGCCACTCAGCTTGAAGCAGGCGAAGGAAGGGCGACTCGATTCGCGCAGTCGCCACGAGTGGGGTCCCAGCAAAACAGCGGCCTCACAGCGAAGCCCAACCTATTGACAGACGGTGCCTTCTGGGAGATACGTGAACACAGACGGCCGAGTTGGCGTGGGCGCGTACCGACGCGCTTGCCTTGCAGGGGGCTCAGCGCGCGGATTCGGGAACGGCCGAGAAGCGGGCGGAGCGCCCAGAGTGGGGGCTCCGCCCGATGTGAAGTCCGTGTTCTGCCTATGGCAGAACGGTGAGCAGTCCTAGTACATCGTCGCCTCTCCGCCGCTGTTCTCTGCGAAGTTCGTGCCCCAGCCGCACGTCATCGTCGACCAGGGGCCCCACATCCACAGTCCGAACGCATGGCCGCCAGAAGACGTCGGCTCCTCGGCATAGGCCGCCATGAAGCGCTCGGAGTTCCACCAGGCCGCGTGCCCGTCGGCAAACCCGACGTTCACACCGCCCAGGTGCCTCGTATACGGCCGTCTCAGGTCGGAATTGCGCAGCAGCGCACCGTTGTTCTCTGCGATGTTGTACAGACCGCAGTCCGCGGCCCAGGTGCAGATCTCCCAGTCCGCCCAGCCCCAGCAGTTGTTGCACTCGATGGCGCAGATGTCGGGATAGGTGAGCAGACCGGGGCTGATCCACCAGCACGCACCAGCATCGCCGCAGACCACCCAGTTCACCGCGTCCCTGATCTCGACGAACTTCGCGCCCATAGCGGAGGAGTTGAAGCCAATGCTCTGGACGAAGGTCTTGTGCGCCGCCTCCCGTGCGCCCGGGTCCCACGGCACGGGGTTACGCTGCTGCAGGAGCGTGTCCGTCACTTGGCCGCCCCATCCCTTTGGATAGCCATTGTCGAGGCAGAAGCCGGTGCCGTCGCCCCAGGAGCCTTCGTTGGCCTGCAGGTAACCCAGCCAGTCCGGAACCGGGTAGATGAACTGCGGCCCAACGATCATCTTGGCGCTGGGGCAGTTGTAGACGTCCCGGTTCTTGACATACTCGTCCAGGATGACCGCCTCCCGCAGATAGGGGTTGGCGTGCATCGTGCCCACGTGACAGTCCGGGTCGCCGGGGCCCCACTTGTCGCCGCCACCGGGGTTGGTGGCGAAGTAGTTGAGTACCTCGTCCCGGTGCTCCTTTGGCCAGAAGCGGTCGTTGTTGTCCGCGAGGTACATCTGAACGGCCAGGGCGATGTTCTTCACATTGGACAGACACACCGCCTTGCGGGCGGATTCGCGCGCCCGAGCGAAGACCGGGAACACCATCGCTGCTAGTATCCCGATGATCGCAATAACCACCAACAACTCAATCAGCGTGAAACCCTTGCGTCTTCTGGAGCTCACTTACTCGCACCTCCCTAATCAATAACCGCATATCCTTCGCGGCCGGAACGCTGACCGCGACCCGCCATCTACGGCCCTCTCTCACCTCCTTTCTCGCGGCTCCGGCCTCCGTATTGTGTCGCACCGAAAGCCGGGGGCCTCTGCTGCATCGGATTGCTGTGTTACAGCTCCCGATCTCTGGCAGTCCAGCCTCGGCCAGCGGCCGATCGTGCTACGTTTGGAGCACAGCAGGCCGGCACCCACCAGCACGAGTGTCGCGTGGATTAGTGGAAAGCGCTGCAGGGCAGGCGGGCCTGGGTCGGGCCCGCCCAGAAAGTGGATGCCCATCAGGGCGAGGCACGCAACGCCGCGCGCCGCCGCACAGAACTCTTCTTGCCCCCCGGGCCGCCATCCGCGCTGCCTCCAGATCGAAACGGCTTCGTCCCCTCAGCAAGAATCGCTCAGCTCGATCAGAAGCCGCAGATGATAACCATAGGCAGTATAGCACTCGGGTGCAGCAGTGTCATGGTAAGGATAGCCGGATTTCTTGTAGAATATGATGACCTAGTGGCAACCCTATCAAGGCCGGTACGGCCATGTATAGTGGCCTCCCACTGGCAGTTACGGCCTCACAGATTGCCAGGCGCTGGGCTCTTCAGCCCGGCAAGAGCCATGGACGGCCGACGGGCCGGCGTGAAGGGATCAATGGCGAGGTCTGCCGGCAGAAGGCGCGTGCTGAGGGCCGCGCGATAGGCACCGGCCCCCCGCCGTGGCAGCCGGGGAGCGGCCGGGCATCTGGAGCCACGCTCGATTGGGGCACGGTGACGCTTGTCACCGGCATGCCATTCATGCCCGGACACCTGTGGTGAAAGGCAAGTAGGCCAGAAACCAGGGGGCGACTTCCGTATCTGTCCTGCGGCAGGGGCCGAACTCACGCCCCGACGGGCTCTTCGTCTATGTCGCGCTCAAGCCCATGGCCCGAGTTAGAAGCGGCCGGCATGCAGACTTCAGGGCAGTACGTGGTGGAATAGCCGCTGCGCCGCCGGGCAGAGGGCTGTCAGCGCTTTGCCCTGGCTACGTCCCACCGAGCGAACAGGGTGTTAGCCCAGGACATGACGTAGATCTGGAAGTCGAGCCAGAGGCTGCGTTCTCGAATGTATCGGAGGTCGTAGGCGAGCTTCTCGCGGATATCGTCGTAATCGCTGCCACACACCTGGGCCAATCCTGTCAGGCCTGGCGGCACGCGGTGGCGTAGATCGTAGTTTGGAATCTGGAGAAGATAGCGAACCACTTCCTGAGGCCGCGCGGCCCGCGGGCCGACCCAGCTGATATCGCCCTTCAGTATGCTGAGGAGCTGGGGAATCTCATCGATCGCGGTCTTGCGCATCATCCGGCCCACGCGAGTGACGCGGGGATCATCCTTTGTTGAGAAGATCACTCCAGTCTTCTTCTCCGCGTCCTCTACCATGGAACGGAACTTGTAGATGCTAAAGATGCGGCGGTCGCGTCCGACGCGCGTCTGCGAATACAGAAAAGGCCAGCCATCGGTAAGCGTGATAGCCACAAGTGCCCAGAGCCAGAATGGAGTGGACAGGGCCAGCGCGGCCGCCGAAAGAACAATGTCAGTAGTTCTCTTTACGAGTTCGTAGAACCTTGTTCCCGCTGTCAGCTGAGGAACTTCCACCATGCTATCCCGCTGATGGAGAGTCTGAACTCCGCCGGGCCACCTCGTGAGGTCCCCCTTCGCGGCTTCCGCCTCCTTCCCAGGTGGTGTTCTGCGGCCTGCGTAGTTGCTCCTGCACTCCCAGGCACTCCACCAGCGGGGGGAGCACGAGGGTCCCAGAACCATGGCGGCGCTGGTTCTCAGGATGGCTGCTGCTGGCGGCCCGGGCGCGAAACCGCGCGGCCGCTGAACAGCAGGTGAGGAGTGCTCACTCGGCGAACCTACCCAAAATGGGATGGCAGTACTGAGGGCTTGGCCAGTTAGCTTTGAGCGGCGGCGCAGCGCTGGTGAGTTCCAGAGGTGTTGAGTGCGGACAGTTAGAGCGGCCGATCTCAGCCCGCCTGGAAGTCATTTCAAAAGCGCTCCAAGCGTGATCATGACGCAGGCGAGCAGGACGAAAGCCCGATAGGTGGCCAGGAGTCGGTCATGACGGACCAGGACACGCCGGAAGTTCTGCAGCGATGCCGTGGTCCGCTCAATGATCCAGCGCTTTGCGTAAGGAATCGGATCGGCGTCCACAGGGCGGCCTCGGCGAGTCAGTTCGACTGCAGCGCCCCCCTTCTTGCCGGCACGAAGCTGCCGTCCAGGAAGGCCTGTGCCCGATCCAGCTTCCGCTCCGTTTCCAGGGATGCCGGAATCGCCCGTCAGATCGTCTGCCAAACCCAAGACTCCTCCCACTCCTTCAGCCGTCTCCAACAGGTGGTCGGGGAGCCATACCTGCGAGTGACATCTTGCCAGCGCGCTCCGGTGCGCAGTACCCCCAGAATACCCTCCAAGGTCTTGCGGTCGTCCGCTCGCGGCCGGCACATGTGCTTCGACGGCGGCAGGTATGGTGCAGTCAACGCCCATTGTTCGTCGCTGAGTTCTCGGCGCATGCAAAACCGGTTCTTGAACCCTCAGCATATCCGTTCTCGACTTCGGAAACTACTTCTAGTCTCCCAACCAAGGCTATGCGCATCCTTCTGATAACGCTCGAGTTTCCGCCTGAGATGACTGGTACGGGACTGCTCCTAGGCGAGCTGTGCGAGGACCTGCATAGGAACGCACACCAGATCACGGCCATCGCGGGGCCACTCCATCACAACTTCGAGGACATCCCCCCTAAGTATCGGTCGCAGTTGCTGACCCGCGAGTTTCTGAGCGGGGCGGACGTCATTCGCGTGAACATGGTGCTGACCCGCAACATGTGGGCAAACAAGCTGATAGGCTACGTATACTTCCCCGTGGCAGCTACCTTCCTGGGTCTCCTGTCGCGGCGAGCGGATGTGATTCTCTGCTCGTCGCCGCCGTTGTGGCTCGGGCTGGCGGCCCGCTTGGTCGCTCTCCTGAAGAGGTGCCCCTATGTCTACGTTGCGCAGGATCTGTGGCCCAGCGCGCCCGTCCGCCTCGGCCTGTGGCGCAACCGGCTGCTGATCGCTTTCTTCAGTTGGATGGAGCGGTACGTGTACACGCGGGCCAAGTACGTGATCGTGATAGCAGATAAGATGCGGGAGACGGTGCGGGCCGCCGGTATGCTGGATGATCGGATCGCGACCATTGAGAACTGGGTGGATGTGGACTTCATCCATCCGGGTGATCGAGACAACCCCTTCCGCCGCCAGGTGGCCGGTCCGGGCGAGTTCGTGGCACTATACTCAGGAAACATGGGTCACAGCCACGCCATCGACGTCGTCCTCGGCGCCGCCGACCTGCTGCGAGACCGGCAGGACATCCGCTTCGTCTTGGTCGGTGCGGGCACGCAGAAGGCCCGGCTCATGCGCATGGCTGCTGAGATGGCGCTCGAGCGCGTGACCTTCCTCCCGCTCCAGCCACGGGATCGGCTCCCCGAGGTGCTGGCCGCCGCCGATGTCTGCCTGGTGCCTCTGCGCAAAGGCCTTTCGGCGGCCTCGCTCCCCTCCAAGATCTATACGTACATGGCGGCAGGACGTCCCCTCGTGGCGACGCTGGACCGAGGGGAGGCGGCATGGGACCTGGTTGAGCGCGCTGAGTGCGGACTCCTCGTCGAGCCGGAACAGCCGGACGACTTAGCGCAAGCCATTTTGATGCTGCATCGCGACCCGGCCATGCGCCAGCGCCTCGGCGCCCACGGGCGTCGCTACGCGGAGGCGAACTGTGACCGCAGGCTTTGCACTCAGGCCTACGAGAAGATGCTGGAAGAGGTGGCGGGCGTGTCCGGCTAGGAGGCCGCGTTCATGCTGGCGCGCACAGCTATCTTGGGTGAGCCCGGGTGAGAATCATCTACTACTACCGTGGGGTACCTGCCGACACTGCTCTGGTCAACATGACCGAGATGATCGCCGCGCTCCGAGAAGTCGGGCACGAAGTCATCTCGTGCTTCCCTATGCAGGGAGGCAGCACTCTCACCCGCGGGGCACCATCGCGGCTGCTGCGATGGCGTACTCGCGTGCCGCGGTTGGTCTGGAATGTGGGCCAGCTTTGGGCCGATCGCCGAGGTGCGCGCCGACTTCTCTCTCTCTGTGAGTCCCTCCGCCCGGACCTCATCCATGACAGGTACCTCCCGCTGAGTTTGGCTACCTCCACGGTCGCCCGGCGCCTGGGAATACCGCTGGTCACTATTGTCCACGAGCTGCCCGCTCACCAGATGCCGGAGAAGTTCTCGCCCATTTTGCGGGGTCTGGCTCGAGCGTGGGAGCGGCGATCACTGCGAGCGGCGGATAGAGTCTTGACCGTTTCGACGCAGTTGCGCGACTGGCTTGTGGATCACTTCCTGCTTGAGGACAGCGTTTGTGTCATGCCGAACGGGGTGCGCGCCGCGGCCTATGAGAATCTGGCCGCGGCGCGCGAGAGCCGCAGACTGGAGCTGGGTTTTGCGGGCGACGAGCTTGCCTTGGGCTATCTGCAGCGCTGGGAGCGCATTGCTGTTCATCGCTCCGCGGAGGACGTGCTGTGCCAGCTCATGGGCCGGCTGCCTTCTCCTCGCGTGCGTCTGGTCCTCATAGGTGGGGGTTCCGAACTCGGGAATGTCAAGCGCCGGATGGCTGAGGACGCTCGGGTGGCGGACAGGGCCAATTTCGTGGGGCAGGTGCCCCACGATGAGGTGCCATCCTATTTGGCCGCTCTTGATATTGCGCTGCTGCCCGCGCACGAGTCATTCACCTCTCCGCTCAAGTTGTTCGAATACATGGCCGCGGCGAAACCTATCGTGGCGCCTGCGCTCCCCAACATCACCGAGATAATCAGGGACGGCGAGACGGGTCTTCTGTTTCCGCCCGGGAATGTTGAGGCCATGGCGTCGCAGGTACTGCGCCTTATGGCCGCGCCGGAGCAGAGACGGATCCTTGGCGAGGCGGCCCGCAGCGAGGTGCTGGCCAAGTACACGTGGGAGGCGAACGCTCGGCGCCTGACCCAGATCGCTCAGGAGGTTCAGGATGCGCGGCGGCGATAGCATCCTACGCGTCGCGCTGGTCAGTTCTGACGTCAGCCTTCAAAGCGGCGCGGCGCGGTGCTTGCTAGAGTTAGCCCGGGGTCTTCGGCACCGTAGCGACGTGGAGCCGATCTTGTATCTGTCGTCGGATGGGCCGCTGAGCGAAGAGGCGCGCCAAGAGGACATTGCCGTTCGGATCACCGGCGCTGGTCGGCCGAGCGTGCGCAAGGGCGTTCTTGCGTTGCTCGGCTACCTGTTTACTTTTCCATGGCATTGTGCGCGGCTCGCGTGCTGGCTCCGAAAGGACCACATTGACCTTGTCCACGCCAACGAGTTCATCGAATTCCAGGCGGGGGTGGCCGGCTGGCTAGCGCGCCTGCCCCGGCTTTACCACATCCGCTGGCCGTTGGATGAGCCGTTTCTCTACAGGGCGCTGGCGAAGATCACAGCGCTGCTGGCGACAGACCTGGTGGCCGTCTCCAGCGCCACTGCCGAGGCGTGCTTCCGCGCCTGCGGCCGGAGGCCCGCAGTCGTTTACGATCCCGGGCCGGACACCGAGAAGTTCAAGCCCTCCGATGGCCCGGACAACGTGCTGGAGGAGTTTTCGCTGCCCCTCGACACCCAGCTTATCACGCTCGTCTCTAAGTTAATCCCGGAGAAGGGGCACGAGACTCTCCTGCGCGCAGCGGCAGAGGTAGTCCGACATCACCCGAGCGCGCGGTTCCTGGTCGTAGGAGGAGAGCTGCCGGGAGGCGAAAGCTATGCCCGGCGCTTGTACGAGCTGGCCGAGCAGGGAGCCCTGAACGGGCGGATCATCTTCACCGGGCCTCGCAAGGACGTTCCACGCCTGCTTGGCGCGAGCGCAATCGCGGTTCACCTGCCCGCTTTTCCCGACCCGTTTCCCGGGGTAGTGCTTGAGGCGATGAGCTGCGCCTGCGCTGTGGTTGCCTCCAACATCGGCGGGGTGCCAGAGCAGATAACAGACGGCGTAGACGGAGTCTTGCTGCCCCCTGGAGAGTCGAAGGCCCTGGCGGTCGCGTTGCAGGAGCTGCTTGACGACCCAGAAAGACGTAGGCGCATGGGTGAGGCCGCTCGCACGGCCGTCGTGGCTCGGTTCAGTCTCGGCCGGCATTCAAGCGAGTTGACATGCCTCTACGAAGCGGCCGCCAGGGGCAGGCCACCTCGAGACAGAGCGCAAAGCCAATGAAGCCCGATGACAAAGGCGCCCAAGCCATTCAGCGCGAGCAGGCCCTGCGCTACCGAGATCAGAAGATCGTACGCCAGGACCTAGACCTGAAGCGCTGGCCGCGCAACCGTTTCGAGGCCATCTGCCGGTTTGCACCTGGGGGGAACACCGTTCTCGATGTTGGCTGCGGCAACGGTCTCGTCCTATACAACCTGCGCCACAAGTACCAGCGCCTGGTCGGCGTGGAACTGTCGCCAGTACGTGCGGCGCACGCAAAGGAGATGCTCCAAGGTCTGGATGCAGAAGTAGTTGTGGACAGCGCGGAGAGGCTGTCGTTTCCTGACGGAACCTTCGACAGCGTCGTGTGGGCGGACGTGATCGAGCATGTGGTTGATGCGGTGTCAGCAGCGCGGCAACTCTATCGTCTATTAACACAAGGGGGATATCTGATCACCACAACTCCCAACGTCTGCTCCTTACGGCGGCGGCTCTTGATGCTCCGCGGGCGGTTCCCGTGGACTTCCGGTGGACTCTGCACAGAGCAGGGCCGCCTCATCGACGGAGGACACGTGCACTACTTTACTTATGGCATCTTGGAGTCCATCTATCGGGACGTCGGCTTCACCGATTTGGAGCGGTTTGGCATCGGGCGGCTGGGCCGACTTCACCACGTCTACCCGCCTCTACTTAGCAGCACCGTGGTTCTGCGTTGTCGGCGTCCCTAGCGGGAGCCGACCTTGGGGAGGCGGAGCAGCTTCGGGGTCAGCCACCGCCACATCCATGTGGTGACGGGGCGCGCGAGCTCCGGAGGAAACGCCTGGCATCCCCAGGGCAGTACCGACAGCAAGGAGAACGCCCTCTAAACGTTATCGTCATGGGCACAGGAGCTTCGAGCGGCACCACCCGATGGACATCTGTCTTCGCCGGGGCACACTTTGGGGATGGACACTAACCTGGCGTCGGGCCGTCGGGCGAGGCGCCAAGACCGCTCACCGGCGGCCCGATACTTGCAGCACGCGGCTACTGCTTTGGTCGCTCTGTAAAGGCGACCCCAATCCCCGCGCCTGGGTACCAATGATCCGCTGGCTTCTCCTGGAAGAACAGAAAGCGCCTTCCAGTGCTCCTGGCAAACTCCCACAAGGCCGTAGTTACATGGGCATTATCACTAATCACCAGAGCGTTCTTGGACAGCTTGCGCTTGATCGCCTCGTACTCCTTCCTTTCGTAGTCTGCCGAGTGCAAGCTGTCATGGATGAATAGGTCAATGGTCTCACTTAGGGCTTGGAGGGACGCTACTGAGTCGCCGAGCAGAATCTTCCCGAATTCGCTATAGGGTCTCCTGAATAGATAGCCCGCTGTCGGGTCAATGTCAGTAGCAAGGATAATACCCCGAGAACCTTCCTCTGCGTTTCTCATCAAGGCCGCGGCGAGCACACAGGAACCTAGCCCTTTGTCCACACCTGTCTCGACGACAACTCTGGGCTTCACCGCCCTGGCGAACGCATACCACCCAAGCCTTCTACCATACCGTGCCTGTTCGTCAGTGAACCGCCGAAGATTCGATGCGCGAACCAGGCGCTTGATGTGAGAACGAAGGCTTTCGTCGGCTTCCAGTTCCTCAATGTAGTCCTGGACCGTGGGGACCCCCACGCCGGTGACCTGACTCACGAAGGAGGCGAGGTACAACTTGTTGGCCTCGCTCAGATCGTAGGTGAAGTTCGTATCTTCCTTGGACCGAACCAACCAGATGAGCACGTGTTTGAAGGGGTGTCTGAAGTGCGCGAGTGCCACCCTCAGTCGCCACAGCGTATAGAGCGGGGGCAGGCATCTGAACAGCGAACGAGCCAGTCGGCGGATCTTGCCTTTGGCACTCATCGTTCTGTTTGCGATCCCCTGGTTGCTCCCAGGTCGATTGACAGATTATACTCCACCTGTGTGCACCGGGTCTACGGGCCGTTGGTCACTCGAGGGCGTGGTGGATGACAGGTATAGGATCTCCGCCGGAAAGAGTCAGGACTCGCCAGACTGCTGTCAGCGAGTGTGCCACGCCCTGGGCAGAAGCGCATCAGCCTGTGGCTGATGTTGACTAGGCGTGCAGGGGCAGGTAGAGTGATACTTCGGGCCAGTCCGGATGCAACCTGACGCAAGGAGAATGCTACGTGAGCATCCTCGTTACCGGCGGCGCCGGCTTCATCGGTTCCCACGCTGTGGACGCCTACCTGGCCCAGGGCGACAGCGTGGCTGTCATCGACAATCTCTCCTCGGGCCGTCGCGAGAACCTGAACTCGGCCGCTCGCTTCTACCAGCTTGACATCGTCGACCCTGCCTTGGACGAGGTCATAGGCCGCGAGCGTCCCCAGATTGTCAGCCATCATGCTGCTCAGATCGACGTGCGGACCTCTGTCAGCGACCCGGAGCGAGACATCCGGGATAACATTGTCGGCCTCGTCCGGCTTGCCTCGGCATGCCTTCGCCACGGGGTGGAACTGTTCATCTTTGCCTCCACCGGTGGCGCCATCTACGGCGAGCCCGACCGCAACCCGGTGCCGGAGTCGACTCCGGCCAAGCCGCTCTCACCCTACGGCATTGACAAGCGCGCAGGTGAGCTCTACCTGCAGTACTTCGAGGCCGTCCACGGGCGGAAGTCGCGGATTCTGCGCTACGCCAATGTCTACGGCCCGCGACAGGACCCACACGGTGAAGCAGGCGTGGTGGCCATCTTTGCCAGCGCCATGCTTCGCGGCGAACGGCCCCGCATCTTCGGTGATGGTACGCAGCAGAGAGACTTCGTTTACGTAGGAGATGTCGTCCGCGCCTGCCTTGCGGCCCCTCAGGCGGCCTCCGCCGATCCCATCAACATCGGCACCGGCAAGCTAACGTCTGTCAATGATCTGTATAAGGCCTTGGCCGGTAGCACTGGCTTCACTGAGCCACCTGTCTACGCGCCCGAGCGCCCCGGCGAGGTCCACTCCATCTCGCTGGACCCATCGCTAGCACGCCGCTGTCTCAATTGGGAGCCGGAAGTCGATCTGACAGCTGGCCTTCAACTGACCGTTGACTACTTTCGGGGAGTCGGCTTATAGGGCCAAAGGGGAGGTCGAAGGGGCCGGCAGGGTTTGTGAGCCCAGACGGGTCAGAAGCAGATTAGCCGCGAGCACGGTTCAGCTTCCACAGCGGCTGCCACCGGCCGGTTCAGAATCACGGATCCTTCAACCGTGGGCGCGTCACACACAACAGCTATCGGAGGTATCCGAGTGCACGGAGCTCTCGTTTATGCTCCGGATCCAACTCGGCTTCTGGCTGCGGCGGCAGGGGCGGCAATTGAGCATCGGGATCGAGGAAATTGGTCGGTGGACGTCGCTGTGCCGCAGCGAAGTCCGCAAATGCAGCTACCATCTCTTCTGCCACTTCGGGTTCTTCCGCAATGATATTACGGGTCTGCTCCGGGTCTTCCTGACCTGCCCCCCTCGGCCTGCTGCAGGGCAAAGACGATCTGAGGTTCCGTGTACCGCTTCCGCTTCATGCTCCCTCCTCCCAAGATGAGTTCTCCGTCGCTTGCTTCCTGTCATTCCAGGTGGATCAGTTTTCCGGGGGGCAGAGCCGGGGCAAGGCCAGCTCGCCTCAGCCCGAGGCCCAAGGTCGGCGGTTATGGGTGCGAACGCCCGGCAGGGCCCACTTTGTAGGAAGCGGGTTGAGTGCGCCGAAGTCTGTAGGGAGGGAGAACGCGGTGCCTCGGTGCTCGCGATGCTGACACAGCTTCCCACTGGCGCGAGGAGTAGGCCGTGAGCATATTGCGGAGCCAGCGTGTTGCCGTGACCGGCGGGGCGGGCTTCCTGGGCCGACATGTTCTTGTCAAGCTGCGCCAGCGCGGCTGCAGACACGTCTTCGTTCCCCTGATTGAGAAGTACGACCTGCGCGAGCGAGATGATATCGCCCGGATGCTCGACGACAGCCGCCCTGACATCATCATCCACCTCGCTGCCAGCGTAGGCGGCATCGGCGCCAACCGTGAACATCCCGGCAGCTTCTTCTACGACAACCTCATCATGGGTATCGAGCTTATGGAGCGGGCCCGCCAGCAAGGCGTCGGCAAGTTCGTCGCCATTGGGACCGTGTGCGCCTATCCCAAGCACACACCGGTCCCCTTCAAGGAGGACGACATCTGGAACGGCTATCCCGAGGAGACAAACGCGCCCTACGGACTGGCGAAGAAGATGCTCCTCGTCCAGGCGCAGGCCTACCGACAGGAATACGGGTTCAACGCTATCTTTCTGATACCGGTGAATCTGTACGGGCCATGGGACAACTTCAATCCCGCGTCGTCTCACGTGATTCCCGCGCTGATCCTCAAGTGCCAGCAGGCCATCGAGTCAGGCGCGGACCACATCGAGGCGTGGGGGACGGGCAAGGCCTCGCGGGAGTTTCTCTATGTGGAGGACGCGGCAGAGGGGATCGTGCTCGCCGCCGAGCACTATGATGAGCCGTATCCGGTGAACCTGGGCACAGGCGGCGAGATCACCATCGGTGACCTGGTGAAGCTGATCGCGCGTCTGACGGGTTTCAAGGGCGACATCCGCTGGGATACGTCCAAGCCCGACGGGCAGCCGCGACGCAAACTCGACACGACGCGCGCGAGGGAGAAGTTCGGTTTCGTCGCGAAGACAGACTTCGAGACCGGCCTGACGAACACAATAGAATGGTTCCGCGAACACCGGCCGGACAAGCACAACTGGCAGGTGGCGCCGCCGGACTTCGGCAGCAGTCCGTAGCATCTCCCCTCTAGCTCACCCCAGCTGCCGCCTCCTCTTTGCGGGCAAGCACGAGGTCATGATCGACCATTCGGTCGATCATCACTTCGAAGTCGACCTCCGGCTCCCACCCGAGCTTCTCTCGGGCCTTGGACGCATCGCCGACGAGAAGGTCGACCTCTGTCGGCCGGAAGTACTGGGGATCGATCTTAACATGCTGAGCGGGATCGAGGTCGAGCTTGGTGAAGACACGGTCGACGATCTCTTGGACGCTGTGGGTCTTTCCTGTGGCGATCACGTAATCGTCGGGCTCGTCCTGCTGAAGCATGAGCCACATGGCCTTGACGTAGTCCGGCGCGTAGCCCCAGTCCCTCTTCGCGGCCAGGTTTCCGAGGTATAGCTTGTCCTGGAGTCCCAGCTTGATGCGCGTCGCAGCGCGAGTGATCTTGCGGCTGACGAAGGTCTCGCCGCGGCGAGGCGACTCGTGATTGAAGAGGATGCCGCAGCAGGCGAAGACGCTGTAGGCCTCCCGGTAGTTCACCGTCTGATAGTGTGCGAAGACCTTGGCGCAGGCGTAGGGCGAGCGCGGGCGGAAGGGCGTGGTCTCCTTCTGGGGGACCTCCGTGACTTGCCCATACATCTCGCTCGAGCTGGCCTGATAGTATCGGACTCTGGGCCCGAGCTCTCGGACGGCCTCCAGCATGCGCAGAGTGCCGACGGCCGTGACCTCTGCCGTATACTCTGGCTGGAGGAAAGAGACCCGGACGTGAGACTGTGCGGCGAGGTTGTAGATCTCCTCTGGCTGGACTTGCCGAAGGATTGATCGCAGGGCACCCGAGTCGGTCAGGTCCCCGTAGTGCAGCCTAAGGCGGACGCCGGCTTGATGGGGGTCTTTGTAGAGATGGTCTATGCGCTCCGTGTTGAATGAGCTCGAGCGCCTGATGATGCCGTGGACCTCGTAGCCCTTTTCCAGCAGCAATTCCGCGAGGTACGATCCGTCCTGCCCGGTGATGCCTGTTATGAGGGCCTTCCTAGGCATGCGTCTTCTCCAAGAATGCTACACCGACCACCAGCATTAACAAGGCATTACCACAGCTGTGCGCCCAAGTCCTGCGCGAGAGCCGGGCGGTTGCCCTCGTGTCAGGGCTGCGTGTTCTCCACAGTCGTGCCGGCCATTAGGTGATCAAGCGAGCGGCGTTGAGCGCCTCACATCGTGCGTCGCGTCCCACCGACCCCGCGCCGTGATGAGCCAGGATCTCACGAAGAGACGAAAATCGAGCAACAGATTCCGATGGCGCGCGCAGTACAGGTCGTACTTCAGCTTGTCCGCCGCCTCCGTGAAGTACCGCCCGTAGACCTGGGCTGCTCCCGTCGCCCCCGGCCGGACTTGGTGCCGGAGCCCATAGCGGGGAACATGCCGAATGAACTCTCGGACGAACTCCGGCCGCTCAGGCCGCGGCCCGACCCAGCTCATATCCCCCTTGAATATGTTGACGATCTGCGGGATCTCATCCAGCCTCGTGAAAGAAGTCCCCAAGGGTGATGATCGGGTGAAGACGGAGGGCGACAACGATCAGCGAACTGGCAGACTGTCGCCGCTCGGCCGGGCACATGAAGACGATGAACCCGTGCTGGCACGTGTGTCCCGCCGGGTGTGCCGGAGACGAGAGCGACGCTGCCGAGTTATCGCCGCTTCCGATCGATGACCACCTTGCCGCTCAAGTACAGGACCGCAGCGCTCCGTCCCCTACCATGCGGGTGATTCGGACAGCTGGCAACGATCGCGTCCTTCGGGGTATCGGCCCCAGGCCGCTCGTATTGGAAGGGGGCATAAGCATAGGCGCACTCGAGGACCATTTCGTTGTCTATGTAGCCGAGCGCGCGTAGATCTCCCAGCGCCGTTGGCGCAGCATCCCAGTCGGCCATGTAGAGTCGCAGAGCAAGGCCGATCTCCATCAACCGCGCTCGGCACACGGAAAGACGCGCATGCTCATTGGCGGCGGTCAGGGCTGGCTGTATCGTGTACGCCAGGATCCCGATGATGGCGATCACGACCAGTAGCTCAATCAGAGTGAAGGCTCGTCTTCGCACGCTTCGTCACTCCTTTCGACCTGCTCGACGAACAGCTGCCATCTCGAAGCCGGCCGCCATCGCGCGGCGCCGTCCACGGTGAGGATGTTAGCGCCCCGGTCATGCCGGGGCTCATCGTCTGCGGCGACGGCCTCGTCCGCGGGGTCGTCGTTGCGCAGCCCGGGTCTGTAGAGGTAATCCGTCGTGAACTGCACCGCTCGCGTGCGATCCCGGGCAGCCACGGGGCAGCGGAACACGTCTCGGTTTCTGGCATAGGGATCAAGGGCCGCCAGGTCTGGCGGGAAAAGCCCGTCGTGGTCGTGGGAGTAGAGCTGCAGCGCCACCCCAAGGTTCTTGAGGTTGCTCAGGCAGATCGCCCTCGTGGCCGACTGCCTGCCTCCGGCGTATACCAGGACGAATGCAGTCAGCGCCAGGACAATCAGGCACAGAGAGATAGTCAACTCCATGAGTGTGAATCCCTTTGCCTTCACCGTTTTGACCCCTGTGTGAAGACCTCTATCGCGCAGCCATCGTAGCGCAGCCTGCCTCCCTCCAGCCTTCCGCTCACACGCATCTGGCACGAAAGCAGGACGCCTGTTTCCGAGTGTGTTGTACCAGTGCTCTCAATGAGGAAGCGCGAGTCCTCTCGCGAACATCGCGCCTGATAGGCTCCGCGCCCGACTGTTCCGGACACCTGCTCAACCTCTCCTCCGCTCTTCAGAGCGCTCAGTCCCGCGGCCAGGCCTGACGCGGCCGCTGCCCTCGCCTCCGTCTCAACTCGGTACCGCGCGCTTGACCGAACGTGGACACTCGCCAGTGAGGTCACCGCCGACAGAACCGCAATCGTGGCCAGCCCGAATAGCAGCCCTAGCAAGGCCGCGGAGCCGCGTTGTCGATGCCATCGTGGTCCGGTCATGGCCTCTGCAGCGCCCGCGCCCATATGGCAGATTCACACACCGTATCGGATCGGTCTCCCGACCCGACGACAGTCAATCGAATGTCCACCAACCCTGAATCGGAGAGCCCGAACTCGGCCCGCAGCAGCGGCCAGTGCTCGACTCGATCCGCCCCGGCGCGCCGAGTCATCCCCGTCGGCGTATCCTCGTAGACGATCTTCTGGCCCTCCGGTGTGATGATTGTAACGGCTCTTCCAGAGCAACGTGCCTTCTGGGCCGCGGGGACATCGGTGGTCAGCAGTGTGAGTGCATGCTGGAGCTGAGCCAGGCCCTCCGCGGAGCGGGTCTGGGCGCGGACGATCTCGAACCCGCCCCACATGAAGCGCCCGGCCAGCGCGGCGAGCAGCGCCAGCATCCCCATGCCTATGAGCACGTCCAGCAGCATCGCACCACGTACTCTCGTGGGCATCGAGTCGATCACCTCTTCGCGTGCACCAGGCCCGACAGCTCAGCCTTGTGGCGGGGCCGGCCGGGCTCTTGCCACGACACCTGGAGCCTGAGACTCATTAGGTCGGGTTCGTCGGCACGGGACGCGATCGCGCGGCCGGCGGCCTTTGGCAGCAACCGGCCGGCCCGAGCGGACAGATCTCCCTCTAGCTTCGTGACGGCGAGCTCGCCTGCTCTGACGCGTTCGAGTTCTCCCTGGAGCAGCGCGGTGGCGACGAGCGACCGTTCCGCATGACGGCTCACCAGCGTGGCACGAACCAAGAACGAGACTGCGGCCGCGGCCACCGTCAGCACCATGACGAAGCCAACCAATACGCTGACCGTTGTAATTCCCCGCGCATGCTTCTTGGGCCAGGGAGAGGCCTCGAGCACACCTCCCGCGACGGGCGTCCGGGGAGGCAGCCGCTTCGGGAGCGGCCGACGAAGCAGCCGCCATCGCGGCCAGAGCCGGATCAGCAGCATCACCAGGCCCATGGTGGTGATGAACCCCGGGTAGAGCCAGATGCCACCGTAGTGGCGGCCACCGCTCAGGGAGAGCGCCACATCGATTGCGAACAGAAGCAGCAGCGCCAAGGCGAGACGGCGGGTGCGCGCCCAGTTCAGGAGCGAGAGGAGCAATGTCAGCCACACCCCCAGCACGATGATCTCTCCCAACCTCTCGGCGAGGACATCCCAGAAGCTGGCTCCACCGGCATCGCAGGAATGGCATCCGCGGGGTTCCAGCTCCTCGTATGGGGGCGGGGCCGAGCGCGCGGGCGCGGGAGCTGGAGCGCGTCGGGGGCCACGGAGAGCCGGACCGGACCGTGGGCCGCCCCTGGCGCCCGATCGCCTCCCCGCGGGCACACCGCTGAGTCCGCGCTCGCCTGCACGCCGAGGCCTCTGGGTCGCTCGCAGGCGCCGTGCGCGTGTCGAGCGCCCTCCGAGGCGCGTCTGCACAGCGGCTTCGCCTTGGCTTGTACCCGGTTCGCTCGCGGCCCGCGCGGGCACAGGCCCCGCTAGGAAGAGGGCTGCGATAGCCACTGCCACCGGCCACCAACGCACACTAGTCCTCCGGCCCGATGACACGCGCTATTTCCTCCAAGCTGGTCGTCCCCTCCATAGCCTTACGTACTCCGGCCTCTAGAAGAGAACCCGGCACGACCTCTGCTGCCCTGCGCTCCAGCTCTTGGGCGGGGAGGCGCGCCATGACCAGGTCGCGCAGGTTGCGGTTCATGGGGAGTAGGTAGAAGACGCCGGTCCTACCTCGGTATCCTGTGCCTCGGCAGGCCGTGCATCCCACCGCGGCGCGGAACTGAGCATTCGCGGGGGCCTCAGCCAGGCCGACGCGACTGAGCAGTTCGGGGGTCGGCGCAGAGGCCTTGGCGCAGTCCGGGCATAGCGTGCGCACGAGACGCTGGGCCATCACCGCGCTCACGGACGACGTGACCAGAAACGGCTCCAATCCCATATCGAGAAGCCGCGCGAAGACGCCCGCGGCAGAGCGCGCATGAGCGGTGCTCAACACAAGGTGGCCTGTGAGGCCCGCTCGTACCGCGATCTCCGCCGTCTCTGCGTCACGAATCTCCCCGAGCATGATCACCTCCGGGTCTTGCCGCAACACCGTGCGGAGCCCGGCGGCGAAGGTGAGTCCGGCCGTCGGGTTCACTTGTGTCTGACTGACGATCCCGAGGTCGTACTCCACCGGGTCCTCAACCGTCACGATCGAGGCGAGACCCCGCCGGTGCTCGTGGATATGTTGGATAGCCGCGTACAACGTCGTGGTCTTGCCTGAGTTCGCCGGGCCCGTCAGCAGCACTGTGCCCTGGGGGCGGGACAGGAGCTGCGCGAACCGATCCTGCAGCTGCCGGCTCATGCCCAGCTCATGGAGCGGCCGCAGCGCGCTTGCCGAGTCGAAGATACGCACGACGGCCTTCTCCCCGTGCAGCGTCGGCAGCACCGAGACCCGCAGGTCCACCGAGCGCCCCTGGAGCTCGATCACCACGCGACCTTCCTGAGGGACGTCCCGCCGGAACATTGCGAGATTGGCGAGCAGTTTAAGCCGCGCCAACAGCGGGTCCGTGAGATCTGCATCGAGCTCGACGATATCCTCGAGCAACCCATCGATTCGGTAGCGCATTCGAAGCACGCGATGATATGGCTCGAAGTGCACGTCACTTGCCCGGTGGAGGACTCCCTGGATCAGCAGGAAGTCGATGACCGCGGGGATCGAGCCGTCGCCCGAGGCGGCCAGCTCCCTCGCCTTGTCGGGGATCTCCGCGACCGGCATCAGGTTGTGCATGATCGGATCGGCGCGCTGGGAACGCCGATCGACTTCATCCGCGATTAGGCGGGCGGCCCACTCGGCCTGCTCTGCGATGAGGTCGCGTACAATGAGATCCGGCTTGCCGTCGCGCCGACTTATCCGCAGGCGCCTGCCCCGCCCGGCCGGCTCGGCCTCGGCACGAAGGATCTCGTCCCACTTCAACAGCTCAGTGCTTTCCCCGAGGCCTGGCAACAGGTTTCGGGAGAGCAGTGCCACCCCACTGTCCGAGACGTGGAGCTCGACGTGCCGACGACGGAACCAGCGAGTTCGGCTGATGATCTCGTCCATGCGACTCTCCTCGGGCTGCCTGCCCCTGGCGAGCTAGTACACGGAGCCGGACTGGAGCGCGCTGATCGCTCGCAGCAGGGGGGCGAAGATCCCTCCAAGGATAAATGCGACTCCGATTCCAAGTAGGATGATGAAGAACGGCTCGATCACTGCGCCAAATAGCGCCGCTAGGTGCTGGGCGTGCCCCGCGTAGAACCGGCCGGTGGACTGCAGGGCCTCGGGCAGCCCCCCGCCCTCCTCGGCCGCGCCGACGCGCGCGGTAAGTGATCGCGGGAACACACCCGCAGCTGACATGGCCTGCGCAAATGTCTCACCGCGGGAGATGCCGGCCGCGCCCTGCCGCGCGCCCCTGGCAATCTCCGTACTGCCAGAGGCGTCACCGGCCAGCATCATTGCGTGAAGAGTGGGGACGCGGTACTTCAGCAGCAGGCCGAGCGTGCTGGCGAATCGGGCGAGCCCGGCGTGGTAGGCGACCTGACCCAAGAAGGGCAACCGAAGCTTCAGTGCGTCCAGCGCCGCTGAACCAGTTCGGCTCCGAGACATCGCCGCCCACATCGCGAGCGCGATGAGCGCGGCGGCCGCGATCACGACAATGGTGGGCAGCACGATCCCCGACACCCGGATGAGGAAAGCGGTGATCCGTGGCAGCTCCCTGAGCAGACCGAGGTCGTTGTACACCGCCAGCCACTGAGGCAGGATGAAGGTGACGAATGTTGTTGCTATCAGCACAAGCGCCGTGCCCACCACTGCCGGATAGATCAGCGCTGTCGTGAGGCGCCGTGTGATGGCCCCGGCCTCCTCCAAATGATCCGCGATCTCCCCCAGCAGCCGTGGTAGCTGGCCGCTGTCCTCGCCGGCCCGCACGAGAGCAAGGTACGCGGCACCGAATGTCCGCGGGAACTGCGAGAGCGCCTCAGAGAAGGGACGGCCGCGAGCTAACGTCCGAGCAACTTCATCGAGCACGTGATGGAGGTGCTGATTGGGGCTGTCGCGGCGAAGGACGTCGATGCCTTCACCCAGGGACACACCCGTGTCTACCATCGATCCGAGGTGCCGGAAGAACAGCGCCAACTCGTGCTCTGTGATCCGGGGCTTGGGCGACAGAACTCCGGGCAGTTGCTCCCGTATGCGCAGCAGCTGCGAACCATCGGCCGTCAGTTCAGCCATTGCCTGAGGCAGATCCCGTGCCTCGAGGTCACCGCCGACGACTGCGCCCGACAGGTCTCGCAGCACATAGGCATATGCGCGCACTTCCGACCCTCCGTCGCATTTCGCTTGCTTAATTAGACGCGGAACGCATCGGATTAGTTCTGCCGGTCAGCGGCTGATACCTGTTTGCCGGGGGAGGCCCAGGTGAGTCCAAATGGGCGCCGCCGGCGACCAAGCTCTTCCGCGAGCATTCTGAAAGGATACTGCAACGATGTCTCCGCGGCAGCGGCTCGACAACGCGCTGTGGGGTGCCGTTGCGCCGACGCCTTCAGCGGACATGAGGGCAGTATTCCAACGACTCTAGCGCTCGGTGTTGCCATTCGAGCTCCGCTGCACCAGACCGTCGAATGACTACGTTTCGAGTGCCGCGCCATCATCCCAAGGCCGCTGGGGCACGGCCACAGGCCACATCTGGTAGACTACAGGTATTCCAGTGGTCCGCGGCGCAGATAAAGCCTCTGGAAGCAGCGACTCGGGGGACTTCAGTGGACGGAGGAGTGCACATGCCCAAGCCGTCACTTGGGCCGCAGGACGCCCTCATCGTTGTGGACGTTCAGAACGACTTCTGCCGCGGCGGCGCGCTGCCGGTTGCCAAGGGCGATGAGGTGGTGCCCGTTCTGAACCGATGGATTGAGGCGGCCGAGAAGGCCAGCGCAAAGATCGTCGTTTCCCGCGACTGGCATTCTCCCGGGCATATGAGCTTCAGAGAACAGGGCGGCTTGTGGCCGCCCCACTGTGTGCAGAACACCGAGGGTGCTGAGTTCCACCCGGACCTGAACGTGCCCGGGGAGGCGATCATCGTCAGCAAAGGCGACGAAGTGGACCGAGATCAGTACTCGGCCTTGCACCAGACGGGACTCGGCGAGCGACTCGAGGAACAGGGCGTCAAGCGCGTCTGGGTCGGCGGCTTGGCGCAGGACGTTTGCGTGCGGGCCACGGTCCTCGACGCGGTGAAAAGCGGGTTCGAGGTGCACGTGATCAAAGCCGGTACCCGCGCTGTGGACGTTCAGCCTGGTGACGGCGATCGCGCGCTCGCGGAGATGCGCCAGGCGGGGGCGATCATCGAAGATGGAGAGCTGCCGCCAAATGGGTGAGCTGAAGTTCGGGGACCCTGCGAGCTCCGCCCTCTTCACCGACCTGTACGAACTGACCATGGCCGGCGCCTACCATGCAGAGAAGATGGATGCCCCGGCGGTGTTCGAGCTCTTCTTCAGAGACCTGCCCGATGATCGCAACTACGTCCTTGCAGCGGGGCTCGATGATGTGCTCGACTACCTCGAGCACTGGCACTTCAGCGCCGACGATCTCGCTTATCTGAGTTCACAGGCGAACTTCTCGCCGGATTTCCTGGACAGGCTGAGGCATTTGCGCTTCACGGGCGACGTGTGCGCAGTGCCGGAAGGCACAATTGTCTTCCAGAACGAGCTCATCGTCCAGGTACGTGCACCCATTATAGAAGGGCAGATCGTGGAAACGTTCGTGCTCAACCAGACCCACTTCCAGAGCGTCATCGCCACGAAGGCGGCCCGGGTGGTATCCGCGGCCGCTGGGCGGCAGGTCGTGGACTTCGGCTCTCGCCGCGCGCATGGCACGGACGCTGCCCTGAAGGTGGCTCGCGCAAGCTATCTGGCCGGCGCCGCTGGCACTTCCAACGTCCTGGCCGGCAGGAGGTACGGCATACCGATATTCGGGACGATGGCCCACAGCTACGTCCAGGCCCACGAAGAGGAGGCCGAAGCGTTCCGCGCCTTCGCTCGCCTTTACCCGAACACGACACTCGTCGTGGACACGACGGACACGATCACGGCGGTGAGGGCGATCATCTCGCTGCACCGGAAGCTTGGCGATGAGTTCAGTGTGGGCGCCATCCGCCTCGATTCCGGCGACCTCGCCGAGCTGGCGCAGATGTCTCGCAAGCTGCTCGATGAGGCCGGCATGAGGCACGTGAGGATACTCGCCTCCGGCGGCCTCGATGAATATGGGATCGCCGGACTACTAGAGGCAGGCGCTCCCATCGATGGCTTCGGCGTGGGAACGAAGCTCGCGGTGTCGGCGGACGCGCCCTCGCTGGACATGGCCTACAAGCTCGTCGAGTACGACGGCCGGCCTCGCACCAAGCTATCGCCCGGCAAGGTGCTCTACCCGGGCCGGAAGCAGGTATTCCGTTTCTACGAGCGGGGGCTCATGAAGGGGGACGTGATTGGCCGGCACGACGAGGACCTTCCAAGCCAGCCGCTGCTCGAGCCCGTGATGCAGGGCGGCAAGCGTCTTCCTGCGGGCCGTGTGTCTCTGGAAGCAGCACGCAGTCACTGCCAAGCCCAACTGGCTCTTCTTGCTGAGCCGCTGCGGGCACTGGAACCGGCCGACGAAGCTTACCCCGTGACGTTTAGCGACACTCTCGAGAAGGACTTGGCATTGGCCACCCAATCGCGTGACCCCGAGCCGTGACCTCACGCGGTGTGTATGAAGCAAGTCGCTAGGCGCCGGTCATGCGCTTCACGAGCTCGAAGAAGGCCTGCTTCCTCTCGGTATTGAGGCCCCAGTTGACCGGCGGGCACTGGTAGCCGTCTCGGTAGTTGTTCTCACCTGGGTCGAAGTAGCCCCAGGACGCATACTCCGAAACCGCTGCCAGCATATTGTTCTTCGGCTGGTCGAAGTCGAAGTGGTCGTCCTCATTGAAGAGGACGGGCATGGGACGATAGCTCGGCAGCGCTCGTATCTGCCGCACCATCTCTGCAATCCGCTCCGGGTCTTCAACGCCGTTGCCGTGCACCAGGACGAAGTCCGAAGCGGCGACGACGCGCTCGCCGGGGATGCTGCCGCCACCATAGCTCGTGCCGACCAGAAGCCGCCCGCCGTCGCGGGTTATCTGCTTTGCGCGCTCGATCAGTTCGTGCACGCGGTGCGGCCGCAGTATCTCGTGCTCGTACCGCGGTACATCGCATTCGTTGTTCACTTCGATGAGCACGTTCGTGAAGCCATTCTGCAGCACCCAGTTGACCGCGATGTCCAGCGCTTTCCTGATGGCGGCCTCGTCCCGGAGGCGCTCATCTTGGCCGAAGTAAAAGAGCCCGAGGATGACGACCAGGCCGAGTTCGTCCGCCTTGGATATGACGCGCCGGAGCCGGCCTTCGTACTCGGGGCGCAGGTCGCCGTCCTCCGTCCAGCCGCTGTTGTGCCATGGCTGGTGTTGGCTATAGCCCCGCGGGCTGCCGCCTTGCACGTTGATCGTGAAAGCAAGCAGGCCGTGCTTTCGGTATACAGGCAGAGCGTCCAGAAACTCAACCACATTGCGCTCGGCGTGCCACTCGCCCGTGTCCGGGTAGACCCACTGTTTGCGCGTTTCTGGATTGAGATCGTCGAAGGTCGCCTGAACCATACGGCTGTTCAGCAGCAAACCTTCGATATTCATCCCATTGTACGTGCGACAGGGATAGGTGGCCGCGCCGTTTATGAGGAAGCCCTCTTCGTCTGTCCATACGCTCGTTTTGCCGGGCATCAGAGTCCTTCCCAAGGTGCTGGGCACTGTCTTGCACGCGTCCGTGATCCCCCCTGCCGCAGGCAGACAGGGTGATCGGCGGCCTGCTCGGCCGCCTTTCCCGGGATCCCTACCGCCGCAATCGTCGAGGTGGTAGAATCGCAGCGACTTCCGGGCTGGTCGCTGGACCCGCGCGGGGGCGGGACTCCCCCACTCGGGCCCGCGACGAAGGGAGAGGCACGGCCGTGATCACTGAGACAGAGGCCAGGCAAGCGCGGGAGCGTGCTGCAGCTATGTTGTCGGGAGTGGTCTTGATCCCGGCGGAGGCGCGGGGCATAGAGGTCGCCGATTTCGGTCTGGGCCAACTCGATGCAATAGGGCTTCAGATCGTGACCTATGTGAACAATGACCGGTATTGCGCAAAGGAGCTTGTGATGTTCCCGCGGCAGACCTGCCCCCAGCACCGGCATCCCCCTGTCGGATCGGATCCTGGCAAGATGGAGACCCTCCGGTGCCGATGGGGAACTGTCTTTCTGTACACGGAAGGTGAGCCCAGCAGCGAGGTCAAGGCTCACTTGCCGTCGGAGAGTAAGCCTTACTACACCGTGTTCCGCCAGATCGAACTCGGTCCGAGCGGGCAGCACACCATCCCGCCGGACACCCTTCACTGGTTTCAGGCGGGCGACGAAGGAGCTGTCATCTCTTCTTTTTCGAGCACCAGTCGAGATGAAGGCGACGTCTTCACCGACCCTCGCGTGAGGCGGAAGCCGGAGATAGGGCCGTGACCGCAGCTCGCGCACCAGCCCAGACGGAGCGGAGGCCGCGATGAAGAGACTCAAGCATTCGGTAATGATCTCCTTGATGGGTCGCCAGGCCGATCGCTTTCACGAATATCAACCCACGCGACCCTTGGGCGAACGCCTGGAACTCGTCACGCAAGTCGAGGGCGTACAGGGCATCGAGGTCGTCTATCCGAACGACTTCGCGGATGTCGGCGAGTCATCGGCCGCCATCAAAGACTGCGGCCTGCCCGTTTCGGCCGTCAACCTGAACGTGAAGGGGCAGAAGAAGTGGCAAGCCGGCTCCTTCACGGCCGCAGATCCGAGGCTGCGCGGGGAGGCCGTCGCCGACCTCAAGGCCGCAATGGACCTCGCGATTGAGCTCGACTCAGGAATGGTCACTTGCTGCCCCCTCATAGACGGACATAACTACAGCTTCCAGGCGGACTACCTGAAGCAGTGGGGATGGCTGGAGGAGGGCATCGCAGAGGCCGCGCAGCACCGGCCCGACGTGAAGCTCAGCCTCGAATACAAGCTCAACGAATCGCGGAACTTCGCCATACTCGGGGACATGGGGCGGGCACTGTACTTGTGCGAGCGCCTTGGGTTGCCCAACGTGGGGATCACGCTGGACGTCGGGCACGCCTTGGTGGCAAGGGAGACCCCGGCCGAGATGGCCTGCCTGGCCGCCCGGTCGGGGCGGCTGTTCTACGTGCACTTCAATGATAACGGGCGGGAGTGGGATTGGGACATGCTCCCGGGCTCCGTGAACTGCTGGGACCTGGTCGAGACCCTCTTCTACCTCGACCGGCTCGAGTGGTCGGGATGGCTCTGCTACGACGTGCTCACGCGAAACGGCAATCCCGTGGAGCAGATGAACACCACGATCGCGATCATGGAGGCCGCCGAGACCGGGCTGGGCAAGATCGGCAAGGAGGCACTAGAGAGCTGCATTGAGGAGGGCGTCCCCGCCCGCACGTTCCGTCTGCTGTGGGAGCGCCTTCTGTAAGCTCAGGGAGCCGCCCTTCTCGATCACACACAATGGCAGGCCTGCGGCGCCGGCCAGGCGGTCGGACGCACGGTAGGTTGCTGGCTGTGTTCAGCGGGCACGGGCAAGCCCACTGCCCTCGTCCAGCCGACCCATTCGACTCTCGTGCGCCTGCCCCCTGGGGATTGTCCTGTGCTTCCGCCCTCCCTCAATTGTCTGCCTGGCCGGCCGGTGGGGGGCCCCGAAGATACCCGAGGTCAAGCAGCTTGCGCCTGAGTTCGGGGGTCATTTCGACCTGCGGGGGAGGCCCCGCTCGTAGCCCGCTGCGCCACTCATTCTGGCGAAGCAGCCACTCGGCGATGAGCTGGTCGCAGTACTTTGTGCGCACGGGCATGCTCTGCGAGAGGTCGTGGAGTTCATCCGGGTCCGCCTGCGTATCCCACAGGCCTAGTGAGCCCTTTGCCGCATTCTGCCGCGGGAGCACCGACACGTCGAGGACGCGCTTGTACCCGTCTTCGTCGAGCAGGCCCACGAGGTCGAGGTCGTTGCTATCCCAGAAGGCGGTTTCCGCGAAGACGCGGCGCGGGCTGTCTTTGACTGCGCCCTGCGCGATGCGCGCGAGATCGGTGCCAAGGAGATCATAGTCCAGATCGGGACTGAGCCCTGCCGCCGCCAGCACGGTCGGCAGGACGTCCAACATGCTAACCCTCTCCGGCACTCGTACGCCGGACAGCCGCCCCCCTGGGTAGCGGATGATGAGAACGACTTGCATCTCCTGTCGGCACAGGGTGTAACCATGGCTGCAGGTGTTGTGCTCGCCGAATGATTCTCCGTGGTCTGACACCAATATGATCAAAGCGTTATCGAATCGACCCGCCCTACGCACCATGTTCAGGAACGCGGCGAATCCTTCGTCTGCTTCCAGTACCTCCGCATCGTAGAGGTCGATCAGGTGCTGGAAATCCTCCGCCGAAAGCCCCGGGCGGATCGGGCAGATGTCTCGCAGAGTAGCTGGCCCGTCGCCCCACCGATCTGGGAAGCCGCGATCGAAAAGCCGCCGGTTCTCGGGACGGGGTGTGTATGGCTCGTGAGGCTCCATCGCGTGCAAGTAGACGAAGACGGGTTGGTCGGTATCCCAGCTCGCCAGCAGGTCCCCAGCCGCTTTGCTCACCGATTTCCCGGTGGACGGCTCTGTGAAGATGAACGTGTCGTAACCTTGGTTGAAGCCGGCGTGCTGTGAGACCTGGTGGTTGGCGGTCACACACAGCGTTCCGTAACCGGCCTCGTGCAGGATCTCGGGGAGGAGAACCGGCCAGTTTTCGAGAGCGTCTGACTCGTGCATCGCCCGGTGCACGCTCGGATAGAGGCCTGTCAAGATCGTCGCCACCGAGGGCCTGGTCCAGGTGGAGGGAGTGTGGGCGTCTTCGTAAACGGTAGCCTCGGCTGCGAACGCGTCCATGACCGGCGAAGTCGCGCGGTCGTATCCGTAGCAGCCGAGATGATCGGGGCGAAGTGCATCGATCAGGTAGATGAAGATATCAGGCGGCCTTTCTGGCGGTGCGACGCGCCAGCGCCTTCGCGGCTGGTCAACTTGCAGGCGACTGGGTAAGAACGGCCGAGGTCTTCCGGGCAGGTCCACGCTAAGGACAGGTTGGACGACCGCGCGGAGCCGGGTCCCCGCCGACGCTCGCAGCACGTGCCACAACCTTTCCTTCGAGGCGATCGCGAAGCGACGGCCTCCTCCCGTGCCGGCGTCAAGCGCGTGCGGCCCGACCGGCCCGATGTGGAGGCCGAGGGTGCTTCCCTCCTGCCAGCTCAAGAACTCCAGCGGCTGCGAACCGCCCTCCCCAGTTAGCTCCAACGCGCACGCAACGTCACCGGTCGCGCCTTCCTCCAATGAGCGACGGCCTACAGTGCCCTTCACCTCAATGCAGACGAGCTGGCCATCCCAGGGGTCAAGGCGAAACTCAAGGGTGGTGACGGGGCGGCTCTTGCCGCCTGCTGAGAACAAGGAGGGCACGGTCCGCTGCGAGACGATCCCGTTCTCGTCCGTGGATAACGTGATCGTCGCGCTCATCACAGAGTCGGCCCATGGCTTGTACCAGGCCGCGGTCGCAAGGAGGATCGCCGCAACCGCCAGAGGCCCAATGATGCGAAACTGAAAGGCGTTGTATCGAGTATTATGAGCGCGCAGAAACCGTCCTTCCTTGTCGGGCCGAATGCCCCGGCATGCGTGCGGCCCGCGGCAATGCTGAGAGGTCCACCCTCACGGCGGCAACGCATGCCAACTCGCGGGCGCGCCCGATGGGCAGTTTCACGGCGGCGGAGCTCATTCCTGCCGAGCCAACGAGTACCGATGGAGGAGGCGACGCCAAGAGGGCGCTCGAAGAACGGACGCTATTGGCGGTCGAGCAGACCGGCCAGGGCGCGTGGGGCGGTCGGGTTATGCGGGTCGAGGGATAGCACCCGCGCGAAGGCCGAGCGCGCAGAGCTCAGCTCGCCAAGCTCGAGGTATGCCAGGCCGAGGATGACGTGCGCCTTCGGCACCTTGGGCGCGAGCGCTACGCCTTTCTCGGCGACATCGAGCGCGGCCTCGGGCTGTCCCTCATCGAGCAGCAGCTCCGCGAGCGCAAGGTAGGACATTCCGTTGTGCGGTTCCGCCTCGCAGGCCATGCGGAGGTACTCTACCGCTTCCTGCCCACGCCCTCTTTCCCGGAGCAGCTCGGCCAGCTTGCGCGCCGAGACAGCATCCCCCGGCGATGCCTTGAGGACGAGCCGAAGATGGCCGACAGCGGCGGCGTAATCGCCGACCGACGCAAGCTGCACGGCGAGTTCCTTCCGCACGATTGTGTGACCAGGGCAGAGTCCGAGAGCATCCTCAAGAGCCTGGCGTGCCGCGTCGTGCTGTCCGGATTCTGCCAGCTGCTGCGCTCCGGCCGCCACTTTCGTGCAGAACTGGAACATTCGCTGCTCTTGCTCGGCCCCGATCACGAGGAAGAGAACGCCTATTGCCAAGGCGGCATCCAGAACCAGGGCCGATCGAAGGAGAGCGCGCCTCACGGCCGATCACCTCTCAGGAGTTGCGCGGGCTCGAAACGGCCGGCCCGAACGACTTCGAACTCCGCCTTGCCGGCGTGCCATGAGAGAAGATACTCGCCTCGGTCGAGAACGGAGGCGGCCATCACGTCGGGGTGCACGGCTTCAGTTTGTGGCCGCGCGGAGACGACGTGCACTGCAATGGGCGACTCGCAGGCGAGCATGACCGCTTGCGGGTAGCAGTAGGCGAACACCGGCGCGCCGTGCACCGCTTCGGGCAGGCCGGACACGTACAACGTCGGCGGACCCACGGGAGTGGAGAACTCCTCCGCCCGGCGCACCCCGGCGGCTAGAACACTGGAGGCCAAGCGACCAGCCTGTACCCAGGGCAGGGAGTACCACACCGTCAGCGCGGCGCCGACGAGGCAGATCGCGGCTGCCGCGGCGCCGCTCTGCCGCCACGCAAACCCGCGGCCGGCGCAGACCGCGCCGAAGAGCCAGGCCAGCCCGATAGCCGGGAAGTAGGCGAAGCGCGTCCACTCGAAGGACGTCGAGGGATGCCACCGCGACATCCACGTCGGCACGGCCGCGACGAAAAGGAATGCCACACATAGCCAGAGCACTCGCGCAGGAGCTTGGTCGAGCCTGCGCAGCAACCAGAGTGCGCCTAGGCCCATCAGGATGACGACGGCCCACCATAACACGGCCGGCGCCGAGGCCCCAACGAGGTCCCTGTGAAGCGGGAACAAGAAATCGGCCATCACCAGCAGGGGCGCGGACGGGAAGACGGTGTTCCAGAAACTGAGCGGCGTCTCATAGCCACCGAACCCGCCCAAGATCCGGACCCGCCACACGAGGTAGCCGGCGAGGATCAGCGCGTAAGAGCCGATGACGGCGATCGTTTGGCGACGTCGCGCCACGTCCTCGCCGATGAGCAGGCGCGCCGCGACGATGCCGGGCATGGCGAGCGCCAGCTCTTTGCTCAGCAGCGCCAGGACGAAAGCGCAGAGAGCAATCACCAGCGTGAACCAACCGCCGCGCCGCGTGCCAGATCGGATGTGCAGTTCCAGAAAGAGAAGGGACAGGAGGCTGAACATGGCGCACAGCAAATCGGGACTGGCGGCACACCACGTGACAGCCTCGACATTCAATGGATGGACCGCGAAGAGCGCGGCGGCCGCGAGGGCCCCGTAGCCGCTGCCGATCACGCGCCGGCCCACCGCAAAGACGAGCACTGAATTCACGGCATGAAGGAGCAGGCTGACCACGTGATAGCCAACCGGCGCGCCGGACCAGAGGCGATCTCCCGCCCACCACAAGAAGACGGGTATAGGTCGGTGAAAGGCAACGAAAGCTTCTCGGGCGCGCATCGCATCGATCAGGCCCGAGCTTTGGCGCGCAACCAGAGCCAGGCCGAAGTCGTCGGACACAAAGCCGGCCTTCAGCGCAAGTCCATGCGGGAGGAGGGCGGCGAGCACAAGGGCTGGCACAGCTAGACGGGAGAACCAGGGCACCGGTTGCCGCTGTTCCATGCTGGGCCCCGTGCCCACGAGGGCTCGCCCGAAGACGGCGGCGAGCAAAAGACACAAGGTGAGTACCTGATAGCTCCATGAAACCGCCCCGCCGGGATCCGCGAGGCCGACGGTCACTACGAGAGCGCACAGCACGAGGCCGGCCGCGAGACCGGCAGTGCGCCAGTCCTGACGCGGCTGGCGGCCCGGCGGCATGCCCTGAGAGCGGCCGTGCCGGCCTCCGCCCGAATTGGCTATTCGATTGCGCGCCGACGTGCCTTCAGACACCAGACTATGCCCACAGTCACAGAGCATACGCCGAGCCCTTCCAGGCTCCTTCGCAGGCGGCCCTTACGCCTCTTCGCTGAGCTCCCGCGCGGTTGACGCGTGGTGGGTCCAGCATTGGCGCAGTGGGCGTCTCATGATGCCACGACAACGAAGCCCGAGTTAACACGGAGTCCTGCGGGCACGAGCGGCCCCCACGCCCCGTTCGGTCGGCGCATGGTGCTTCGGAAATGGCATGAGTACCGGCCGAGCGCCCGGCTACGGCCGGCTCCGCCGTGCTCCGCGACCTCGCCGGGAGGACGAGCGCTCGGACCGACGGATGGTGGGAGGCGGCCTCAGCATTTCAGGCGCGTCGGTGACGGAGACCTGCCGAACGTGCAGGTCGGGCAGCACGACGGTGGCGCCCTCCACGCGAACCGGAAGAGACAGCCCGTCCATCACGATATCCGAAGCGTCCCGCGGGACTGGGAAGGCAAACGCGGCCGCTCGATAGGAGCCGGGAGGAAGATTGTCGAGGTGGAACCGCCCGTCGTCGTCGGTGACGGCAGACGCGGCAGGACCGGCGAGGAAAGGCGACGGAAGGCCGTTCGCGGCCGGCGAGGCCCCCAGCGCCACGCGGATCGAGGAAGCGCCAGCGCCATTCCGAAGTACCCGTCCCATGACACGTGATCCGGTCGAGGGCACGGCCGGGACCGCGGCGCGGCCGGCCAGGGCTCGCCCGGCGGCGGTGATGATGGCATTGCTCCGTTCGAAGAGATCTCCCTTCGGGATGTTGCTGGGGGTCTTCTCTCCGCGGGTGGCGCGCTCGATCGCTTCGCGGGCCGACTCGCGGGCGCGTCGGTAGCGATCACGGGCGATCTCCCCATCGCCGGCCTGGCCCGCCGCGCGAGCGGCGGCGAGCAGAGCTTCCGCCTTCCTATCCCACGGCGCTACGCCAGCAGCGACGTCGGCGGCGCGGAGGGCATCATCCGAGGCGCCTTCGCGAAGGTTGAGGGCGCTCAGCTTCAGGCCGGCCTGGTAGCTCTCCGGCGCGGTCGGGTGCTCGTGAACGAGACGCTCATAAGCGACGCGCGCGGCGTGGAAGTCGAAAACTCGAAGCGCAATCGCTGCGCATTCGGCCAGCGCCAGGGGGGCAAACGGACTGTTCGGATACCGATCAGCAAGCACCTCGTACTCCTGCGCGGCCCTCGCGATGTCCTCGGCGATCTTCGTTCTGACGGGCTGTGACCTCGCGGGCTCGTACGCCAGCACGAGCCAGCCTAGGCGTGCCGGCTGCCGCGCCGCGTATCGGGCTATCTCGTACTGAGCGTTGTCGGCCCAGATGCTCCGGGGGTAGCGGGATACCAACTGCTGCATGCGCTCCAAGTCGATTGGAGCCCAGAGTCCGCCGGCTCCGGTGTCGGCCAGCGGAAGGTTGCGCCCGAGTTCGGCCTGGACATACAGAGCAAAGGCCGGACCGAACATCCAAGGCACCGGGATCGGCCCATAGCCGCGGAACTGCTGCTGGTACCAGAGCCGGGCACGGGCTCCCAGGTCGCGCTCGTGCGCGATGCCGTAGGCGACCTTATACGCTGCGCCAGACGAGACATACACCAGGAGAAGCAGGCCCACCGTGACGCCCGCTCGGACCGCGCTGATCCAGCGGCGCGGCCCGGCCGGCCGCCCAAGCATGCGGCGCTGCCAGGCGTAGATCAGTGCGGCCAGGGCCAGCAGGACCAACTTGCTCACCACCCACTGCTCGGACATCGGGCGGCCGGCCACGTAGTCGGCGAACCCGTGAAGTGACACGAGCGGATTGAAGTAGCCGCCGATGACCAGATCTAGAGCCCAAAAGGCCCCAGCCCCCGCGAATCCAAGCATGGGATTGCGTGCGGCGCTGGCGAGCGCCATGGCGAGCACGGACAGCATCAGCATGGAGGGGATAGCTGCGAGCAGAGTGACCGCGAGCGGGAAACCATCGATCCCGACGGCGTAGATGACGAAGGCCGGAGTGAGCGCTGCGAAGACGAAGGTGAAGATGACAGCAAGACGCAGAGCCAGCACCTTCTCCACCGACACGGGGCGCACGAAGACGAGCTCGCCGACACCATCCTGCTCCGGGGCGAGGGCGTGCGCGCAAAGGAAAGCCGCGAGAATCGGAGCGAGGAGCTCCACCGTCTGCGCGGCCCGGGCGACAGAGAACAACGTCGCAGTGGCCATGTTCCAGAAGAGAATCAGCTGGATGGCGGCGACCGGGGTCACCACAAGCCAATAGGTGTTGCCAAGGAGAATGCGGACATTGTAGAGCCAGATGCCCGCGTGCCTCTTCCTGGAGGAGAGTGAGGTATCGGTGCTCATTCCTTACCTACAAGGCGAGAGAGCGCGGGCTGGACCAGATCGAGGCCGTCTTCTCCCGCAAACACCTGGACGATGTTGTGGCCTTGGTCGAGCAGGACTGCAGTGGGCACTTCAGTGACCTCGTAGCTGACGGCTGCAGGTGAGTCCGACCACTCGAGGCCGTCACCGAAATGGCGGCCGCGATCCCACAGTAGGACGACGTCGTCGCCGGCCTCCGGCACGAAGGCGCCTAGCGTCTCAGCATCTCGGTCGAGGCAGACCGCGATAGCGGCGAGACTCGCGTCCCGATGGCGAGCGGCCACTTCGCGGACGACAGCCAGCGCGCGGGCCGACCTGGGCGCACCGGGGCCCCAGAAAACGAGTAGGACCGGCCGGCCGAAGAAGTCACTCAGGCCGACAATGCGGCCGTTTGGGTCGGGCAGCCAGAACCCGGGCGCTCTGCGGTGCCTCTCACTGGTCTGGCTCGCCATGGCGGCGAGGACAGGGTCTGGCCCAAGCAAACCGTCGTCTCCAGCCGAGGCAATCCCGAAGGCGGCCAAGGCCGCGGCCGCGAAGAGGACCACCGACGCACACACCAGATGCCGCGCGCGACGGCGATCGCTGCGAACTGGGTAAGCGTGCAGACCTGCTGTCAGCATGATGAAAGCGAGGATGAGCAGAACGGAAAGCGGCCAGTGCTGGGAGAGAGTGAAGTCGAAGGCGATGGGTATGTGAGATCGGGCGAGCGGGACCGCGACCCAATAGATGGCGGCGACTCCGCCGGCGAGAGGCGTGGTGAAGAGGCTGGCGAGAGCGAAACCAAGGGTGGCGGCCAGGGCGATTGGGACCGCCGAGCGCGCGAGGGCCGCTAGGTAAGGGGCGAGTCGGAGCGGGGTCCCTCCGAGGGCCCGCTGGGTGAGCGCGGATGCTGTGAGCACGATTGCCGCAACAGTGAGCATGCAGAGGGCCGCGGCGACAAAGCGGGCCATGATGAGGGAAGCTGTGGTGCCCTGGGACTTGGCGAAGACGAGCTCCTGACAGAGTCGGCGATGATCGCGGGCCGCGGCCGACCCTGAGAGCAAAATGGCGATGACCCCTACGCCGAGCACGATGACCTGCTCGGTCTGGTAGGCTGCCAACGCGGCGCTCGTGCCCGGCGCGCTCGAGCGCCACATTGCGAGGACGGCCCCGAGAGCCGCCACCGTCCAAAACGCGGGAGACCGCCGGGAGACCTGCCACTCCCGCCTGGCGACCGCGGCCCACGCGCGGAGGTCACTGCAGCTCAACGAACTCGGCCTCCTGCTGCATGGCAGACACGTACGCGTCGTCCAGTGTCGGGGCTGCAAGCTGGCCCCGCGGATGCGACATCTCCTCGGCGATGACCCGGACCTGCATCCCGGTTGCCGAACGAAAGACGCCGGTCACGAAGGAATCCTGCCTGACCTGGGAGAGCTCTGTCTCGTCAATATCTATCACCCATGTCTTGCCGGCAAGCGGCGCCAGCAAGTCCGATACCCGGCCCGAGAAGAGACACCGCCCGCGATGCAGGATGGCGAGCCGCTCGGCGGTCACCTCGACATCGGTCACGATATGAGTGGACAGGATGACGATGCGACCGGCGGCGAGCTCGACGAGAAGGCTGCGCAGCCGGATTCGCTCCTCCGGGTCGAGGCCGGCCGTCGGCTCGTCAACGATCAGCACGGGCGGGTCGCCGAGCAGCGCTTGCGCGACGCCCAGCCGCTGCTTCATTCCGCCGGAGAAAGTGCCGACTCTGCGCGCAGCGTACTCTTCGAGGTTGGCTCTTCCCAAGGCTTCCTGAATGCGCGAGCGTCGCTCTGTGGGGTCATTGATGCGACAGAGAAGAGCGAGGTAGTCGAGGGTCTCATATGCGGTGAGCGTGGGATAGAACCCGAACTCTTGCGGCATGTAGCCGAGCATGTTGCGAATCGCCGACCGGTCTCGCCGAACGTCACAGCCATCCACCGTGACCTCACCCGCGGTAGGCTCCAGGAGCGTCGCCAGGATGCGCATGAGCGTTGTCTTGCCGGAGCCGTTCGGGCCCAACAGCCCGAATACGCCGGGCGGGATCGAGAGGTCGAGACCTTCGAGGGCCACCACGCCTCCCGGATACACCTTGCGCAGGCCTCGGATTTCAATCTGCACTCAGCCGACCTCCTCACTGTGTTTGCCCAACTGCACGCGCCGCAGGCAGTTGTTGCCAAAGTCCGCGACATAGACCTCGCCCTTCGGCCCAGCGGCGAGGCCGACAGGTGATGCGAATCGCGCCGTCTCCCCGCTGCCGTCCTGCCAGCCGGCGGCTTCACGGCCGAGCTCGCCCGCGAGCAGCAACACCTCGTTGCCCTCGATCTGCCACAGGCAATTGCCTTTGCTGTCGGCAACAACAATGGCGCGCCGCGTCGGTGGGAACTGGGCCGCGGCAATACCTGAAGGTGACGCAAACACGTCCTCGCCTTGCGGGCGCCAGCGCTTGAGCGGGCCGTCTGTCGGACCCACCCACAGCGCGCCACCCGCTGTATCCGCCACCCAGAGCCGGCCATCCGGTGCGATGGCAAGGTGCGTTGGGGCTTCCGGCGGCTCGTCTCCATTCATCCGCAGCGTGGAAACCTGACCCGTCGGCGAAATGCAGCGGATTCCACTGTTCCCCGTATCAGCCACATAGGCGAACCCACGGCGGTCAACTGCAATCCCCACAGGATAGCAGAACCGAGCGTCGCCGGCCGGGCCGTCTCGGTAGCCGCCGAGCGGCCGGCCCAGGTCGTCGCGCTCTGCGGCGCTCCCGGCATAGGTGGTCACCAGCCCGGCCGGGGTGATCCGCCGGACGCAGTGGTTACCTGTGTCGGCCACCAGGAGGCTGCCGTCGGCTGCAACTGCGAGCCCCGCGGGCGCGAAGAAGAGGGCCTTCTCGGCGGGCCCATCTACGAAGCCGGACACGCCCGGCGCTCCGGCTACGGTCTCTACCTGGCCGTCGGCCGACAAGGCGCGAACGCAATGGTTCCGACTGTCGGCAATGTAAGTCGCCCCCGCGCGGCCGGCAGCGATTGCAGCCGGGCCGTCGAAGCGTGCTCTATCGGCAGCTCCATCTCGATGTCCCGGTTCGGGCTCGCCCGCGAGCGTGGTTACTGAGATGTCGAGCGACCCCCTCGGAGCGACCGACTCGTCACCTGTCGTCGGGCCAGTGGGGCCGCGCTTGCCCCGGGGCTCCGGCGGCCCGCCAATGAGGCCGCGCCAGTAGACGACCTGAACGACGGTCAGAGCAATCAGGATTCCGAGGAACGCGACAACCGGGTTGACTTCCTTCCTCATTCGCTGCACCTCGGCATCTTCAGGGCGTGAGTGAGCGGAGCAACCGCGCCGACCAGGTGAGCGGCCTCCTTGCGAGGACAACTTCGGTGCCTCTTCGCAGGACTAGGTACTGCTCGCCGCCCAGCACACACGTGTCCACAATTCCGGGCGGGCCGGTCGCCTGAACGCGCTGCTGACCGCGCTGGAGCCCAAGTCGCCAGAGCCGGTGCCGCTCCTGGACCCAGGCCTGACCGGAGGAGGCCAGGAGCCCGGCCTCCGCGTTGAGCCAGTCGGCGATGATCTCAGCGTCGGTCTCGCCAAGCGGTAAACGCTTTACCGAGGCGAGCACTGCTTGCTCCGGACATTCCTCCGAGGGCGCTGTCCACAGCAGGCTCCCGTCCAGGAGCACAGCCGAGCGCCGCCCGGGCTCCTCAGTCAGCGTCTGTGGCTGGCCGTCGGGAGGCACCGTGTGGCGGATCGCGGTTTGGGCCGCCCCGCCTTTGGTCGCGCGTTCGACCCAGTAGACGCGGCCGTCGGCGATGCCCACCAACTCGACATCGTCTCTGGCGCCTTGGGGTTCGGCGGGCAGGACCGCCGCAGTCGTCACCTCGCCGGGGGTCTCCGAGCACACCCGGAGCACGTGAAGCGGAGCAGCAGCGACGACAAAAGGCACTGCTGGCAGGGACGAGTCGCGGTACTCCCGCCAGCAGAGGAAGCCGTCGCCGCACACGATCTGCTCAGCCGCGCGCGGTAGTGGCGACAGGACCTCCACCGCGCCATCTTTGAGGTCGATGCGAAGCAGCTCGGCGCCCCGCTCTTCACCCTCAGAGTGTAACGCTCGCGTGACAAAGGCGGCGCCGTCTGCCACAGCCAGCCCCGAAAGATGGGAGGAGGTGAAGACAGCATGGGTCCTCCGAGGGAAGCGCCCGAGAGACACCAGGCGCGCTTCGCCATCATCTGTCTCTAGCCAGAGAAGAAAGCGGCCGTCGCTCGCAGGGACCGAGACGGACGCACCCTCGCCTCGGGCGACCACGCGCGGCCGCCCCGCTCGGACATGCGCGAAGACGACCGCAGCGGCCAACACGACAAACACGATCAAGAGGAGGTTTCTTCGCGTCATCGGCCACCTTAAGCCGGGCGGCACCGGCCGCTCGGCTCATGTTCGCTCACCGGCCCCCGCGCGATGACGGGGCCGGCCGGATCGCTGTATTGACGCTGTGATTTGACGGAAGGTTCCGTCATCCTGCTTGTTTTCTTGCTGGCAGAGGCTCTCCGCCTCTGGAGGGGCCGCAGGGGACACTGCCAGGTGGCCTCACTGCTTGCTGCGCCGGCCGCAGTCTCGGTACCTGGCGGTCTCCATCAACGCTGCCAGCGAGCGTCGGCCCAGCCGCTCCACCGTGATCACATGTCGGCGCGTTCGCGGCAGGCCGCCACCAACTCCTCCAGGAACCTCTCGTACGGATAGTCGTCCAGGGGGGCGTCCATGCCGAGCGCGCTCATCACCCGGGCGGCGATCTCGCGTGCGAGTTTCCTGCGCGCGTCGGCGAGCAATCCTTCGCGCCTCGCGAGGAATTGATCGACCACGGCCAGCTCATCCTTTCCGATAGCCCGCAGGTTCAGAGTAGATGGGTCACCGAGCACCTGGTACTCGGCCGTACGCCGGGTATCAGCCTGTGCCGGGCCGGCCGGCCGTGGCGAGTCGACCACCACGATGGTGCCGGCGACATAGTCTCCAAGGCGCTTCGAGTCCGCGCTGAGGAACATCACAAGAGCACCGACCCCATACCCGCCCGGGAGGAAGTCAACATAGCGGCATATGTTGCGCACGAAGGCCGCCCGGAAGTCGATGGGGTACCCGCCGTCGCGCAGCACCCGAATCCCTGCCAGCCTCTTGCCGGGAGTGCGGCCGCTCCACGCCGTTTCCCAGAAGATGAAATAACCCCACACAATGAGGAATCCCAGCATGACGAGGAGCGCGGTCAGCCACGGTGACGCGCTGTCCAGCGCCGCCTCAGTGGCGGCGAGGCCGATGCCCGCCGCAAGGAGCAGGGCCATGCCGACAACCACTTGGATGCAGGTGTCAACCAGGATGGCGGCGAAGCGAGTCCCGATCCCAGCGATGCGATAGGTTACCGCCACTTGCTCCGGGGTGACGACTGTCTTGGTGTCCCTTAGCCCCATCTCACATGAAATGCAACCCTACCTTGTCCGGATTGTCAAGCCATGACTGCCGGCGCAGGAAGCTCGGCTGACGAGCGCGGGGAGTGCGTAGGGCGGCTGGAGGAGCTGGTGAGCCACGCATCCCGCCTCCGCGGGCTGCGCGCCCTCAGCGATTCCGAGCTGCTGGAGTTCGGCCGCCTCTATCGGCGTGTCGCGTCCGAACTCTCCCACGCCCGGGCACACGGATTTGACAGGCGGGAACTGGACCGGCTGAACTGGCTGGTCGGCCGCGCCTACGGGCTGCTCTATGTCTCCGAGTCTGGCGGCTGGTCTGGTGTGCTGCGCTTCTTTCGCGGCGAACTACCGCGCACGCTCCGGCATCATGCAAGGCTCATCGCCTTGTGCGCGGGCCTGTTCGGTGCCGCCGCGCTTGTCGGCGCAGCTCTCACACTCGTGCGACCGGATACCATGGACCTCGTCTCACCCGGCGTGGCTGACGCTGTAAGGTCTATTGCCGCACGCCACGAAGGCGGCCAGGACTGGCTGCCGGCGGATGTCCGCCCAGTGGCAGCTTCGCTGGTCATGGCCAACAACGTGCAGGTTTCATTCTTTGCGTTCTCGACGGGTGTGCTGCTGGGCATCGGCACCGTCTTCGTGCTGCTTTTCAACGGCTTCGTCTTGGGCGTCATAGCGGCCGGCGTGAGCCGGACGCCAGCCGCGGTGCACTTCTGGGCCTTCGTCGCGCCTCACGGCGTGCTCGAACTCCCGGCGATCATCATCTCCGGAGCGGCCGGCATGCTGCTTGGGTTCGCAATCGTGGACCCCGGCGAGCACAGCCGTCTGGACGCCCTCCGGCTGGCCGGAAGGCAGTCGGCCATTCTCATGCTCGGCGTGGTGGCTTTCCTCTTCGTGGCCGGCCTTGTCGAAGGGCTCTTCTCCCCCGCCGTGGTCCCGCCGGTCCTCAAGTTCGCGATGGCCACTCTCTTGGCCCTTGGCTTCTCTGCCTACGTTCTGCTGCCTGGCCGGGGCAGCGAGCATTAGAGACGTGCCCTGGCCTTCACCTCCAAGTAGCGGTTGACTACTGCCACCGAAAGGTTCTCCGGGGTTGCGTCGAAAGCGACCGCGCCCCGATCCCAGAGCGCGGCAATGGCGCGCCGGCGATCCGCCAGCAACTCCGTCGCGACGGTTCGCTCATACAGATCCCGCGCGCGCTCGGGCGACCGAGTTGACAGCTCATAGAGCTCGTAGTCGCTGAGTGCAGCACACAGCACGAAGTTACGCCGGGTCAGCAGCCCGACATGGCGCAGGAGCCGGCCGGAGGAGTCCGGGTCGATCAGGTCTGTGAGCAAGACGACGAGGGCGCGCTTTCTTATGCGGGTGGCCGCCTCCAAGAAGCATCGACTGTAGTCGCTCTCCACGCGCTCCGCTTGCAGCCCGTAGAGGTACTCGAGCAGGAGAGAGAACTGGTTCCTGCGCGGCGGAACGAAGAGGATGGGGTGTGCGGAGAAGGCATAAAGCCCTACCCAGTCACCCAAGCGGGCCGCAACATGGCACAGCAGCGCGGCCGCGTTGACCGCGTGATCCGCCTTCGACAGCACGCCGAGCTCGCTTAGCATCGTACGGCCCAGGTCAACCGAGACGACGACGTGCTGGCTGCGCTCGATGTCATACTGGCGGGTGATGGGTTCGTCGCGTCTTGCCGTGGCCTTCCAGTCGATTCGCCGCAGTTCATCTCCCGACACGTACGTGCGCAGGGACTCGAACTCCGTTCCCATGCTGAGCGCCCGCAGCGACCGGACCCCAATATCACGCAGGCGCTCCTTCTTAGCCGATAGCTGGTACTTGCGAATCGCCGCCAGATTCGGATAGACCTTCACCGACTCCGCCAGGTCGAACCGGAGCTGCCTCCCGAGCAAGCCGAAACCAGTGGTCAAGCGAACGTCCAAAGGGCCAAACGAGTAGTCTCCCCGTCGCCGCGGCGTCACGTCGTAGCCCGGCCTGCATTCACCACTGCCCGGCAGCCGACAGTGCAGGCGAAGCTCCCCGGAATCGAAATCGAGAGGCGGTTCGTCCCTGGCAATCACTTCGAACTCCTGCCCCGACCGATTCCGGAGGACGAGTTCGACTCTGTTGCCGGCGCCCAAGGAGAGAATCGCCGAGACCGAGCGGGAGGCGGTGACTCGATCTGCGCGCCGCAGCAGGCCGATGTCAGCGATCGCAGCCGTGATGAGAGCGACCCACCACAGGAGGTCGAGCCACACGAGGGGAAGGTAAAGCGCGCCAAGCAGAAGCCACATCGCGCCGACCGCGACGGCTGCGCCAAACCGCTGGGTCAGCAGCCACCTTCTGCGGTCGGCCGTGTGCTCATCGCGCCACCGGCTACCTTGGGACTGGAACGGACGCGATGACACTGTCCAGGAACCTTTCCACCGTCAGGCCTTCTGTCTCCGCCTCCGGCATCAAGATCACGCGATGTCGAACAACCGGGTGCATCATCCCTTGGACGTCATCCGGTATGACATAGTCCCGCCCCTGGGAGGCGGCGCGTATCTGAGCACATTGCATGAGGTGGGCCACCGCCCGTGGGCTCGCGCCGAGTATCGTATGCGGCGACTCCCGCGTCCGTTGTGCCAGCTCGACCGCGTATGCAATCACCTCGTCACGAACCGTCTGTCGCCGCAGCTCCTGCGCGGCCGACTCAAGCTCTCCGTGCCCGATCACCGTCGTCACGCCGGCCGCCTCCAGGTCCTGCGGATCTCTGCCTTCCAGGTGGAGCCGCACGACGTTCTGCTCAGCGTTAGCATCCGGGTATGTCATGGACACCTTGAGGAGGAAGCGGTCGAGCTGGGCCTCCGGCAGCGGGTATGTGCCTTCGTATTCGATCGGATTCTGAGTGGCCACCACGAAGAATGGCTCGTCCAGCGCGTGGTCAATCCCGTCAATCGTGACCGTACGCTCTTGCATCGCCTGAAGCAGTGCCGATTGGGTCTTGGGCGGCGTGCGGTTTACCTCGTCGACAAGGAGCACGTTGGTGAAGACCGGACCTTTCACCAGTCGAAACGTGCGCTGCTGCATGTCGTAGACATTCGTTCCAGTGATGTCGGCCGGCATCAGGTCCGGCGTGCACTGGACCCGCCGGAAGCTTCTCCCGATGCATCTCGCTATCGCTCGACTGACCAGAGTCTTCGCCACTCCCGGCACGCCCTCCAGCAAGACGTGCCCGCGCGCCAGCAGCCCAGCCGTCAAGTGCTCGACCACTTCTTCTTGACCGAGCACGACCTTGCCGACCTCGGCCTTGATCCCTGCCATCAGCTCCCTGATGCTCATGCCATTCTCCCAATGCTCAGAGCTTCCGCGCTGAGGCGATGGCCTCGTCCAGCCTTCGCACGAGGTGCGCTGCACGCGCTTCCGACAATCGCTCCTGCCCGGCCAGCGCTTGCCGTGCCTCTGACAGCGCAGCCTCCAGGCGCTTTCCCGCCTCCGGTTCGAGCCTGCCGAGGGCCTGGGTCAGGATCTCTTGATCGTCATCCGGCGTCGTCCCGAGTCCCGCCCGCAGTTGCGTCAGAGCTGAGTCGTACGCGGTCTGGACCGCGAGGCGGGTAGCGTGCCCGCGCTGCAGCACGGCCGTCATGGTTCCAAGAAACTCGCTCCTCTGCCGCCCGCCCCGCACCAAAGGCACAACCGGGCCTAGTCGGACGCTGCGTGCGAGTGCCACGAGCAACAGCCCCACCAGGATCTGGGCCAGGCACAGCCTGACGGGCAGAGGCACGACTCCCCACAAGACGTGCTCGCCATAGCCGTGATGGTATTCATCGAAGTAGATGGGGCCCTGGTCCGCCCCAACCAGCGCGTTTAGAGCGAAGTTCAGGTTGTCGCCCTCTCGGATGCCTTCGTTCGACAAGCTCCACGGGCTGCAGAGCAAGACGGCACTGCCTTCCCCCACGCGGGCGTGAGCAGCGACGATTCCTCGGTCGTCTGCGAACATGGGCGCGGCACGAGTAAGCGCCTCACGGAATGCCCGCGACGGCCGCTCCATGCCGTACCACATATCGTCCGCTTCTTCGTCGTCCGGCGCTTTGGGCTCTTCGCTTGGCTCCAGGGGAATCCGGTAGGGAGACCGAACGCGCAGGCTTTCAACTCCCTGCGTGAGATATGTCGGTTGGATTGGCTCCGCGCTCGTCGTCTGCGACGCACCAAGCGCACTCTGCCTCTCGGAGGGCCACCTGACGTCGGGCAGGGCTTCCGAACCCGCCAGCAACACGCGGTTTCCGTGCCCGACCCAGTTGTGGAGATCCTCCCACTCGCTCCCCGCCAGCGGCATGGGCTCCACGAGTACGAGGGTGCCACTGTCCGGAAGTGCGGTCTCGCGCAGCGGGAGGCGCCACCTGCGCGCGTCGTAGCCTAGCTCCTGGAGTGTGAGGTAGAGCGCGCGCAGCCCGTCCGGCCCGCTGCTGTAGGTGGTGCGGGTGAACCGGGGCTCGTCTTTTCTGGCGCTCTGCTCTCCGCCCAGCGCCAGGTAGATGACGAACACGACAAGCGTCAGGCCGGCTATCCACCATACTTCGCGAGGGACTCTCATGGAGATATTCGGCCCTCCAACGCCACCCATTGCTCCTGCGCCAAACCGTAGTCCGATGGTCCGGCCGGCGCGTCCCCGTACCAGGCTCGCGCGAAGATGTCGTTAAGTTTCGCGAGTGCCAGCGCGATTTCGCGTAACCCCTTCCTCTCCAGTACGCGAACGAAGCTGCCGTCGGTTGCCGACTCATCATATGGAAGGACGCCGCTGTGATCCAGCTTGAGGAGCGCCGCCATGTGGAGCGCGCGGAGTGCCTGCCGGTAGTCGCCCGCTTTCAGCGAGCTGTCGGCCTCCGAGAGCCAGCCCGAATAGGTCTTTATCAGAATCGGTGCTGGCATATCCGCCCCTGCTCTTGCGACCCGAGTTGGCACGAAGGACCGGACGAGCTTGACGATCATCAGTACCGCCAGGGCCGCGGAGACGGCGAAGAGCGCCCACCCAATCAGCCTGATAGCTGCACCCAGGCCGTTCAGCTCCGCCTCCGGAAGCGCCGCGAGGATCGCTTCGATGAGGCCGACGAGCCACGCGTAGAAACGATCGACGACTTTCTGCCACCAACTCCGCCGGAACTCGCGTCGCGAAAGAACCTCGTCCAGCACTAAACGGGCATTGTTGGGATAGGAGGAAGGATAAGCGGAGAGGCCGTCCTCGAGACTTCGCAGAATGCCGACCGAGTCGAGCATTCCCTCGCGCCCTTGGGCTATTCGTTCCTCGAGGACCTCGATCAGCTTGGCGTTGTCGGCCAGGCCGCGTGGCTCGCCCTGCAGGCCGATGATCTCGACCCGTTTGGGCAGGCTCCCTAGAGCGGACTCCGCATCTGCGGGCCCTCGATCTTCTTGCTCTGCGGCCGCCTCCAGGGCGTCGGCACACCGGCTAACGGCGTGTGTGTACTCGGCAGTCGTGAGCTGTGCACCCCAGGCCGCGCTGCACCAGAACAGAAGTACGGCCAGCAGTCCGAGCCCCTTGATCACGTGCTCCCCTGGTCAGGGCCGGCCCCAGGTGGCGACTGCTCCCCCGGTGATGTGGGTCCCGCTGGCTCGGCCGGCGGCGGCAGTTCCTTCCCGATCTCTCGTGCCAGTATCTCGAGGTCGAAGCCCTCTTTGCGAATCCGCGAGTCGTAGTAGAGCAGCACGAGAGCGACCGCTCCGATGGGCGTCACCAGGCTCTGCACGATTCCATTGAGGACAAAGTGGAAAAACGCCACTTCCGCTTCGGGCTCCTGCGTGACGAAGAAGAAGGGAGCCCCGAGCACAAGCCCGATTGCCCCTTGGATCATGAGCACGAGGAAACCGACTATCATCAGCAGCACGAGGACTTCGGCCCAAACGCCTTTGCCCACCAGGAATCGGCTTCGCCGGATGGCGGAGAAGTACCGCTTGTCCTCAATCACAAACACTTGTGTGACGAAGAGTACCCAGAAGCCGAAGATGATCATGCCAACCAAAAACACCAGGATGCCGGCAGCGACGAACAGGTACATCACGATGATCGTCCCCACGAGTGCAAAGATCCTGCGCGCGATATAGCCGTAGCAGGTGCCAATCGTGGTGCGATCTCCCAGGTAGGTGTCGGAGATGCCCTTGGTGAGGGCGGCAGAGACCAGCAGGTTCGCCGCCGGTGACAGCACAAGAGCCAGCACTTGCAGAACCGGCACGGCCGTCAATACGCTCACGGGAATGAGAACCACGGCAGCAGTCCCAAGAAAGAGCCAGAAGTTGCTACGATAGAGACGAAAGGTCTGGTCCACGATCTCCAGGAGGCCCATCGGCCTGAGATGCACAGCTTGGGTCATGGCTTTCCCCTCTTTGCCGCCGGCAGACCGGCGTGAAGTGAGCTCATGGGTGATTCACTCTTACCAATACCGCTTCCGCAGCGCCGCGCAAGAAGCCTCTCGTAACTTGCGCAGAGCGACCGCCGGGTATTCCGGGCGGAAGAGATCGGTGCTGACACATTGCGCGGAAGGAGCGTCCGCAGTTGACGGCGAGCCGCTAATCGACTGGCAGCCTCACGCGTACGAAGGAGTCGAGCTCTCCCATCTCGGGCCAATAGGGGCGCAGGCGAAACCGGTAGCTGTATGGCTGGCACGGCAGTGAGTACTCTGGATGCGGCCGGGCCCCCCAGCCGTCATCGCCGCCGACCCCCATCTGCTTGTAGTCGAGGTTGACCGTGATCGTGTCCCGAGGAGGGAGTTCGTTGATGTGCCTGGCCCGCTCCAGGTCAGCCATGGTATAGGGCCACGCGCTGATGCTGAGGGTGGGCACGCCAACCACGAGCAGCCCGGCCCCCTTCTCATCGGTCAGCGTCATCCATCTCACATCGGTCTTGTTGCCGTTCTCCTGCGGCCTAGCGTATGAGTAGCCCTGCTCGCGGACCGGCCCCGAGTAGAGACCGACAGCCGCGGCCGTGTTGCGGTCAGAATAGTTCTCGTGCGGCCCGCGGCCGTGCCACGTCATGGTGTCGAACTCCCCGGGAATGGCCATCTGCATGCCGAAGCGCGGCAGATCGGCGAGGCGCATGCCGCCAGGATCGAAGGAGCTTTCGACGACAACATCCCCACTGCCGTACACCGTGTAGATGCAGCGGTAGTTGTTGGGACCGGCGGGAACCTGATCGGTGCTGCCCCCGAACATCTCAATCGTGCGGTACTCGGTTTGCCCAACAGGCAGAATGGCATCGACGCAGACGCGCACGATATGTGGGGCCGGTTGCTCTGCCTCGATGCTCGTCACTTCGCGATACTGGCCGGCCCGGCGCCAGACGCCCTGTCTGCGATGCAGTCCCCCCACGCTCTCGACGAACTCTCGATCCCACTGGTTGCACATGTCGTTGTCGAGCGGCACGCGCCAGAAGTTCGGGACGAGAGGTGATGTGACGAGTTCTCGGCCCCGATATCGGAAGGACACGATTGCCCCGCTCACATCACTTCGAAGCGGGTGCTTCTTCCCGATCACCAGCCTGAAGTCTCCTCCCTGGACGACGAGCGCGTTCTCCGGGTGCCGCTCCTCCGTGAGTGTCAGGGAGGGCATCTGCTCGACCGCCATCGCCAGCGGCTCCGGGACCTCCACAGGCAGCCGGAACTGGTCCCACGCGATGACGTAACCGCGCTCGGCCCAGAGGGTATCGTCGGCCAGGCTGAAGATGATCTTCAGCCAGTATTCGGCACCGGGCTCGGGCTGCGGTCGCTCGAACGGCACCACGACATCGGCTTCCTGCTTGGGGGCAAGCGACATCCGTGGCAGGGCACCGCTTTGCAGCACCTGTCCATCGCGGGCCAGCTCCCACGATATGTCCAAGTGATCGAGGGTGAGGAAGTCATACTTGTTCCTGATTCGCATCCTGCCGTCGGCGCCGTCCTCAACCGGCTCGGCCTTGACGTACTGGTAGACCTTCTTGACCTCGTACAGCTCAGGCTGAGGATCGCGCTCCGGCCCGACGATCCCGCAGCAGACAAAGCAGCCGTCGGATGGTGTGCCGGGCGGGCCGAAGTCACCACCGTAGGCCCAGAACATGCTGCCGTCGGGCGCGTGCTTCCGGAGGCCCTTGTCCACCCAATCCCAGATGAATCCCCCTTGCAGGTGCTGGTAGCGCTCTATGACATCCCAGTAGTCCTGCAAGTTGCCGCCCGCGTTGCCGCCCGCAAAGGAGTATTCGCACATGATCAGCGGCCGGCTCTGCTCGCGCGATGCATACTCGACCAGGTGCTCGATCTTGGCGTACATCGGGCATACGATGTCGGTGACTGGATCCTCGCGCGCGGGCTCGTATTGAACGGGCCGGGTTGGATCGATTTCCCGAGCGCGCGCGGCCATATGGCGGAAGTTATCCCCGAAGCCGGCCTCGTTTCCGAGCGACCATATGATCACGGAGGGATGGTTCTTGTCCCTCTCGACCATGCTCGCCATGCGGTCCACGCAGGCGGCCGTCCATTGCGGATCGCTGCCCGGCAGGAAGTGGCTTACGCCGTGAGACTCGAGGTTGCACTCGTCCACCAGATAGATGCCGTACCGGTCGCAGAGGTCGTACCACTTGGGGTCGTCGGGATAGTGACTCGTGCGTACCGCGTTGATGTTGTTCCGCTTCAGCAGCTCGATGTCCTGAACCATCCGGCTGTATGGGATCGCCTGGCCATGGTCTGGGTCGTGTTCGTGCCGGTCGACTCCCTTGATCGGAATTGGCACTCCGTTGACCAGCAGCTGGCCGCGCGTGATCTCGACCTTGCGAAAGCCGAAGTTACACCGCTCGACCTCGACGATCTTGCCTTGTGAATCCTTCAGTGTCAGCAGGACTTGGTAGAGATAGGGGTCCTCGGCCGACCACTTCCTCGGCTTCTCCACCTTGGCCTCGACGGTCACTATCTCTTCATTGCCGGGCGGTATGGGCTCAGTGCGGCCTGAGACGATAGGGTCAGGTCCAGCCACGTCCCCGTCGGGGTTGAGCAGAGAGACTTCGAGTGTGTGGGCTGCGGCGGCCTCCTCGCCATAGTTGTGCACCTTGCCGGTGACCCTGAGCGCTGCATCGCGGTACTCGTCGTCGAGATCAGAGCACACAGAGAAATCTCTGAGATGAACCAAGGGAGTGGAGAACAGGTACGCGTCGCGATATATCCCGCTCAGGCGCCACGTGTCCTGATCCTCGAGATAGCTGCCGTCGCACCACCGGTACGCCTCGACGGCGAGGATGTTCTTGCCCCGCCGCAAGTACCGCGTGATGTTGAATTCGGCCGGGGTCATGCTGTCTTGGCTGTAGCCGACCTTCTCGCCGTTGACCCACACGTAGAAGGCGCTCTTCACACCGTCAAAATGGATGAAGACCTGTCGCCCCTTCCAGTCGGCCGGGGTGGCGAACTCAGTGCGATATGATCCGACAGGATTATAGTCGTGGGGTATGTGCGGCGGATCGGGGTCAACCGGACTGAACGGATATTTCGAGTTCGTGTAGATTGGGATGCCATAGCCCTCAAGCTGCCAGTTCGAAGGCACTGGGATCTCATCCCAGCCACTGACATCGTAGTCGGGCTTGTAGAAGTCGAGCGGACGCTCCGCCGGCTTCTCGGCCCAATGGAATCGCCACTTGCCGTTGAGTGAGAGGTGGAAGCGGGATGCTTCTCGTGTTCCCTCCTTCGCCGAGCTTGCGTCCGGGTACGGCACGAGTGTGCAGTGCGCGGGGGCTCTGTTTTGCGCAAAGACCTCGGGGTTCTCCCAGTCATTGATATCTACGGTCACACTCGAACCTCCGCTTGTGATGGAAGCGCGCCGATCGCGGTCGGCGAAGCGCATGTCCACGACACTGCCCCGGCGCCTGGTCGATCGTGCCATCGGCGGATCGCCCCACCGCGCAGATTCGGCTCGGCGCGCTGCGTACCCTCTCCAATGTCGTCGCGCGCGACCAGGTTCACCGGCCGAGGCAGCCTGGCCTGCTATCGGCTCAGGAGGATTTCGGCCACCTGCTGAGGCAGGTCATCCCGGTTCTCTCGCGTGACGGTCCAGAGCACCACATCGGGTCTCCTCTTGACCTGGTCCGCGAAGGGATGGGGGCGCGCCATGATGGTTGCGAGCACCCTGGCATCGCTTTCCAGTGCCGCCAGCACGGCCCCTCGGAAGGCGGCCGAGTACAGTTCCATCTTCCCAATCTCGTCCAGGATGATGACACCGCCGGATGGGCCGGCGGCTGCTGTCATAGCCCGCTGGATCTCCGGCACGACCAGTTGATCCATCGCTTCGAGCCGGACGCCGTACCGTCCCACCCGCGGGCTCCCCGGGAAGTCTCGCGAGGCCAGCACCTCCCGGCGGCCGCTGAGCAGCTCCACCGCGAATCCCTCGCGCGCACGGCCTCGCCGGATCTCCGGAGTCCAGAACCCGAAAACCTGCCTGCCCGAAGCCTTGAGCAGAGACAAGGCGGCGGACAGAACGGTGCTCTTGCCTGAGCCCGGTGGGCCGGTGAGCAGGATGTGCCGCGGTCGAGAAGACCGCACGATGTACCCCTCAAGTCGCGTAGTGCGGCAACCCGGTTTGAGTCCCAAAGGTCGTCTTGCTCCCAAGTCTCCTTCGGCGTCGGCCGCGTGGGATGCTAGAAGTGATTTCAACACTCTTCAAGACAAGACCCTTCGCTGTGCTCAGGGTGACAGTTTCGCCAGCAGCGTCTTGTATGTCATTCTGAGCGAAGCGAAGAATGTTGGTGGCACGGCAAAGCAGTTTGGAAACGGATTCTACGTCGGCTTAGGCCGTGCGATGAGGTTAAGGAACTCTTCGCGGGTTGCGATCGACGAGCGGAATGTGCCAAGCACCGAAGAAGTAGTCATCATCGAGTTCTGCTTCTCGACGCCGCGCATCATCATGCAGAGGTGGCGCGCCTCGACGATGACGCCCACGCCCTCCGCGTCGATCGCGTCCTTTATCGCCTTCGCCACCTGTTGGGTCAGTCGCTCCTGGATCTGCAGGCGCCGGGCATGCATGTCCACGAGTCGCGCGAGCTTGCTCAGCCCGAACACCCGGTCTCTCGACACGTAGCCGATATGGCACCGCCCGTAGAACGGCAGCATGTGATGCTCGCACAGGCTGTAGAGCTCGATGTCTCGAGCGATGATCATGTTGTTGGTTTCCTGCGTGAAGATGGCGCCGTTTATGAGCTTGTCTACATCGGCGCGGTAGCCCGACGTCAGGAATGCCATTGACTTCGCGAAGCGATCGGGCGTCGCAACAAGACCCTCGCGGTCGGGGTCCTCTCCGATCTCGATGAGAAGCTCCCTAACGAGCCGCTTTACTTTATCGTGATCCATTCGCGAGTTCCCTCCTGAGTTTCTCAGTGTAGGTGGCGAGCTGCTCCATGGTGTGGTTGGCGAACTGCCCTGCGATTTCGCGAAGACGACGGCCGTCCCCAGGCAGAGCGACCTCGGGGGCAAGCTCCGCCAACGGAACGGCCAGAAATGGGCGGGACGTGATCTCAGGATCGGGCACGGTGAGCTCCGGCGAACATATCATCTGGTCCTCGTAGAGCAGTATGTCCAGGTCCAGCGTGCGCGGTGCATACTTGTCAGCCGTTCGGAGGCGGCCCATCTCCGACTCCACGGCGCGCAGCACCGCATACTTGAGCTGTCGTGGCGGCACATCGGCCTCGATCTCGACCACGCCGTTGATGAAGGCCGGCTGTTCGGGCCGGCCAAGCGGTTCCGCACGATAGAAGCTCGACACAGCTCGTATCCTCACCCGCCGCCCAAGCCGTCGGAGCCCTTCCCGCACGTTCCGCTCGGGTTCTATGTTCGATCCGATTGCTATGAAGGCTCGAGCCATTCGTCAGGACCGATCGCGCGTGATCTCGACGGCCACGGTGCGCGCGAAACGCAGGGCGGCTGGCTTCTCCACAGTCACCTGCACGCGCGCAACACCGTGATGTTGGAGGCAGATGTCGGCGATGCGCTCCGCCAGGGCCTCGACCAGGAAGTAGTGGGAGCTTTCGGCCATGGCGAAGATCTCTTTCTTGATGGCCCGGTAGTCAACCGTGTCTGCGAAGTCGTCGCTCTTCCCCGCGGGCTTGAGATCGGCCTCCAGTGCGACATTGATCAGCACGTCCTGCTTCTCGCGACGCTCTTCGTCGTTGACGCCGATGATGCAGCGCACGGCCAAGTCCCTAATCAGGATTCTGTCCACGCGCATACTCCATCAGGTGGCGGCCGCCATCGACGTATATCACCTGGCCGGTCACGAACTCGCTGCGCAGCAGGAAGAGCACGGCGGCCACAATATCCTCCGCGCCGCCGTAGCGCTTCAGCGGCACCGTGTCCTTCATCGCATCGAGGTAGCTCTCGTCCTTGCCGGGAGGCGGGAGTATAAGCCCGGGCGCGACTGCGTTGACCCTGATATTCGGGGCGAACTTCAGGGCCATCATTCTTGTCCAGAGTTCGAGCATGCTCTTGCTCGCGATGTAGGACGCGTGCTTCCAGTCGTAGCCTGCGACCCGCGTGTCGAGGAAGTTCACGATCGCTCCCCGCTTCGCGTGAAGGGCGAATGAGCGGCTCAGGGCAAAAGGAGCCCAGGCGTTCACGCGGATGTTTCTGAGTAGATCTTCGATCTTCATCTCGGACAGCGAGTCCGCGGGGAAGATCGAGGCGCTGTTGATCAGGATGTCCAGCTTCCCCGCGGGGTCCTTCGCCATTGGGATGAGCGCCTCCACCTCATCGAGCTGCTCCAGGTTCGCCTGGAGAGTCCAGACCGACGTGCCACCCTCCCGGACCTCCTGCGCGAGCTGCTCGGCGGGCGCCTGCGAGCGGTTGTAGTGGATCACCACATTCGCACCCTCGGCGGCCAAGGCTCGTACCGTGGCGGCCCCGAGGCGCAGCGCGCCACCCGTCACTAAAGCTGTCTTTCCCGCGAGTGAGTTCGTCATGCCGCGCACGCGTCCATTGTCTCTCGGACTGCAACAGAACTACCGACCGGCCGTGGGATTGGCCTAGGCGAGCCCGTCAATCTTCGCCGCCAGGATGAAGTCGTTCCTCGAGAGGCCGCCTATCTTGTGAGTGGAGAGTTGAAGCCGTACCTTGCTGTAGTAGACGAAGATGTCCGGGTGATGACCCTCTTCCTCCGCCACTTCGGCGACCCTGTTGAGGAAGGCGATCGAGCCGCGGAAATCATCGAACTCGAACTCCCTCTCGATGGCATTGTCCTCCAGAATCCAACGCGGGGTGTCCTTTAGCAGGTGGAGCGCCTCCTCGCGAGAGAGCGGCGGCGTCCCGACCTGGCACGACTCACACTTCTGCTGCGACAGCTTCATGTCAGCCTCCGGAACTGAGCTCGTCCGAGGGAACCGGTGCTCGGACTTCACTTGATCGCGCCCATCAACTCCTCGGGCTTGACCTTCTTGGATGCCCGGATCAGCGCGCGCGCCTCGTCGACCTTGTCCCAGACATTGCACAGCATGACACCTCTTACCATCTCATCTGCGAGGTAGTAGAGCACACCAGCAGTATGTTCTTCCTGCCAGTCGGCGACCACGGATAGCCTGCTGTCCACCTCACCGACTGCCTCATAGCCGAACTCGAACAGGTCGGAGAAGAAGTACGGCATGTAGGCGTACGGCTCATGCGCTCCCGCCATGTTCTTTCCCGCCTGCTTCCCGTGATTCAGCGCGTGATCCCAGTGCTCGATCCTCATGCGGCCGCCCAGAACTTCATATGGAAAGGCCGCCACGTCTCCGGCCGCGAAGATGTTGGCGTCGGAGGTTCGCTGGTACTCGTCCACGACGATGCCGTTGTCGATCTCCAGGCCGGCTTGCTGGGCCAGCGCTGTCTCGGGCTCAATGCCGATTCCGACAATGCCGAAGTCGGCCTCCATTCTCTGCCCGGACTTCGCGGTCATCACAACGCGGCCGTCCCGGTCCTCAAACGTCACGGGCACGTCTCCGGCATGAACGGCGATTCCTCGGTTCACGTAGTCAGCCTGCAAAGCCTTCCCCAACTCCACCGGGAAGACTCGGTCCACGAGGCGTGGGCCGCCGTAGATCATCGTGACCTCCACTCCGCAGGCGTGGAGCGCGGCCGCCATCTCGGAGCCGATGAAGCCCCCGCCGACCACGATGGCGGACTTCCCAGCACCGGCCTGCTCTCTTATTCGCGTGTAGTCGTCTAATGTCCGGTAGTAGGAGAGCGCTGGGAGGTCGCCGCCGGGGACGTCGAGTCTGCGGGGTCGGCCGCCTGGGGCGAGGAGACACTTCTCGTACTGGTAGGTTGCCCCGCCGGCCGCGGAGACCGTCTTGGCCTGCGGATCAATGGCGGCGACTTCGGCGCCAAGCTGCAAGGCAACGCCCTGGCTTCGGTAGAAGTCGCTCTCGTGGAGGTAGATCTCGCTCACCTTCTTCTTGCCGAGCCACAGGCCCTTGGAAAGTGGCGGCCGGTCGTAGGGCGAATGCTCGTCACGCCCCATGAGCAGAATCGGCCCTTCGGAATCGACTTCGCGGATGCCCTCGACAGCTGACGCTCCTGTGAGGCCGGCGCCCACAATCACATATGTGTACCTGTCCTCCATCGTCTCCCTCTCGGCAGCATTCAGCTGATCCTTAACAATCTAGTACGCGGAGCGGCACGCTGCCTGTGCCACACCTCCAACAAGGGTGAGCAAAACGCGACGCGGTCGCGGCCCCAGGTCACAGGGCCGCCATGCCCTTGCTGGATGAGAGGCCGACCTCGGCCGGCCTGCAGGACCGGCTGGGGATGAGTGCCGAACAGGAGAGGCCAGACGCGGTCGCCTGCACTCGCGAGCAGGGGAGCGCTCCGGCCGGTCGGGAGGTCCGTGAAGTGGAGGCGCCCGAGCGGCGGTTCGAAGTCACCGCGCCGGCGTTCGAGGGCATCGAGCGCCTCCGGGTGGAGGTCGAGATCGACGGCCGGCGATATTCGGCGGAGTTCGCCGTGCTGAGCCCCTCCGAGGGGCGGGGATTCGCGAGCACCCAGACCGTTGAGCACTGCCCCATCTGTCAGGGGCGGAAGGGCTCCTGCATATGCCCCGAAGTCTACCAACGGCCGGCCGAGGCAGAAGGCTGCCTGACGGCAACCTGTGCATCTATTGGGTCATCGCAAGCACTCGGTTGATCAGATTACCAGGGGCACCGTTTGAACTCGCGTCCTCAGGCTGTTAGAATCCCACCGCGATTCTGCACTAGGCACGCCGCGATCCCTGAGCCGGATACACGCGGCGAACTCGGGCAATAGAGAGCTATGCGCACGGCGGCACACTGGTTGGCGAGGTGTCTTATGGTGGCTTCGGTTACGGGCTGTGGACCTGCACAGGCGACAGATTACCATGTCGGTCCCCGCGGCGATGACGCGAACCCTGGCACGCTGGGGAAGCCGTGGAGGACCATATCGAAGGTCAACAAGATGGAGTTCCGCCCCGGCGACCGGGTGCTGTTCGAGGCTGGACAGACCTTCCAGGGCACGATCAGGCTCGACGCCGAGGACAGCGGCAGCGAGAGCGAGAAGGTCGAGATCGGTTCTTACGGGGAGGGGCGCGCGACGATCAATGGCGGCGATGGAAGTGGCCTTGTCGCCAAGGGGTGCAGCCACCTCGTGGTACGGAACCTGAACTTCGTGGGCTCGGGGCGCAAGAGTGGGAACACAGAGAGCGGCGTCTTCCTGTCAGAAGGGGAAGGCCTCCTCGTCGATGAGGTGGACGTCAGCGGCTTCCAGAAGGCGGGGGTGGCCGTGGCAGGCGTGCGCAACGCCCGGATCACCCATGTCCATGCCCACGACAATGGCGCCGCGGGGATCACGTGCGGCGGCGGCGACTCGCCGGCCGCGACCTCGCAGAATGTCTACATCGGTTACTGTGTCGCCGAGAACAACCCGGGCGACCCCACGAACCTGGACAACCACAGCGGCAACGGCATTGTGGTGGGCTGCGTCAAGGGATGTGTGATCGAGTACTGCCAGGCCATGAACAATGGGTGGGACATGCCTCGCAAAGGCAACGGGCCGGTGGGCATCTGGGCCTGGAACGCGGACGAGGTCACGATTCAGTTCTGCATCGCGCACCACAACAAGAGCCCGGGCTGGGACGGCGGCGGCTTCGACTTCGACGGCGGTGTGACGAACTCAGTGATGCAGTACAATCTCTCCTACGAGAACGTGGGGCCGGGCTACTTCCTGTGTCAGTATCCTACGGCACCGGTCTGGAAGAACAATATCGTGCGCTACAACATCAGCGTCAACGACGGCATAAGGACTAACGTCGGATGCGGCATCGAGGTGATCGCCAACGACACGGACATGTCCGACGCCGAGGTCTACAACAACACGGTCTACAATGAGAAGGGCGGCGCCGTAGGCTTCGCTCAGATGCCGGTGCCGCGAGTGCGATTCAGAAACAACATATTCGTGTCCGCGCAAGAGCTCATCAAGGGCGATGCCAGCCGCGCTCGCTTCGAGGGCAACTGCTACTGGTCCATCGGTGACGCACCCTTCTCCTCGGAAGGTCACGGCAGTCTCGAGGACTGGGCCGAGGCGACGGGCCAGGAGAAGTCGGGCGGGAAGCTCCTTGGGCTTGCTCTGGATCCGCTGCTCACAGGGGTCGGAGAGGAGCTCAGCATCAAGCCGGAGCACCTGGCGGCCTTGGCTGCCTACCGCCTCGGCCCGACGTCGCCCTGCATCGGCGCCGGGCTCCCTATTCCGGGAAACGGAGGCCGCGACTTCTGGGGCAACGCGCTTCCCCAGAAAGAGGGTCTCTCTGTTGGAGCGTGCCAAAAGCCCTGACGCGGCTGTAGTCGCAGCCTACTTGAGATACCCGAGCGCCCTCAGCGCGCGCTTCATCTCCTCAGTCACCTCGACCTCCTGAACCTCCGGCAGCTCAGGCGTAGGCGCGTCCGGGTCGATGTAATCCAGCGGCGGGGCAACTTGCGTGTCCGCAAAGGAGCGGAACACTTCGTACAGCTCGGCCGCTCTTTCCGGCTGCTCGTCGATGATGTTGTTTACCGCCCGAGGATCCTCTTCCAGGTCATAGAGGGCGCGGAGCTGGCCGCCCTGGTAGAGTATCAAGAGTGATCGGTGATCCCGCACCGCGTAGCTCGGCGGCCTCCCGGCGGTGCGACAGAAGATGTAGTCGTTGACTTCTTCCTCTTCGCCCGCCATGACGGAGAGCAGCGATCGCCCTTGCACGCCTCGACTCGGATACGGGATCTCGAGCAGGTCGAAGATGGTGGGGAGGAGGTCTACCGACTGTGTCAGCCCTGTGACCCGGCCTGAGGGACTGCTCGCCTCGGGGAAACGCATCACCAGCGGGACGCGAGTGGTTTCGTCGTAGGCGGAGATCGTGTGCCCCTTGTAGCCGTGCTCGCCGAAGGCCTCGCCGTGGTCCGCAGTGACGATGTAGAGCGTTCTGTCGAAGACGCCCGCCTCGCGCAGCATCTCCTCGACCTTGCCTACCGCCCAGTCCGCGTAGAGTAGATGGCTATCGTAACGGTTGATGAAGAGCTGCTGAGACCACGGCTTCTCTCTCTGTCTCAGTTCCTGCTCCACTTCATCGAATGGATACGGTGACCGCCACGCGTTTGGCGGGTCCTTCTCATAGAACTTGTAGTACATATCCAACGGCGTCAGATACGGATCGTGCGGCGGCATGAAGTGGATGTAGGCGAAGAACGGCTCCGGCGCGCCCTTCTCGAGCCATGGCCCGATCAACTCGAGCACGGCCTCGGCCTGCCAGATGTGCGGCTTCTTCCTGCCATTGGCAGTGATATGCGGCTCATAGAAGGCCTCGTCGAAGTGAAGGCCCAGGCCCCAGAGTGGTGAGGCATACTCGTTCTGGCTGAACAGCACGGTGTGATAGCCAGCCGAGCGGAAGCCTTGCGCGAGTGTAAACGTAGACTCGGGCAGCATCCGTTCGTGATAGGCGAGGTGTGTATCGGGATACTGTCCCGTGAAGAGGGAAGCCGTCGATGGCTTTGTCTCCACAAACTGGACGAAGTAGTTCTCGAATAGATAGCCTTCAGCCGCAAGTCGATCTATGGTCGGTGTGGTCTCCCGCGGGTACCCGTAGCATCCCACATGGTCGGCGCGGGCGGCGTCGATGATACAGAGCACGACGTTGGCGCCTTGTGCGGCGGCGCGCAGACGATCGACCTGAAGGGAACTCGGTGTGAAGGAAGCGGGATCCTCAATCCTGGGCGGCGTTGGCTGGCCCCGGTCGCCACGATTGGAGCGGCCGCACCCGCCCATCACCGCGAGCGCGAGGGCGGCGATCAGAGCGAATGCTTTGCGGGATGGATGCAAGTCGAGCATGGCATGGAGAATCTCAGATGGCTAGGTGCATTATACACTGAGTCTGCTCACCGTCAAACGGGAGCGCGCGGAACGACGCGGCGGCCAACCGACGAGACGCGCGAGCCGGTTAGGAGGAATGGAGGGCCTCGTAGTCGGGAACGCGACTGTCCCAGCTGTTTCTCTGGGCGAGCGCGTTCCGGATAAGTGTTCGCATGCGCTGGGGATCGTGGAGGGCCGCGACCGCACGTTCCACGGCCTCGACCGCTGCCGCGACTAACGTTTGCTCATCGGTCTCTGGGAACACAAAGCCGTTCGGCGAGGGGAACGCCGGGACTTCAGTCTCAGCCACCGTATCTGCCAGGCCTCCGGTCCGGCGGACGATGGGAACCGCGCCGAATCTCTGACATTCCATCTGGACCAGGCCACAGGGCTCGTACAGTGACGGGATGAGGAGGAAGTCCGCCGCCATATAGTTCGTGGCGACCTGAGATGGCTCACAGATTCCCGGCGGGTTGAGGAGCACTCGCTGCCCGGCCCGAGCCGCGAGATCGCTCAGGTCTCGCCAGGCCTGTGCCAGCTCAGGAGACGTCCCGGGGTGTCCCCAGGTTACGACAACGAGGTCGGCCGCGTCCGCGACCTTGCGCGCACAGTCAGCGAGGAGTGTCACCCCCTTTTGGTGATCCCAGCGGGACCTGAAAGCGATGAGAGGTCTGCTGGAGTCTTCCCATCGCCATAGATCATACAGCTTCTGGCGTTCGGCCCTCTTCGCCGCGACGACGGCGTCGACGTCGTCGGCACCGTCGTATCTGAGGCCGGGAATCCTCCATCGGGACTCATCGATGCCGCTGATAATGCCGGCCAGCTTGCCCTCATCCCTGAGCTGACGCAGAACCCCTTCCAACCCGAACCCTGCACGAGGGCATTTGCAGATCTCCTGCGCGTACGTCCGGCTCACGGTGTTTACGCGGTCCGCACAGATCAGCCCGGCTTTAAGGCAGCTAGCTCGGCCGTAGAATTCGAAGGTGCCGTCCGCCAACAGCCGCTGTGGCAGACCCGCGTAGGAGACCAGGGCAGAGTCGCCTTGTCCTCGGTTAAGGAGATTGTGGATCGTGAGAACCGTTCTTGCCGAGGCTACAGACGACGTAGTCCCGGCTTCATCGCGAAGCTGCTGGACATACACCGGTATCAGGGCCGTATGGGAGTCGTGGCAGTGAATGACGTCCGGGCGCCAATCAGCGGATTCGATGAAGTCGACAACAGCGCGGGAGAAGGCTACCCATGGCTTGTGGTCCGGCCAGTCGTAGATCTTTGATGGCTCCCTGACTGAATCGAAGTGCTCGTGGCTGCCCAGGACGAACACGGATAGGGGAGGAGCGTCCTCCCCTGGGCATGGTAAGGAGAATTCGTGAACCGACGTAAGCTCCGGTGCGCCGGCCCCGAGGTGGACGCGAAGGTGCCGGATCACCTCTCGCAGCAGGAACGGTTCCTGGGAATGCAAGTGCCGGTAAGCAGGAAGGGCGACGTGAACGTCGTGGCCTCGTCTGAGCAGCGCTGCCGCGAGTCCGAGCACGTATTCAGCAAGGCCCCCGACGGCTGCGACGCCTGCTAGCTCAGCGGCTACCAGCAGGACCTTCTTGCGGGACATCGCCTCTCCTCAGGCGACAGATGGTGGCTCGACGGTCAGCCTTCGCAGGGCTCGCCTTGGGGAGCAGCCCTTGACCTCCGACCGCTGCCAGGCCCGCCTGCCGAGCCGTAATCCCTGGACCCCGCCGAGGGTCGGAGCGGGAGCAGGCGCGGCACGACATCAGCGCGCCGACGCGGATCGCGCTCGGCCTGGGAGGGATCGACCCGCGTTGATCCGCGGCTTCAGGGTGCGACGTCTGCTAGCTCGCTCTCCGCAGTAGCCCTTCCACCTCGGCATGCAGGCCGGCCGCGTTTGGCACCAGCCCCCATACCTGCTCGCGTTCACCAGGGTCCAGTGCCGCCATGATCTCAGCCAGTTCACAGACTTCCCCTACAGGCTCCCAGGCCCGCAAGGTCTCGCGCCAATCCGCCAGTTCGTCTGCACTCAACACGGCTGCTCTCACCTCCTCGCGAGTTGCTCTCCGCCCTTGTGCTGCGTCACCTGCTTGAGCCCGGTCTCGTCAGGTCTGAGAGAGTGCGTCCGAGTAGTGCTGCGAGGAGGCCTCTTCAAGTACAAGCGAACACTGGTGCTGCCCATGCTACTGCTTCAGGGCAATCCACGTCCGCGCCCGCGGCCCCTCTCTCGACTGCCCCTGGCACTACGCCTGCCAAGAGAGCGTAGCCGCGGCCTTTGCTCTTGACGAGTGCTTTCGACCCCTGTCTCCCCTTTTCCTGCCGGTCGCGGCCTGTGACGTAACTCCAAAGGTGAACAGTATAGGAGAGATCACCGGAGGAGAGATCAGCATGGCGTTTCTGAGATAAGAGGCGAGGGTTGTGGAGCGGTTTCGGGGTGGAACGATCGCTGGACACGGCCCGATCGCAGCCGCGGGGTGCGGGAGCCGCTGACAGGGGCATCCCGCTCGCGAGCACTGCATGGACGCCCCACCGGCGTTCAAACGTTCTTCGTCGCCGCTAACTCGCGCGGGAGGCAGCGAATCACCTGATCTGGCTCCAGGTACGTCCCCCGTCCTCTGTCCGGTGTAGAGATCCCGTGCGTGCGGCGTAGGCCCTGCTGGGACTGCTCGGGTCAACGGCAATGTCGGTGATGATCCCCTGCCGGTCGCTGATACTGTGGACGCCCGTGTTCCACCAGGTCTTGCCGAGGTCATCGCTCGCGTACAGATCGAGGCCGGCATGGAGGTAGATTGTCGGCGGGGAAGTTGCGGCCACCGCCAGCTCCCCGCCGGACAGCCAGTCTTCCGGCGTCTCGAGCCCCACCCAAGTTTCGCCGCCATCGCTCGAGGCGAACAGACCATGGTTGAGCAGCACCAGCAGCTGCGGTGGGTCCGCCGGCAGAAACGCGATGTCGTGGACCGACGGCACAAAGGACGTTCCTGGCTCCTTGGGCAGCTCGAGACTCTCCCAGGAATCGCCATAATCGGTCGTGCGGATAAGGCCGTTCTGGTACTGGCAGCCGCCCAGCACCAGACCCGGCCGGTCCTGCGAAACGGCTATGTGCTGGAAGGTGAGCCTCCCCTTCCCCACCACCGCTATGGTTCGTCTCTCCCAAGCGTTCCCACGATCGGAGCTCATCACATGGAGTGAGCCGAACCTGTCCACGATGTAGATGCCGTGTGAGGCCGCCGCGCCCGTCGTGAAGGCGTTGCCCGGGATGACCTCCACCACGCGGCCCCACTGCTGTGTCGCCGGTGTATACTGCCACAGGCTCTCGCCGGTGCCTGCCACCAGATAGCCCGGGGCCTCTGGTACAGGCAGCACAAAGCCCACAGAGCGCGCACCGGGGACCGGGCGAAGCCGCTGCCACTCGAGCCTGTCCGGATCGGCTGTCTCAATAGTCGGCTTGCCTGTCCAAAGGTAGAGGCGGCCGTCAGTCGCGACCGTGATTCGGGCGAAGTCGCCGCGGGCTAGCGGTACTCCGGGGATGGCCACGCCTCTGTAGGACACCACGCCGACTCCGGCGGCAAGAACCACGAGCACGACGCGGGTGAACCCGCGGACCGTGCGGGTGCGGAGCCGAAGGAGGGAGTGGATGGTGACGGCGCCCGCAATCGGCAACAGGACGACGAACGTCAGGGCGGAGGTGTACTCGAAGAAGACCCCGAACCCGGGGGCCCGCACTCCCAGCACGAAGCCGAGGCCGATGTTCACGGCCAGTCCGGCGGCAGCCGCCACGATCCAAGGAAAGGGAGCAACCGGCCTCCCCCTGGCCGCCAGCACGGCCCCCGCCGTGGCCCCGAGGCCGGTGGCGGCCGTGAGTGCTGGGAGAGCCCAGAAGGGGCCCGGGCCGGTCGCGCTTGGAGGAAGAACGAAAACCGCTGCGATGACGGCGGTCGCCACTGCTGCCAGTCCGGCTGCGCCAAGGGCCGAAAGGACCGCTGTCTCAACCACGTCCATCACCATCCCTGCCGCCGAACGCCGACATTCCTCGGCCATGCGCCTGGCCTCCCCTCCATTACTCGGACAGCGGCGAGTACCTGAGCAGGAATGCCAGCTTGTGGGGCTCCTGCTGCACCGGGAAGTCGCTCGCCCACATCCCGCCGCGTCCGGCCGTCCAGCCATGCCTGGCATCCGTGAAGACCACGCGTCGCAGCATCCCGTGCACGACGCCCTCGACCCCCGTCGTGCAGCGACGCCAAGTGCGGCCACCGTCCGAGGTCGCGACAGCGAGTGCCTCGCCTTCTATGGCGTGGAGGCCTGTGGATCCCACTGCCCATCCCTGATCGGGGCTCACAAAGCAGCAGTCGTAGTAGGTTGCCTCGAGTTCCTCTCCGTCCACGACCGGTGTCACTGCCCTCCACGTCTCCCCGCCGTCCGTCGTGTGGAGCAGTGACGGCCCGCCCACCGCCGCCCAGCCCTCCATCGCCGAGCGGAACTGCATCCGGAAGGGAGGCTCATTGCCCGTTGGGACTGCGGGTGCCCGCACCGCCTGGAACGACTCGCCGCCATCCGCGGTCCGGAGCACAGAGATGGGCAGCGGCATCATGCCGCCGGACTGCACGCCGAGCACCCATCCGTGCCTGCGATCCAGGAAGCAGAGCGCCTCCAGCAAGAGGGTGGGGTTCTCGCTCAGCGGGTGTGCGACCGCCCGCCACGACTCGCCACCATCGACGGTGTGGACTAGGATGCCGCCATCGATGGCCCAGGCCTCCTGCTCTGAGACGGCGGCAACATTCGTTATCATCTCGTGGTCCGCGGCAGTCTTTGTCCAGGTAGCCCCGCCATTCACGGTTCGCCAGAGTTCGCCGAGCGCTCCGCCGACAGCCCACCCGACATTCTCGTCAACGAAGTCGAGCAGGATCGCAGAGATGCCTTGTGTGGTCCATGTTGAACCACCGTCCAAGGTGTGGATCACCCGGCCGCCGACGTCGACGCCGCTGCAGGCCACCCACCCGTGCCGTTCGTTGACGAAGTCCAGGTCGTAGTACTCGCCGGCCGACCGGCCGGCGCCGGGATCGACGAACTTCACGGCCTCCCACTCCTGCGATGGCGCGTAAGAGCCGAGGCTGCCCCGCCGCTCGCCGGCGACAGGGATCCGGTGCCAGGTGCGGCCGCCGTCCGTGGATCGGTAAAGGCCATCTGTGAGCCCGGCGTACACTCTGTCGGAGTTACCGGGCGCCACCGCGAGGCCGAGGACCATCTCCCCTGCCTCATCCGCCGCCGCGAGAGGAAGCCGTTCCCAGGTCGCACACAGGTCCTCCGACGCGAACACCCCAACGTCCGTCGCCAGGTACAGGCGCGGCGAGGGTTCGCCGGCCGCCGCGAGCAAGGCCTCGCCCGTGGTCATCGCTTCGGGCAGGTCCTGGCTCGTCCAGGTGTCTCCCCTGTCCTGTGAGAGCAGCATCTGTTCCGCGGTGGCGACGGCCAGGGTCTCAGGTGTACATGGCACGAAGATCGCGTCGAACACGTCCAGGTCTCGGTCCCCGAGCACTTCCGCAGGGACGGAGAGCTCCTCCCAGTGCGCGCCGTAGTCTCGACTTCGATACAGGGCGGCCCCATAGTAGCTCCCCACGATCAACGTCCCCGGCTCTTCTGTGCTGGGCGCGATACAGGTGGGATCATATCCCGGTATCGCGTGCTCCTCCCAGTGCCCGCGGCCATCGCTCCGGCGAACATAGAAGACGTTGTCGCCGGCGGCGAGGTACACAGCGTCTTGGGTGGCCACGAGTTCCTTGCCCGACTCGATGAAGTCCGGCGGGATGTCGCGGACCTTCCGCCAGCGAGCCCCCCAGTCGTCGGACTCCCAGAGCGCGGCCCCCGCCACGGCCCAGAGCTGACTCGCGTCGTCCTGTGCAGCAGCAATCAGGGCCGCGATCCCCGGTCCCCATGGCCTGGCCGCGCGCCGCAGCTCCGTGTCCTCCGGACCGAGGACATAGACGCCCGCGAGGGTGGAGACGACGATCTGTCCCGACGGTGTCACGGCGACGTCCTCGACCCACTGGGCGTCCACCACATCTATCTCTTGCACCATCGCGCGTGCCGCGAGGCCCCATGGCCCGACGACACATAGCCCCACCGCCGCGAGCGCGAGGATCGCACGGGCCCGACCAGGATGTGGACGCGTGCGAAGGGCCTGTAGGTTTGCCGCCACGGCCACCGGCACCAAAACCCCTACTCCCGCAAGGGCCAGGATGACCACCACATCTGTGGACCACGGCACTCGGAACGCCATGGCCGCCAGAGGCAGATAGATGACGACGATGGCGGCGGCACTCAGCACCCGTGCAGCGGTGGGAAGCCGGTCAGACCGTAGGGATGCCATGGCAGCGCCAGCGATGCCGCCTACGACCGCTGCCGCTGGCGTCAGAGGCATCACCCACAATGCCTGCAACCCGTCGGTGACTCCAGGCAGTGACATGAACGACCAGAACAAGGCGAGCGACAGAGCCGCTGCCAGTACAGCCGCGACGATAGCGGCGACCAGAGTGGCATGGACCGCGCTTGTGGCGCTTCGCACCTCGGACGGCGTGTCTTCTGCCATGAAGTGTTCTCCCCCCGAGAATCACGACCCGCCAACCGCGACGCACCGTTCTAGCACGTGGTTGGGCCGCGTGGAACCGCCATAACTGGAGACAATTCCGTTTGAGCTCACGCGGCGATGAAGAGCGTGGCCTAAGGGCTTCGCCCAATGCTTTCAGATGGTAACACGCTCGGCAGAATGGAGCAAGCACAGAAGCTTGCCAGACCGGTCTCGGGGCGTCCCAACAACGGGCCGCAACTCCAGTGCCCCTGAGTAAGCTGTCGCCGCTATCCTGACGACCTGGATGCGAATTCCTGAGACAGTCCCACCGGCGGCCAACCGGACCGCGGAACTTCTCTGCGCGCCCAGTAGTCAAACGCATAGGAGGGCGAACGCCATGCTCCGATCTAGGATGGGGTTGTTGTTTCTGCTGGCCCTGGCTCTCGGCCTGCCGCGGATAGCTGCGGGCGAGCCCGATCAAACGATGTATTACCACTGGGAGGGCGGCTTCTCTCCCTATGGGTTTGCGAGGGTCGTGATCGCTTCGGACGGGAGCGCGTGGTGCGAGATCGACTATCTGGGAGAGCGCAGCAGGTCCGACCTAGTGCTGACGCCGCAAGAGGTAGCCTGCTTTGCGGCTCAGTTCCGACGAGTTCTGTCGTTGGATCGGCAGGTGATCGAGGTGATGGCTGAGGACACAGGCCTGACGACGTGGCGCATGACCGAAGGAGGGCAAACGACAGAGCTGTCCTATGTCCACACGCAGAATCCATGGGCGACCGAGCTCTTTCGAGAGATGTGGCGATTTGTGGAGCGGCAGACCGCGCTGCTGAGACTCGGCCAGGATAGTGCTCAGGCGCGATACCGGGCGGCCTACAAGGTCCTGAGTGATCTGCGCCAGGAGAGAGTGTTTCATCCCCAGGATCTCAGGCGCCCTCTGCTGGACCTCGCGAGACAGTGGCCTGCGCCTGGGCTCTTCCCCCATAACAGTCGGGAGAGCATCTCCATGTTGCTGGAGGCGCTTGCCCGTTGTGAACCAGCAGAGCAGTGGGCGGGCGATCTGATGGAGTTGTTCGCTGGCAAGCCACGTGAGTCGCGGATCGTTATGCTCCGGGCGATGGTTAGCCTCAGCTTCTCGCCCGACGTGAGTGAGCGGCATCGGCGGTTGCTCGTGCCACTAATCCTAGACGGCCTAGACGAACTTCTCGACGATCCGAAGTTGCCAGAGGATCAGGAAACACTGCGTGCCTGTGTGGCGCTGGTAGAGTCGCTGGGCCATCTCCGCGACGGCCGTGTGGCTGAGACATTGAGTTCGGACAGAGTGCGCTCGCTGACCGGTCGTGACGCCGCGGTCGCTAGGTAGCTTCCGCGGTCGCGGAGAAGCAACGGAAGCACTTCCAAGTGCCGCCCGAGACCCGAAATGCCGTCGGTGCTCCTTTCTGTTCGCCAAACGCGCACTGTGCGCATGTCAAGCGCACCTGGTACTGCTCTCCGCGTCGTTGGCCAGGGCTATGCGGCGGCGGCATCCGACTTTTGAGTGCATCGTCAGCGCCCTCGCGGTTGGCTGACTGTGACCGACGGCCTCCTGCTGATAGGACCGCAGCGCCCTAGTGGGGAAGTCCCACACACGCGAGTGCCAGGAGCGCGTCTCAATGTACGGCGATCGCTTGCCGGCGTTGGCGGCAGGGCCTTTGTCCTGTCACCGTGCGGCGAGGTCCGGGTTGCAATGACCGTCCGCGAGATCAGGTGCAAGTCAGTACTGAGCGACACAGGTCTGCCGGCCGACTACGCTATCAACTGCTACGTGGGCTGCGAGCACGCGTGTCGGTACTGCTATGCCAGATACATGAAGCGCTTCACCGGTCATCGGGAGCCCTGGGGCACATTCGTAGATGTTCGGGTCAACGCACCCGAAGTGCTTGCGCGCGAGGTGGGACGGAAACCGCCGGGGTCTGTGATTCTCAGTTCGGTCTGTGATGGCTGGCAGCCCTTGGAGGCCACCTACGAAGTGAGCAGAAGATGCGTCCAGATCCTGACTCAGCATGGCTGGCACGTCTCCATCCTCACCAAGAGCTCCCTCCTGCGCCGAGAGCTGCCGCTGCTGGAAGGACGGCCCTCGGATATTGGGGTCACGTTGACCACGCTCGACGAAACGCTGCGCCGGATCATTGAGCCCAAGGCCTCGCCGACTGTGGAACGGATCGAGGTGTTGCGGGAGGCGGCTGAGCGAGGAGTGTCGATATGGGCATTTCTGGGGCCATTCCTGCCCATGCTGACGGACACCGAGGAGAACATCGCTTGCCTGTTAGCGGCCGTGGCGCAGCTGCCGGTGACACACATCCACACGGATCGGGTCAACTTCCGCTCCGGGGTGGCCGCCTCTCTCAAACAGATGGTGGCGCGGCACTTCCCAGACCTGGTCGATGACTACCGCTGGCTGGGATCGGCCCGGGAGGAAGATCAGGCCTATGCAGACCAGCTTCAGTTCCGGATCGGCCGTCTGGCCGACACGTACGGATTGTCGCAGAAGCTCACGTAGGATTCCCTCTCGCAGATCCCCCCGAGCGCGGCAACGACCTTGCGCGACGCGGGGTCTCAGGCCGCGAAGGCGGATTCGCGAGTCGAACCGCCCGGCTCTTCGTGGGGAAGCGTGAACCAGAACGTACTCCCCTCGCTGGCTCTGCTCTCCACTCCCAGCTCCCCGCCGTGGTCCTCGACAATCCGCGTGACGATGGCGAGGCCGATCCCAGTTCCCGTGACATCTTTCTCTTTCAAGCGAGTGAAGAGCTCGAAGACCCGCTCGCGATACTGCTCTGGAATGCCGATGCCGTTGTCCCTCACAAGAAACCGATAAGCATTAGGCAGCTTCTCCCACCCAATCTCGACTTGAGGAGCAGCGCCCTCCCGTGAGAACTTGATCGCATTCGAGACAAGGTTTGTGAAGACCTGGCGCAGCCTCGTCGCGGAGGCACACACTGTTGGCAGGTCCTCGGGTACTACCACGGTGGCCCCTGAGTCCTTGATGGCGTGGTCGAGCTGCTGCAAGGCTTGTGCCACCACCTCCGCGACCGACACCGTTGCCTTCGGCTCTTGGGTGCGGGTGACGCGGGAGAGCTCCAGCAGATCGCTCAGCAGGGAATCCATGTCGGCGGCATTGGCACGCACCCGCCATAGGTACTCTCGCCCCTCCGAGTCGAGCCGATCGGCGTAGTCCTCCTCGAGCAGCCTGGCGAACCCCTCTATGCTGACCAGGGGGGTCCGCAGGTCATGGGAGGCCGTGTACACGAAGCTCTCCAGTTCGCGATTCCTTGCCCTCAGCGCCCCCTCTGCTCGCGTGCGCTCTGTTATCTCCTCCTCTAGTCGCTCATTGGCCTCCGATAACTCGGTCGTCCGTTCTGCCACCAGTCCTTCTGCCCATGTGGCGCGCCCAAGGACGGTCACTACGCACGCCGTGAGCAGGCCTGTGAGGACCAGTCCAGCCGCGAGAACAGCCCAAGACATCCAGCCCTTGTTCGAAGCAAGGTACTTGGCGGTAGGCAGGCATTCCATTATCCACCGGCGACCAGCCACCTGCACCGTTGTGGAGTACGCTAGCCCTCCGGGAGGCCCTTGCTCGGCAGTGGCAGCTTCCCGATTCCCCGCGGCTTGGCCGACTCCCGGACGCGCGTACAGGATGCGTCTCGTTGCTCCTGCCCCCCCTTCGTAAAGCGATACCTCAACAAAGCCCGTACGCACTCGCTCCAACGCCTCATCTACCAGGTCGCCGACCCGGAAGACCCCCACCACGAAGCCGTGTACTTGGTCACTAGGCTCCCGCGATGGATCGCCACCGGCGACGCCGCCGTGATGGACCGCCAACAGCACGGCCACGCCCGGCTCACCCTCATCCTCACGTGGTAGCGGAAACGGGCGCGTGGCCGCGATAGCGTCCCGCGCCCGCGCGCTGCCCAGTGCATTCGCATAGATCGCACTGGCACCGAGATCGATGCCGAGGGCCGTCTCGTTGTGCTCAAGCGGCTCGACATACCATACTGGGTAGTAGACCTGCCTTCGCCCGGCCGGTACCCGACGCGCCTGTTCGCCTGGCTCAAGGATCCGGAAATCGCCCGAGATCTCCCTCTGCGCCTCCGCTTCGAAAGCCGCCCGCTCCGCCAGCCCCACTCGCGGCGCCCATTCCAGCGCCTCGATCGCGCGTCGTCGGGAAAGGATGCCCTGCACGAAGGCCTGAAACTCACCGCGCTCGACGAGGCGGGACGCCGCATAGAACTTGCCGATCGACTGGATCTCCTCGAGGTAGAGATCGATGTTCTGTTGCACAGCGGCTGCGGGTCTGCGGGCGCGTTCCTTGAATTCGCTCTCCCTGCGCTTCTGCTCAGAAGTGCGCGTGGCAGTGAATGCCGCAAGCGACAGGAAGAGGCTCAGGAAGAACACGAGAACGGCGCGGCCGTATCCGCGTGCTCGAAGAGAGCCCACCAAACTAGTCATGCGCTTTGTTACTCCTGCGTCTCTGCTGACTCTTCTTTTTCCGTCGGACGCAACTCCGCGAGGGTCCTCTGTCCAGCCAGTCCAGCTCCCTGAGCGTGCTGCTTCAGGAGGAGGGTTTGGGCCCTTCCCGCAGCTCGCTTAGCGCTTGCTCAAGTCCCTTGTCGAGTGCCTGGAGCGCCCGCGCTAAGTGCTCCGATAGGACCTGGCAGCGCTCGAGCCGGATGCGCAGATGCGCGAGGTCCGCCAGAAGTGCAGTAAAAGAGCGCTCGTCCAGCGTCTGCCGCACGTACGCACGCAGCTGGTTCAGAACCGCCGCGGCCTCCTGGGTCAGCTTCTCGTCCTCAGCGATTGTGAGCTCCTGCTCCTCCGGGCTGAGCTGACAGCCCTGCTCATCGACCGTGCGGTCACCTCAGGCCGGCGCGGGATTACTGCGTCACGCAATTCTACCGCGATCCCACACCGCCCGCAAGCCGCCCGAAACGCTCACTGGTTTCGCAAATGAGCTTGTGAGCGCCGGCCCCCGCGACCACTACGGAGTGACACTGGCCGCCTGTGTCCCGGATCGCCTGATGGGCCCGTGCGGGAGCAGTCCCACCCGGCCGGGCGTTGACCACGACAGATGCCCCAGCTCGGGCCGGCGACACGGAGGTCTTCTCACCCAGGCCTCGGGTGCCTCCTGTGACAGTCGCTACGCGCCCGTCTAAACCTACAGCGCTCATGTCTGCTGTGTGAAGTACGGCATTGCCCTCTGCTAGTGACATGACGAGCGATGGCGTGTCAGGACGCGCCGCACTATGCCGCCGGACTGCGACGCTTTACCTTAGGGCGCGTTGGTTGGCGAGGGGCGCGGGATGACGAGCAACTTCAGCTTGCTCCCCAGCCCGGTCCAGTGCTGATAGTCCGGCGGATAGCTCTGAGCGTATCCGACTTCCAGCGAGTATTCGCCTGCGGGGGCGTTGGTGGGGATGATGATCTTCCCGCTCTGCTCGTAATGCGTGTCGGGCGGCGAAGCTTCCAGGCCCCACATGCCGTACAGCACTGGGAACCCCTGAACGAGCAGCGCTTTGTGTTGGAAGTGATGCCACCGCTGCAGGGCGGGAGTGTCTTCTGCCGTCTCATGCGCCCCCAGAGGAACCAGCTTGACTGCGAACAACGAGCCCGGCAAGGGCGCGCCGAGCCGCCAGCCGGCGCGGAACTCCACGATCTCACCGGTCTGCGCTTGGGCCGGGCTCAACTCGAAGGACACGAGCTGGACCCCGCCCGGGAATTCAGCCATTGGCTCATCCGCTGGTCCGGCGCGGAGCGGGTTCGGTGGCCGGGCATCGAGCCGAAACAGATTCTCATTTGCGCCGACGAAGTGAGGCGGGGCCGGCGGCATCGTGCCCACAGGGCCGTGCAGAGCATAGACTGTCCGGCGTCCGCGATAGTGGCGGGCGAGCCGATGCGCGAGCAAAGCCGTGCCCTGCCAAAAGCCCGGGCTGCCAGGCTGTCTGACATCCAGCTCCGAATCGATCTGTCGCCAGCATTGCGCGGCCGCGTTGCGCAGCTCGGGGTCTGGGATGAGGTCAAGATACCAGGAGACCCACAGCCCCTGCGGCCGCAGCAGTGTGATGTCTTGTCGGAACCCCTCCACATTCTGAAGGTACTGCGTCAGGAAAATGGCAGCATCCCACTCGGCAATGAAGATAGCATTCTCGTCCATCTGCGAGAGCGCCGCCGCCCACTGGTCGCGGTGACGCCAGACATCGCTCTGATCCGCGCGCGGCCAGTTGCCTGCGAGGAGAGTGAGAGAGACAAACGCGCCCAAAACGAAGACTACACAGTGAGAGGCAGCGCGCCGCGGGGGAAGTGATGCGGCCCTGCCAAGCCCCACACCCCCAAGCACGGCCATCACGGCGCCGACCGGGATGAGGAACACTTTCAGGTCACTCGTCTCCCCCCACTCGAGCACCCACACGCATAGCAAGACGCTTCCAAGCAAGAGTGATACACTTGTGGTCGGCCGGCGTCGAGACCAGTGTGCGATTCCCATCACGATGAGTGCGACCACGACGATGCCGAGTACGGCCGAGGGCCATCCCGTGCCCACCAGCACCTCGCCCAGTAGCTTCTCGGCTTGCTGCAGCGCGGCGTCGAGGGGATTCATGAAGGCCCAGCGCGAATACTGGCGCGCAAAGACGTGGGCGACGAACCGGTCGAGAGTGTCGGGGTTGCCCCAGTTCATCGGCGGCCGCGCCGCGGCTCGTATCGGAAGGTAGAGATAGCAGAGGAAGGGAGCGGCGAAGGCAAGTGCGGCCCGCGCCCATACCTTCGCTCCTCGCGGCCGGGTGAGCCAGAAGGCCACGGCCAGGGCCGGCGCCGCGGCGAGAAATGCCGTTCGGTGGTGCATTCCCACGAAACCGGCCGCCAGCGCGACCCAGTAGAGTTGCCTGGGGGAGCGCCCGTGATCCCAGCGCCACAGGGCCCACACGAACAGCGTGAACAGAAGGCCGGCGAGCCCGTAGACTTCCGCCCGAACGGCTTGGCTCCACACAGGGAACCAGAAGGCGAAGGCAACTCCCGAGAAGACGGCCGGGAGAAGCAGGCCCGTCAGCGAGGCCGTGAGCCAGCAGACCACCGCGGCGGCCGCAGCGGCCGACACAGCGGAAAGCAGGGCGACACGATAGGCGCTCGTATGCCCGATGGGCAGCAGGTCGAAGGCTCGACCGAGCATCGTCCATAGCGGGTATCCTGTCGGGTGCGTGATGCCGAGGACGTGAGCGGCCGCGACAAGTTCTCCGCTGTCCTGATCGATCGCGGTTGGGATAATCGTGCACAGGTACACCGCGAGGCTGGCGGCGAACACGCCGACTGCGCAGATGGCGACGGCACGCGGTGACGCGCGCCGAGTTGGAGGTAGCTTGGCGGGCTGCGTTCTTCCCCTCTCCCGTCGCTGCGGCATAGTGGTGTCACGCTGTGTGCTGCGTGGGCGAGAGTTTCGCAAGGCAGAGGCGTGTCTCCTGCCGACCCACGGATCTCAGCCATGGCACAGGAAGGAGCGATGGTGCGGACGGCGGAAGCGCCCACGCCAAGGCGGCCGCTAGAGCAGTCGGTAGCCTGCGCAGGCGCTCGACGCCCGCGGCGTCGATGTCCGGGAACTGCCCCTTCAGGATCCGCCGGGCGGCCTGCGCGACGGTGCTCGTGGCTTCATCGGACATCCGTTTCTCGTAGGGAGGGCATCCGTCCTACGGCATATTACGGCCATGTGCGGATTCATCCTCGCGATCGCGCTTGGGCTTCAAGATAAGGTCGCAGACCACCATGCGATGATCGGAGTGGTCCGTTTTGCGCGCTGTCACTCTTGCGACTCGCCAGTGTTCGCTTACCCACACCTGGTCGAACCGCAGCAGCGGGAAGTCGTTCGTCGCGGTGTTACCCCGGCCCGCACCGGCCTGCGGGAAGCTGTCTCGGAGGTGTTCGCAAAGCGCCCGCCATGCGCCGTCACCGCCGGGCGCATTGAAGTCTCCCCCGAGGATCAACGGTACCTCCGCGGTTGAGTCGCCCACTTCAGCGGCGATCAGAGTGATCTGCCCGCGGCGCGCCTGACGGTTGGCTCGTTGAGACCGCCAGCAGTCCGGCGAGAGGATGTTGAAGGACAGCACCGGGGGCAGGAGGCGGAGGCTGATGACATCGGTCTCGATGCCCGTCGCAGTCGTGACGCGGGCTCTGACGGCGAATCTGCTTACCTCGGGCGGAAGCGGGATCGCCTCCGCCTGGCCGTGCACGACGATGGCGCAGTCGAGCCCACATACGACTGCTGCATCTGCGCCCGTCGCGTCATCGGCGAGCTGGCGGACCGTCTCGGCCGGAGGCGATTCCTGGAGCAGGATCACGTCGGCCTCCTGGCCCATCGCTTCCGCGGCCGCCTCCTCACTGCCGCCGGCGCAGTTGAGGGACGCGACACGAACCGCTTCGCCCCCGCGCTCGGCAGCGCGCCACTCTGACGAATCCGCCCCGATCCCTCTGAGGAAGGATCGAGGTTCCTCAGCGAAGAGCACCACGAGCACAAGCCACAGCGCGGCCAGCGCGATGATGGCGCGCGTATCGGCGCGGCGCCATGACAGAACTAGGAGAGCGATCCCGAGGGCGAACCACGCCCAGGCCGGGTGGAATGTGAGGAGAGCGCAGAAGTCGGGCCTGAGCCAGTAGCAGAGGGCAAGGCCCACGCAAAGCAGCGCGGAGACCAGACATATCCCCATTCGTATTACGGCGGCGGACCGCTTACACGTCATTGACAGCCCCGCTCGGTCGTGTTCTTCTCGGCAGCGACCTCAGCAGCCGGCATTGTAGCATAGCAGAGCTGTGCCAAGCAGAGCCTGACTATGCGGCCGGCGGAGTTCCACACACTCGGAGCGTGCCCCTGCGTTCCGCAGTGTCGTCTACGGCCGAAAGCAGCTCTCGCCGAGGAGCCTTGCCCCGGGGACAGAACATGTGGCCTGGAAACGACATCGGAGGTTCGCATGACAGCGCGCGAGCGCGTACTGGCAACACTGCGGGGAGAGATCCCGGACCGCATCTGTCGGCGGGACGAGATCTGGAGCGAGACGATTGAACGCTGGCGCAGCGAAGGCCTCGGCCCCGAGGAAGACGTCGCGACGAAGTTCGACTTCGACTTCTGGATCGTGCCCGGGCCGGATCTCTCCTTCCGGTTCCCCGTCGAGGTCATCGAGGATTGCGACGAGTACACGGTCCAGCGCGATGCCAACGGCGTCTTACGCAAGGACTTCAAGCGGGAGAGCGGCCACACGCCCCAGTGGATGGATCACAGGATCAAGACGCGCGAGGATTGGCAGTGCCATCGGGAGCGCCTCGAATGGGCGGAGGACCGCGTGAACGCGGAGGCCCGGAGGCTCTATGAGGAGGGCCGGGACAAGGAGCTCTTCACGCACTTTATCAGCGTCGAAGCGTATGAGGCGGCCTGGCCCGTCTGGGGACAGGTGGGCATCTTCACCCAGATGATGGACGATCCCGACTTGGTCGCCGATGTCTTCGCCACCTACACCGATCTTATCATCGCCGGCGCACGGCACATGCTGGAGGCGGGCATCGACTTCGACGGCGCCTGGTTCTACGGCGATCTTGGCTATCGCAACTCGACTCTTTTCTCCCCGCAGCTCTACGAAGAGCTGCTGCTGCCCCAGCACAAGCGAATGTGCGAGTTCTTCAACTCCCTCGGCAAGCCGGTGATACTGCACTCGTGCGGCCGCATTCAGGAGCTGATACCGCGTTTCATCGAGGCTGGGTTCTCGGCCATCCAACCTCTCGAGGCGAAGGCCGGGCAGGATGTGCGCGAGCTGAAGAAGGCGTACGGCAAGGAGATCACCTTCTTCGGCAATATCGATGTCAGGAAGATGTCGGGGACACGGGATGAACTCAAGGAGGAGCTTCTGTCGAAGCTCGAGGTGGCCGCCGATGGCGGCTATGTCTATCACAGCGATCATTCGGTTCCCCCGACGGTATCCTGGGAGAACTACTGCTATCTGATGGAGCTGCTCGACGAGCACGGGCGGTATTGAGTCTCACTTCAGAGGAGCGGAATGATGAGGTACAACCGCGTGGGCGACTCAGACGTTGAGGTATCCGAGATCGGCCTGGGCGGCCATGAGTTCCTGGGTGATGGCCGGGTGAAGGCGATGGGGGAGGAGTTTCACAAGTCCGTCACCCCGGGCGTGATCTGGGACGGCTTCGGCCAAGAGAATCGCCGCACGATTCTGCGGCTGGCCTACGAGGGCGGCATCAACTTCCTCGACGTGACGATGGACTCTGAAAAGGAGGCCCTTGGGCGCAACCTGCAGGACCTGCCGCCGCCGCATTCGGTGTACATACAGACGCGACCCGAGGGGATGGTCTACAACAACGACCCGGCCGATGAGGACAAGTCGAGGGTTGTGGATTATGGTCTCCTTAAGGCGGAAGCGGAGCGCGGGTGCGAGCTGCTGCACCGCGAGCAGATCGACTTCTACAACTTCGGTCTCTTCGCGCCCGCGATCCAGCGACAGCCAGGGTATCTGGGCAAGCTGGCGCGGAATGTGGAGCGCCTCAAGGAAGACGGCCTCATCCGTTTCGCTTGTGTGGACACGCTGTCGGGGGAAGCGCTTTCTCTGGAGATGATCGAGACGGGGAGCTTCGACGCGGTCTTCACCAACCTCAGCATCGTCTGCGATGCTCCGTTGAGGAGTGTGATTCCGGCCGCGCAGCAGCGCGGGATGGCCATCTTCACTCGGGAGACGTTTCTCAAGGGCGGCCTCTTCCGCCTGGGTGAAGAGGTAGGGATAACCGACCGCTCGGGGCTGGCGCGAGCCGCGGTGCGCTGGCTACTCGCACGGGGCGTGCTTACCTCGTTAGTCCTCGGCGCGGCACGCCCCGAGCATGTCGCGGCCAACCTGAAGGCGGCCGATGAACCTGAGCTGACAGCGGAGGACAAGGCTGTCCTCGACCGTCTCACGTCGAGCCCCGAGTTCGCGAAGGCCCAGGCCGGGCAGGATGACTTCTTCGTGAAGGGGTGGGGGTAGGGCGCCGAGCCTGTGCGAACATACGTTTGACAGGCGGAGGCGCGTGTGGTATCCTCCAGTGAAGGGGGAACACAGTGGCGACGCCGCTGACTGACAAGCTCATCAAGTTATCGACGGGAGCGCGCTTCGACCTGTGCGCCACGTGCGGGGACGCAACGCAGGTGGATGCCCGCGATCTGCTCTCCAGCTCCATCACCCGAATCTTCCGGCCGGACGGCAGCTTCTTCTCTGTGTTCAAGGTCCTGATGAGCGATGCGTGCCACTACGACTGCCTCTACTGCGCCAATCGCGCGCAGCGGCGCTTCCGCCGACACCACCTCACGCCGGACGAACTGGCCGACAGCTTCCTCGCACTCCGAGATCAAGATCTGGTCACCGGTCTCTTCCTGAGCTCAGCCGTCCACAGCACCTCGGCCGAGAGCATGGCCGATATGCTGACCGCGGTCGAGATCCTGCGGGGGAAACATCGGTTCCGCGGCTACATCCATCTCAAGGTCCTGCCCGGGACGCCCCGGGACTGTGTGGGGCAAGCGGTTGAGCTTGCCGATCGAGTATCGGTGAACCTGGAGGCCCCGACACAAGGGAACCTCGACCGCCTGGCAACGAGGAAGCGCCTTTCCGAGGACATCATTCAGCGCATGCACTGGATTCGCCAGGCAGCAGAACGCGCGGGCCCGGACACGCTCAAGGCCGGTCAGACAACACAGTTCGTCGTGGGCCCCGCGGGCGAGAGCGACCGGGAGATACTGAACTCCGTCGCTGCCCTGCGCCGCAGCGTCGGGCTGCGGCGAGCGTACTTCTCGGCCTTCACACCCGTCTCGGACACCCCGCTGGAGGGCGAACCCGCCACCCCGCGCTTGCGCCAGCACCGGCTCTACCAGGCCGAGTGGCTGCTGCGCGAATACGGCTTTCATCTCTCCGATATCAGCTTTGACGAACAGGGGAAGTTGCCGCTGGAGGCGGACCCGAAGGTGGCCTTCGCTCTGTGCAACCTTCACCTCTTCCCCATAGAGGTGAACGGCGCCACGCGAGCGGAGCTGCTGCGCGTTCCCGGCATCGGCCCCCGATCGGCCGGCCGCGTGCTAACCGCGCGCCGCAGGGAGCGAATCACGTCTCTGGCTCAGCTGCGTGCGCTCGGCCTGACGGTCCGACGCGCGGCGCCGTTCCTTCTCTGTGACGGTCGCCGCCTCGGGCAGTTCAGCGATCTGTTGAGAGAACGGCCCATCCCACCAGACCAGCTCGATCTCTTTGGCTCCTCGTCCACGGCGAGAGCGCTTCAACGGGTATAGGCCACGCCTCACTCGTTGCGGCGCGCCCCGGATGACTCAGGTGACTCCCTTGTCCCAGGGCGCGGTCATCCGCAACGAACTCCACCACGCTGCAGACCGCGTCGGCCGGAGTCAGCCCGGCAGGGGCGGCGATGCTGATGCTTGAATGCACTTGCGGAAGGCGTTGGAGAGAGAAGAGGAAGGGCAATGGCGCGCAGATATCTCGATACGGATGTGCTGGTCGTAGGCAACGGCGGGGCCGGTTTGCGGGCGGCCGTCGAGGCGGCGGAGCACGGGTGCCGCGTGACCCTCGCCTCGAAGATCGGCGCCGATAGGCCGAACAGCACGGCCGTCATCGCTGGCTGGGGAGCACATGTGCCAACAGACCAGGTCGAGGACTACTTCCGCACGGTCGTAGAAGAGGGCAACTACCTAAGCGATCAGGAGCTCGCCTGGCAATACGCAACAGAGGCGGCGGCACGAATGCCGGAGCTCCGGGGATATGGGGTCGAGATGCAGCTGGACGCGTCAACGCTCGAGCGCCCCGGGACCACGAGGCAGCTGTGGTTCTTCCGCGGTCCGCGTGGGAGGCTTGGCGACGCGATCCGCACGCCGCTGCGCGCGGCGGCCGCCGACAGAGGGGTGGTGCTCCTCGACGAGACCTCTGTCACGAGGCTGCTGACGTCGGGGTCAGCGGTCGTCGGGGCGACCGCCCTCGACCTGAAGACCGGCGAGCTGATCGTAGTATCAGCGAAGGCTGTGGTCATCGCCACCGGCGGCGCCTCCGGCTTGTACGCTCGCCAGAACAACCCAGCTGGCACGACGGGGGACGGCTTTGCGCTCGCCTATCGGGCGGGGGCCGAGTTGATCGATATGGAGTTCGACACCTTCATGATGTCGCACGAGGAGCTGAAGGCTCTGTTCAGCGGCTCGCTTTCGGATGAGGGAGCGTTGTCAACAGCCGGTGCGCATCACTCCTGCGGCGGAATACGAGTCAACCAAGATCGCTGCTCGACGATCGGGAATCTGTTTGCGGCCGGCGAGGCCGCCGGCGGGACGTTCGGCTCGGCCCGACTTGGCGGCTCCGCCGTCGGGGACATCATCGTTTCGGGATTCCTCGCCGGTCGCAGCGCAGCGGACGCCGCGGCGAGGGCGCCCGAGCTTGAGCTGAGCGAAGATCAGGTACTCGAAGAAGAAGAAGAAGAAGAGAAGCTCTCGTCGATTCTGTCTCGCGAGGGGGCCCCGGCGAAGGAAGTGACAGCAGAGATTCGCGACGTCATGTGGCGGAAGGTGGGGCCGGTCAGAAGGCGTGAGACGCTGGCCGCCGCGATTGCCGACCTCGCACGCCTCCGGGGCAAGATTGCAGGTATCTCCGCTGCCAGCCCGCGCGAGCTCCGCGAGGCCGTAGAGGCCGAGCTGATGCTCGACGTCGGAAGCATCATCGCGGCCGCCGCGCTGCAACGTGACGAGAGCCGCGGGAACCACTGGCGGCTCGACCGCCCGGAGCCGGACAATGAGAAGTGGCTGCGCAACCTCGTGGTGAGGCGGCAGTCAGACGGCAGTCCGAGCATTCGCGTGGAGAAGGTTACCCTCACTCGAGTCGCTGACGTTGGCCCGTGTCGCATAGGCTCCGCCTGGACCGGCGGGTACGTTGAGTCACGCTCGTAGCTCACCGTCGTCAGCGCGACGGACGGCGCGAGTGACCTGCGGCCGCTCACCAGGACCTCTTGCCCACGCGCCGAAAGATTGTGGCCTCGCAGGTGGGACGCGGAGACCAGTTCATGCAGTCGAAGAAGCGCTATGTTCAGGTGGGACTTGGGAGCCGCGCTGGCATGTACAGCCACGCGGTGATGGAGACCTACTCTCACTGCTGTGAGATGGTCGGCTTCTGTGACAACAACGAGGGTAGGGCACGCATAGCTGCAGAGCGGGCGAAGGCGCAGGGAGTCGAGGTCCCAATCTACGCGGCCGAGGATTTCGACCGGATGGTTCGCGAACAGAGGGCCGAGTGTGTGATTGTGACCACCAAAGACTGCTGGCACGATCACTACATCTGCCGCGCAATGGAGCTCGGCTGCGACGCGATTACCGAGAAGCCCCTCACCACAGATGAGCGCAAGTGTCAGCATATCATCGACGCGCAGCGCAAGACGGGGAGGAAATGCAGGGTCACCTTCAACTATCGGTACGCGCCACCGGCCACACAAGTCAAGGACTTGCTGATGTCGGGCGCGATCGGAGATGTCCTGTCGGTGGAGTTCAACTGGCTGCTCGACACCAGCCACGGGGCGGACTACTTCCGCCGCTGGCACCGCAACAAGGAGAACTCCGGCGGCCTGATGGTGCACAAGGCCACCCATCACTTCGACCTCGTGAACTGGTGGCTGTCGGCCGTGCCCGAGTCGGTGTTCGCCAGCGGGCATCGGAAGTTCTACACCCCACAGACCGCTGAGCGGTATGGGCTGGGCAATCGGGCCGAGCGGTGCCTCGACTGCGGCGAGTCCGGCAAGTGTCCGTTCTACCTGGACCTGCAATCCCACGAGCATATGCAGCAGCTCTACCTCGACAATGAGAAGTACGACGGATACTTCCGGGACCGGTGTGTGTTCGGCGATCTGATCGACATCGAGGACACGATGAACGTCGTCGTGACCTACAGCACCGGCGCGAAGATGGCCTACTCGCTCAATGCCTTCTCGCCCTGGGAGGGGTTTCTGGTCTGCTTCAATGGCACCAAGGGCCGCCTGGAGCGGAAGGAGGTGCACAGCACCTACGTCAGCGGAGACGGCAAGACACCCCATCAGGTGGCGCAGGACCGGAGCTACATCCGGATCTACCCCCACTTCAAGCAGCCCTATTCGCTGGAGGAGTGGACGGGTGAGGGCGGCCACGGCGGGGGCGATCCGCTGCTGTTGGACGACATCTTCAGCCCCAACCCGAAGCCGGACAAGTACCTGCGCGCGGCCGACCAGCGCTCGGGGGCCTACTCGATTCTCACCGGCGTCGCCGCGAACCGCTCGATGGAGAGCGGGAGGCAGATCCGCATCGCCGACCTGGTGAAGAACATCGGGATGCCGGACTACCCGCCGATGCCTTCTCGCGAGGAGGCGATACCGATTCCCTGACGAGCGGCGTGGACGAGGGAACAACCGACTTCACAACTGCACTGCAAAGGAGAGCACCGTGCCCAAGAAGATGATCCACGACTTCCACCGCATGAAGCGGGAGGGCGAGAAGATAACCTGGCTGACGGCCTATGACTATCCGACCGCGCAGTTCGCCGAGGAAGCCGGGATCGACATGCTGCTGGTGGGCGACTCGCTCGGCATGTGCGTCTACGGGTATAAGGACACACTGCCCGTCACCATGGACCAGTGCATCGTCCACTGCCAAGCGGTGCGCCGTGGTGCCCCCAACACCTTCGTCATCGGCGACATGCCATTCATGAGCTACCAATCATCCGTCGAGAAGGCGGTCGGGAACGCGGGCCGCTTCCTCAAGGAGGCCGCGGTCGACGCGATCAAGCTCGAGGGCGGCCGGCGCATCCTCCCCGTGGTGCGGGCGATCCTCGATGCCGGGGTCGTCGTGGTCGGCCACATCGGGTTGACGCCGCAGAGCTCCGGGCAGCTCGGAGGACACAAGGCCCAGGGACGGACCGTCGAATCCGCTCGCGCCCTGATCGACGACGCGCTCGCGCTCGAGGGGGCCGGCATCCAGATGCTGCTGCTGGAGGCGGTGCCGCCGGAGGTCGGGCAGTTCATCACAGAGAGGCTGGCGATGCCGGTGCTGTCCATCGGCGCGGGCATGCACTGTGACGGCCAGCTTCTCATCGTCAGCGATCTCATCGGCCAGTTCCAGGCCTTCACTCCGAAGTTCGTGAGGAAGTACTGCAACATCGCCGAAGTCATCACCAAGGCGATGAGGGAGTACGCGGCCGAAGTCCGCGCGGGCAGGTTCCCGACGGAGGAACACTGCTACCACATGGTCGAAGGCGAGTGCAAGAAGTTCCAGGAGATGGTGAGGCAGTACAAGGAGTCGGCCTAGCGCGCAGCGTAACACGCGCAGGAAGGGAAATCGACAGCTAACGCCGCACAGATAGACACGGCGAGGGCCTATCCTGAGCAGGACTCGCCTGCAGACGATGCTGCCCGTGGTGGGCGCGCGGCGCAGGATCGCACTTCACAGAGGAGAGGGGGTGATACTTCGAGCAGAACTCCGTCGTCGTTGCAGCTTTTCCGTGTGAAGCGCAAAGAAGGAGGGGGAAATGCGGAAGTTCTATACGCTCAGTGCTGTGTTCCTCGTCGCAGCGCTGCTGCCGAGCGCATCGCTCGCGGCGACGTATCATGTCGGTCCAGGTCAGACGTACGCGACTTTGAATGACCTCTACGCCTCCATCACCCCGGGTGACAATGACGTCATCTTGGTCCATCCCGGGACCTACGGTACCATCGCTATCTACAGCGGGGGCGGCAGCTCCCAGGAGACGGCGACCATCATCCGCGCCTACGACATGAACAACAAGCCGGTCTTCGATGCCTCGGGCGCGGACAACTGCTTCAAGGTGGAGGCCGGCTACGCCAAGTGGTACTACCTCGACGGCCTCGAGATCGCCAACGCCGCCTACCGCGGCATCTTCCACGTCGGCGGCGGGCTCATCGTCCGCCGCTGCTACCTCCGCGACTGCGCGAACGGCCTCATGTCCGGGATGTACAACACCCGCGACGAATCCCCGGGCTATCTGATCGCGGAGTACAACGAGTTCGCCTACTGTGGAGAGGGCAACTTTCGCCACTCCTGCTATATCCAGGAGTACTGGACTGAGTTCCGCTACAACTGGATTCACGAGCCCGCCTCGGGGCTCTGCTATAAGGACCGCTCCCGCGACTCGCTGCTGGAGTACAACCTTATCGAGCAAGGCCCCAACGGCGGCTACACCATCGAGTTCTGTGGCTACGACGACGACGGGATGCCCGACATCGGGCAGACGGCCACCATGGTGGGCAACGTCGTCACGAAGAACGGCGGCGGCAACAGTTGGCTCTTCGTCGGCAACGAGCGCGGCGAAGGGGGAGTCTCCGGCGGCCAGAACCTGGGGTGGCTCTACCTCCACAACAACACCTTCTACAGCGAGAATCACACTGGCCCCATGCTCGGCACGGATGATGGCAGCATCATCTACGCGCACAACAACATCTTCCACTCGGCCACCTGTGACACCATGATGGAGCAAGTGGACTACGCGAGCAGCCCCGGTACTATGACGGGGAGCTACAACTGGGTGAAGAACGGCATCTCCGTTCCCAGCGGCCTCACAGACACTGTATTCGGCTCCACCCCAGGTTGCGTGAGTGTGGCCTGGTCCGGCGGTGACTGGCATCTGAACTCGAACTCGCCGTGTGTGAACGCCGGCTACAACGCGGTCGATCCCGCGCCGGTGCGGGAGTACGACCACCCGTGCAGCTACGTGAATCGGTACGATGACAGCGCGCTCGACATCGGGGCCTACGAGTATGTCGGCGGTCCAGTGCCTCTCGACGCCAACTTCGTCGGCAATCCGACGACGGCCGGTCCGCCGCCGGTGACGGTGGACTTCACCGACCTGTCAACTGGCTACCCGACCTCCTGGTCGTGGGACTTCGGGGACACCGGGACCTCCTCAGCTCAGAACCCGAGCCACACGTACACGAGCATCGACACCTATACCGTGAGCCTGACAGTGAACGACGGCTCCACGCAGGACACCGAGACGAAGGTGGACTACATCACCATCACGGCGGCGCCGTCGGTGGTGACGGTCTATCCGGATTCCTGGGAAACCTATGGCGGCGATCAGAGCGTGACGATCACCTCAGGAAGTCTCGCCGATGTGGACGCGGACGACGACGTGTACATGGTGGCGCAGTGCGACACCAGCAGTCAGAAGGGGTCGATGGAGTTCCACTTCTACACCGGCTACTCCCAGAGCGAGCTCTCGAAGATCAGGGTGAAGTATGACCTGCACGGGACCAACAGCAGCACGCCGAGCTACCTGTTCTTCATGAAACAGGGAGACAGCAGCTCGTTTACCGTCATCTATGAGGGGACCTATTCAACGAGCGATCAGGTGTTTACGTGGGAGACGACCGACATCGCAACCTATCTGGGATCGGGTGGCCTGCTGGTCACGAGCCTGTGCGGCTGCCCTCAGAACACCACCAACTACTCCACTTACCTCGATGTCATCAGCATCGAGCTGGAACTCGCGGGAGGCGGCCCCGTCGCGCCGGTGGCGGACTTCAGCGGCAACCCGACGAGCGGCTCCGTTCCGCTGACGGTGAACTTCACAGACCTCTCATCGAACAGCCCGACCTCGTGGAGTTGGGACTTCGGTGATACGGGTACGTCTACCACGCAGAGCCCAAGCCACGACTACACGAGCGCGGGCGACTACACGGTGAGCTTAACAGCTACGAACTCCGCGGGTTCGGACACGGAGACGAAGACGAACTACATCTCCGTCTCGACCGCGCCGCCGCCGGCTCCGGTGGCCGACTTCTCCGGCAATCCGACGAGCGGTGACGCGCCGCTGACGGTGAGCTTCACCGATCTCTCTACCAACATGCCGACTTCGTGGAGTTGGAGCTTCGGGGACACGGGCAGCTCAACGGCCCAGAACCCGAGTCACGACTACACGAGTGCGGGCGATTACACGGTGAACCTGACGGCGACGAACGCGGGCGGTTCCGACACCGAGACGAAGACGAACTACATCTCGGTCTCGATCGCGCCGCCGCCAGCGCCGGTGGCCGACTTCTCCGGCACGCCGACGAGTGGAAACGCGCCGCTGACGGTGAACTTCACCGATCTCTCTACCAACACGCCGACCTCGTGGAGTTGGAGCTTCGGGGACACGGGCAGCTCAACGGCCCAGAACCCGAGCCACGACTACACGAGCGCGGGCGATTACACGGTGAGCCTGACGGCGACGAACGCGGGTGGCTCTGACACAGAGACGAAGATCGACTACATCTCCGTCACTTCAGGCGGCGGTCCGGTCAGCATCTTCTCCGACGACTTCGAGACCGGCATCACCGGCTGGAGCACGAGCGATGTCGTCGAGTGGTACAGCGGTACCCCGCACAACGACCTCTACAGCGTCCGCCTGAGGAGAGATGGCGCCATCCAGCGGACCATTTCAACAGTGGGCTACACCAACCTCAACGTGTCGTTCTATCTTGGCGCATACAGCCTGGATAGGAGCACCGAGTATGCGGAGGCTCACTGGTACGATGGCAGTGGCTGGACCCTCCTGAAGCGGATCAACAACGGCGATCCAGAGGAGGACAGAGCGCTCCACTACTTCGAGTACTCACTGCCGGCCTCGGCCGACGGCAACGCCAGCTTCGCGCTGCGCTTCCGCATCGTCGCCAGCGGCACGGGCGACTACGGGTACGTCGACGATGTCGTCGTCCAGGGCTCCTCGGGTGGCGGACCGGCGGCGCCAGTGGCGGACTTCAGTGGCTCGCCGACTTCGGGTCAGGCGCCGCTGACGGTGAGCTTCACCGATCTCTCGACCAACGCACCGACCTCGTGGTCGTGGGACTTCGGTGACACCGGTACGTCAACGGCGCAGAACCCGAGCCACGACTACACGAGCGCGGGCGACTATACGGTGAGCCTGACGGCGACGAACGCGGGCGGCTCCGACACCGAGACGAAGACGAACTACATCTCGGTGACGTCGGGCGGACAGCAGGTCACGATCTTCGCGGACCACTTCGAGAACGGCCTCACCGGCTGGACGACGGTCGGCGGCCCGAGCGTGTGCAGCTGCGCCTCCGAGGGCGACCACATGGTGCGGATACGTAACGACGAGGCCTTCGAGAGGACGATCAGCACGGTTGGCTACACCAGCATCGTCGTTGAGTTCGACATCACCGCGACGGGACTGGATGGCGACGACAACGTGCAGGCTCTCTGGTATGACGGCAGCACGTGGACCGTCATGAAGCAGATCAATGACGGTGACCCAGACGAAGACTGGGACTTCGACCGCTATCAGTTCGCGCTGCCGGCCGGTGCGAACAACAACGCGAACTTCGCGCTGAAGTTCAGCATCAGCAACTGCGACGGCTGGGACGAGAACGGCCGCGTTGACGACGTTAAGGTGCTAGGTACCAACTAGCGCAGTCGCACGGACAGGCGAAGAAGCCCGGCCCGATGCTCTCGGGCCGGGCTTTCTCAACTTTCCGTGGGCGGCGCGCCACGGCGCGCTAGCCGTCCGCAGTACTCGGTGCGGCCGAGATCTGGAAGGGATCGTGCTGCTGCGGCGGCGCAGAAGTTGCGGTCTGTCCCGGCTGGCGCCATCGGAACACGATATGCACCGGCGCCTTGCCTCGCACGACATGCCCGCCGTCGCAGTTGACTGCATTGTGCACTGGCAGGTTCCTCCGCATGAAGTCGGCCAGCCGCCAGATGTCTGACCTTCCCTGCACGATGAAGATATAGTCATAGCTCATGCCGAGGGCCATGCGGTCGGTGACCCTGTTCATGAAGGCGGTGGAGAACCCATCGCGCTGAAGGACCGGAGCCAGCCTCTGCCCCAGGGCCAGCGCGTTCACTCCCGGCGCGCCCTTCAGCAGGCCGTACTCTCCTGACAAATCGACGCTGCCATCGTCCATGATGGCGAAGAACCACCGACCCGTCGTCGCACTCGATAGGATGCAGCCATCGACTTGATAGAAGTCGGCCAGCGCCATCGACCGCGAATGATGAAAGGCGCCCGTGCAGACGGCCACCCCACCAAGCCGTGCCTTCGCCTCTTCCTTCGTCTCACCCCGCGGGCTATAGGCGATCACGGACTCCATGTGCTCGCATCGTGGTAGCTGGATGACCCGGAAGGTGCGGCCGCGATGCTTCGCGAGCCACACCTTGACCATGTGTCGCGGATGATGCTGTGTGGGAGCGTCCGACGCGAAGGCAGGACTCACGCGCATCGGCGTCAGCGGCGCCGTAAAGAGCAGCGCTATGATGAGAGGCAGAATACGGCAAGCTCGGCGCATGGCCCTCTTCCTACGAGTCCAGCTCACTGCATCTTTACCTATTCCAGATTTACCGCCTCATCAACGCATGCAATCTGAGGGCCGAGCGCGCGCTCAATCCACTGTAATCATACCCAGGCGAGTTCTCTGCCATCACAGGGCAGCGCCTGCTCGTGGTCACATCAGGCGACAGGGAATGGATTACACCGAGACCCGGCCAGGACGCGCCAATGTTGCGGGATGTCGGCGGATGTCGCTCTGTAGCGAGCGGGTTCCTCAGGAGGCATTTGGCCGTCGCGCACACAAAGGTCGGCGGCAGCGACTGGAGTAATCCCTAAGCGACTAGTATAATGCCCCACAACCAACTGAGGAGGCCGCGATGGAGCTCGATGCGTTCTGGCTGACGATCACCAAGACCTATGGGGTCGTTATGATCGTCGTGACACTGGCGGTTACTGCCGGCATCATCTTCCTCGGCGTCAAGCTCTCGCGGCTGATCGACAGGGCGCTCCGGCTGGTGGGCCTCGTGACGGACAAGGCCGAGGAAACGGCGGAGACCGTCAGCCGGACGACCGGCAAGATAGCCGATCAGGCGGAGCGGACGGCCGTTGCAGCCGAAGAGAAGATCCAGCAAGCTACGGCGAATCTCGAGCGGGCGGCCGAGATGGTGAGCAAGGCAGCTGCCGGCAAAGCTGGGTCGCTTGCTGCGCTCATGGTCGGCGTAGTGAAGGGACTGGGCGGCGCTTACAGCGAAGAGCGGCCATCCGCGGGCGGTGAGGCTGACGAGTAGCTGCGCGAGGCCGCGCCATCAAGGCGAGCGGGTCTTGCGCCCCGATGCAGGAGGCCGTTTGGGGGGAGGTATCCATGGAAGTAGATGGTGGCTGGCTAACGATCACCGCTCTGTACGCGCTCGTGGCGATCATCTCCGTCGTCGTCGTGACGGCCGGAGTCGTCTACCTCTTTCTGAAAGTGAAGAGGCTGACGCGGCTGGCCAAGGCTTTGCCGAAGGTCGCGAAGGATCGGTCTCGAGTTACCGGCGATGAGATGCGCGAGCACGGGCGGCGGCTGACTGACCGAGCGCGCCGGACCGGGGACGTGCTCCGGGCCAGCCTCAACGCGATCAAAGGCGCGATGGACGAGACGGGCAAGATCGTCGCGCGGCAGCCCGTCGGCGGCCCCGGCTTCCTGAAGCGACTGGCGCGCCGGCGGCTGCGAAGGGGAGGTGCAGCGAAGGCCTGATCGCCTCCGCTGAATCCCGGCCGCGGCAGCGACATACGAATCCGCTGCAACTCGTACGATCTCGGGGGATCACGGACTCACCGCGAGCTGGGTTATGCAGGTCTCGAAGACCCCGCCGATGGTGGCTGTAGCACTGCGAAAGGGGTCCGCGTCGGCAAAGGTCGTCGACAGCGCGGGCGCCTTTGCCGTCAACATCCTGTCGGCGGACAGCACAGAGCTCGCGGAGCGCTTTTTCACGCCCGTCGATCGCTTTGGCTCGCCGCCCCAACCTGTCGTGAGCAGGCGCGTGTCAGAGCTTCCTCTGCTTGGCGAGGCCATCGGCTGGCTGGAGTGCGAGGTGCGACACCGGTGGGAGCCGGGAGATCACGTCGTCTTCGTCGGCGAGGTCGTCGCCGGCAATCTGAAGAAGAGCGACATGCCTCTCACTACGCTTGCCGCCGGCATGGGATACGGAGGGACAAAGAGCTAGCGGCTGGGCAGGCGTACAAGACCCGCTCCCCTCCTTGCCCTCGTCCCGGCGGCGACGCGCGGCCGCCCCACATACCGAGTAGTGAGCCACCGGCCGTCCACGGCCGGTGGTCTGTCTATGGCCGTTGACGGCCGGTGCTCCTTGTTCTTCTGATAAACCCGTCGGCATGTTTGGCTATAGCCCTGATCGGCGGGCGCAGGACGCCCTCACGCCAATGGCGCGGCCCGTGACATGCCCCGTTCCGTCTCGCGAGTCGGCCTCATCCCCATATCTTTCCCCGTAGAGCGATAACTATGGAATATCGGCCGGAGAAAAGGTTCGCACTCTTGAGCCAGCGGCCGGTTGGAGCCCAGCGCCAGCGCGGGAGGTTGGTGTGCGATGCTGACATTGGCGAGGGCCAGCGGAACGGGGCCGCTGGCACAGGCGACGCGATTGGGCTCAGGGGCACCCCCACGTGGTAAGGCGTGGGCACATGCCGGTGGCAGGTCAACCGGTGTACTGCTGTATCGGGGCTTCGGCATCACGGGACGGCTATGTCGGCTCCTCGGCCTGTCCGCTGTTCTCCTCTTGGTCTGGAGTCTGCCAGGACTCGCCGCCCCCATCGTCTGGGTCGAGCCGAGCCTGGCGCGGGTGGGGCCGGACGCCCCCGCGGGAAGTCAGAGCGGGATCGAGCTCCATGCTGCCAGGGGGGAGTACGAGTCCTTCCAGATGATCGTTCGCGGGCCGGCGGGCGGGCTGACCGACGTCAACGTTGCCGCTCCGGACGTGCAGGGAGTGGAGTTCACTCTCTACCGGGAGCATTACGTCTACCTGGCTCGCGGGACGGCCGACTGGGCGACCAACCAGAACAAGCCGCTCGGGCCGGGCTGGTATCCGGACGGGCTGATCCCATTCGCGGATCCGGCCACCGGGGAGGACCTGACCGGCGCGGCTTTGGACGCTGTTCCCTTCGACCTTGCCGCCGGCAAGAACCAGCCGATCTGGGTGGACGTGTTCGTCCGCCGGGACGCCGCGGCGGGTGAGCGCAGCGCGACCTTCACGGTGACGAGCGATCAGGGCCAGGCGGCCGTTAGCGTGAGCCTGGCCGTCTGGAACTTCGAGCTGTCGGTCACCCCGGCCCTCGAATCCTCCTTCCTCTATTGGACGGTCCGCTATCAGCTCCAGCCCGAGCAGGAGATGCTGCGCCACCGCCTCATGCCGACGTTCGTCAGCTCCTCGGACGCGCAGGCTCTCATGAGCCAGGGGCTGGGGGCCGTCAACGTTGGCTTCTGGAGCGGCGCCGATGGCAGCACTTGCAGCGTCTCCAATCCGCCGCCGAGCGCGAGCGCCGTCGCTGCTGCCGCCAATAGCTATCCCGACGGCCTTCACCTCTACGCCTACACCGCGGACGAGATCAGCCACTGCTCGGGCCTGCTGCCGACCATGCAGCAGTACGCCGATGCGCTCCACGCGGCTGGCGTCGACCAGCTCATCACCATGCCGCCGAAGTCCGATTGGGCAGGAGCCGTGGACATCTGGGTGGAGCTGCCCAAGCAGTATGTCGCCGCCGACGTCCAGGCCGCCATCGATCGCGGGGATCGCGTCTGGAGCTACAACTGTCTCCAACAGGATGATTACTCGCCGAAGTGGCTGCTCGACTACGCGCCCATCAACTACCGCATTCAGCCCGGCTTCATCAACCAAAGCCTCGGACTGACCGGGCTTCTCTACTGGCGCGCCGATCTGTGGTCGGCCGACGCGTGGAATGACGTGACCGGCTACTCTGCCGCCTATCCCGCAGAGGGGATGCTCGTCTACCCCGCGCAGCAGGTCGGCCTGCAGGGAGTCCTCCCTTCTATGCGGCTGAAGTGGCTGCGGGACGGTGTGGACGATTACGACTACATACAACTACTGAAGGAGCGCGGCCACGGGGACTGGGCGCTCGGTATCTCTCGCAGTGTCGGGCCGGATTGGCGCGACTGGACTCGCGACACGAACGCGCTCGAGGCCGCGCGGCGCCAGCTCGGCGAGAAGATTGCGAGCCTGACGGCCGTACACGCCGTGGCAGTGACGGCTTCGGCGATGCCCGACGTTGTGCCCTCTGAGGGAACGACGGAGCTGCAGGCCTCGACAGATGACAGCCTCGGCCACGGCATTGCCTCCTGGGTCTGGTCCGACGGCGGGGCGGGGGGAAGCTTCTCGCCCTCCGGGTCCAGCCAGAATCCGACATATCACGCGCCGAGCAACACGAGCGATGGCGAGGTCGAGATAACGCTGACGGTGACGGCCACGTGCGGCGGCCCTAGCCCGACTTCTGGTGAAGCGGAGGTGGTCGTCCGCGTGCAGCCGGTGGAGCACTCGCTGTCGGTGAGCGCAAGTGCTTCTCCCTCCGACGTACCGTCGGGCGGGACAACGTCTCTATCGGCGGAGGCGGCGGACACGCGCGGGCACTCGATAGTATCATGGAGCTGGAGCGATGGGAGCGCGGGGGGATCCTTCTATCCCGCACCGGAGGCGCAGAACCCCACCTACACGGCAGCGCAGAACACATCGGAGGCGGAGCGCACAGTCGTGCTGACTGTTACCGCGCTCTGCGGCGGCCCGACGCCGGTCGGCGGCCAGGCGTCAACGTCAATCAGGGTGGCGCCGTCCGGCCTGAGCATGACCGTGCAGGCCGACCAGCCCGCCCCCCCAGTGGTCGAGTCCGAGGGGACGGCCGCGCTGTCCGCGAGCGTTAGCGGCAGTGTCAATGAGGACGCCCTGTCGTGGGGCTGGGAAGATGGACATGTCGGCGGCGCATTCCTCCCGTCTTCGCACGTCCGCAACCCCCTCTATCGCGCTCCGAGGAACACCACGAATCACCCGGTAGAAGTCACCCTTACGGTCGTTGCCAGTTGCAGCGACCCGGTGCCCTTGAGCAGCAACGATACCGCGACCTTGACGGTCGAGCCGGCCGAGCATACGCTGACCGTCCGGGCCTATGTGGAACCGGCCGTCGTGACCTGGAAGGGGAAGGCTTACTTGACGGCGATTGCCGATGATGCCCTGGGCCATGACATCGCCGAGTGGCGCTGGTCCGACGGCGGCGCAGGCGGCAGCTTCTCTCCTTCGGCCCGCGTACCAGACCCCGTTTATCGGGCCGCCGCCAATGTCACGCCCGGGGATAGCTTGGTCACGCTGACTGTCACTGCAAGCTGTGCCGGGGAGAGCGCGGTCAGCGGCACGGGATACGCCGCGCTGTCAGTACGGCCGAAGCCCAATCTGAAAGCGAGGCGGGCCGCCGTACCCAGGAGCGCCGTTCGCGTTGGGGACGGGATGCTTTCGACTACAGATGTCCGGCCGGCGCTCGACAACTCGGTTGCGTTCAGCGATGTGCCCCAGGACTACTGGGCATCGAAAGCTATCGAGGCCTGCCGCGCGGCAGGCCTCCTAGACGGCTACTCGGACGGGTCGTATCGGCCGGCGCTGACCGTTTCACGGGCGCAGATCGCAGTCTACATCGCGCGGGCGCTCGCCGGCGGGGATGATCGCCTGCCTTCGGGTCCCCCAGAGGGCTCCTTCCGGGACCTGCCCAGCAGCCACTGGGCGTTCCGTCACATCGAGTACGCGACGGCCGCCGGCGTGGTCCGCGGGTATCCGGATGGCTGCTATTACCCCGCCGAAGACGTGAAGCGCGGGCAGTTGGCCGCCTTCCTCGCAAGGGCGATGGTTGAGCCGACCGGAGACGCCGGCCTTGCCGACTATCAGCCGCCGGACATCCCGAGCTTCGCTGACGTCCCGCCGGATTTCTGGGCCTATGAGTACGTGGAGTACCTGGCGGCGGCGAACGTCACATCCGGCCATCAGGACGGCACCTATCGACCGCACTCGGCATGCACGAGGGCGGAAGCGGCGGTCTACCTGGCTCGCGCCTTCGGCTTTGACAGCTAGCTGCGGATCCCAGACGGCCGCTCCCGCCTGGCGAACCGTCGAGCTCCTGCCAGCTACGTCAGTTGACGAGACCTCAATGCATTCCACGCGCGCGTCTGCGAAACCGACGCGGCCGCAGCCAGCAGGCACTCCTTAGCCCGGCATTCTGCGGGAAGGGCCTCGCCGCCGTCTAACCGGTCGCTTTGTGCGAGCGACACCACCACAGAGCCGCTCCCGGCCACTCCCAGCAGCTCGGGCACCTCTCTGTTGTGCTTCTTTGGTCGTTTGACGGGCCATGCTTGTACCTTTTCCTCACAAGGAAGGGAAAATGCGGATAGGCGGCCGGCGGCACGGCTCCGTAGTGTAGTGAAGCACGTACTGATAACGGGCGCAAGCTGGGAGTACCAGTGAGCACGCTGTCGCTAGGCAGGTGGTGCGTCCGTGAGGCTAAGTTGATGGTGTGTCGAGGGAGGCGGAGCATGCGCGTCGGTCTGTGCCTGGCTGTGGTGATAGCTGTGTGGGCATCGGGGGCGTCTGCGAAGGGCGAACGAGACTCCGCGGTCGGTGCCGGGGGGGCGGACCCAGTTGAGCGCCCGCCGGGGATCGGTTGCTCTGAACTCTACCGTGTCTGCCCAGGGGATACCCTATACGTCTCCGTCGATGGGGAGGAGCTCTTCACTCGGGAGTGCCAGGTCAACGGAGCCGGTACGATCTCCTATCCCATGCTGGGGGACGTGCCGGCGGCCGGCGCGACATGCAGCGAGCTCAAGCTCCGACTCGAAGAAGGCCTCAGCAGATATCTCAGGCATCCGCGGGTCATGATCACTGTCAAGGAGTACGGGCAGGTGGGCATGAGCGTATTCGTGATGGGTGAAGTCAGGGCCGCGGGGGTTTACCCCTTGGCGAGCGGGTCCGGCCTAATGCAGCCCTTGGCGGCCGCAGGCGGACTGACTGAGTACGCGAGCGGCCAGATCACCGTCATGACGAGGACGGGAGAGTCGTGGAGCGCCTTCCTCGAGGATGTCCCCGATAGATCCACCCAACCAATGCTGGAGCCCGGTGACGTGATACTCGTTGAGCGCCGTCGGGAGGCCAGGTACGCGGTCCTGGGCGAGGTCCCGGTTCCGGGCATGATCGACATGCCGATGCGGGGAGAGGTGCGTGCGCTCGACGCGATCGCCAAGGCGGGGCTGCTGGAACAAGGCACCGATTCTCAAACGGGCCTTCCCCGAAACATACTCGACGATCCGACGCGCACCGCCGACCTCGAGCACGCCGTCATCACCCGGGGTGACTCGACGATCCCGGTCGATCTCGCGGCATTGCTGCGAGGAGACACGACCCAGAACGTTGTCCTCCAGTCGGGCGATGTGCTCACAGTGCCTCGCCGTCCCCTGCTACGGGTCTACGCGCTCGGTGAAGTGCGCGCCGCGGGCCGACAGAACTTGCCGGAGCAGGCTACGGTCTTGGACCTGCTGAACGCAGCCGGCGGCATGACCACAAGTGCCCGGCCGTCCGATGCGAGCGTCCTTCGGATGGTTGAGGGGAAACCCACCGCAATACCAGTGAACCTGGGGAAGCTGCTGCGGGAGGGTGACCTCGAGGAGAACGTCGCGCTCCAGGATGGCGACGTCCTTTTCGTTCCGCCCCGAGGCGAGAGCAATCAGAACGTTTGGCGGCTTCTCGCCATCGTTCCTTATCTGGTCTTCTGAAAGCATCGAGCAAGTGTCTGACCGTCAAGCGGAGAGTGGTTTGTTCGCAAGGGGCACTATGCCTCACACTGCCCGCGTTGTCTGCGAGGTGAGGGTGAATGTCTCAAGACAAGAAAGATAACGGAGAATCACGCTTCCCCGTCCGCATGCAGGGCGGCCCGCCAATGCTGCCCGAGGCCTCGGGACGCACTATAGCCACGCTCGAAACGTACCAGGCCTCAACACCTGACCTGCGCGACTACGTCAACATCCTTCGCCGCCGCAAGGCAGCGATTCTCATATGCCTCGGAGCGATCTTCGGGCTCAGTGTGCTCGTCACCGTCCTCACCCCGAAGACCTACGAGGCCACCGCGACTCTGCTCATCAGCGAAGTACGGGCCGGCAGTTCGCAATCAGATGATGACACTGTGCCCGCAGCGATGGCTGCCATGGGTTCTCCCAACCTCGATACCCACGTGCAGCTCATATTGGGGGAGCTGACGGCTGAAGACACTTCCAAATGGCTCCGGGAGAACGGGGGGCCGATTCTCAGTCCCGACGTGCTCCACAAGAGCGTGACCGCGCGGGCAGTGAGAGATACGCAGTTGATCCGCGTCAGCGCCCGGGCCCGGACGACCGAGAACGCGCAGAAGATAGCCAACGGTGCGGCGACCACCTACGTTCTCATGAACCGCCGACGGGCTCGGGGGTCCTCGGAGAGCACCGGGCGGTACCTCTCAGAGCAGCTCACTATTGCCAAGCAGAACCTCACACGTGCGGAGAGTGAGATCCAGGCCTTCAAGGAGTCCACGGGGACCGTCGCCTCGGATGCCGCCGCCAATGAGCTTCTGAGTCGAGCCGCGGCGCTGCGAAGCGATGTAGATGGGACCGGCGCCGATCTGGCTCAGGCGCGGGCGCGCGTGAGCAGGATTCGGGACCAGCTTGTGAAGCAGAACATGAGCATCAAGTCTGGCCAGGTGCGCGACAACGCAGTTGTCCAGCAACTCCGCGCGAAGCTGGCGCGGCTCGAGGGGGAACGCCTGGCGGCTCAGGCCCGGTACACGTCGGAATATCAAGGCCCTGTGAACCAGATAGACGAGCAGATTCGCCTGGTCCGGCAGCAGCTGGACGAGGAGATCAGGCGCATCGTGGCGGGGGGAAGCGGCGACCTTCAGCTCCAGCAGTCACTGACGGCGCAGCTCATACAGACCGAGGCGGAAGCGGCCGCTCTGAAGGCTCGGCATCAGCAGCTGCAGGCCGATGTGCGGCGCGCAAACCGAGAGCTGGGCGAGATTCCCTCCAGGCAGATAACCCTGGCGGGGCTGCAGCGGCAGGTGGATGTCGCCCAGAACATCTACTCCGACTTGCTGCGGCGCAGCCAGGAGATAGAAATCGGCCGAGTCATGGCGCTCGGCAACGCGGACATCGTCGAACCGGCCGCGATGCCGCGCCTCCCGGTCAAGCCGAACATCCCGCTCAACCTTTTGCTCGGCATTCTGCTCGGCCTGGGCGTGGGGGCCGGTGTTGCACTCGTCCAGGATCAGCTCGATGACACCGTGCGGGACCAGGCGGAAGCATCCCGGCTGGCCGACGCGCCGGTGCTGGGCACCATACCCGCGTTCGACTGCAACGGCACCCCCGCCACGCTCACATCAGGTGTTCCCCAGACTATGGCGTGCGAGGCATATCGTGCATTGCGATACTGCTTGGACTTCGTCACCCAGGGTGAGCGCGGCCGCGTGGTGCTCGTAACGAGCCCTGGGCAGTTTGAAGGTAAGTCTACGACGGTGCTCAACCTCGCGCGGGCGGTGGCCATGACCGGGCGCCGAGTGATCCTCGTCGATACCGATCTGCGTCGATCGGGCCTTGGCCGGATGCTCGGCGTGGAGGGCGGCAAGGGCATCACCGACGTTCTCCTCGGCGAGGCGAACCTACAAGACGCCTTGACCAGATGCAAGGAACCCGGCCTCACGGTCCTTGGGTGTGGCAAGCAGGTGCCCAATCCCACCGAGCTGCTGGACTCCCCGGCTATGAGAGAGCTCGTCGCCGGGCTGCGGCGGCACGCTGACCTGGTCATCCTGGACAGCCCGCCTGTGCTTGCCGTCGCCGACGGCCTCGTGCTGGCCAATCTGAGTGACGCGGTCCTGATGGTGTGCGTGGCGGGGCAGTCGCATCGATACGATCTCCAGTTGGCTCGGACGCTGCTTTCGCGGGTTGGAGAGAGTGTGTCCGGCGTCGTGCTGAACAAGCTGGGAGAGAAGCCCGGCTACGGGTATCGAGGCCGGCGCTATTACTATCAGTGCTATAAGTGAGGCGGGTTCGAGGCGAGGATCCCGCGGTGTGCGGGCGGGGGAGATTAAGGAAGTAGTTCTGGATGAGTGTCAGGCTGTTCACCGGGTCGCGGCTGGCCCGGGAGCTATGGGGTGGCGACCTCCTCGTCAGGGCGGCGCGCGCCGCCAGAGAGATTCCGCGCTGTGCTGAGGCGACTTGGGCGCGAGAGCTGGGCAAGCTGCTGATTGATTCCGTGCTTATGCTCGCAGCGGGAGCATGGGCGTGGTTCAGCTCGTTCGGCCAGCTGCAGGAGCCAGCAAGTCCCTTGCCTTTCCTGGCGACTGTGCTCTGCGCCCGGCTTCCGGTCTACCTTGGCCTCAGGATCTACCGGATGCCCTGGCGTAAGGTGTCTCGGCAGGACGTTCTCTGGCTCACGGCAAGCGCTGCCGCGGGGCCGCCGCTCATAGCCATCCTATTCTATGTCTTGCCCCAGCTGTTCGCTCTCGGAGCGCCTGGTCGGCCCTATCTGGTTCTTCCCACGGAGGCCGCTCTCCACCTGATTCTGCTCGGCGGCGCCCGCGTGTCTGCCCGCACGATAGCCAGCAGTCATCGGCGCAATGGCGCCGGCCGGCGGACGCTCATCGTGGGCACTGGAGACGCGGCACGATCGCTCGTCTGGCAGATTCAAGAGTCCGCGACGGACTATCGGGTCGTCGGATTCGTGGACGACGACCCAGCCAAGCAGCACCAGCGCATCCTCGGCCTACCAGTACGCGGCACCGTTGACGAGATCCCCGAGGTGGCCGCTCGGCTGAGGGCCCAGCAAATCGTGGTCGCCATCCCCTCCCTGAGTCCGGAGCGAATGCGAGAGGTATTGGTCGTCTGCGAGAAGACGGGTGTGCCGGTGCGAATACTCCCGCCGTTGCGGGAGCTCATGGAGAGGGGCGTCGCAGTGTCCGCGCTGCGCGAGGTCCGGATGGGAGATCTACTGCCCCGGTCGGAGGTGAAGCTGGACCGAGAGGCCGTTTCGGGCTATCTGCGCGGACGGACGGTGCTCGTAACCGGCGGCGGCGGCTCAATCGGTCGCGAGCTCTGCCGCCAAGTGCTCAACGTCGGAGCATCCCGCGCTTTGGTGCTGGGCCGCGGCGAGAACAGCGTTCATGAGGCAATGCAGGAGCTGTGCGAGGTGGAGGGCGACTGCGAGGTTGTGCCTGTGATCTGTGACATACAGGACCGCCGCGGGCTCGGCCACGTGTTCGAACTGTATCACCCCGACGTCGTCTTTCACGCGGCGGCACACAAGCACGTGCCGCTGATGGAGAGGTACCCTGCTGAGGCCGTCCGGAACAACGTGATCGGCACCCTGAACGTCGTTGAGCTGTCCATCGAGCACCTCGTTGGTCGATTCGTCCTTGTGTCCACGGACAAGGCCGTTGAGCCCAGGAGTGTGATGGGGTCGACCAAGCATGTCGCAGAGATGATAGTCAGGGGCTACGCGGTGGCCGCGAACGCGAACATGGTTAGCGTGCGCTTCGGCAACGTGCTCGGCAGTCGCGGCAGCGTCATCCCAATCATGACGCGCCAGATCCAGAATGGACAGCCCGTGACTGTGACCGATCCCGATATGGTCCGCTACTTCATGACTATACCGGAGGCCGCACAGCTCATCTTGCAGGCTGGGGCGATGGGGGGTCGGGGTGACGTCTTCGTGCTCGACATGGGCTATCCGGTGAGGATAATGGATCTCGCGCACAACCTGATACGACTCTCGGGGTTGGTGCCCAACCAGGACGTGCCGATCAGGGTCACCGGCCGCCGGCCGGGAGAGAAGC